>NZ_JBNCKV010000010.1:0-204501 GCF_049841695.1 Micromonospora sp. DT178
CTGCGGCGCAGCTCGGCGGCACGGCGGCGGACCTTCAGCCCGCCGGGCAGCACCCCGTCGCGCGAGCAGCCCCGCTCGACGCACTCCCGCATCACCCGCCAGATCTCCAACAGGCCGGCGCGCACCTCACCCTCGCCGCGCCAGGAGAGCTCGTTGGCGAGCATCACCTCGCTGATCGACAGCCCCGTCGACGCGGTCACACCGAGCAGCTGCGCACCGGTGCCGAACGGGTGCCGCACCCGCGTGGCGTCGGGCCTGATCCGGTCCGCCCCGGCCGCCGCCTCGTCCACCACGAAACCGCCACCCACGGAGTAGTACGTCCGGGTCCGCAGTTCAGCGCCGTCGTCGTCGTACGCCACGAAGGTCATCCCGTTCGGGTGGTACGGCAACGACCGGCGCCGGTGCAGCACCAGGTCCCGGTCCGGATCGAAGTCGATCTCGTGCGCGTCGAGCAGGCCCAACCGCCGCTCGACACGGACCCGGGCGACCCGCGCGTCCACCGTGTCGGTGTCGACCGTCTCCGGGGCCTCACCGGCCAGCCCCAGCAGCACCGCCCGGTCGCTGCCGTGGCCGTGCCCGGTGGCGCCGAGCGAGCCGAAGAGTTCCGCCCGCACCCGGGCGGTGCCAGCCAGCAACCCGTCGGCCTTCAGGCCCGCCACGAAGGTACGGGCGGCCCGCATCGGCCCCACCGTGTGGGAGCTGGACGGCCCGATGCCGACACTGAAGAGATCGAAAACGCTGATCATGGCTGCACTTCCTCGCCGTCGTACCTCGTGGGTCAGCGGCACGGTCGTGGCCGGCCCGGACCGGGCGGCCGTTTGGCACCCGGGGGTGTGGGTGCCCGACCGGCGAGCCTACCCGCCCAGCTCAGCCCCTGCCGCCAGTCGCGACCGGTCGTCACACCCCCGGCGGGTCCGGAAGCGTCGCGGGGCCGGTTCCCGGGTAACCACCTACGGGTACGGGCGCCACCGATCCTCCTCGCGACCGAGGGCGCGGTGGCCACCCCTTTCTACCGTTGAGGGCAGAGGCGGCGAACGCCGCAGAGTGGGAGTACGACGATGAGTCGCAAACTGGTCCGCCCCCGTCAGGGGCGCATGATCGCCGGTGTCTGCGCCGGCCTGGCCCAGCGGTTCGGCAGGTCGGCCGGCTTCATCCGGCTGCTGTTCCTGCTGTCGCTGCTGCTGCCCGGCACCCAGGTGATCGTCTACCTGGTCCTCTGGGTCCTGATGCCGAACGAGGACCGCTACGCCGCCGCCCGCTACTGAGCCCACCCCGCCCCCGCCCGACGCGGGGGTGAGCACGAGGCGCCCGTCCCGTCGACCGGGGCGGGCGCCGTCGCGTCGTGGGTCCGCCGTCACGGGGCGGTGTACGTGACCGTCACCTTCTCGTAGCCGAGGGAGCGGAGCAGCCCCTCCAGCATCTTGCGGGTGTTCTCCTCGGCCCGCTGGGTCAGGCCGCTGTCGCGGGCGGCGGTGGTGATCCGTTCCTCCGCGAGCTGGTAGACCTGCTGCTGGCGGTTGGGGTCGCCCTTCACCAGCTCGCCGACCCGGTTGAGCAGCCCGCGCTCCTCGGCGAAGACGTAGCTCTTCTCCAGGTCGAGGTTGGTCTTGCCGAGCTGCGGCGCCGGCAGTCTGATCTCCACCGACTTGCCGTCGGCCGACTCGACCACCGCGCCCTCGGAGATCTTGGCGAAGTCGACGTACGCCTCGACGCTGCCCGCCCCGACGAAGAGGGTGCGCTGGCTGAGCAGCCAGTCGGGCACGTTGCGCCGGTCGTTCTGCAGATCGACGACCACCTGGAAGTTGCCCTCGGCCGCGACGTAGCGGCTGAGGTCCTGGATCGACTTGAGCAGCGGCGGCTGGCTGCGGTCGGTCTGCTCCTTGGCGAACGGGTTGCGGAAGTCCGGCAGCAGGCCGGTGGCCTGCACGCCGAGCAGCACCACCACCGCCAGCGCCGCCGCGCCGAGCACCCAGAGCAGGCCGCGGGCGGGCCCGCCCGCCGGCGGTGGCGCACCCGGCTCCGGCTCGGTTGTGACAGCCGACCGCTCCTTGAGCGCCTCGCCGGTCGGATAACCGGGGAACTCCCTCGTGGGCTCGTTGATGTCACCGTCGCGGGCCATGGCCCTCACCGTCCTCGTCAGACACGTCGTCTGGAGATGACGGTACGGCTCCGGTGCGACAGCCGCTCGTCGAAGGGCGCGCCGCAGCGCCGATCCGACGGAACCGCAGGTCAGGATGGCCGGCGGGTCGCGCTCACTCGATCGGCCCGGAGAGGACGAGCACCCGGGCGTGGATCTGGTTGCGCTGCTGGAGCGCCGCCCGCAGGGCGCGGTGCAGCCCGTCCTCCAGGTAGAGCCCGCCGTTCCACTGCACCACGTGCGGGAAGAGGTCGCCGTAGAAGGTGGAGTCCTCGGCGAGGAGCTTGTCCAGCGCCAGCTCGCGCTTGGTGGTGATCAACTGGTCCAGGCGCAGCGGCCTCGGCGGAATCTCCGCCCACTGCTTGAGCGTCAGGTTGTGCTCCGGGTAGGGACGCCCGTCCCGGACCGCTCTGAAGATCACGACGGCACGCTCCCCTCCCCCTGGCCCGGCCGACCCACGACACCGGGTCGGGTCGCGGCGCGGCACCGCGACCCGCGGCACCGATGACCGTGCCAGCGTAGCCGGCTGCACCACACCGCGTTCTGCTCCCTGATGTCAGTTTCACTACCCGCCGTCCGGTTCGCCACCGGACGAAACACCTGACGGGACATCCGGTGCCGTCAGCTCCACCGCCCCCGCCGGACCACCTCGTCCACCGGGCGGCGCCCCCGACGCAGCGACGGTGACCGGTGGTCAGGCGCACGATAACCCACCGTCACGGCCCCGACGGGCTCGTACTCCCCCGGCACCCCGAACGCCTCCCGGTACGCGTCGAGGCGCTGCGCGGGGATGCCGAAGAAGCACGCCCCCAGCCCCTCGTCAACGGCGGTCAGCAGCATCAGCAGGGCGGCGAAGCCGGTGTCCACGTACCAGTAGGGCACCGGCCAGCGCTCCGTCGAGCGGTCCGCCCAGCCCTTGTCCGATTCCGCGTACCGCTCCAGGTAGGCCGACCGGTTCGCGTGCGGGACGACGATCAGCGGGGCCCGGCGCATCCCCGCCAGCCACCGTTCCCGGCCGCCGCCGGCCGGGGTGGTCGCCGCCCAGAAGCGCTCCCGGTCCTCCGGCGTCTCCAGCACCAGGAAACCCCAGCCCTGGGCGAAGCCGGCCGACGGCGCGCGGACCGCGTGGTCGAGCAGCCGCTCCACCACGTCGGGCGGTACGGGGCGGTCCGGGTCGTAGTTGCGCACCATCCGGCGCCGCCGGACCACCTCGCTGAACTCCATGCGCTCCCCCGCTCAGGCCCCGGGCCGTACGCCCCACGCACCCCGCCAGGTCGCGCCCGGCT
Organism: Micromonospora sp. DT178; assembly: GCF_049841695.1. Lineage (NCBI taxonomy): Bacteria > Bacillati > Actinomycetota > Actinomycetes > Micromonosporales > Micromonosporaceae > Micromonospora > Micromonospora sp. DT178. The sequence continues at coordinate 3,424 of NZ_JBNCKV010000010.1, forward strand.
TCAGGGTGATCACGTCCCGGCCCGAGCGGAACGCGTCCGGCGGGCAGGTCATCGGCTCCACCGCCACGGAACGGCGCCGCCGCTCGCCGGGCAGGGCGTCGCCGGTGAACACCTGCCACCAGCCGAACTCCCGGTCCGCCCAGATCCGCACGCCCGCCGCGCCGTCCGGGGCCGCCAGGCTGACCACCGAGCCGCCGTCGTCGTCGCGGATGACGTCGCCGAAGCAGAGGTCTAGCCTCGCGCCGCCGATCCGGCGAGGGCTGGTCCAGTCGTACTCGGTGCCGGCGACCGGGGTGCCCCCGATCGGCAGCAGCCGCCCGTCCACCTGCAACCGCGTCCGGGCCGGCAGCCGCATCGACAGGTCGTCCACCGCCACCCCGGGCACCCGCAGGTACGGGTGCACCGCGAAGCCGAACGGCGCGGGCTCGGCGCCGAGGTTCGTCGCCTCGTGCTCCGCGCGCAGCCCGTCCGGGCCGACGCTCCACCGCGTGAGCAGCCGCAGCGGCCACGGGTAGCCCGGCTGCGGCGGCAGGTCGTAGCCGACGGTCACCGCGTCGGAGGACTGCTCCACCAGCCGCCACGGCACCCAGTTGACCAGCCCGTGGATGGCCACGCCCCGGTCCGGTTCGCTGAGGGTGAGCTGCAACGACCGCTCGCCGAAGGTGTAGCGCCCGTCGCGGATCCGGTTCGGCCAGGGGGCCAGCACCTGCCCCGCGCAACCCGGACAGATCTCGTCGGCGGCGTACCCGTCGAGGTGGTCGGTCCCGTCGTGCCGGTATGTCCGGACCCCACCGCCCACCTCCACGATGACGGCCTCGTGGCCGGCGGCGGAAATGGTCCACTGTGCGCCCGAGGGCGGACGCTGGTCGGGGGTGTCCATGCGGGCGACCCTAACGGTTCCCGCCCCGGCGTCGCTCGCCCCGACCCGGCCCGTCACGCCTTGTCACCGCCGGAGGGGGCCGCCGCCCGGTAGCGCAGCAGCACCGGGAAGGCCACCGCGAGCAGCACCGCGAGCGCCGCCGAGAGCAGCCCGCCGCCGACCCATGCGACGCCGCCGCCGAAACCGGCCGCCACCGCGCCCGCCCGCAGGTCGCCCAGGCGCGGGCCGCCGGCGATGACCACCGTGTTGACGCCCATCAGCCGCCCGCGCATCCGGTCCGGCGCGTATACCAGCAGCATCGACTGCCGCAGCACCGCGCTGACCAGGTCGGCCGCGCCGGCCACCGCGAGCAGCAGCACCATCAGCCAGAGCTGGCCGGCGAGCCCGGCCGCCGCGACCGCCAGCCCCCAGCCGACCACCGCCGCCACCAGCACCAGCCCCTGCCGGCGCAGCCGCCCGATCCACCCGGAGGTCAACCCGCCGAGCATCGCGCCCGCCGCGATCGCGCTGTAGAGCCAGCCGACCGCCGCGCCGCCGCCGAACCGGGACTCGGCGATCTCCGGGAAGAGCGCCCGGGGCATCGCCAGCACCATCGCGATCAGGTCGATGACGAAGGAGAGCATCAGCACCGGGGTGGTGGCCAGGTAGCGCAGGCCGTCGACGATGCTGGCCAGCCCGGCCCGCCGCGGGGTGGCGGACGCGTCCGGGTCCGGCTCCGGCGGCATGGCCGGCAGCTTCACCGTCGCCCAGACGGCGACCGCGTAGAGCACGGCGTCGGCCGCGTACGCGATCGGCAGGCCGAGGTCGGTGCCCCACGCGGCGAAGATCAGGCCGGCGACCAGCGGGCCGACCACCGCGGCGGCCGTGAAGGTGGTGAAGTTCAGCGTGGTCGCCGCCGGCACCAGCTCCGCGGGCACCAGCCGGGGCAGGACCGCGTTGCGGGTGGGCGAGCTGATCGCGAAGGCGATCGACTGCACCGCCACCAGGACGAGCAGCAGCAGCGGGCTGCCGATCCCGAGCACCGCCTGCACCACCAGGCCGAATGTGGCGGCCCAGAGCACCGCCGCGGCCCCCAGCAGCACCTTGCGCCGGTCGTGCGCGTCGGCCACCGCGCCGCCCCAGAGCCCGAAGACCAGCAGCGGTACGAACGCCGCGATCCCGATCAGGCCGACCCAGAACGAGCTGCCGGTCAGCGCGTACATCTCCACCGGCACGGCGACCGCGGTGAGCTGGATGCCGAACATCGCGATGCCGTTGCCGAGCCACATCCGCCGGTACGCCGGCACGGCCAGCGGGCGCACGTCGATCGCGAACCGGCGCAGCCCGTTCGGCCGCCCGGCCTTGAGCTGGGTCACGGCGCCAGCCGCTCGACGGTCCACTCCCCGGGCCCGGTGAGCCGGAACCGCAGCCGGTCGTGCAGTCGGCTGACCCGGCCCTGCCAGAACTCCACCGACTCGGGCCGCACCCGCAGCCCGCCCCAGTACGGCGGGGCGGGGATCGGCTCGACCTCGGCGAACCGCTCCGCCGCCGCCCGGTACGCCTCGTCCAGCACGGCCCGTTCGGGGATCACCCGGGACTGGGTGCTGGCCCAGGCGCCGAGCTGGGAGCCGCGCGGCCGGCTGGCGAAGTACGCCTCCGTCTCCGCCCGGTCGACCCGCTCGATCCGGCCCGCCACCACCACCTGCCGGTGCATGGGGAACCAGGGGAAGACGAGGCTCACGTACGGATTGACGGCCGCCTCGGCGCCCTTGCGGGACCCGTAGTTGGTGAAGAAGACGAAGCCCTCCGGGTCGTACCCCTTCAGCAGCACGGTGCGCGCGCTCGGGCGGCCCTCGGCGTCGGCGGTGCCGACCACCATCGCGTTCGGTTCGGGCAGTCCGGCGGCGACCGCGTCGGCGAACCAGCGGGCGAACTGGCCGTGCCAGTCGGCGGCCAGGTCCGCCTCGGAAAGGCCCAGGTCCCGGGCGTACTCGTTACGCATACCCGCCGGTTGGACTGTGTCCCCCGTCACGTTCCCCCTCCTCCTCGCCGACCCGGCCCACTGCCTGCGGCGCTGGCCAGCCCGCACCGCACAGTGTCACCGACGCGGTCCGGGGCGTCCGGACCGGGGATGTCGTGTGCGGCACAGTCGCCGTGGGTCGCGAATCCGGTTACCCAGCAGGCAAGATGTCACGAACACATCCCTGAGGGTCGCCTAAGGCGCTCGCCCGGCTGGGCCGGGACCGGAGCCCCGGGCGGGCGCACCGAGCAGATCCAGGAGAGCGACATGGCCGATTTCAAACCCGGGCTTGAGGGCGTCGTAGCCTTCGAGACCGAGATCGCCGAACCCGACCGCGAGGGCGGCGCGCTGCGCTATCGCGGAGTCGACATCGAGGATCTGATCGGCCAGGTCTCCTTCGGCAACGTGTGGGCGCTGCTGGTCGACGGGCGGTTCGGCCCGGGGCTGCCGCCGGCGGAGCCGTTCCCGGTGCCGGTGCACTCCGGCGACATCCGGGTGGACGTGCAGTCCGCGGTCGCCATGCTGGCCCCGTACTGGGGTCTCAACCAGCTGCTCGACATCTCCGACGAGCAGGCCCGCGAGGACCTCGCCCGGGTGTCGGTCACCGCGCTCTCCTTCGTCGCCCAGTCGGCGCGCGGCCTGGGCCTGCCGGCGGTGCCGCAGAAGGAGATCGACAAGGCGTCCACCATCGTCGAGCGCTTCATGAAGCGCTGGCGGGGCGAGCCGGACCCGCGGCACGTCAAGGCCGTCGACGCCTACTTCATCTCGGCCGCCGAGCACGGCCTGAACGCCTCCACCTTCACCGCCCGGATCGTCGCCTCCACCGGCGCCGACGCCGCGGCCTGCATCTCCTCCGGCATCGGCGCCCTCTCCGGCCCGCTGCACGGCGGCGCCCCGTCCCGCGTGCTCAGCATGCTGGAGGCGGTCGAGCGCAGCGGCGACGCCGAGGGCTACGTCAAGGGCGTCCTCGACCGGGGCGAGCGGCTGATGGGCTTCGGCCACCGCGTCTACCGGGCCGAGGACCCGCGCGCCCGAGTGCTCCGCCGCACCGCCAAGGAGCTGGGCGCGCCGCGCTTCGAGATCGCCGAGGCGCTGGAGAAGGCCGCCCTGGCGGAGCTCCAGGCCCGCCGCCCGGACCGGGTGCTCGCCACCAACGTCGAGTTCTGGTCGGCCGTGGTGCTGGACTTCGCCGAGGTGCCGGCGCACATGTTCACCTCCATGTTCACCTGCGCCCGGATGGGCGGCTGGAGCGCGCACATCCTGGAGCAGAAGAAGCTCCAGCGGCTGGTCCGCCCGTCGGCCCGCTACGTCGGCCCGGGCACCCGCAAGCCCAGCGAGGTAGAGGGCTGGGACGCCATCCCGCACGGCGTCTGAGAGCTGCGCAGGGGCCCCTTCCCGTCGTCCGCCGACGGGAAGGGGCCCCTTTTCACGTAGCGGGACCACCGGCGGCCGCCCGGGCGCTGCCGGGCTGTTCCGGGGGCGCGACCAGGCGCGACGCCCGAGGCCACCCCGGGTGGGGGTTGTGGTGGACGCCTCACCGCCGGGCGTGGGACCAGCGGTCGCAGCGGCCGGGGCGGGTGCGAGGATGAAGGCCGGCAGTGTCGCCGGACCGGGCCCGGGTCCCGGCCACGTCGTGCGCCTGAGCGCGCGTCCGCCGTCGATCCGCGCCCGCCTGAACACCGGGCCCGCCCTCGCCCATGCGGAAGGATCTCGACAACCGTGGCTGACGCACCGACCATCCGGATTCCCGACGACCTCAAGCCCGCCGACGGGAGGTTCGGCTGCGGGCCGTCCAAGGTCCGTCCGGCGGCGGTCTCCGCCCTCGCCGAGGTGGCGACGAGCTACCTGGGCACCTCGCACCGGCAGAAGACCGTCCGTGACGAGGTGGCCCGGCTGCGCCGCGGCATCGCCGACTTCTTCTCCCTCCCCGAGGGCTACGAGGTGGTGCTGGGCAACGGCGGCACCACGGCCTTCTGGGAGGTCGCGACGTTCGGCCTGGTCCGGGACCGAGCGCAGTTCGCCAGCTTCGGCGAGTTCGGCGCGAAGTTCGCCAAGTCCGTCAAGGACGCCCCGTTCCTCGGCGAGCCCACCGTCCGCAAGTCGGAGGCCGGCACCGCGCCCACCCTGACCGCCGAGGCCGGGGTGGACGTCTACGCCACCCCGCAGAACGAGACCTCGACGGGTGTGGCGGTGCCGATCAGCCGGGTGGCCGGCGCCGACCCGGGCTCGCTGCTGCTGGTCGACGCCACCTCGGGCGCCGGCGGCCTGGACGTCAACGTCGGCGAGACCGACGTCTACTACTTCGCCCCGCAGAAGTGCTTCGGCTCCGACGGCGGCCTGTGGCTGGCCCTGATGTCGCCAGCCGCGCTGGAGCGGGCCGGCGAGATCAAGGCGTCCGGCCGCTACATCCCGGCCTTCCTCGACCTGGTCACCGCGATCGACAACTCGCGGCTGGAGCAGACCTACAACACCCCGGCGCTGGCCACGATCTTCCTGGCCGCCGAGCAGACCGACTGGATGAACTCCCAGGGCGGGCTGGCCTGGGCGGCCAAGCGCACGGCCGAGAGCGCGTCGATCGTGTACGGCTGGGCGGAGCGCTCCGAGGTGGCGACGCCGTTCGTCACCGATCCGGCGCTGCGCTCCAACGTGGTCGCCACCATCGACTTCGCCGAGTCCGTCGACGCCACCGCGATCGCCAAGGCGCTGCGCGCCAACGGCATCGTGGACACGGAGCCGTACCGGAAGCTGGGCCGCAACCAGCTTCGCGTCGCGCTCTTCCCGGCCGTCGAGCCGGCCGACGTCGAGGCCCTGACCGCGTCGATCGACTACGTGGTCGAGCGACTCTGATCGCCGTCACGGTCGGTGGCCGCCGACGCGCCCTGCGGCCACCGACCGTGATCATCGCCGCAGCTCAGTCGCGACATGCGGGTGTCGCATCCCCCACCTGCGGACAGATGCGCGTACGGTGGTGCGAGGACGCCCGGGTGGCCGGCTCGTGGCGTGACGGCCAGCGAAGCGGGACGGAGGCTACGCCATGCGCCCAGTACGCTTCGTCGCCCTCTCCGAGGACGGCCAGGCCCTGGTGCTCGCCGACGAGGTCGGGCGACTGCTCGCCCTGCCCATCGACGAGCGGATCGCCGGCGCGCTGCACGCCGAGCCCGGCGCCCCGCCGCTCGCGGTGGCCCCGGCAGCCAGCGCCGACCCGGTGCCCTCACTCTCCCCACGGGACATCCAGGCGAAGATCCGCTCCGGCGAGTCCGCCGAGGACGTCGCCCGGATCGCCGGCGTGCCGGTCGACCGCGTGCTGCGCTACGCCGGCCCGGTGCTCCAGGAGCGGGCCATGCTCGCCCAGCACGCCCGGCGCACCCGGCTGAAGGGCGCGGAGAAGCCCACCCCGCTCGCCGAGGTGGTCAACGGCCGGCTGGCCCAGCACGGGATCGACACCGAGAAGATCTCCTGGGACGCGTGGCGCCGCGACGACGGCACCTGGCGGATCGTGGCGACCTGGCCCTCGGGCAAGGCGACCGCGCAGGCGATCTGGGATCTCGACAAGACCCGGCAGGCGGTCACCCCGCACGACGACATGGCGCAATACCTGTGCGCCGAGCGGCCCACCCCGATCCTCGGCCAGGAGCCGGCGGCGGAGCGGGGCGGCCACGCGCTGCCCGGCCCGTCGCGCGGCGAGCCGAGCCGGGGCGGGCACGGCCTGCCGGCGGCGGCGGAGCACAGCCGTCCCGGCCGCGACCCGATCCGGGCCGGGCGGGACGCCCTGCTCGCCTCCCTCGACCGTCCGCTCGGCTCGACCTCGGGTCGCGGGCTCGAACCCCGCACCCCGGCCGCCCTGGGCGGGCAGGACGCGCCGCGCCAGCGGCCGGTCGGCGGCGGGGCGGCGGCGCTGCTCGGCGGTGGTCAGGGTTCCGCCTTCGACGACGACTCGGACGCGCCCAAGGAGGTGCCGGCCGTGCCGTCGCTGGCGGTGCTCCGGCCCCGGCGCACGGGCGCGCCGGCGGCAGCGGCGGGCGAGTCGACCGACGCCGGCGGCAAGCCGCGCAAGCGCCTGCCGAGCTGGGACGACGTGCTCTTCGGCAGCGGCCCGGCGGCCCGCGAGTCCTCGTGACCGCCTGACTCCGGCGACCACCCGGTCGCCGGAGTCAACGCGAGGCACTCGAACACGGGATCAACCTCTTCGACACCGCCGACGTCCACGGCTGGCGGACCGGCGAGGGGATCACCGAGCAGATCATCGGGCGCTGGTTCGCCCAGGGCGGCGGCCGGCGGGAGCTGGGCCTGGTGACCGGGGAGCGTCAGAGGGGCCAGGCGGCCAAGCGGTCGTAGGTGGGGCGGGGGCCGGGATGGCTGCGCACGAGGACCATCTCGCCGGCCGGCCACTGCGGGCCCTCGTAGTCGTCGAGGGTGGCCACGTCGGCGGCCACGTCGACCGGGGGCACCCGGTCGCCGGGGCGGGCGATCGTCAGGTGCGGGCGGAACGGCTTCTCGTCGTGCGGCAGGCGGGCGTGCCGCAGCCGGGAGCGGATCAGCCGGGCCAGCACCAGTACCGGCTCCACCTCGCCCCGCAGGTCGACCCAGAGCACGGTGAACCGGCCCCGACCGAACCGTCCGCCACCGGCCAGCCGGAGCCGGGGCGCGGCCTGGCGGCCGTCCCGGGACCACTCGGCGGCGAGCCCGAGCGCGCTCTCCACGGCGACCAGCCGGTCCGCCTCGACGTCGCCGAGGAAGGCGAGGGTGACGTGCGCGTTGGCCGGGTCGGCGAGCCGGACGTTGGTCCCGGCGGCGGCCGCCGCGCCGATCCGCAGCCGGGCGACCTGCACGCCGAGGTGCGCGACCGCCTCGGGCGGCGGGTAGAGCGCGACGAAGAGCCTCACGCCGGGCCCGCCCTCAGCGGTGACGCTGCCGGTGACCGGCCCGGGCGGCGGGCAGGGTCAGCCCGGCGGCGTGCAGCAGGCCCTCCACCCGGACGCGTTCCAGCTCCAGGTCGATGCCCTCCAGCTCGGTCAGGTGCTCGGCCAGCCCGAGGGCCCGGCAGGCCAGCCGGAGCCGGTCGTCGTACGCCTGGAGGACCATGCCGTGCCAGACGGGCTGTCGGCCGTCGAAACCCACCCCCTGGCTGCGCAGGCGGCGGAGGTCGGCGGCGAGTTCCTCCAGCGGGCGCCGGTCGGGCCGGTCGAGGTCCGTGAGGTCGATGTCGCGGGTCAGCGCGTCGGCCTCGACGGCCCGGTCCAGCCGGGTGATGGTGCGCCGCTCCCGCCGGCGCTCACGCCACTCGGCGTACCCGCAGGCGACCCGGTCGATGATCTCGTCCGCGCAGAAGACCAGGGCGATCACCGCCGGCAGACTGGCCATGGCGACGATGGCCAGGATCAGCAGCAGCGCGCGCCCGAGCTCCACGTATCGACGCTAAGCCTCTTTCCCCCTTACCGCCACCGCTTTCGTGTCATCCGCCCCCAGCAGGAGGGGAGCGACCGGCCCGGCCCGGGCGACGGGCTCAGCAGTCGGCGGAGGTGACGTAGAAGCGCGGCATCGGCAGGATGCGAAAGCGCAGCCGGGCGCCGGAGCGACGCAGCTGCCAGGTGAGCGCGATCAGGATGGTGGCCAGCGAGATCAGCCCACCGATCCAGATGCTGGCACCGGCGCCGTAGGTCTCGGCGACCCAGCCGATGAGCGGCGCCCCGACCGGGTTGGTGCCGAGGAAGACCAGCACCCACAGGGCCATCACCCGGCCGCGGAAGGCGGCGTCGGTGCCGAGCTGGACCCGCTGGTTGGCCGCCTGGGCGAAGAAGACCATGAAGAACCCGGTCGGCAGCAGCAGCGTCACCACCATCCAGTACGCCGGGGCGAGCCCCACCAGCGTGCCGAAGCTGGCGCAGCCGACCCCCGCGCCGAGCACCAGCCAGACCGACGGGCGGCTGCGCCGCCCGGTGCCGGCGAGCGCCCCGACGAGCGCGCCGACCGCCAGCGCGGTGCTGAACAGCCCGAACGAGGCGGCACCGGTCTTGAACACCGTCTTGGCCAGCGCGGCGAGGGTGAGCTGGAAGTTGAACAGCGCCATGCCGATCACCGACATCACCGCCATGGGCAGCAGCAGGTCGGGCCGGCGCCAGACGTAGCGCAGGCCGTCGACGACCTTGGCCGACGCCCGCTCGTCGCGCGGCGGCAGCGCCTCCCGGTGCAGCTCGGCCGGGCGCATCCGGATCACGGTGACCAGCGGGGCGATCGAGCTGAGGGCGGTGAACAGGAAGACCGGCCCGACGTCGAAGGCGGCGATGGCCAGGCCGGCGACGGCCGGTCCGACGATCCGCGCGGAGTTGAACACGGCCGCGTTCAGCGAGAGCGCGTTCGGCAGCAGTGACGTACCGACCAGCTCGGAGACGAACGCCTGCCGGACCGGGGTCTCCACGGCGTTGGCGACGCCGAGCAGGGCCGCGAACGCGAAGACGTGCCAGAGCTGCACGAGGCCGGTGATCACCAGCAGTGCCATGGCGAGGGCCAGCACGGTCCAGAACGCGTTCGCGACGAAGAGCAGCATCCGCTTGTCGTAGCGGTCGGCGAGGCGCCCGGAGAGCAGGGTGAGCAGCAGCACCGGGGTGAACTGAAGCGCGGTCACCACGCCGAGCGCGGTGGCGGAGTTGTCGGAGAGCTCGAGGACCAGCCAGTCCTGGGCGATGAACATCATCCAGACGCCGATCAGTTTGATCAGCTGCCCGGATGCGAAGAGCCGGTAGTTGCGGACCTGTAGGGACTGGAACATCGTGCTCAGCTTCGCCTGCACTCTTGGTGCGCCTCCTCGCGGTCGTACGCGTCATCGACGTCGGACGGCGCGGTGGCACGACGCGCGGGTCAGGCGCGGGCGAGCTGCTGAAGGATCTCGGCGGCCTGCCGCAGGGTCTCCCGCTCGGCTTCGGTCAGCTCGGCCAGCCGGCGGGCCAGCCACTCGTCACGGATCCGCTCGAACTGGTCGAGCACCGCCCGTCCCCCCTCGGTCGCCGCCAGGATGACCTGCCGGCCGTCGGTCGGATGGGGGGTGCGCTGCACGAGGCCGCGCTCCTCCAACTTCGCGACGATCCTGGTCATCGTGGGCGGCTGCACCCGTTCCACGTCGGCCAGTTCCCGAGGCGTCAACGCACCCGCCAGCCGGAGGCTGGTGAGCGCGGAGAGCTGGGTGACCGTGAGGTCGCCGACCGGCCGGGCCTGGCGGACCCGTCGGTTCAGCCGGGTGATCGCATCACGCAGCTGCGGTGCCAGCTGCGCCGGTGGCACGCGTTTCGCCGTCACCGTCCGCTCCGTCACGATAGTTAGCCTAACTAATTAGCTTGGCGAATGACCACTGATATGACCACGCTCACGAGAAGTTTGTCCTGCTCCGGGCCGGGTACCCGATTCGGTCACCGGCCCGGAGCGAAGGGTGTTCAGAGCACCACGGACTCGATCGGTCCGCGCAGGAAGTAGAGCACGAAGAGGGCGGCCACCCCGTACAGCAGCGGGTGGATCTCCCGGGCCTTGCCCTTGGCGAGCTTCACCACCACGTACGAGATCAGGCCGGCCCCGATGCCGTTCGAGATCGAGTACGTGAAGGGCATCAGCACGATCGTCAGGAACGCCGGGATCGCGATCTCGTAGTCCGACCAGTCGATCGTCCGCACCGCGGTCATCATCAGGAAGCCGACCACCACCAGCGCCGTGGACGCCGCCTCGAACGGCACCACCACGACCAGCGGCGCCAGGAACATCGCCAGCAGGAACAACCCGCCGGTGACCAGGTTGGCCACGCCCGTGCGGGCGCCCTCCGCCACACCGGCCGCGCTCTCGATGTACGACGTGTTGCTGGACGTGCTCGCCGCACCGCCGGCCGCCGCCGCGATCGAGTCGACCAGCAGGATCTCCTTGGCCCGCGGCGGGGTGCCCCGCTCGTCGAGCATGTTCCCCTCCTGGCCGACCGCGACCATCGTGCCCATCGTGTCGAAGAAGTCCGTGATCAGCAGGGTGAACACGAACATCAGCACGACGACCCAGCCGGCGCGGCCCCACGAGTCGAACACGTTGAAGTTGCCGAGCAGCGACAGGTCCGGCACGTCCACCCAGGTCTTCGGCAGCTCCGGGACGTTCAGCGCCCAGCCCTTCGGGTTGGGCTTGCCGTCGACGAAGGACGGCCCGATGTTCGCCACCGCCTCGACGATGATCGCCAGCACGGTGGAGCCGAGGATGCCGATCAGGATCGCGCCCCTGACACGGCGCACCAGCAGCACGATGGTCAGCAGCAGACCCACCACGAAGACCAGCAGCGGCCAGCTGGCGAGCTTGCCGCCGATGCCCAGGCTGACCGGGACGGTGCTGTTCTGCACGTCCGGGACCCGGCGCACGAAGCCGGCGTCGACCAGGCCGATGATGGTCAGGAAGAGGCCGATGCCGACGCCGATCGCCGTCTTCATCTGCGTCGGCACCGAGCGGAACACCGCCGTACGCAGGCCGGTCAGCACCAGCACCGCGATGATCACACCCTCGATCACCACGAGACCCATCGCGTCCGCCCAGGTCATCTCCGGGGCGATCTCGTACGCGACCAGCGCGTTGACGCCGAGGCCGGCGGCGAGCGCCAGCGGGAACCGGCCGACCACGCCCATCAGGATGGTCATCAGGCCGGCGACCAGGGCGGTTGCCGCGGCGAGGGCGGCGATGGAGAGCTTCTTGCCGTCGCCGTCGACGGCACCACCGATGATGAGCGGATTGAGCACCACGATGTACGCCATCGTGAAGAAGGTCGCCAGGCCACCGCGTACCTCGCGGCTCATCGTCGAGCCGCGGGCGGAGATCTCGAAGTACCGGTCGAAACCGTTACGGGGGTGCGCTGGGTCGGGTGGTGTGCCGTTCTCGGGCGGCGCTACTGACATCAGGTCCTCGCAGGTGATCTTCCGTTGTCGCGCGCATCGTCGCAGATCACCGGCCACCAGGAAAAGTTGATCGCGTACGCTTGCCGCGTGCCGAAGGAGCAGCCACCGCGGCCCGAGCCGCTCGACCCGCCGATGGTGCCGTTCGCCCTCGCCGGGATGGCGGCCTGGGCGCTCGCCGGGCTGGTGCTGCTGGTCTTCTTCCGGGACTGGCTGAGCGCGCACGATCACCAGGACTGGCTGTGGACCTGCCTGGCCGGTTTCCTGTGGGGTTTCCCCGGTCTCGCCGTGATGATGCGGCACGACGCCAACCGGCGCCGCCGCCGCGCCGGCCGCTGACCTGCGACGACACCGACCCGCAGGGCCGGCGCCGCGCCGGTGGCGTCAGGGGTGGCCGTACGGCTCCGCCGGCTCCGCCGCCTCGACCGAGCCCGGCGCCCGGCTGACCGCCACGGGCTCGACCGCGCTGTCGTCGTAGACCGTCGGCATCTCCTCGACCGGGGTCTCGGCGGCCTCGATCAGGGTCTCCGAGTGGGCCCCGCAGCCGTGGTCGGCGCTGACCACCCGACCGTCGTCGGGGGCGTAGAAGTTGCCGCAGGCCCCGAAGGACTGCCGCAGGGCACCGGCGAGCGGCAGGTAGAAGCCGCAGGTGCCGCAGCGGGCGGCGGCGGGGGCGGCGGCCGAGATCGCGGCGGACGGGCCGTGGTCGCCGTCGTACCAGCGCTGGGCGGCCTCGCTGCGCCCCTCCCGGGAGAGCACCCGGGCCCGGCCGAGACCCAACTCCCAGGCGGTCTCCTCGACCGCCGGGTCGTCGGAGAGCAGGTAGCCGGGCTGGAGCCGGTCGTCGTCCGCCGGGGTGGGCAGCAGGTCGCCAGGGCCCAGGTCGCCCGGCTTGAGCCGCTCCTGCCACGGCAGCCAGCCGGGCGCGAGCATCGCGTCGGTGCCGGGGAGCAGCACCGTCTCGCAGACGGTGACGTGCCGGCTGCGCGGGACGCGGGTGACGGTGACCGCCCACCGCCAGCCCCGGTAGCCGGCGAGCCGACACTCGAAGTAGTGGGTGACGAGTCGGTCGCCCTCCGCGACGGCCTGCAGATGGTCGCCGATGTCCGAGGGGTCGACCTCGGTGATGGCGTCACGTGCCACCTCGACGGCGGCGGCGCAGACCTGGTCGAGACGAGCGGCACGGGCGGAGGCGGGCCTGGTCACCAGACCATTGTTCCCCATGCGTACGGCCGACCGACAGGCACCCGCCGACGACGTTCTGGGACAGTGGTGCGGCACGGACGGACCGGATGGGTGAGGATGGTGGGCATGCCGCTGTTCTCCCGCTCCGGGCGGTCCGTACTCGGGCGGACCGTCGGCACCGGCATCAAGGCCGTCCGCCTGCTGTTCCGTGGCTCGGTCAGCAGTGGCCGCTGGATGACCCGGCGGGCGGGCCGGGCCCGCGCGCGGGGCGCCGGGGGCGAGGTCGGCATGGTCCGCCTCTTCGACCTGCACGCGGTCTCCTGCGCCGGGGACACGCTGATCGCCATCGGCCTCGCCGGGACGATCTTCTTCAACGTCCCGCTCGGCGAGGCGCGCAGCAAGGTCGCCCTCTACCTGCTGGTGACCATGGTGCCGTTCGCCATGCTCGCCCCGGTGGTGGGCCCGCTGCTCGACCACTTCCGCCACGGCCGCCGGTACGCGCTGGCCGCCACCATGCTCGGCCGCGCCTTCCTGGCCTGGTTGATCTCCGACTACATCCACGGCTTCGGCCTCTACCCGGCGGCCTTCGGCGTGCTGGCACTCTCCCGCGCGTACGGGGTGGCCCGCTCGGCGGCCGTCCCACGGCTGCTGCCGGAGGGGCTCGGGCTCTCCCAGGTGGGCGCCCGGGCCAGCGTCTACGGCACGGTGGCCGGCGCCCTGGTCGCTCCGATCGGGCTGGCCGCCTTCTGGTTCGGGCCGCAGTGGCCGCTCCGGGTCGCCTCGGTCATCTTCCTGGTCGGCATGGTGATCTCCCTGCGGCTGCCGCCGAAGGCCGACTCCGAGCCGCCGGAGCGGGTGCCCCGACCGCTGCGGGCGCTCGGCCGGCGCACCGGTGACCGCCCGCTGGGCCGGGGGCGACCGGCCGGCCGGCTCGTGATCGCCACCCTGATCGGCGCCGCGACGCTGCGCGGGCTGTACGGGTTCCTGCTGCTCTTCCTGGCCTTCGCGATCAAGGCCGGCGACCTGACCACCGTCGTCTTCGGCCGGGACCTGGGCGACGAGGGGGCGCTGGGCCTCGTCGGCGCCGCGCTGGCCGTGGGCACCTTCCTCGCCACCGCGATCGGCACCCGGCTGCGCATCCACCGGCCCGTCGCGATCCAGTCCAGCGGCATGATCATCGTGGGTGGGGTGGCGGTCCTCGCCGCGCTGATGTTCTCGCTGCCGATGGTCGCCCTGCTCTGCCTGGTGGCCGCGCTGATCAGCGGCATCGCCAAGCTCGCCGTGGACGCCTCGATCCAGGAGCGCATCCCGGAGCGGCTGCGGGCCAGCTCCTTCGCCCACTCCGAGACGGTGCTGATGCTCGCGTTCGTCGCCGGGGGCGGGCTGGGGCTCGTACCCTTCGACGGCCGGATCGGGATCGCCGTCGCCGCCGGGGTCGGCACACTGGCCGCCGTCCGCGGCGTGGTGGTGGCGAGCCGCCTGCGCGCTGAGCGGCTGGCCGGCCGCCCGCTCGCCGACGAGGAACTGGCGGACGACACCGACGATGCCGGCAGCGACGACGGCACGGGCAGGAGCGACGGGACCGGCACGGGCGCCGGCGCCGACACCCGCACCGAGACAGGGGGTGGCCCCGACACCGGGGTGGCGCCCGTCTCGCCCGCCCCGGCGCAGGGCGGCTCGCCGTTGGACGACCCGGCCCTGGCCCCGCCCGGGTACCACATCTACCGGCCGTCGTCGGCCGTCGGCGGGCCGGGCGGTGCGGGCGGGGCGGACGACGAGACCCGGCGGGAACCGCAGGGGCCCCTGCCGTGACGGGGCTGCTGGTGGTCACGGCGGTGCCCGCCGAGGCCGAGGCGGTCCGCGCGGGCCTGACGGACGCGTCGACGACGGTCCTGCCGGCGGGGGTCGGTCCTGCCGTCGCCGCCGCCACCACAGCCCGGCTGCTGGTGCTCGCCGAGGCGGCCGGCCGCCCCTACCGCGGTGTGGTCAGCGCGGGCGTGGCGGGCGGCTTCGCCGGCCGGGTGGAGGTCGGCGCGACGGTGCTGGGCTCCGTGTCCGTCGCCGCCGACCTGGGCGCCGAGTCACCGGCGGGCTTCCTCCCGGTGGACGAGCTGGGCATGCCCCCGGAGTGGCTCGGTGGCGGCGTCGCGCTCCCCGCCGACCCCGGCCTGCTGGCCGCCCTGCGGGCCGCGCTGCCGACGGCGACGGTGGGCGCGGTACTGACTGTCAGCACGGTGACCGGCACCGCCGCCAGCACGGACGCCCTGCGCCGACGTCATCCCGACGCGGTCGCCGAGGCCATGGAGGGGTACGGCGTGGCCGTCGCCGCCGCGCAGGCCGGCGTCCCCTTCGTCGAGCTGCGTACCGTCTCCAACCCGATCGGCCCCCGCGACCGCGACGCCTGGCGCATGCGCGAGGCGCTCGCCGCCCTCACCACCGCCGCCACGGCCCTGAGCTGAGCCCGCCCACCTGCCCCCGCGCTGGCCCGCCCTGCTCCCGCGCTGACCCGCGCTGACCCACCCTGCCCCGGCTCGGCACGGCCCTGCCCTGCCCTGCCCGGCGATCATCCTCCGGACGCCGGTCGCCGGTCGAACCGCAGAGCCGTCGGTCGGCCCGCCTCCACCTGGTAGCCGCAGGCGATCAGGAAGCCGGCCCCACCGATGTCGGCAACGACGCGCACCGTTTGGATACCGGCCCCGTCCATTCCCTCGCCGAGGAGCTGAAGCAGCCGGCGGCCGATGCCCAGGAAGCGCAACTGGGGCGCGACGAGGACTCCGTCCAGCACCATCTCCCGCCGGTCGCCCAGATCCTCGCCGAGCAGCAGGTCCTCGCTGCGTTCGTGTGCCCGGAGTTCGCCGACCAGTTCGCCGCCCGGCAGCTGGGCCACGAACCGCCAGCACCCGTCCGGCACCCCCTCCGTCACACGACGGAAACTGACCACGGCGCGGGCCCGTTCCCGTACCCGTCGCTCGTCGCGTCGCCCACGGTGGAGGTCGTACGTCCTCTCCGGCACCCGCGCCGGCCACTGCTCCGGCGGAACGTACCAGTGCCCCCACCACGCACCCGGCCAGTCCTTCAGCGTCCGGACCTCCCGGACGTCGAGGTGCGCGGGATAGCGGCGGCCTCCCTCGTCGCGTCGTCCGTCGTGCGGTACGAACGGCAACACGGTGACGGCCCCCAGTTCGCCGTCCCCCGGTTCGCCGTCCGTGCTCCGTTGGTCAGCGGTCCGGACGCCCACCGCCAGCTCTCCGCCAGCAGCCCGCACCAACCGCTCCACCGTCCGCAACTTCGGATCGGCTGCCGGATCGGCCTCGATCCGCGCCAGCGTGCTCTTGGGTACGCCCGACCGACGCGCCAACTCCCGCTGGCTCAGGTCTGCCTGGCGCCGGAGAGCACGCAGCGCCGCCCCCACCTCGATCGGTCCGGTCGGCTCCGCCACATGTCGATCGTTGCGACGCCACAAGCGCCCGTCAACAAGCGCGACACACCTGTGGACAATCCTGTGGACAACTGGCTTGGCGCTGTGCGGCCGGGTGCTCTTCGGCACGCTGTCGAGCTGCCCCGTTCGTGAGACCACTGGCCCACGGAGATGCCCAGCACCGTTGAGCGACCGGTATCCAGGAACGGGGCCGTCTGCACTGGTCCCCGGCGTGCGAGGTCGGTGCACTCGGGCATCAGCCGGGTCATGCAGCAGGGGTGCGACGGCGGAGACCGAGCAGTGCTCGGCGCGCGCCGGCACAGGGCTGACCGGCCCTAGGCCGCTCCCCCGCTGGTGCGGCCGGCACTCGCCGGATCGCAACTTGCCCATTTGCCGCATCGCGGCTTGCACTATCTGGCGGATCGCGGCTTGCCCCATCTGTGAGGGCAGCTCGACAGGGGCCGAACAGGACACCCATTGCCGCCCTGGTTGTCGCCGTCGCGTCCACTCGGCCCGTGGCTCGTGGCGTCAGAGATCCGCTCGGCGGACGCTAGCTGCTCGGAGGGACGCGGCTCGTCGTCGTGGGACATCTCCCAATCGCATCGTCGCGTGTACCGTCACCGCGCACACTTGCGCCTCCGCGCCTCCACCTCGCGGGGCAGCGCCACCTCGCGGGGCAGGTCACAGTCGTGAGGGCCAGGCGAAGCCGGGCCCCCGGCGGCGGGGATACGGTGAGGGCGTGGCGCTCTCGCTGGCTTTCTCTCCCTGCCCCAACGACACGTTCGTCTTCCACGCCCTGGCGCACGGTCTCGTGCCCGGCGCACCGCCGGTCGACGTCACGTACGCCGACGTGGACGTCACCAACACGGCCGCCGAGCGCGGGGCGTTCGACCTGGTCAAGGTGAGCTACGCGGCGCTGCCTTGGCTGCTGGACGACTACCACCTGCTGCCCTGCGGGGGTGCGCTGGGCCGCGGCTGCGGCCCACTGGTCCTGACCCGCGGCGACCAGCCCGACGGCTCCGGCCAGCCCGACGGCTCCGGCCAGCCCGGCGGCCCCGGCCAGCCCGAGCGGCCCGGCGGCCCTGGTCGCGCCGATCTCAGCGGTGCCACGGTGGCGGTGCCGGGCGACCGGACGACGGCGTACCTGCTCTTCCGGCTCTGGGCGGCCGAGCGGCCCCCGGCACGGATCGAGGTCGTGCCGTTCCACGAGATCATGCCGGGCGTCGCCGCCGGCCGGTACGACGCCGGTCTCGTGATCCACGAGGCCCGGTTCACCTACCCGCGGCACGGCCTGACCGCCCTGGTCGACCTCGGCGAGTGGTGGGAGGCCGACACCGGCCTGCCCATCCCCCTCGGGGCCATCCTGGCCCGGCGCGGCGCGGTCGACCCGCAGGCCGCAGCCGGGTGGATCCGCGAGTCGGTACGCCAGGCCTGGGCCGACCCAGCCGCCAGCCGCGAGTACGTGCTGGCGCACGCGCAGGAGATGGAGCCCGACGTGGTGGACCGGCACATCGGGCTCTACGTCAACGAGTTCACCGCCGACCTGGGGGACGCGGGGTTCGCCGCCGTCCAGGCGTTGCTCGGCCGGGCCGCCGACGCCGGGCTGGTGCCTCAGACCTCCAGCTCGTTGGCGACCGCGTGGACCAGCTGAGCGATCTTCTGCGCCGTCTTGCGGTCCGGGAAGCGGCCCCGGCGCAGGTCCGGCTGGACCTTCGCCTCCAGCACCTTGATCATGTCCTCGACGAGGCCGTGCAGCTCCTCCGCCGGCCGGCGACGCAGCTCCGCCATCGACGGCGGGGCGTCGAGCAGCTTGACCCCCATCGCCTGCGCGCCCCGGCGGCTGTCCACCACGCTGAAGTCGACCCGCTGGCCGCCCTTGAGGTCGGTGACACCCGTCGGTAGCGCGCCCTTGGGAAGGAACACGTCGCCACCCTCGTCGCTGGTGACGAATCCGTATCCCTTGGCCGCGTCAAACCACTTCACTCGCCCCGTCGGCACCTGAGAACCCCTGCTTCGCTTGAGCTTGAGACGTCTACCGCTCCAAGGCTAGCCGGATCATGCCGTCCAGCGCCGCCGGGAATCCGGTGAGATCATCCAGCACCACCTCCGCCCCGGCCGCGCGCAGCTCGTCGGCGGTGCACGGGCCCGTGGCGACCCCGATGCCGGGTACGCCCGCCGCCCCCGCCGCCACCATGTCGGCCACGTGGTCGCCGACGTAGTGGGTCGCGCCGTGCCGCCGCAGCGCGGTCGCCTTCTCCTCCGCGAACAGGTCGCCCGCCACCTCGTCGGCCACCAGACCGAGGTGGTCGAGGTGCAGCCGGGCCAGGCGGCCCTGCTTGGCGGTGACCACCAACACCCGCCCGCCGCGTCCGCGTACCGCGTCGATCGCGGCGACCGCCCCGGGCAGCGGGATGGTGGGCGTGATCGCGTACGCCGGATACAGCTCGCGGTACGTCAGGACGGCCTCGTCGACCTGCTCCGGCGGGAACCAGCGGGCGATCTCCGTACGCAGCGGGGGGCCGAGCCGCGCCACGGCTGCCTCCGCGTCCACGTGCACCCCCGTCCGGGCCGTCAACGCCCGGAAGGCGTCGGCGATGCCGGGACGCGAGTCGACCAGGGTCATGTCGAGGTCGAAGCCGACCGTCAGCGCTGCCATGCGGGAGAACGTACCCGCCCATCCCGGGTCAGCCGGACGTCCGAGGGGCGGGAGGACCCTCCATCGGGCTAGCGTGGAACGACGATGACCACCTCACTCGCCGACCACCTGCGGTCGCTCCCCGACGAGTCGCTCGCCGCCCTCCTCCAGCTGCGGCCGGACCTCGTCGTACCCGTGCCGGCCGACGTCTCCGCGCTCGCCACCCGGGCCCAGTCGCGGGTCTCGGTGGCTCGCGCCCTCGACGCGCTGGACCAGTTCACCCTGCTGATGCTGGACGCCGCCCGGCTCACCCGGGACGCCACCGAGCAGACCACCTCCACCGACGCGGTGCTCGCCATGGCCACCGCCGGTCCGCAGCCGCCCGCCCCCACCACCGTCCGCGCCGCCGTGAACCGGCTGCGCGCGCTCTTCGTGCTGTACGGCCCCGAGAGCGCCCTGCGCGTGGTGGCGAGCGTCGACGAGGTCGCGCCGTACCCGGCGGGCCTGGGTCGACCGGCGGCGGAGCTCGGCCCGCGGACGGCCGCGCTCTGCGCGGACCCGGCGAAGCTGCGGCGGACGCTGCTGGCCGCGCCGCCCTCGGCCCGGGCGATCCTGGACCGGCTGGCCGCCGGACCGCCGGTCGGCAGCGTGCCGGCGGGCGCGTTGCAGGCGCCCCCGCTCGGCGCGGAGGACGACCTGCCGCCGGACCCGACCAACGGCGGCGCGCCCACCGGCTCGCCGGTGCGCTGGCTCGTCGACCACCACCTGCTGGTGCCGGTCTCCGGCGGCCGGGCCGGCGCCACGGGCACCGTCGAACTGCCCCGCGAGGTCGGCCTGCTGCTGCGCCGCGACAGCGGCCCGCTCGGCCCGCTGCGCAGCAGCCCGCCGCCGGTGGCCACCCCGCCGCGCGAGCCGAAGGCCGCCGACTCCGCCGGGGCCGGGCAGACCATGGAGGTGGTACGCCACACCGAAGGGCTGCTGGAGCAGCTCGCCGCCGAACCGGCGCCGGTGCTCCGCTCGGGCGGCCTGGGCGTCCGCGACCTGCGCCGGCTCGCCAAGGCCGTCGGAGTGGACGAGCCGACGGCGGCCCTGCTGTTGGAGGCGGCGTACGCGGGCGGGCTCGTCGGCGAGGTCGACCTGTCCGGGTCCACCACCACCCGGCACGGCGCCGACCAGCAGGTCCTGCCCACCGCCGGGTACGAGGTGTGGCGGGCGGGGACGCTCGCGCAGCGCTGGGAGCAGCTCGCCCGGGCCTGGCTGACCATGACGCGGCAGGCCGGGCTGGTGGGGCAGCGCGACGACCGGGACCGGCCGATCACGGTGCTCTCCGCAGAGGCGGAACGCGCCGGCGCGCCGGCCGCCCGACGGGCCGTGCTGGAGGTCCTCGCCGACCTGGAGCCGGCCACCGGGCCCACCCCCGAGGAGGTGCTGGCCCTGCTCGACTGGCGGGCGCCGCGGCGCAGCCGGGGGCGGGAGGCCGCGCACCGCGAGGTGCTGGCCGAGGCGGCCACGCTGGGCGTGACGGGGCTGGGGGCGCTCACCTCGTACGGGCGGCTGCTGCTCGCCGACGTGACCGCCGCCGACGAGCGGGGCGGCGACGACCCCCTCGGGCTGCGGGCGGACACCGAGAGCGGCGACCCGACCAGCACCGTACGCGCGCTGGACGCGCTGCTGCCCGCCCCGGTGGACCACTTCCTCGTGCAGGCCGACCTGACCGTCGTGGTGCCCGGCCCGCCCGACCCGGCGCTGGCCGCCGAACTGGAGGTGGTGGCGGAGCACGAGTCGGCCGGCGGCGCCAGCGTGCACCGGGTCACCCCGGCCAGCGTGCGCCGGGCCCTGGACGCCGGCTACTCGGCCGACGACCTGCACGCCCTGTTCCGCCGGCGGTCGCGCACCCACGTCCCGCAGGGGCTGACGTACCTGGTGGACGACGTGGCCCGCAAGCACGGCGGGCTGCGGGTCGGCTCCGCCGGGGCGTACGTGCGCAGCGACGACGAGGCGCTGCTGACCGAGGTGCTCGCCGACCGGCGACTGGAGCCGCTGGCGTTGCGCCGGCTGGCGCCAACGGTGCTGTCGACGCCGTACCAGGTGGGTCGGATGCTGATGGTGCTGCGCGACGCCGGGTACGCCCCGGTGCCGGAGGACGCGAGCGGCTCGGCGGTGCTGGCCCGCCCGAAGACCCGGCGGGCCCCGGCCCGGTTACCGGTGACGACCCGGACGCTCGACCCGCTGACCACACCGAAGCTGGCCATGCCCCGCCTGCTCGGCGTGGTGGAGCAGATCCGGCGCGGCGACGCGGCGGCCCGGGCCGCGCGGCGGGCGCCGGCCGTGGTCCGGGGCGGGCTCGGGCGCACCGGTCCGGCGCTGGTGCCCTCCCACAGCGACGCCCTCGCGGTGCTCCAGCAGGCGATCCGGGACCGGGCGCTGGTCTGGGTCGGGTATGTCGACGCGCACGGGGCCACCGCGTCCCGGCTCGTCCGGCCGGTCTCGATGGGCGCGGGCTACCTGCGCGCCGAGGACGACCGGACGGAGATGCTGCACACGTTCGCCCTGCACCGGATCACGGCAGCGGTGCTGGAGGACTGAGCGGGTCGGGTCAGCGCCGGCTGCGGCGTACCGTCCCGACGACCGAGACGATCAGCAGCAGCGTGAACCCGGCGCCGGCCGACTCGCCGACCGAGTCGACGAAGCCCTGTTCGAGGACCAGCCAGCCGAAGAGGAACCAGCCGACGAGCACCACCGCCGCCACCCCGTACGCGACCACGGTGGCGGTGGAGACCTCCTCGACGGGCGACCGGTCGTGCGCGGGACTGTGCTCCGTGATCACTTCTCGGTCGACCGTCATGCCCAGCCTCCCCGTCCGGTTCGACGCCTGACGTCCAGCGTGACACCGCCGTGGCGCGAGTGACAGGGGATAAAGCCCGGATCGGACGAGTTGTGCGATGCCGCGGAGGCGTGTCGGGGCGGCTCAGGTGCCCCGGGCGACTCAGGTGCCGGGGCGCCGCCCCACCAGCACCACCTTGCTGCCGACCTTGCCCAGCTCCCAGTAGCGGACGGCGTCGCCGGGGAGCAGGTTGACGCAGCCGTGCGAGCCGATCGACTTCTCGTGCAGGTACGTGGTGGTCTGGTGGAAGCCCATGCCCCGGGTGAAGTGCTGCCAGTACGGCAACCACACCTCGTACGGGTCGGACCACTCCTTGACGTTGCGGTAGTTGATCGTGAACGTGCCGGCGGGGGTGCGGTAGCCGGGCATGCCCGTGCGGGTGACGGTCGGCTTGACGAGCACCTTGCCGTTGCGCATGACCCAGGTGGTCTGCCGGGTCAGGTCGATGCAGAAGGTGGTGCCCGAGCCGGCCCGGCAGCGCGCCGTGTCGGTGGTGGCGAGGCGCTTCGCCACGTCATGGGTCGTGGGCCCGGCGCGGCCGTGGGCGGGGCGGATGTCGTACCGCTTCTGGAACTTCTTGATGGCGGCGCAGTCGGCGGCGGACTGCCGGCCGTCGACGGTCACCCGCCCGAACCCGCCCAGCCGGGCCAGGTACGCCTCCACCTCGCGCTGGTGCTCGCCCTGCGGGCAGCCGGCGGCGGACGGCGACCCGGTGGGCTTCGTCGCAGGGCGCGTCGGCTTCACCGTGGGGCGCGTCGGTGCCGGCGTGCTCCGCGTCGGCTTGACCCTGGGCTTCGGCGGCGCCGTGCTCGGCTGCGCCCGCTGGTCCGGCCCGGGCGCACCGCTCGCCCCCGTTACCCGCTCCGCAGCCCCGGCCGCGACGGGTCCCCCGCCCCCGCCGCCGTCGGCCTGCGGATCGAACGTGCACGCACCGGCACCGACCAGCGTGACCACTGCCAGGGCGACCAGCCGGCTGCTGATCCGGACATGTTTCATGCTGCCTCCCTGACAGGTGTTCCCTTTGCTAGACGTTGCGAGTACCGCTCCGGTTGCTCCAGGTGACCAGATTTTTCTGCCGTCACCCGGTTGCGTGCAACACTGGTGGGTCGGCCTGGGCGGGTCAGTCGCCTCCCGGACAGCCGGCGACCGAGGCGGAGGAGAGGCACTGGCGTGAGCGGTGGACCCCTGATCGTGCAGTCGGACAAGACCCTGCTGCTGGAGATCGACCACCCGGACGCGCAGGCATGCCGGATGGCCATCGCGCCCTTCGCCGAGCTGGAGCGCTCCCCCGAGCACGTGCACACCTACCGGCTGACGCCGCTCGGGCTGTGGAACGCGCGCGCCGCCGGCCACGACGCCGAGGGCGTGGTGGACTCGCTGATCAAGTACTCCCGCTACCCCGTGCCGCACGGGCTGCTGGTCGACGTGGCCGAGACGATGGACCGGTACGGCCGCCTCCAGCTCGCCAACGACCCGGCGCACGGCCTCGTCCTGCGGGCGCTGGACCGGCTGGTGCTGATCGAGGTCGCCAAGAGCAAGAAGCTCGCCGGGATGCTCGGCGCGAAGCTCGACGACGACACGATCGCGGTGCACCCGTCCGAGCGGGGCCGGCTCAAGCAGGCGCTGCTCAAGCTCGGCTGGCCGGCCGAGGACCTGGCCGGCTACGTCGACGGCGAGGCGCACCCGATCGAGCTGGCGGAGGCCGGCAAGGACGGCCGGAAGCCGTGGACGCTGCGGTCGTACCAGCGGGAGGCCGTGGAGGCGTTCTGGGCCGGCGGGTCGGGCGTCGTGGTGCTGCCCTGCGGCGCCGGCAAGACGCTGGTCGGGGCGGCGGCGATGGCCGAGGCGAAGGCGACCACCCTGATCCTGGTCACGAACACGGTGGCGGGGCGGCAGTGGAAGCGGGAGCTGATCGCGCGCACGTCGCTGACCGAGGAGGAGATCGGCGAGTACTCGGGCGAGCGCAAGGAGATCCGCCCGGTCACCATCGCCACGTACCAGGTGCTCACCTCGCGCAAGAAGGGCACGTTCACCCACCTGGACCTGTTCGGGGCCCGCGACTGGGGCCTGGTCGTCTACGACGAGGTGCACCTGCTGCCCGCGCCGATCTTCCGCTTCACGGCGGACCTCCAGGCCCGCCGCCGGCTGGGCCTCACGGCGACTCTGGTACGCGAGGACGGCCGCGAGGGCGACGTGTTCAGCCTGATCGGCCCGAAGCGGTACGACGCGCCGTGGAAGGACATCGAGTCGCAGGGCTGGATCGCCCCGGCCGAATGCACCGAGGTACGCGTGACGCTCACCGATGCGGAACGCATGTCGTACGCGACGGCGGAGGCCGAGGAGCGCTACCGGATGGCGGCCACCGCCCGCACGAAGCTGCCGGTGGTGAAGGCGCTCGTGGACCGGCACCCGGACGACCAGGTGCTGGTGATCGGCGGCTACATCGACCAGCTCCACCAGCTCGGCGAATACCTCGACGCACCCATCGTGCAGGGCTCCACGACGAACAAGGAACGCGAACGGCTCTTCGACGCGTTCCGCTCCGGCGAGGTACGCACCCTGGTCATCTCGAAGGTCGGCAACTTCTCCATCGACCTGCCCGAGGCGGCGGTGGCGATCCAGGTGTCGGGCACGTTCGGCTCCCGCCAGGAGGAGGCACAGCGGCTCGGCCGGGTGCTGCGGCCGAAGGCCGACGGCCGGCAGGCGCACTTCTACACGGTCGTCTCCCGCGACACGATCGACACGGAGTACGCGGCCCACCGGCAGCGCTTCCTGGCCGAGCAGGGATACGCGTACACGATCGTGGACGCCGACGACGTCCTCGGCCCGAAGCTCCCGACGGTCGACTGACCGTGAGCATCGCGGGGTCGTGGCACGGGTCCGGGTCGCCCCGACGCCCCTGTTCGACGGAGTCCCTGTGCCGGCCTCGGGAGGCGCCTGATGTCCCCCGCGCGCTGTAGACCTGATGTCGTAGACGACTCATCCGCCAGCGTTTCGCGATTCGGCAATGGAGGCTCCGCATTCCCGTGGGGTTCAACCTGCCGATCTGTGCGAGCTGAGGGCGAGTTCGGTCGTCCGTAGCGCAGCACCAGCGCCCGCGAGGACGGCTCGAATCTTGGTGGACATGTCGTAGTGTCGATGGCATGACAGCTGTGGCGGTGTCCCTCGCAGTGTTCGTGGTGGTGCTGCTCGCGGCGTTCGTCCTTGTCGGCTGGCGAGACCGGAACCGGCTCTCCTCACCTGAGGATTCGGCTGCGGTGCGCGATGCGACGTCCGCCCAGGCGCGGTATGCGGCCGAGCGTCATGGTGCTCAGGGTGAGGTATGGCGGAGCGGTCA
Organism: Micromonospora sp. DT178; assembly: GCF_049841695.1. Classification (NCBI taxonomy): domain Bacteria; kingdom Bacillati; phylum Actinomycetota; class Actinomycetes; order Micromonosporales; family Micromonosporaceae; genus Micromonospora; species Micromonospora sp. DT178. The sequence goes on from NZ_JBNCKV010000010.1 coordinate 28,662, forward strand.
AACTCCTAACAGCACCTGAGTACGCCTCGAACCAACTGGCCTCGACCGGGTCAGGCGGCTCGGAGCTTCCGCAGGACGTACTGGTTGAGGCTCATGCCATCCTCGGCGGCCTGGATGGCGAGTTCCCGGTGCAGGCTCTCTCCGACGCGGAGGTTGAACTTGCCCGAGTAGCTGCGCTCGGCGAACGGCTGGGGCACCTGCTCGCCCTGCTCCTGCATGTCCTCGATCACCTCACGAAGGAGATCCTGAAGCCCTTGCAGAGCCTCGATCTGGGAGGGAGCCAGCCAGGAGAGAGAGGGAAACTCGGCGCAGGTGGCGACGAACTCGCGATCCTCGGCGGACCAGGTGACGCGGTAGGTGTAGTGGGTGATCTCCGGACGAAGATCGGGTTGCATCACGTGGCCTCCTTCTTGTCGATCGCCCTGAGCACCTGCCGGACCTGGTACGCCTTTGCCTTGCCTTTGTCGTTCTGAATATTCACGCGTGGGTCTCCCGCCCAGGGCGTCTTGAACACTGCATGAGAGCCCGCCAGCCTGCCGCGGCTTCCCGAAGTAGTGTTCGCACGTCCGATAGAGATCGTTTTAAGCAATGTTCTGCGGGTTCAGCCGCATCGCTGCAACGAGCTTGTCTATGGACGGCACGCAGCAATGGTACTACTGGCGGTACCACAGCTGCAAGGTGATCCGCCTGCCGGTAACCTCGCCCGACCTGCTGCGGGCGCGGATCCTCGCCCGGACCGCCGTCCGGGTGCTGGCGCGGCTCAGCACCCGCGTCGAGCCCCCCGGGGGGTCACGTGTCGGCCGAGGACCAGCAGGGCGTACGCCATTGGGTCCTCTGCGACCGGCCGCTGCCCGGCAACGCGCGATGCCCACCGATCCCTCAGAATGACCAAGAGGTTTGCGCCTTCCGACAGGCTCGCCGGTGACGCAAACCTCTTGATCAACTCGCCTCGACGCAGCGGTGAGGCAGGGGGTCAGCCGGCGCCGCCGGCCCGGAAGGCCACCCAGGCGTCGCTCATCCGGTCCGCCTGTCCGGCGGTGAACATGTTCATGCAGGAGTCCTGCGTGTAGTCCATGAAGTTGTGGATCGGGTCCAGCCCGGGTGCGGTGCAGGTGTCCGCGCCCACCGGGCAGTTGAACTGCGGCGCCGCCTCCCGCGGGGTGTCCGCGACGAAGTCGCCGGCGGCGGAGCAGCCGTGCGCGAAGGTGTGCTCCAGCATCAGCCAGTGCCCGACCTCGTGCGTCAGCGTGTCGCCGAGGGCGTACTTGCCGGCCGTGCCGCCCGGCATGGACTCGTCGAGCATCACCACGCCGTCGATGTAGTCGCGGCCGTTGTTGTAGCCCTTCGGGAAGTACGCCCAGCCGAGCAGGCCGCCGCCGATGTTCGCCGCGTACACGTTAAGGGTCGCGGAGTCGCCGGTGTGCAGCGCCTTCTTCATGTCGCGCTCGTTCTTGCCCGGCACGACGGTGTACCAGGCGCTGTTGACCGTCCACGTCGTGTCGACCAGGTCGAACCGGAACGGCGTGTCGGAGGCGTTCGCGGCGGTGCGGCCCGCGAACGAGTCGTTGAGCACCTTCATCTGCGCCGCGATCAGGGTGTTCCACCTGGTCGTCTCGGCCGCGGTCAGGGGGTGGTCGGAGACCATGTGGAAGACCGTCGGCACGGTGACGCTGCCGTTGGCCAGGCGCGGGGTGTCCTTGATGACGCCGTAGGCGTTCGCCTCGTTCTTGGCGTACAGCTCCGGCTCCTGGGCGGTGGCGCCCTCGGCAAGCCGGGCCGCTCCGTGCCCGTGGGCGTCCGGCTCGCACCCGGCGACGCCCGGGGAGACGGTCACGGGCGCCGCCGATACCGCGCCGTAGGCGCCACCGGACGCCAGGAACGTCGCCGCCGTGGCGGTGAGGACTGCAAGTCGGAAGATCGGTCTCCTGTGCATCGGTGCACCTTTCAGGGAATGGAGGCGGTGCTGAGTCGACGCGGGGTTGCCACGACCAGGTCGATGACGTCGTCTTCCCGGTATGAGACCACGTCCGTGGCAACGGCAACAGGCCTGCGGAAAGGGCCGATTTTCCCTGTAACGGCAGGGGGCCGGGGAACGCTGATTGGAGGCGCTCTACAGCACCCGGGTGATCTGCTCGGCGGCGATCCGGGCGTCGAGCCGGGCCGGGTCGAGGTTGGCGCAGAGCACCACCGACGCGCCGACGGCCAGCGGCGCCAGCAGCCAGTACACGGGCTGTTCGTGCTCGGCGACGTCGACCAGCAGCCGGTCGCCGGCCCGCAGGTCGAGCCGTTCCGCCACGGCCAGCGCGACGCTGCCCCACTCGCGGTAGCTCGTACCGTCGGGGCTGGCCGCGTGGGCGCTGGTCAGCGGGGCGGAGGCGGGCAGCGCGTCGGTGTGCCGGCCCACCTCGACGAGCCAGTCCCGGTACTCCTCGGGGGCCGGGGCGCGCGGGGCGACGCCGAGGGAGAGGACGAACCGGTGCCGCGCCTCGGGCACGTCCTCCAGCCAGTCGTCGAGCCGCTCGGCGCTGACGAAGACCGCGTCGTACGGCTCGTCGGCGCCCGGCTCGACCGGCGGCAGGCCGGCGGTGGCCCGGGGCCGGAAGGACACCGCCACCCCGGCCGACCAGGCGCCCAGCAGCACGGCGGCGCTCTGCCAGTGCGCCGGGAGCAGCACGGCCGCCCGGTCGCCGACGCCCAGCCCGCAGCCCTCGCGCAGCAGCCCGGCGGCCCGCGCCGCCCAGCCGCCCAGCTCCGTCGCGGTCAGGTCGACCCGCTCACCGGTCGCGTCGTCGAGGTAGGTGAGCAGCGGCCGGTCCGCCTCCGCCGCCCGACCACCGGTCAGCGGCTCCCGGACGAGGGCATCGGTCATGTTCATGTCGCACTCCTCGGCAGGCTGCGGCCACCCTACTCAACGGGCGACGGGCCGACGGGGCACCGACGCGCCGGTCCCGGGCACCCGCGCCGACACCGCAGGGGCACGGCACAGGCACTGGCACCGCACCGCGCGTGACACTCCCGGGGGCGGTGGGTCGGGCCGCACCGGTACGGGCATTGACCGGCGTTGCCACACTCGTGGCGCGGACGGTCCGCCGAGGCCCAGGGAGGCTGCGTCATGCAGACAGACGAACGTGTGCCCCGGACCCGGCGGGGCGGGACGCTGCGGGGCGCCGTGGCGCTGGCGGTACTGCTCGCCGGGGCGGCGCTGGCCCGGCCGGTGCCCGCCGCGGCGGACCCGCTGCCGGACCCCAACCCCACGGTGACCGCCACGGTCTGGGCGCACGCCCCGACCACGACCGAGTACCGCATCACCGGCGGCTACAGCGCCCACTCCGGCGACGGCGACGTCGTGGTGCGGCGGACCGGCACCGGGGCGTACACGGTGATGCTGGAGGGGGCGGCGACCAGCGGCGGGGTGGCGCACGCGGTGGCGTACGGGGGCGGGCCGGTCCTCTGCACGGTGGCGAGCTGGTACCGCAGCCCGATCGGCGCGCCCGACCTGCTGATCCAGGTGCGCTGCTTCGCCGCGACCGGCAGCCCGGCGGACAGCCGCTTCGTGGCCACCTTCACCAACGTCCGGCAGGTCGGTCAGGGCCGGCTGGCGTGGTTCGTCACCGACCAGGCGCAGCCGACCGGCGTACGCACGCTGCCCGCCGCCTACCGGTACGACTCGACCGGCGGGACGGTCTCCTACGAGCGCCTCGACAAGGGCCGGTACCGCTTCCTGATGAACCCGAACCCGCCGAGCGAGGGCGGGGCGATCTTCCCGATGGCGCACGTGACCGCGCTGGGCGGCACCGCCGTGCACTGCCAGCTCGATCCGCCGGACGGGTGGGTGGTCCACTGCGCGAACGCCGCCGGCATGCCGGTGGACGCCCGCTTCGTGGTCACGTACGGCTCCCGGGTGGACCTGCTGGGCCGGGCGTTCGGGCCGCGCTTCGCCAGCGGCGTGTTCCACGGCGAGAACGTCAGCGGCACCTGGATCGGCGGCGAGAGCTACAACTCGACGATCCCCGGCTTCGGCGGCGCGACGGGCACGGTGCTCGGCACCGGCCGCTACCAGGCGCGCTTCGCCGGCACGGCCACCGGTTACGGCACCGCCTTCGTGAACTCGTTCGTGACCAGTCTCCAGCGTCCGCCGCGCGGCTACTGCGTACTGGCCGGGTGGTCCCCGTCCGGGGCCGACACCGTCGTCTCGGTCAACTGCTACACCTGGCTGGGCGTGCCGGCCAACCTGAACGCGCGGATCTCGTACACCACCTGGCCGGCCGCCTGACCGGCGGTCGCCTCGGCGAACGGGCGACGCCGCCGGCGCGCTGGCGGCGGGAGCCGGCGGACGTCGTCCGGTGCCGGTGGTCAGCCGGCGGGCAGCTCGGGGCCGCCGTCGAGCAGGGGGGCCAGCAGGTCGCCCTGCTTCTCCACCCGCTTCAGCACCTCCCCCGCCGTGTACGGCTTGGTCGCCGGCCGCTTCCCCGCCGCGCCCGCCTCGACCTCGTCCCACGTCAGCGGGGTGGAGACGGACGGCACGGACTGCGCCCGCAGCGAGTACGGCGACACCGTCGTCTTGGCGGCGTTGTTCTGGCTCCAGTCGATGAAGACCTTGCCCGGCCGCAGGTTCTTCGCCATCTTCGACACGACCAGCTTCGGGTGCGCCCGCTCCAGCTCCTGCGCGATCTGCTTGGCGTAGTCGGACACGAGGTCCGAGGACTGCGTGCCGGCGATCGGGCAGCAGAGCTGCATGCCCTTCTTCCCGGACGTCTTCGGGTAGCTGTCGATGCCGTCCTCGGCGAGCCGGTCGCGCATCAGCAGCGCCACCTGGCAGCACTGGCGCAGCGCCGCCGGCGGCCCGGGATCGAGGTCGACGACCATCATGTCGGGGTGCTCGCCGACCTTCCACTGCGGCGTGTGCAGCTCCAGCGCGGCGAGGTTGGCCAGCCAGACCAGGGTGGGCAGGTCGTCGGCGACCACGTAGTCGATGGTGTCCCGGCCCTTGCTGGACCCGGGCGCGGGCAGCGTCTCGGTGCGTACCCAGCCGGGGGTGGCGGCGGGGGCGTTCTTCTCGAAGAAGGAGCCGCCCGTGACCCCGTTGGGGAAGCGGATCCGGGTGAGCGCCCGGTCGGCGAGGTGCGGCAGGAGCACCGGGGCGATCCGGGTGTAGTAGTCGATCACCTCGCCCTTGGTGAACCCGGCGTCGGGATAGAGCACCTTGTCCAGGTTGGACAGCTCCAGCGCGCGTCCCTGCACGTCCACCCGGAAACGCTCAGCCGGCATCGTCGACCTCCTCGGCGGGTTTGTCCGGCCGCAGCCGGAGCACCCGGGGGAACCGCAGTCGCCCGTCCGGGGTGCGCTGGCCGTACTTCACCTCCACCACGACCCGGGGTGTTACCCAGATCGCGCCCCGGGCATCCTCGCGCGGCACGTCGCCCGCGAACGGCGACGCGCCGACGCGCAGCGGCTCCAACTCGCGCAGCAGCTCCCGCTCGATGGCCGCGCCGATGCCGCCGCCGACGCGCCCCCGGTAGGTGAGCCGCCCGTCCGGGCGCGGCACCCCGACCAGCAGGCCGCCGATCCTGCGCGCTCCGGGCCGCCAGCCGCCGACCACGAAGTCGCCGGTGACCTCCAGCTTGACCTTCACCCAGTCCGGCGAGCGCACGCCCGGCCGGTAGACCGAGTCGACCCGCTTGGCCATCACCCCCTCCAGGCCGTGCTCGCCGGCCGCCTCGTAGGTGGCCGGGCCGTCGCCGAAGAGCGGCGACACCGCCCACCGGGCGCCGCCGAGCGCCAGGCCGTCCAGGGCCTCCCGCCGGCGGGCGTACGACCGGCCGGTCAGGTCCTCGCCGTCGAGCCGGAGCAGGTCGAAGATCATGTACGTCACCGGGGCGACCGCCGCCAGCCGGGCGGCCTTGTTCCGGTCCCGGACGTGCATCCGCTCCGCCAGGGCGGTGAACGAGGGCTGGCCGGTCTCGCCGAGCAGCACCACCTCGCCGTCGAGCAGCACGTCACCCGCCTGCTCGTGCAGGGTGGCCAGCTCGGGGTACGCGGCGGTGATCTCCACGCCGCTGCGGGCGTACAGGTGCTGCCGGCCGCCGGAGATGTCGGCGAGCGCGCGGACGCCGTCCCACTTGAACTCGTACGCCCAGCCGGCACCCGCCGGGAGCTGCCCGGTCATCGCGAGCATCGGCTTGAGCGGCGCGCCGGGCACGTTCCGACTGTACTTGCGCACGGAAGCGCTCGCGTGGCCTTCGATCTTTTGCGATCCTGGGCTGTACCGGCGAGAGGAGCACGGGGATGCGGGCCATCTGGAAGGGAGCCGTCTCGTTCGGCCTCGTCTCGATCGGGGTCAAGCTCTACTCGGCCACCGAGGAGAAGGACATCCGCTTCCACCAGGTGCACCGGGAGGACGGCGGCCGCATCCGCTACAAGCGCACCTGCCAGGTCTGCGGCGAGGAGGTCACCTACGACGACATCGCCAAGGGCTACGACATCGGCGGCGGCGAGATGGTGATCCTCACCGACGAGGACTTCGCCGAGCTGCCGCTGTCCAGCTCGCGCGCGATCGACGTGCTGGAGTTCGTCCCCGCCGAGCAGGTCGACCCGATCCTCTACAACAAGGCGTACTTCCTGGAGCCGGAGGGCACCGCCACCAAGCCGTACGTGCTGCTGCGCGACGCGCTCGCCGACTCGGAGCGGGTGGCGATCGTCAAGGTGGCGCTGCGCCAGCGGGAGCAGCTCGCCACGCTGCGGGTCCGCGAGGGCGTGCTGCTGCTCAACACCATGCTCTGGCCGGACGAGATCCGGAAGCCCGACTTCGGCTTCCTCGACGAGGACCTGAAGGTCCGCCCGCCGGAGCTGGCGATGGCCAGCTCGCTCATCGACTCGATGGCCGGCGAGTTCGAGCCGGACGCCTTCACCGACGACTACCGGGCGGCCCTCCAGGAGGTCATCGACGCCAAGGTGGAGGGCCGCGAGGTGGTCCAGCCGGAGGAGGTCGAGGAGGCCCCGGCCGCGGCGGTGGACCTGATGGCGGCGCTGAAGGCGTCCGTCGAGCGCGCCCGCTCCGCCCGGGGCGAGGCGCCGGCCGGCGGCGGCGGGGAGCCGACCCCGATCTCGGCCGCCCGCTCGGCGCAGAAGAAGGCCGCCGAGACGAAGGCGGCGAAGGCCCCGGCCAGGAAGACCGCCGAGAAGAAGGCCGCGCCGAAGAAGGCCGCCGCCAAGAAGGCCGCCCCGAAGAAGGCCGCCGAGGGCGAGAAGAAGCCCGCCGCCAAGAAGGCCGCCGCGAAGAAAACGGCCCGCAAGACCGCCTGACCCCGGCGGGTCGCGTCCCCGCCGGTCGGAGGCGTGGCGTACGCCGAAGGCACGGCGCGTTCACCGCCGACCGGGCCGGCGCCTTCGCGGTCCGACGTTTGCCTTGACGCCGGTGACAAGGTCTAGCGTCGGTCGGGTCGGACGAGGGAGGTCGGATGCTGATCGGTGAGCTGGCGGAACGCGCCGGCACGAGCACCCGGGCCCTGCGCTACTACGAGACGCACGGCCTGGTCCGGGCGGCCCGCTCGGCCAACGGATACCGGGTCTACGACGAGGCGGAGCTCCACGTCGTACGCGAGATCCGGGCGCTGCTCGCGGTGGGCTTCGGCCTGGACGACATCCGCCCGTTCGTCGCCTGCCTGCGGGCCGGCAACGCCTCCGGTCACGTCTGCCCCGACTCGGTGGCCGTGCTGCGGCGCAAGCTGGCCGAGGTCGACGCCGGCATCGACCGGCTGCACGAGGTCCGCCGGGAGCTGCGCGACCAGCTCGCCCACGCCATCACCCACCGGGAGGAAACATGCTCGAGACTGCGCCGGACGGCTCGCTGACCGTCGTCACCGACGACACCTTCGCCACCGTGGTGCTCGCCGCCGACCGGCCGGTGGTGGTCGACTTCTGGGCGGACTGGTGCCCGCCGTGCCGGGCCATCTCCCGCAGCCTCGCGGAACTCGCCACGGAGTTCACCGGGCGGATGGTCGTCGCCACGATCGACACCGACGCCAACCCGACGGCCACCCGCACCTACGGGGTGATGTCCCTGCCCACCCTCCTGGTCTTCCGCCACGGCGAGGTGGTCGCCACGATCGTCGGCTCCCGCCCGAAGCACCACCTGCGCCAGGCCCTGGCCCGGCATCTCGACGGCTGAGCCCGCGGGCGGTCTCGCCCGGCAAGGTCCACCGCGGGTACGCTCCGCCGGCCCCCGCCGCGAGAGGAACCCCATGCCGTACACCCCCGACCTGCACCGGCTGCTGACGCCCGGCGCCCGCTTCGCCGACGAGCACGCCACGTACGTCATGGAGGTGCACCCGGTGGGCGACGTCGTGCTGCCGACGGGGCAGGTCGTGGGCTGCGACCCGGTGGCCTGCCCCGAGGACGAACCGTTCACGGTCGGGGTGGCCCCCGGCCGCTACCCGGCGCGGGCCTGGGTCGCGGTGGTACGGGGCGAGGACACCGAGGCGGACCGGCGGGTGGCCGCCCTCGAACTGGTGATCCACGACGAGCCGGCGGTCCACTGGGAGATGGCACTGGTCGGCGACCAGGACGTCTCGACCCTCAAGCCCGACGGGTGGTTCGGCTACGGGGTGGACACCGGCATCGGCACCCTGGCCGACCCGACCGCGCTGGCCGCCCTGGAGGCGTGGGACGAGGACGCGGTCACGGACGTCTTCGTCGCGGACGAGCCGACCGGCGGGCCGGTGCCGGGGCACGTCGCCGCGGTGCTCGACGAGACGACCGGGGCCAACGTGGTGACGGTCTGGTCCGGCTGGGGCGACGGCTGCTACGGCACCTGGATCGGGCGGACCGCCGACGGCCGGGTCACCTCGTTCGTGACCGACTTCATGGTGGTGCCGGGGCCGGCGTGACCCGTGCGGCCGGAGCGGCCACGGTCGAGGCGGCGCGGTGGGCGGCCGGGCGGGTACCGTGTGCGTCGGCTTTCCCCCGGCACTCCGATGCCGGCCACCACCTTCGCAGCAGGGAGTCGACGCCGTGAGCGAGCGTACGCAGAACCGGTCCCAGAAGTCGGAGCGGCGGCTGGCCGCCCAGTTGGCCGCACAGAAGGCGGCCGAGGCGAAGCGCCGCCGGCAGGCCTGGGCCGGCGGGCTCGCCGGGGTCGCCGTGGTCGCGGTGCTGATCACCGTCTTCGTGACGATCGGGCGCAACAGCGACGGCGACAAGGACCAGACGGCCGGCGCCCCGTCGGCGGCCCCGTCCGCCAGCGCCCCCGCCGCCGACGCGCCCCCCGCCCCGCAGCTCCCGCAGGGGGCGGACCCGGCCCTGGGCAGCAAGCCGACCGTCGCCGCCGGCAAGGGCGAGCTGAAGAAGCTCACCGTGACCCCGCTGATCAAGGGCACCGGCCCGGCGGTGCAGAAGGGCCAGACGATCACCACGAACTACGTCGGCGTCTTCTACAAGGACGGCAAGGAGTTCGACTCGTCGTGGAGCGGCGGCCAGCCGGCGACCTTCGCCATCGGCGTCGGCCAGGTCATCCCGGGTTGGGACCAGGGCCTCGTCGGGGTGACCGTCGGCAGCCGCGTCCAGCTCGACATCCCGGCCGAGCTGGCGTACGGCGAGAACGCCGCCGGCGGCCGCCCGGCCGGCCCGCTGCGCTTCGTGGTGGACGTGCTCGCGGCCCAGTGACCCGCGAACCGGCCCAGTGACCCGCGAACCGGCCCGGTCGGACCTCGTGACCGGGCCGTTGCCCCGCGATAGCGGCCCGGTTCGCCCGGGATGTCGCCCGCCGTTGATGTAGTAGCCCACACAGGGCTTCCGGCCCCTCAGCCACCGGCAGTAGGTTCAGCGTCACCCCGGGCGGTCCGGCCGCCCGGGGTGATGACCGGACCGGACGCGGAGGTGCACGTGACGGCGCTGGACGACGCGGGGCGGACCGCTCGGGTGTTGTGGACCCACTACGAGCCGGTCCACGCGATCACCTACTTCCACCCCCGCGCCCGGGCCGCCTTCGAGGCGGTCGGGCTGCGGGGCTTCTGGCGCGGCTACTTCGCCGGCCGGGCCGCGCCGCTGGGGCCCGCCGAGCCCGCGCCGGTGACCGCGGCGTTCTTCAACTTCGCCCCGCACACGGTGGCGCGGGCGCTGCCGGCCGTCTGGCGGCTGGCCACCCCGGAGGAGGCGCTGCGGGCGCGGCTCACGGGCGCGGTGCAGGCGCTGGCCGAGCTGACCTACGAGCTGCCCGAGTCGCACCTGGTCGAGGCGGCCGAGCTGCTGGAGGCCGCCGCCACCGAGGCGGAGCCCGCCGGCCGGGTGCTGGGCGCCGCCAACGCCGCCCTGCCGCGCGGCGAGTACCCGCTGGCCCGGCTCTGGCAGGCCGCCACCACGCTGCGCGAGCAGCGCGGCGACGGGCACATCGCCGCGCTGGTCGCGGCCGACCTCGACCCGGTGGAGACGCTGGCCTGGCGGGTCGCGGTCGACATCTCCCCGCTGAACCTGCTCGGGCGCGGCTGGTCGGAGGAGCAGTGGGCCGCCGCCCGCGCCCGGCTGGCCGAGCGGGGCTGGCTCACCCCGGACGGGGAGCCGACCGAGCAGGGCCGCTCCCGCTTCCAGGCGATCGAGGACGCCACCGACGCCGCCGCCGCCCGCCCGTGGCGGACGCTGGGCCCGGAGCGCACCGAACGGCTGCGGGAGCTGCTCGAACCGATCGCCCGCGCCGCCCACACCGTCATCCCGGAGGGCAACCCGATCGGCCTGCCCGCGCTGCGGACCTGACCCCCGCCCGCCGGCCCGGACGCCACCGATGGGGCAGGATGGGTTCGTGGCGGATGCGGTGGTCTTCGACCTGGACGGCGTGATCGTGGACTCCGAGCCGGTCTGGGAGGAGGTCCGGCGGGCGTACGTCGCGGCGCACGGCGGGACCTGGCAGCCCGACACCCAGCGCCGGCTGATGGGCATGAGCACCGGCGAGTGGGCCCGGTACCTCAGCGGGGAACTGGGCGTCGACCGCAGCGCCGAGCAGGTCGCCGCCGAGGTGGTCGAGGAGATGACCCGGCGGTACGCGGCCCGCGTACCGCTGATCGACGGGGCCGACGAGGTCGTGCGCCGGATGGCCGAACGGTGGCCGCTGGGGCTGGCCAGCTCGTCGCCGACCCGGCTGATCGCGGCGGCGCTGGCCGCGACGGGCCTGACCGACGCGTTCGGCGCCACGCTGTCGACCGAGGAGACCGCGCGGGGCAAGCCGGCGCCGGACGTCTACCTGGCGGTCGCCGAGCGGCTGGGCGTCGACCCGACCCGCTGCGTCGCCGTGGAGGACTCGTCCAACGGCGTCCGGTCGGCCGCCGCCGCTCAGATGACGGTGGTGGCGGTGCCGCACGGGGCGTACCCGCTGGACCCGGACGCCGAGCGGCTCGCGGCGCTGGTGGTGGGCTCGGTCGGGGAGCTGACCCCGGAGACCGTGGACCGGCTCGGGTAGGCAGGCTCGACGCCGCCGCCAGTCTCGGCACAACCGCCCGCCCCGAATTGTCCGCTTGATCCGCAACGTAAGCCAGGACACCCCGCCCGACCAACGGTGATCAGGACCCCATGGACCCTAAAACCGCCGGGTAACGTCCATGCCGCCCTGATCACCGAGATGCTCGCGCGTTACTGCCCAGGCAGTGGGCTCCGCGCCACGCCGCCGTCGCGGGATATCGGGCTCGCGCGCCACCGGCGCCGGCGCCGTCGCCGTCGCCGTCACAGCCTCGCTCGGCGCCGGGGGCAGTGGGGTCGGCGCGTCGCCGCCGCAGGCGGCGGGCTCGCGCGTCGCTGTCGCCCTCGCGCGGAGTGGGTCGCGGTGCGCGGCGGCCGTTCCCTCCGGGTGGCCGGGGCCGGTGGGCTGCCGGTTGTCCGGTTCCGCCGGGTCGGTGTCGGCAGCGGTGCGCGGCGGCCGTTCCCTCCGGGTGCCGGGGCCGGTGGGGTGCCGGGTCGTCCGGTTCCGCCGGGTCGGTGTCGGCATGAGCGCGGTTCCGTCGGGTACCGCAGCCGACGGCGCCCCGGCCGGGGCCGCCGGGTGAGGAGACGGGGATGAAGGCGATCGTGTACGAGCGCACCGGCGACGCCTCGGTGCTGCAACTGGTCGACCGGCCGGTGCCGGAGCCGGGCCCCGGCGAGGTCCTGGTGCGGGTGGCCGTGTCGGGGGTGAACCCGACGGACTGGAAGGCACGCCGGCAGGGGCCGATGCCGGGCGACTGGCAGACGCCCGGGCAGGACGGCGCGGGGGTGATCGAGGCGGTCGGTGAGGGCGTCGACCGGGAACTGGCCGGCGAGCGGGTCTGGCTGTGGGAGGCCGCGTGGCAGCGGCCCTGGGGCACCGCCGCCGAGTACACGGTGGTGCCGGTCCGGCAGGCGGTGACCCTCGGCGACGCCTCCTTCGACCTGGGAGCCTGCCTGGGCATCCCCTTCCTCACCGCGCACCGGTGCCTGACCGCGGGCGAGTACACGCCGGACAGGCTGCACGCGGGCGCGCTCAGCGACCACACGGTGCTCGTGCAGGGCGGGGCGGGCGCGGTGGGCAACGCGGCCATCCAGCTCGCCCGCTGGGCGGACGCGTGCGTGGTCGCCACCGTCAGCAGCCCGGAGAAGGCGCAGCTGGCGGCGGCGGCCGGCGCGTCCTTCGTGGTCAACTACCGGGAGCAGGACGTGGTCGAGGAGGTCCGCAAGATCGCCCCCGACGGGGTGCACACCGTCGTCGAGGTCTCGGCGGCGCGCAACGCCGCCGTCGACGTCCAGTTGCTCCGGCGCGGCGGCGCGGTCTGCGTCTACGCCGACGACGGCGGGGACGAGGTGACCCTGCCGATCCGCCCGTTGATGGCGCCGAACGCGCGGTTCCAGTTCGTCCTCGTCTACACCGAGCCGAAGGCGGCCAAGGCCCAGGCGGTGGTGGACGTGGCCGCCGCGGCGGCGCAGGGCGGGATCCGGGTGGGCGAGGACGCGGGGCTGCCACTGCACCGTCACCCGCTCTCGGCGGCCGCCGCGGCGCACCAGGCGGTGGAGAACTCGGTGGTCGGGAAGGTGCTGATCACCACCAGCGAGGGCGAGTGACGGCCGACCTGGGGGCCGAAAAGCCTTCTGAGCTGGGCAAATTTCCCGGTAGTGGGCACAGAGGCGAACAAGTTTCGCAACAATGACGGTGCGGGTAACCGCATTGGAGCGGGCGGCCCCGGCGCGGTGCGAACGCCGGGGCCGCCCCTGGGGAGGGATTCAGGAGTGGTCCCTACCCCAACAGGCGACGGTGCGCCTGAGAACGTTACGGGACGGTAAGCTCCCGGACACTCAATTCGCCCCCGGCGTACCGGGAACGCACCACCTTCTTGTCGAACTTGCCGACGCTGGTCTTGGGCACCGCGTCGATGACGGCCCAGCGCTCCGGCAACTGCCAGCGGGCCACCGACCCGGCGAGGAACTCCCGCAGCTCCTCGACCGACGCCGCCGCCGGATCGCGGAGCACCACCGTGGCCAGCGGCCGCTCGCCCCAGCGCTCGTCGGGCACCCCCACCACGCAGGCCTCCAGCACCGCCGGGTGGGCCATCAGGGCGTTCTCCAGCTCGACGGAGGAGATCCACTCGCCGCCGGACTTGATGACGTCCTTGGCCCGGTCGGTGAGCGTGATGTAGCCGTCCGGCGAGAGGGTACCGACGTCGCCCGTACGCAGCCAGCCGTCGCGGAACTTCTCCTCGTCCGGCACGTCGTCGCCGACGTACCGCGCGGTCACCCACGGCCCACGGACCTCCAGCTCGCCGACGGACGCCCCGTCGGCGGGCAGCGGCTCGCCCAGCGGGCCGACGATGCGGGCCTCCACCCCGGCCGGCACGCGGCCCTGCGTGTAGCGGTAGCGCCAGGCCTCCTCGCCGGTCGCGCCGGCCGGCGGCCGGGAGACCGAGCCCAGCGGGGACATCTCGGTCATCCCCCAGGCGTGGATGACGTCGATGCCGTGCCGGTCGGCGAACGCGTGCATCAGCGCCGGCGGGCAGGCGGAGCCGCCGACGATCACCTCCCGCAGCGAGGAGCTGTCCACGTCGTGGGCGTCCAGGTGGGCGAGCAGGTCGTTCCAGATGGTCGGCACCGCGCCGGCCAGGGTGGGGCGCTCTGCGGCGATCATGTCGGCGATCGGCGCGGCCTGGAGGAACCGGTCCGGCATGATCAGCGACGCCCCGGAGAGGAAGGCCGCGTACGGCAGGCCCCACGACATGGCGTGGAACATCGGCACGATGGCCAGCTCGCGGTCGGTCGGGCCGAGGCCGAACCCCTCCGGCATGCAGACCTGGAGCGAGTGCAGGTAGATCGAGCGGTGCGAGTAGGCGACGCCCTTCGGGTTGCCGGTGGTCCCCGAGGTGTAGCAGAGGGCGGCGGCGTCACGCTCGTCCACCTCGGGCCAGTCGAAGACGTCCGGGCGGTCGGCCAGCAGCGCGTCCCAGTGGTGTACGGCGATCCGGTCGCCGGCCGCCGCCGTGAGCGGGGCCGGGTCGCCGCCGCCGACCACCACCACGTGCCGCACCGTCGTCATCTCGCCGATGACCCGGGCCAGCAGCGGGATGAGCGTCGAGTCGACCAGCACCACCCGGTCCTCGGCGTGGTTGGCGATGTAGGCGACCTGGTCGGGGAAGAGCCGGATGTTGAGGGTGTGCAGCACCGCGCCCATGCTGGGCACCGCGAAGTACGCCACCAGGTGCTCGGCGTTGTTCCACATGAAGGTGGCGACCCGCTCGTCGCCGGTGACACCGCACTCGGCGCGCAGCGCGTGGGCCAGCCGGGCCGCCGTCCGCCCGACCTCGGCGTACGTCATCCGGCGCGGCTCGCCGCCCGTCCAGGTGACCACCTCCGCCGTGCCGTGCACGGTGGTGCCGTGATGCAGGATCCGGGAGACCTGGAGCGGGGCGTCCATCATCGTGCTACGCATGGGTAACAAAGTAGTGTCGGCGGTCACAGGTTGGGAACCCTGGAAATCCGGTCGTCCCCGGACGGCCCCCGTAAATTGTCCGGGTGAGCATCTCCTGGGCCGATTCGTACGTGGGACAGCTGCGCGCGCTCGCCGGTGACCGGACGCTGATGTTCGTCGGCGCCCGCGCCGTGGTCCGCGACAACGCGGGGCGCCTCCTGCTGATCCAGCGCTCCGACAACGGGCAGTGGGCCCTGCCCGCCGGGGCGATGGAGCTGGGCGAGTCGATCGCCGACTGCGCCGTCCGGGAGGTACGCGAGGAGACCGGGCTGCGCGCGCTGCGGGTCAGCGCCTTCGCCCTCTACACGGGCCCGGACCGCACCCACACCAACATGTACGGCCACACGTACCAGATCTTCACGACCGCGTTCCGCGTCGACGAGTGGGACGGCGAGCTGACCCGGGTCACCGACGAGACGACCGACGCTGGCTTCTTCCACCGGGCGCAGCTGCCGGCCCCGCTCTCCGCGAGCGTCGCCGAAACCGTCGCCGACCTGGACGTCTTCGAGCAGACCAACCGGCTGATCCTCAAGTAGGCCGGGCGGCGTCTCACGGCCGGCCCCGCCGGCCCGGCGCAGAGCCTTGCAAGGCCCGCCGGCCCGGCGCAGAGCCGCACGCCAGGCCGCCGGGCCCGGCACAGAGCCGCGCGCAAGACTCCGCCGGCCCGGCTCAGAGCATCGTCTGGCTCTTCGCCTCCATCTCGGCGGCGGCCTCCTGCTTCGACTCCTTGGACAGCGGCTTGCCACCGGGCGCCGGGCCCTCGCCGCCCAGGCCGTCCGTGCCGCCCGTGGCGCCGCCCGGGCCCGCGCCGCGCAGCTTCTCGTTCGGCAGCGCCAGCGTGACCAGCACCGCCACGATCGCGATCAGTCCGGTGGTCAGGAAGACCAGGTGTAGCGACTCGACGAACGCCGCCTGGACGGCCGCGCGCACCGGGGCGGGGAGCGCCAGGATGGTCGCCGGGTCGTTGACCGAGACGTCCGCCCCGCCGCTCGCCGCGACGGCGGCCTGCTGCTCGGGCGGCAGTACGGCGATCGCGCCCGGCAGCCGGTCGGCGAGTTCCGAGGTGAGCCGCGACGACAGCACCGCGCCGAGGATGGCGACGCCGAACGAGCCGCCCAGCGACCGGAAGAACGTCGCCGACGAGGTGCCGGCGCCCAGGTCACGCATCGACACGGAGTTCTGCACGGCCAGGATCAGCGACTGCATGCAGAGCCCCAGCCCGACCCCGATCACGACCATGAAACCGAAGGCCACCCAGAGCGAGGTGTCCACCTCCAGCCGGGTGAACAGCAGCATGCCGACCAGCAGCACCGCCGCGCCGGACACCGGGAACCACTTGTACCGCCCGATCCGGCTCATCGCCCGGCCGGTAAGCACCGAGGTGACGATGATGCCGGCCATCATCGGCAGCATCAACAGGCCGCTGCGGGTGGGCGAGGCGCCCCGCACGATCTGGAGGTAGAGCGGGATGAAGATGATCGAGCCGAACATCACCAGGCCGAGCACGAAGCCGGCCGAGTTGGCCAACGCGAACGTGGCGCTGCGGAACAGCCGCAGCGGCAGGATCGGCTCGGCCACCCGGGCCTCCTGGAGCACGAAGAGTACGCCGAGCACCGCGCCCGCGACGAAGAGGCCGATGATCACCCCGGAGCCCCAGGCGTACTCGTTGCCGCCCCAGCTCAGCGCGAGCAGCAGGCAGCTCACCCCGGCGACCAGCAGCGCCGCGCCGAGCCAGTCGATCGAGTGGTCGCGCCGGGTGAACGGGATCAGCCGCAGCACCCGGGAGCACACGATGATCGCCAGGATCCCCAGCGGCACGTTGATGTAGAAGATCCACCGCCAGTCGGTCTCGGCGAAGTAGCCGCCGACCAGCGGGCCGGCGACCGAGGAGAGGCCGAAGACCGCCCCGAACAGGCCCTGGTAGCGGCCGCGCTCCCGGGGCGACACCACGTCCGAGATGATGGTGAACGCGAGCGTCATCAGGCCGCCGGCGCCGAGGCCCTGGATCCCCCGGGTGACGATGAGCTGGGTCATGTCCTGCGAGAGGCCGGCCAGCAGCGAGCCGAGCAGGAACGTGCCGATGGAGAAGAGGAAGACGGGGCGTCGCCCGTACAGGTCGGCCATCTTGCCGTAGAGCGGCGTCGAGGCCGTGGAGGCGAGCAGGTACGCGGTCACCACCCACGAGTAGTGGTTGATCCCGCCCAGCTCGCCGACGATGGTCGGCAGCGCGGTGCCGACGATGGTCTGGTCGAGCGCGGCCAGCAGCATGCCGGTCATCAGGCCGAACATCAGCAGCCGGATCTGCCGCCCGCCGAGCGCCGGGGCTTCCGTGGTCATCCCGCCTCCTTTCCCCGCTCACCCGAAACATGCGTGCGGACCGGCGGGCACCTCGTCGGTCGTGAGGCCGGTGGCGGCCACCGACCTCACGACCAACGATCGGTCAGCGGGACGAGTGCGGGCCCTCGGCGAACTCTTCGACGATCTTGGCACAGAAGGCCGGCAGATCGTCCGGTTTACGGCTGCTGACCAGACCGCCGTCCGTGACGACCTGCTCGTCGACCCAGTCCGCGCCGGCGTTGGCCAGGTCGGTGCGCAGGCTGGGCCAGGAGGTGAGCCGGCGGCCCCGCACCACGTCCGCCTCGATGAGCGTCCACGGCCCGTGGCAGATCACCCCGACCGGCTTGCCGGCGTCGAAGAACGCCCTGACGAAGCGCACCGCGTCCGCGTCGGTCCGCAGGAAGTCCGGGTTCGCCACCCCGCCGGGCAGCACCAGCGCGTCGTAGCCGCCGGCGTCCGCGTCGGCCACGGTCGCGTCCACGTCGTACGTCTTGGACTGGTCCAGGTGGTTGAAGGACTGGATGGTGCCGGGCTTGAGCGAGACCAGCTCCACCGTGGCGCCGGCCTGCTCCACCGCCTCGCGGGGCTGGACGTACTCGACCTCCTCGACGCCGTCGGCGGCCAGGAACGCGATCCGCTTGCCCTGAAGTGTCGTCGCTGCCATCTCGGTGTCTCTCCTCTCCGGGGGTACCGTCCGTCCCTTCCCGGGGCCCGGTGCCCGAAACCCCTCCCCGGCGGCGGCAGGTTTGGCCCGGATGCCCCGGGGGACCCGGGACGGCATGGCAGGAGGAGCAGCGGAACAGCGCCGGCTCGCCGCGGTGGTGGAGGGCTGGCTGGGTCGTCCCGTCCTGGTGGTCGGCGACGCCATGCTCGACGAGTGGCGCTTCGCCGAGTCCGACCGGCTGTGCCGGGAGGCACCCGCCCCGGTCCTCACCCTGCGCCGCCGGATCTCCGCGGCCGGCGGGGCGGCGAACACCGCCGTCAACGTCGCCGCGCTCGGGGGCCGGGCGGTGCTGGTGGCGCCGGTCGGCGCGGACGTCGCCGGCGACGAACTGCACGACTGTCTGGACCGAGCCGGCGTCTGGGACCGTACGGTCAACCAGCCCGCACGCCCGACGCCGGTGAAGCGGCGCATGCTGGCCGGCAACCAGATCCTGCTCCGGGAGGACTCCGGCGACGCCGACGACGCGCTCGACGCCGACGGGGTGGGCCGGTTGCTCACCGCGCTGGACTGCGCCACGGAGGAGCTGCGCGCCGCGGGTGGCGAGGCGCCCACCCTGGTGGTCTGCGACTACGGGCTGGGCGCGCTGCCCGCACCGGTGCGCGCCTGGCTGGTGACCCACCGGGAGCGGTACGCGACGGTCGCGCTGGACGCCCACGACCTGGCCGACTGGCGTGGCCTGGCCCCGACGGTGGTGACCCCCAGCTTCGCCGAGGCGACCCGGCTGCTCGCCCGGGCCGCCGGTGCCCGCCCGGCGGCCGGTGCGGGGCTGCACCTGGACCACCCGGACGGCGACCCGGCCGACGGCCCCTCCGAACTCACGGTGGGCGTCGCCCCCGGCGGCGGGCCGCACCAGGACGCCCACCGCTCCGCCGCGTCCGACCTGGCCGGCGGCGCAGCGGACCTGGCCGGCGGCGCGGGCGACACGACGGGCCGCACCGGCGACACGGCGGGCCCGACCGACGGCGCAGCCGGCCTGACGGCGGGCCTGGCCGGGCTCGGGGCGACCGGCGAGCCGACGGCCGGCGAGGGCCGGGTGGCGATGACCGGGGACGGGCTCACCGTGACCGGTACCGGCGTCACCGTGAACGCCACGGCCGGCGCGGGCGTCGACCGGGCCGTGCTGGCCGAGTCCCGCCTCGCCGAGCTGCGCGCGCACACCGGCGCGGACGTGGTGGCGGTGACCCTGGACACCGACGGCGCGGTGGTCGGCGGGGCGGACGGCGAGCCCCGTCGCAGCCACAGCACCCCGGTGCCGGCCAGCCACGCGGTCGGGGCGGGCGACGCGTACCTGGCGGCGATGACGCTGGCGCTGGCCGCCGACGCGCCGCTGCCCACCGCCGCCCAGTTGGCCCAGCTCGCCGCGACCATCACCGTCTCGGACACCGGCACCTGCGTGTGCCGTCGGGAGGACCTGCTCGTCGCGCTGGACGCACCGGTCGACGGGGCGGGCCACCGGGCACTGGTCGGCACCGACGAGCTGGCCGCGCTCGTCGCGGAGCACCGCCGGGCGGGCCGCGCGATCGTCTTCACCAACGGCTGCTTCGACGTGCTGCACCGCGGCCACGTGCGCTACCTGGAGCAGGCCCGCGCGCTCGGCGACCTGCTGGTGGTGGCGGTCAACTCCGACGGCAGCGTACGCCGGCTGAAGGGCCCGGACCGGCCGGTAAACCCGGTCGAGGACCGCATCGCCCTGCTCGCCGCGCTGGCGTGCGTCGACCACGTGGTGGTCTTCGAGGAGGACTCCCCGGCGGGGCTGATCGAGACGGTCCGCCCCGACGTGTACGTCAAGGGCGGCGACTACCCGCCGGAGATGGTGCCGGAGGCGCCGCTGGTGCGCCGGCTGGGCGGGCAGGTACGCACCCTCGGGTACGTGCCCGACCGGTCCACCTCGGCGATCATCGACCGGATCCGGGCGCACGGCCAGGAGCCCCAGGAGGACACCTCCCTGACGAGCAAGCCGTCGTGAGCCGCCCGCTCGACCTCGGCGCGGCCGGGGGGTTCCGCGCGGACCGGCTGCTCGACGTGCTGATCCCGACCCGCAACCGCCCCGCCGAGCTGGCGGTCACCCTCTCCGGGCTGGCCGCCCAGGAGGGCGTGCCCGGCTTCGGGGTGGTCGTCAGCGACCAGTCCGACGGCGACGCCGCGTACCGGCACCCGGCGGCGGCCACCATGGTCCGGGTGCTGCGCCAGCGGGGGCACCCCGTGTTGCTGACCCGTCGGCTGCCCCGGCGCGGGCTGGCCGAGCACCGGGCGTACCTGCTGGCCGCGTCCGCCGCCCGGTACGTGCTCTGCCTCGACGACGACGTCTGGCTGGAGCCGGGGACGCTGCGCCGGCTGGTCACCGCCATCGAGGAACTGGGCTGCGGCTTCGTCGGCAACGCGGTGCACGGGCTGTCGTACGCCGACGACGTCCGGCCGGAGACGCACCGGCACTACGAGGAGTGGACCGGGCCGCCCACCCCGGAGCGGATCCGGCCGGGCACCCCGCAGTGGGACCGGGCGTCGATCCACTCGGCGGCGAACCTGCTGCACGTCACGCGCGAGCGTGACCTGCCGGCGGGTGCCTGGCGGGCGTACAAGGTGTCCTGGATCGGCGGCTGCGTGCTCTACGACCGGGCGAAGCTGGTCGACTCCGGCGGGTTCGACTTCTGGCGGCGGGTGCACGAGAAGCACCAGGGCGAGGACGTCGCCGCCCAGCTCGCCGTGCTGGCGCGCTTCGGCGGCGCCGGCGTCCTGCCGAGCGGCGCGTACCACCTGGAGTCGCCGACCACCGTGACCGACCGGGACGTGGAGGCGTGGGAGGTCGTGCTCGCCGAGGAGGAGACGGCCCAGCCGGCCTGAGGGCGGCGGCGCGGCCTCCGGCAGCGGCCGACCGCCGCGGCCCCGGAGCACGCGGCGCGGCGTGCCGGAAGGCGCGGCGCGGCGGCCCCGGAGCTTGCGGCGCAGCGGCGCCGGGGGACGCGAGGCGTTCAGGGGGCGCCGGGCTCCGGGCGGAGCAGCTCCCGGGCCGCCTCCAGGACCTCGACCACCGGCACGTCGGTGACGAAGGAGTCCCGGTGCGGGCACTCCCCGTCGCCGGGGCGGTGCGGGTAGATGCCCGGGGTGCAGTCCACCCCGCAGACCGGGCAGAGCACCGTCCACGAGCTGATCGGCCGGTGCCGGCCGCGCAGCAGGTTCGCCACCGTGATCAGGTTGCCGACCCAGTAGATGCCGACGGTCGCGGTGCCCACGGCGGCGGCCAGGTGCAGTGGCCCGGTGTCGTTGGAGACCACCAGCTCGCAGCCGGCGTAGCAGCCGGCCAGCCCGCCGAGGCTGAGCGTGCCCACCTGCGGCCGGACCGGCACCCCGGCCGCCACGACCACCCGGTTCACCACCTCCTGCTCGGCGGGGGTGCCCGTGACCAGGACCTCGTACCCGTCGCCGACCAGCTCGCGGGCCACCTCGGCGAAGCGTTCGGCGGGCCACCGCCGGCGGGTGTCCGTGGCGCCGGGGTGCAACGCCACCCTCGGCCGCTCCGCCGGGCCGAGCACCTTGGCCGCCTCGGCCCGGTCGGCGTCGGTCACGGTCAGCGCCGGCACGATCGTGGTGGCGCCCGCGCCGACCAGGCCGACCACCTCCAGGTAGCGGATCACCTCGTGCTGGTAGTAGACGTACCGGATCCAGCGGTCCAGCGGCGGCGCGTCCTCGGCCCGCAGTCCCGCGGTGACCCGCGCGCCGAGGGCACCGACGAACGGGTTGGAGTTGGCGCCGCCGCCGTGCAGCTGCACCGCCAGGTCGAAGCGCTCCTCACGGGCCGCGGCGAGGAAGTCGTCCGGCGCCGACTCCGGCTCGCCCGGATCCGGGCCCCGGATCCCTGGCGCGGGCGGCACCACCAGCACGCGGTCCACCGGCCCGGGCCGGTCGCGCCAGAGCTTCGCGTGCCACGGCGCGCCGAGCAGCACGATCTCCGCTTCCGGGTACGCGGCCCGCAGCGCGTCCAGCGCCGGCAGGACGAAGATGAAGTCCCCGAGCGCGTTGGCGCGCAGCACGGCGATCCGCTCGACGCCGGGCACGCGCCCGGCGGCCGGGCCGAGCATCCTCGGGGTGCCCACGCGGCTCGTTACGGCCGGTCGGTCTCGCCGACGGCGATGTCCGGGTGGTGCATCTCCCGGTCCGCGGCCGGGTCGACGACGCTCGGCGTACCCCCGTCGGGGCCGGCGGATCGGGGGCCGGTGCGGCCGACGGTGATGGTGCGCGGCGCGGGCCGGGCGGCCCGCGGCAGCCGCACCCGGAGCAGGCCGTGGTCCATGACCGCGTCGATGCTGTCGGGGTCCACCCGGGACGGCAGGTCGACCCGGTACTCGAAGCCCCGGGTCTCGAAGCCGCCGGGGATGCCGTGGTCGGCGTTGACCTCGGCCTCGGAGCGGGCCCGGACGCAGAGTTCGCGGTCGTCCACCTCGACGGCCACCTCCTCCGGCGCCACCCCGGGCAGCCGCACGACGACCTCCCAGCCGTCGGCGGTCTCGGCCATCTCGACGTCCGGCGGCCCGGTCCGGCCGCCGACCAGCCGGCGCAGCTCCGAACGCAGGGACTGGAGTTCGCCCATCGGATCCCAGCCCTGCTGCCGGCCGCGCCAGCCCCGGCCGGCCCCGCCGCTCTGCTCGCTCATGCCGATCCTCCGCTGCGCTCGCTCATGCCCCGCCGAGTTCGATGATCCGCCCGCCGCGCTCACTCATCGCGCCTCCCCGATCCGGTGGGTGGCCGCCGGGGGACGCAGTGAGCTGGGCGCGTCCAGCCCGGCCTCCCGGTCCACGCCGACGCCGAGCCGGTCGACCAGTTCCCCGCCCAGCCAGGCGCTCACGCCGAGGATGGCCAGCGCGACCACCTCGATGGCGATCAGCGCGCCCCCGGCGGCCCGGGAGTCGGCGTTGAGCCGGACCACCCAGATCGCGGCGAAGAGCAGGATCACCGCCACGTTGGCGGCGGCGTGGGTCAGCGCCACCCGCTTCGCGCGGGTGGCCGGCGGGATCGCCAGCAGGTCGAACGTCCCGGCCGCCGCGGCCAGCAGGCCGCCGATCAGGCCGACGGTGATGTTCCAGTACGCGACCTCGCCGAGGAAGTCCGGCCCGCCGACGGTGTCCACCAGGTCGAACAGGACCGCGGTGACCAGCAGGCCGACGGGGAACATGACAAGCATCGGGTGGACGGGATGACCCAGCACCTTGAGTCGGCTCTCCATCGGGCCTCCACTGCTCGGTCTCTCCGGGCGGGTCGGATGAGGCGGTACCCCCGCCCCGGAGGGACAAACCTCGCGCTGGTCGCGCTCTACGCTGGCTGATGGCGGACACGCCGCCACCGGAGTCAACGCACGGGGGAGGATCACGTGACGGTGGAGATCACCTCGCACGAGGAACTGCGCGAGCTGCTGGGGGCGCCGATGCCGCGCGCGCTGACCAAGGAGCGGCCCGTCCTGCACGCCCGGGACCGGGACTGGCTGGCCGCGTCGCCGTTCTGTCTGGTGGCGACGGCGGGCGCGGACGGCAGTTGTGACGTCTCGCCGAAGGGCGATCCGCCCGGCTTCGCGATGGTGCTGGACGAGCGGACCATCGCCATCCCGGAGCGGCCGGGCAACAGGCGCGCCGACGGCTACCGCAACATCCTGGACAACCCGCACGTCGGGTTGATCTTCCTGATCCCCGGGCGCACGGACACGCTGCGGATCAACGGCCGGGCCCGGCTGGTCCGCGACGCGCCGTGGTTCGACGACATGGTGGTGCAGGGGCACCGCCCGGTCCTCGCCCTGGTGGTGGAGATCGAGCAGATCTTCCACCACTGCGCCAAGGCGTTCCTGCGCTCGGAACTGTGGCAGCCGGAGAGCTGGCAGCCGGACGCGCTGCCGTCCCGGCCCCGGCTGATCAAGGAGGTCGAGAACCCGGCCGAGAGCCTGGCCGACCTGGAACGCCACTACGGCCCGCAATACGCCGCCACCATCTACACCTGACGCCCCCGCCCGCCCCGGGCCTCGCCGCCAGCGCCTGAGGCTGCCCCGCCCGCCCTGAGGCCTCGCCGCCAGCGCCTGAGGCCCCGCCGCCGCTCCGGGGCCATCCCCCTGGCTGCCCGCGCGGGCGCCCCGGGGCCACCCCCGCTGCCCCCGCCAGGCGCCCTCCCCCGGCGATTTCCCCCGGTGATCAGGACGCCATGGACGCTACCGGGCGCTCTTGACGTCCATGGCGTCCTGATCACCTTTGGCTGATCCCTTCGGAACGGCGTCGGCGGGGTGGGTGACGTAGGCGTCGTCCTTCGCGGTGCACCCTGCGGCATTGCTAAAGACATCTTTATAAAGATAGCTTTAGGGTATGTCGCTGCCCGAGGTGAAGCTCTCCGACCCCAAGGCCCTGCGCGGCTACGCGCATCCGCTGCGGATGGCCCTCATCGGGCTGCTGCGCCAGCACGGCCCGCTGACCGCCACCCAGACCGCCGAGCGGCTCGGCGAGAGCGTGCCGAACTGCTCGTTCCACCTCCGGCAGCTCGCCAAGTACGGGCTCGCCGAGCGGGTGCCCGGCGCCGACGCCCGGGAGCGGCCCTGGCGGGCCACCGCGCACAACACCTCCTGGGACGACGCCTCCGACGACCCGCAGGTACGTGCCGCCACCGACGCCCTGAGCGCGACGCAGCTCGCCCTCTACACCCGCCGTGCCGAGGAGTTCCTCGCCCGGCGGGCCGACGAGCCGGCGGCCTGGCGGGCGGTCACCGGGTTCACCGACCGGCCGCTGTACGTGACCGCCGACGAGATGGGCCGGCTGACCGAGCGCCTCGAGGCCCTGCTCGCCGAGTACGACGACCGGGTCACCGACCCGACGAAGCGACCGGCCGACAGCCGGAAGGTCACCCTCGTGCAGCTGGCCGTCCTCACCGACCCACCACCGGCGGAACCCCCCGCCGAACCGCCTGCCGGGACGGCGTCCCCGCACGCCGGGCCCACCGGCCCCACCACCGCAGTGCCGGGTGCCCCGCGCGCCGGATCCGCCGACCCCACCGCCGCCGAGACGGGCACCCCGCACGCCGGACCCGCCGGCCCCACCACCGCAGTGCCGGGCGCCCCGTGCGCCGGATCCACCGGCCCCACCGCCGCCGGAACGGGCGCCCCGCGCGCCGGGTCCGCCGGCGAGGAGCCGGGCGGTCAGCCGTGAGCGGCGGGGCCACCGTCGCCCCGGGCGCCGCCCCGCCCGGCGGCCCGACCCGACGCGGTCCGCTGCCGCGGCTGCTGCGCGAGCGGGTGTTCCGCCGGTACTGGTCCGCGCAGACGGTGTCGTACTTCGGCGACGAGATCTCCACCCTGGCCCTGCCGCTGCTGGCCGTGCTGGTGTTCGACGCGACAGCCGCCGAGATGGGCTACCTGACCGCCGCCGCGCTCGCCCCGAACCTGCTCTTTCCACTGCTCGCCGGCGCGTGGGTGGACCGGTACCCGCACAAGCGCCGGGTCATGATCCTCACCGACCTCGGCCGCGCGCTGCTGCTCGTCGCGGTGCCGGTCGCCCACCTGCTCGGCGTGCTCACGATGGCCCAGCTCTACGCGGCGGCCTTCGCCGTCGGCACGCTCGCCGTGTTCTTCGAGGTCGCCCGGGGGCCGCTCTTCGTGTCCATCGTGGCCCGACCCGACTACGTGGAGGCGAACACCCTGGTCAACGGCAGCCGGGCGATGTCCCTGGTGGCCGGGCCGAGCATCGGTGGCGTCCTCGTGCAGGTGCTCACCGCCCCGATCGCCCTGGTCGCCGACGCGCTGTCGTACGTCGTGTCCGCGTACTTCCTCGGGCGGATCCGGCCGACGGAGCCGGCACCCGCGCGCGGCGGTGGCCTCGCCCTCGGCGCGGGGCTGGGGTTCATCGCGCGGACGCCGATGATGCGCGCGATCCTGCTCGGCGCCACCACCGTGAACCTGTTCAACTTCATGTTCATCGCGCTCTTCGTGCTCTACGCGACGCAGGAACTGCGCCTCGCGCCCGGCCTGCTGGGCGCGGTGCTGGGCGCGGGCGCGGTCGGCGGACTGATCGGCGCGGCCGTCACCGGCCGGCTGGTACGCCGCTTCGGCGTCGGCCCGGCGCTGGTCGCCTCGTTCGTCCTCTTCCCCGCTCCCCTGCTGCTGGTCCCGCTGGCCGGCGGGCCGACCCCGCTGGTGCTCGGGATGCTCTTCGGCGCGGAGTTCCTCTCCGCCGTCGGGGTGATGATGCTCGACATCGTGGGCGGCTCGGTGCAGACCGCGCTCACCCCGCAGGCGCTGCTGGCGCGGGTGACCGGGGCGCGGCGCACCGTCAACTACGGCATCCGGCCGATCGGCGCGCTGCTCGGCGGCGCGCTCGGCACCGCTCTCGGCGTACGGCCGGCGCTCTGGATCGCGACGGCGGGCGCACTCGCCGGGGTGCTGTGGGTGGCCTTCTCGCCGGTCCGCCACCTGCGCGGGCTCCCCGAGCAGGCCGACTGACCGGCCCCGGGCCTGGTGCCTGGCCGCCGTCCGATGTGGTGTCCCGGCAGGTCCGGCGGTTGAGGGCCCTCGCCGGGGGTAGGAGTTCTATTGACGAGGACGGCTCTCCCACCGACGAGAGCGGTTCGACCTGACGAGGAGGATTGCCCATGACCACGAAGGTCGAGAAGTCCATCGAAGTACAGGTTCCGGTCAGCACCGCGTACAACCAGTGGACGCAGTTCGAGGAGTTCCCCCGCTTCATGGGGGGCGTGCGTGAGGTGCGCCAGCTCGACGACAGGCGGATGCACTGGGTCGCCGAGATCGGTGGCGTCCAGCGCGAGTGGGACGCCAAGGTGCTGGAGCAGGTGCCCGACCAGAAGGTGGCCTGGGCTGCCACCGAGGGCGTGACCAACGCCGGCGCGGTCTACTTCCAGCCCGTCGACGCCGACCGCACCATGGTCCGGCTGCACCTGGAGTACGAGCCCGAGGGCCTGCTCGAGAAGGCCGGCGACAAGCTCAACATCATCGAGCGGCAGGCCGAATCCGACCTGCGGAAGTTCAAGACGTACATCGAGGAACGGGGCGTGGAGACCGGCGCCTGGCGCGGCACGGTCGACAGCGGCGTCGGTGTCGGCACGCCGGGCGTCGAGCACGCCGCCGCCACCCGCGGCGACAGCGGCAGCGCCGGCGTGTCCGGCAAGGCCGTGGCGGCGGGCGCCGCAGTGGCCGGGGCGGCGGCCGCCGGAGCCGCCGTGGCCGCGAAGCGGAGCTCCGACACCGACGAGGACGGCCGGCCGACCACCGCCACGACCGACACGGAGTACGTGGTGACCGAGGTCGAGGTCGTCCCGGAGCCCGGCACCGCCGGCTACCCGCACCGCACCCTCTGATTCAGCTCTCGTACGCCTGCCCCTGTCAGCGGACGGCCCGGGTCCTCGCGACCCGGGCCGTCCGCTCGTCCGCGACCTGCCACCCGGCCTGGCGCACGCCCTGCCACCCGGCATACCCCTTGAGCCCGCGCACGCCCTGCCACCCGGCCTGGCGCATGCCCTGCCTCTCGGGCCCCGGCGTGAGGTCGGGTCGGGTGGCCGTCAGTGCGCGTCCGCGGACGCCGTCCAGAGGTGACCGTCCGGGTCGGCGAAGGTGCCCGTGTAGGCCCACGGCTGCTGGCCCGGCTCGACGACGACCTCCGCGCCGGCGGCCCGGGCCCGCCCGACGATCTCGTCGACCTCGGCCGGCGTCGCGGCGGGAAGGTTGACGACGCACTCGCTCTGCCCGCGCCCGGCCACCTCGCGGCCACCGATGGCCCAGCCGAAGCCACCGGTGGGCACCAGCATGACGCGCAGGCCGTCGTTGACGGCGTACTGCAAGGGCTCGGGGACGCCGTCGTCGGCCAGCTCGCCGACGGCCTCCAGGCCGAGCCCCTCCGAGTAGAAGCGGTACGAGGTCCGGCGATCGGCGATCGGCAGGGCGACGACGACGGGTGCGTACTGCATGGGCTACCTCCGGAGGGTTGACGACTGCGTACGGTCAGTATTTATGCCGTCGGCCGGAACTTGCGGTTCCCACCCGACAGCGGGCGCGTAAGTCGGGCGCTCCAGCCAGCCGGATTGTGCCGGACTCCCCCGACAGGAAACCGTGGACCGCCGACGTACCCGCAGCTCCCCGCCCCGGTCGCCGCAGCCGCCACCGGGCGGATCGCGTCACCGCCCGGTCGGCCCCTGTGCGGGATCAGCGGCCGTCGTCGCGGGCGTGCCGGCCACCCGCCGGAACCGCGGCCTGCTCCGTGTGCCGGGCGGCCCGCTCGGAGATCAACTGCCCGAACAGCCCGCTGGGCCGGCCGCAGTCGCCGCACAGGAAGTTGTCGTCCAGCCGCCCGCCGCCGCAGTGGTCGCAGCGGCCCCCGTCGCGCGGGTCGTGGTACGCCCGCAACGCCTCCACCAGGGCGCGGGCGACGGGGGCGCTCAGCGCCAGCCTCGACTCGGCGCCACGCAGGCCGATCACCAACTCGCCCTGCGGCGGAGCGCCCGGATCGAGCGCGTTGACGCGGGCCACGAAGTCGCGGAGGGCAGCCAGGACGTCATCGGGTGCGGGCATGGCTCGACCGTACGACACCCGGCCGACCCACGTGCGCTCCCCCGGGAGCCGGCCGGCCCGTGCCCGCGCTCACCCGCCCGGCGGGGACCGTCCGAGTTGGAGCGACCGATCTCGTAAAGGCACGGCCAGCTGGACTCAGGGATCGATGGGCGTGTTTGGCGTGATCATCCTCGGGGTAGTGGGCTCCCACAGCCGGCGGCAGGGAGGGCGGACGATGGAACGCGGAGCCGTCAGGGCGCGGTACCGGCAGCGCTCCATCGTTCTGATGATCCTGCTGACGCTGGGCCTCACGGTCGCGGTTCCAGTCGTCGTGGCGAATCTTGACCACCTGACGTGGTGGCAGGGGCTGCTCTTCCTGGCGGTAGGGATCCCCCTGAGCTGGTGGTACCTGGTGCGCCTGGTCTACCGGATGGAACTCACCGACACCCATCTGCGGCTGCGGACCCTGGTGGCGTCCTCCTCGATCGCACTCGACGAGCTGGCGGAGATCGGGGCGCCAGCCGGCAGAAACGTGGTCAAGATGGTCCGGCGCGACGGGCGGTCCTGGAAGATCCTGTCGGGCGAGGGCCTCGTCGACTTCGTGAACGAGGTGGGCCGGGCGGCCCCGGACGCGAAAATTCGGCTGACCGGGCCCCAACTGCTCGCGGACCGCGGCTTCAAGTTCTTCGGCGACCGGCGTACGGAGGGGCGGTAACCCAGCTTCGTCCGTCCTCGATCCCGTCCATGACGCCGTCCGGTCGCTCACGCGCGTTAATGTGCCCCGTGATCGTATGGCTCAACGGCACCCACGGTGCGGGCAAGACGACGACCAGCGTCCTCGTGCAGCAACTGATCCCGGGTTCCCGGGTCTTCGACGCCGAGAAGGTCGGCGAGACACTCATGGACATCACGCCGGGGCTGCCGGAAACTGACAACTTCCAGCACTGGCCGCCGTGGCGGCAGCTCGTCGTCGAGACGGCTCGCCGGGTGCTCGACTACACCGGCGGCACTCTGGTGATGCCCATGACTGTCCTGGTCGAGCAGTACTGGCGCGAAATCAGTACGGGCCTCGCCCGACATGACATCCCGGTAAGGCACTTCGTCCTCCACGCCGACGAAGACACCCTCCGCGGGCGTATCGAGGGGGAACACCCCGTTCCGTCCCCGTTCCGTCTCAAGTACCTTGAGCCCTACGCCGAGGCGTCCCGCACGTGGCTGCACGCCGAGGCCGAGGTCGTCGACACCACGCACCTCACTCCCGCCCAGGCCGCCCTGCAGATCGTTCTCCGCGCCACCGGGGGAGGCTCAGGCCCTGTCCTGCCGAGACCTGAAGGCGGTTACTGACGGCTGTCACCGCGGCGGTCGCGGCGCGGGGATGTGGACCAGCACCATCGGCGGCGGTGTGGTCGACCTTGAGAAGCGGCGAAGCCCAGGTCTTTGACCTGGGCTTCTTCACCGAGCCGCCTGACGGAATCGAACCGTCGACCTACGCATTACGAGTGCGTCGCTCTAGCCGACTGAGCTAAGGCGGCAACGATCGTCAAGTGTACGGCACGACCCGCCCGGCGGCCGAACCGGATCCCCATCCGGACATCCGGCCCCGAACCGTCGTCCGCCGGACAGCGTCCTCCGCCGGCCGGGACTACGCTGCGGCGGGTGAACGACGATCGCGTCCCCGACGTGGATCCGCAGGACGGCGCGGCGGAGAGTGCGCACACGAGCGAGGCGGCGGGCGGGCGGGCGGCGCGCCGGCCACGCGGCATCGACCCCCGGGAGTTGGGCTTCACCCCGCGCAAGCCCGTGCCGTGGCTCGCGCCGTTCCTGCTGATCAGCACCGGCATCCGTACGCTGCTGGCGATGCTCTTCGGGGCGTACCTGGACAAGCGGGAGCTGCAGAACTCCCTCGACGCGGGCATCGCCCGGCAGGTCGGGCCGGACGGCGGTCTCTGGCTGGACTACGTGGCCGACCTGGGCGACGGCTTCAACGCCACCTACTCGGTCGCCTACCTGCTCGCCCAGCCGGAGCTGGAGGTCGACGGGCACCGGCTACCCCGCGCGCAGACCCTGGTGATGGGCGGCGACCAGGTCTACCCGTCGGCGGCCTTCGAGGCGTACGAGGACCGGTGCAAGGGGCCGTACCAGGCCGCGCTGCCGGTCACCCCGCCCGAGCGGCCCACGCTGTTCGCGGTGCCCGGCAACCACGACTGGTACGACGGCCTGACCGCCTTCCTGCGGCTCTTCGTCCGGTCCCGGGACCGGCACTTCGGCGGCTGGGAGACCGGGCAGTCCCGCTCGTACTTCGCGGTGGAGCTCCCCGCCGGCTGGTGGCTGCTCGGCCTCGACGACCAGTCCGGCTCGTACCTGGACGATCCGCAGCTCACCTACTTCGACCGGGTCGCCGAGCGGCTGGGCCCGGAGAGCCGGGTGATCCTGGCCGTGCCCGCGCCGACGTGGGTCAAGGCCGTCGACCACCCCACGGCGTACGACTCGATCGACTACTTCGTCCGCACGATCGTCGCGCCCACCGGGGCGCAGGTGCGGCTGCTGATCTCCGGCGACCTGCACCACTACGCCCGGTACGCCGGCCCGGACCGGCAGCTGATCACCTGCGGGGGCGGCGGCGCGTACCTCTACCCGACGCACAAGCTCCCGGAGCGGATCGAGGTGCCGCCGCGCGACACCCTCGCCCGGCGGGCCAGCGTCTCCCACCCGTACGAGCTGGCCGGTCGCTACCCGGAGAAGGCCCGCTCCCGGCGGTACGCCTGGGGGATCTTCCCCCGCCTGCCGCTGCGCAACCCGGGCTTCACCACCCTGCTGGGCACCCTGCACACGCTGCTGATGCTGGCGATGGCCGGCGTCGTGACCAACCCGAGCGGGACGGACCAGCGGCTGTTCAGCGTGCCGCTGATGGCGATGCTGATCGTCACGATGCTCGCGGCGGCGTTCTTCGCCAAGCCGCCCAGCTCCGGCGGCAAACGGCACGCCCGGCACTGGATCCTCGGCGTGGGTCACGGGCTGGCCCAGATCGCGCTGGGCGCCGCCGGCACCTGGGCCTGGCTGGCCCTGCCGTTCTACGACTGGCCGTGGCCGCTGCCGGCCGTCGCCGCGGCGGTGCTCTACGGCCCGGTGAGCGGGCTGGTGGCGAGCCAGTTGGTGGCCGCGTACCTGCTGGTGGCCGGCGCGTTCGGGGTGAACCTCAACGAGCTCTTCGCGGGCCAGGGCATCGAGGACGCGAAGGCGTTCCTGCGGCTGCGCATCGACCCCGACGGCACCCTGACGATCTACCCGATCGCCGTCGACCGGGTGGCCCGCGACTGGCAGATCAACCCCGACCAGTCCCCCGGCTCCTCCTGGCTGGCTCCGAAGCAGCCGCTGCGCCCCCGCCTGGCCGAACCCCCCACCGCCCTCCCCTGACCCCCTCTCCCACCCCCGCCCATGCCCCCGGGGGCGGGACCGCGTCGATCATGAGGTTGGCGGCACCGTTCGCGATCAACTTCGCCGCCAACCTCATGATCGACGCGGAGAGGCCGGAGAGGCCGGGGGCGGGGGCGGGGGCAGCGTTACCTGGCGGAGGATTTCGTCGACGACGTTCGTGAGAGGTGCGGTGGCGTCGATTGCGGTGCCGGTTTTCGGGGTGTCTGCCTTCGTTCGGTGCAGTCGCCTGATGAGTTCGCGTTCGGCCGGTCTTCCGCCCCACTCGTCTTCGGGTCGCCCGTCGAGCCGCCGGTTCAAGGTGTCCCAGTCGACTTCGAGGACGAAGACGCCGTCGAACAGGTCGATGAACTTCGGGAAGTTCCGTGAGCCACCGCAGAAGAAGGTCACCAGCTCGTCGTGGTTGGCGACCAGGGCCCTCACGTCGTCCACGCGCCAGATGTGGTGCTCGTGCCCGAGACCGTCCAACGGTTCACCGGTCTGCGGGTCGCCCTGATAAGCCAGTTCCCGGTCAGCGTTGATGGCGTGGTAGCCGCGCCGCTGCAGTTCTTTGCAGACCGAGGTCTTGCCGGTGCCGGAGACGCCTTCGATCAGATAGTTCCTCAGGCCCATCGCCGGATGGTAACGAGCAAGGTGAGACGAGTGCTGTCCCTCATGGTTGCTCGGTCATCTGAGGGATCGCCGCCATGAGCGGGGAGGCGCGCCGGTCATCGCGCCGCCCCCTCCGGGCCGGACAGGTCACGGCTCTCGTAGGCGCGGCGGGAGCCGCAGACGTCGGCGCGGGAGCACATGGAGCGCGAGCCGTCGGCGTCGAGGCGGACGGTCACCGCGTCTCTCGGGACGCTGTGGCCGACCACGCGCCCCTCCCCCTCCGGCGTGGTGACGCGGGTGCCGACGGCCGGGGCAGACTCGGCAAACTTCGCGTACAACGGATGTTCGTACTTCAGGCAGCACATCAGCCGGCCGCACGCGCCGGAGATGCGCAGCGGGTTGAGCGGCAGGTCCTGGTCCTTCGCCATCCGGATGGTGACCGGCTCGAAGTCGGTGAGGAAGGTGGCGCAGCAGAGGTCCCGGCCGCAGGAGCCGATGCCGCCCTGCACCCGTGCCGAGTCCCGGGCGGAGAGCTGGCGCAGTTCGACCCGGCAGTGCAGGGTGGCACCGAGGTCCCGGACCAGCGCGCGGAAGTCGACCCGGTGCGGGGCCGTGAAGTAGATGGTGCTCCGCTCGCCGCCGCCCTCGGCAGCCCCCAGCACGTGGTCGATCGCCACCACCTTCATCGGCAGGGCGTGCTCCCGGATCAGCCGCTTCGCCGCGACCTTCGCCTCGGCCTTGCGGCGGCGCACCGTCTCGTCGCGGCGCAGGTCCTCCTCGCCGGCCAGGCCGGCCAGCCGGGGGAAGCCCTCGGTCTCCTCGGTGACCCACTGCGCCGCCCAGACGCACTCGGCCACCTCGGGCCCGTCGTCGGTGGGCACCAGCACCTTGTCGCCGACCTGGGGACGCAGCTCGCCCGGGTCCAGGTAGTAGAGGCGCCCGTACCGCTGGAAGCTGACCGCGCAGAGCATGCCCATGTCTCACACCCTACGACGCGCGGGCCGGGACGACCGGGCCGGCAGTCGCCGACCGACTACTGCACGTCCACACCGGCGCGTCACCAGCCGACGCGGGTGGGGGTGTCGTAGCGGGGGCGGTCGACCACCGGCGCCCGCCAGCGGGACTCGGCGAGGCTCGGCGCCCACTGACGCAGCAGGGTCTCGGCCCCGTCGTACGCGACGCAGAGCACCGCCAGCACCCGCGCGGCGATCTCGGCGGCCGCAGACCCGCCCGGACCCGCCGCTGACCGCTGCCCCGGTGCGCCGGCCGGCATCGACGTCGCGGCGACCACGTTCACCGCCTCGGCGCAGCGGAGGACGTCGGCGAGCGCCCGGGCCAGTGCGAGCCGGCTGCCCTCCACCCAGTCGGCGAGCGCGTCGGCGTAGCCGGCCGTCGACTCCAGCCGCCCGACCAGGCTCTCCGGCCCCTCGTCGAGGTGGCGCAGCAGGGCCGCCCGGGCCTGCCCGTACGACGACGCGGCCGGGCCGGACCAGAGCACCGGGTCGGTCAGCGCGGCGCAGGCGTCGTCGTAGCCCCGGATCAGGCGGCGCGCGCTGTGGCCGGCGGCGGCCAGCGGCGCCGGATGCAGGTCGAGGAAGTTCCGGACGGCCTCGCCGGGGAGCACCTGCATCCGGCGCAGCAGCGGCCACACGCGGTGCCCCTCGGGTGCCCCCGCGGCGAGCAGCGTGTCGACCCGGCGGAGCAGGTCGAGGCCGGGCTCGGCGAGCCGGTCCAGCGCGTCCATCACGCCTCCCCGGTCAGCCGGTGGCGGGCGTCGCGGTCGACGTCGGCGTAGTGGTCGGCGGCGGCCCGCACCGCCGTCGCGGCGGCGGCCAGCCGCTGGGCGGCGACGTGCGCCTCCCGGGCCCGGTCGCCGGTGGCGGCGGTCCACTGCCGGTGCAGGGCCCGCCCGATCTCGCCGGGCCGGCCGGGGGCGTCGGCGCCGAACGCGGCCTGCGCCGGATCGCCGGCGGTGACCGTGCGGGACACGGCGGTCATGGTCTCGCTCGCCTCGTCGAGCCGGGCGGCGAGGGCGCGCAGGCTCTCCATCTCAGGCTCCCGCCAGCGGCCGGTAGGCGGCGAAGGTCTCGTTGTGCAGCTTCTCCCGGGCCCACTGGGCGGCGTCGGCCGCCGCGGTGACCGCCGCCTGCACCGAGCCGGCGACGTCGCGGGGGTTGCGGGTGTGCAGCGGGCCGAGGAAGCGCACGTCGGTGATCCGGCCGCCAGCGGTGACCACCACCTCGACCAGCCCGTCGGGCGACCGCACGGTGACCTCGACGGTCGACACCGCCTGGTCGAACTCGGTCTGGAGG
The DNA here is from genome assembly GCF_049841695.1 of Micromonospora sp. DT178. Classification (NCBI taxonomy): domain Bacteria; kingdom Bacillati; phylum Actinomycetota; class Actinomycetes; order Micromonosporales; family Micromonosporaceae; genus Micromonospora; species Micromonospora sp. DT178. The sequence continues at coordinate 63,518 of NZ_JBNCKV010000010.1, forward strand.
GACTCGATCCGGCGGTAGCGCCGCACCGCCTCCTCGATCCAGGCCTCGTCGATCTCCCCCCGCGGCATCGGCGGACTCCTCCCGGACCAGGACATCACTGTGCGTGCCGCCACCGTCACCACGGCACACCGGACCGTACCGCACAGCAATTGCGCCTGTCGATGCCTGTGGACAACCGGTCCGGCCGGGGGGACCGCCATGGGGTGAAGCGACCGCCGAAGGCCCGGCTCGGGCGGGCCGGTCGGCGGGCTCAGCCCTTCCAGAGCGAGAGCATCATCGCCTCGACGGCGATCCGGGGCTTGACGTTCGCCTCGATCGCCGCCCGGCACTCCAGCACCGCCTCCAGGCGGCGCAGCGCCCCCTCGGCGTCCCACTTCTGCGCGCCCGCCCCGGCCAGCGCGGCGGTGTCCGTGTGCACCGGCGCCACGGGGGCGCGCAGCGCCATGGTGAGCGCGTCGCGGTAGAAGCCGGCCAGGTCGACCAGGGCCCGGTCCAGCGCGTCCCGCTGCGCCCGGGTGGCCCGGGACCTCTGCCGCTTCTCCAGGTCCTTGAGCTGCCCGGCGGCGCCCCGCATCGCGCCGGCCGCCCCCCGCCCGGTGCCGCCGGCGCCGAGCGCGGTCTCCAGCGCCGCCCGCTCGGCCGCGTCGGCCTCCGCGACGGACGCCTCGGCCTCCGCCTCGGCCGCCTCGATCAGCGCCGACGCCGCGTCGAACGCGGCACCCACGCCGGTCAGCCGGCGCGGCACCGCGAGCACGGCCTCCCGGCGCTTGCGCGCCTCCGGGTCGCGGGCCAACCGGCGGGCCCGCCCCACGTGCCCCTGCGCGGCCGCCGCCGCCCATCGCGCCACGTCGGGCGCGACGCCGTCGCGGCGGACCAGCACCTCGGCCACCGCCTCCGGCGCGGGCTGCCCCAGCGGTACGACCCGGCAGCGCGACCGGATGGTCACCGAGATGTCGTCCGGGTGGGTGGACGGGGCGCAGAGCAGGAAGACCGTCCGCGGCGGCGGCTCCTCGATGGCCTTGAGCAGCGCGTTGCCGGCCGCCTCGGTGAGCCGGTCGGCGTCCTCGATCACCACCACCTGCCAGCGTCCGCCCGACGGGGTGCTGGCGGCGCGCAGCACCAGCGCCCGCATCTCGTTGACGCCGATGGAGAGCCCCTCCGGCACCACCATCCGGACGTCGGCGTGGGTGCCGGTCATCGTGGTGTGGCAGCCGGGGCACTCGCCGCAGCCGGTGCCGTACGCGCACTGGAGGGCGGCGGCGAAGGCCCGCGCCGCCACCGACCGGCCCGACCCGGGCGGCCCGGTGAAGATCCAGGCGTGCGTCATCCCCGCCCCCGCGTCGACGGCTGCCGTCGGCTGACCGCCGTCGGACTCCTCGGCGAGCGCGTCGAACCCGTCCCCGGCGGCGTCGGTCGTGGACGGGACGGCGGCGGCACGCAGCACGGCGGACGCCGCGGCGGCGGCGCGGCGCAGCGTGTCGACCGCCTCGTCCTGCCCGACCAGGTCGGCGAAGACGTCGGGCATCAGGTCCGGTGCTCCATCGGTACCAGCTCCGATTCGGATAACTCCGGCTGCACCGAGGTGTCCGGCCCGTGCGCGGGGCGGGGGTGCACGATGCCGCCGGGGGTGCCGAACATCTCCTCGATCCGCCGGGCCACCTGCCCGGCGATCTCCTCGACCGGGCGGGACGCGTCGAGCACCAGGTAGCGCTTCGGGTCGGCGGCGGCGAGGTCGAGGAAGGCGTACCGGACCCGCTCGTGGAAGGCGACGGACTCGGCCTCCAGGTGGTCGGCCGCCTCGGCGCGGGCCGCCACCCGGGCCAGGCCGGTGTGCGGCTCGACGTCCAGCAGCACCACCAGGTCGGGCTTGAGCCCGCCGGTGGCCCAGGACGAGAGCCAGGAGACCTCGTCGACGGGGAGCGTGCGCCCCGCACCCTGGTACGCCAGGGACGAGTCGACGTACCGGTCGCTGATCACCACCGCGCCCCGGACGAGCGCCGGCCGGACGACGGTGGCCACGTGGTGCGCCCGGTCGGCGGCGTAGAGCAGCGCCTCGGCGCGCGGCGACGGCACGTCGGAGCCGGGCGCGCCGAGCAGCAGCGACCGGATCCGCTCGCCGACGGCGGTGGCGCCCGGCTCGCGGGTCACCACCACGTCGCGCCCCTGCCCACGCAGCCGCTCGGCGAGCGCGGCGAGCTGGGTGGACTTGCCGGCGCCCTCGCCGCCCTCGAAGACCACGAAGAGGCCGGCGGAGACGAACGGCTCGGCCGGCATCAGCGGGCGGCCCCGGATCGAGCCCCAGAGGTCGGCCAGGACGGGAACGCCCTTCTTGTCGTCCATCTGCCCGAACGCGCTGATCCCGGCGAAGATGCCGGCGGCGCCGGCGGCGAGCAGCAGCATTCGGGTGGACGAGATCGAGATGCCCAGGTCGGCCAGCTCCAGCCGGCGCGAGCCGCCCACGCCGGCGAGCAGGCTGCTGAGGCCGATCGCGAGGATCAGCACCAGCCGGGTGCCGATCTGCACCACCGCGAAGACCCGGCCGCGCACCTCGTCGGCGATCTCCCCGCCGAGCAGGGTGGTGCCGGAGAGGAAGGCCATGCCGGCGCCCGCGCCGACCAGGATCGCGCCGACCATCGCCATGGAGAGGTGGATGGCGAAGGCCAGGGCCATCACCGAGGCGCTGGCCAGCACGATGCTCATGCCGAACCAGCGCCGCCGGGACATGTCCTTGACGATCATCGGGCCGAGCCCGATGCCCAGCGCGAGGCCGATGAAGATGGCGCCGAAGAGCAGGTAGAAGGCGGCGTCACCGGCGCCGAGCGAGGTGGCGAAGAACTTGGCGGTGCCGATCACGATGCCGCCACCGGCGAACGCGCCGAAGATGCCGAGCACCAGGCCGCGGACCAGCGGGGTCTGGCCGATGTAGCGCCAGCCCTCCTTGAACTGGCGCAGCATGCTCTGCTCGGTGCCCTCCCGCTCGGCGGACTGCCCCTGGCTGATCTCCTTGATGCCGTACGCCACCACCAGCGCGGTGGCCAGCCGGGAGAACGCGTTGAACCAGAGCGCCAGGTCGGCCGGCGCGGCCCAGTCCGGTGTCGAGCCCCCGGTGGCCCCCCGCACGATGCCGTCGAGCGCGGCGAGGACGAGCGCGGCGAGGACCGGCGTGAGGCCGTACGTGGTGATCAGCGTGAGCTGGTTGGCGGCCTCCAGCCGGGCGCGCGGGATCAGGTTGGGGACCGCGGCCTCCTTGGCCGGGATCCACAGCAGCGTGATCGACTCGATCAGGAAGGTGGCGATCGCCGCCCAGCCGACCACGACGGGCCCGCTCGCCCCGAGCAACGCGACCAGCGGGATCGAGGCGAAGAGCAGGAACCGCAGCACGTCGCAGATGACCATGGTCCAGCGCCGGTCGAAGCGGTCGGCGAACACGCCGGCGATCGGGCCGAGCACCAGCGCCGGCAGCAGCCGGATGGCGATCACGCCACCGAAGGCAGCGCCCTGGGCGGTGCTCCCCTCGACCTGGGAGGCGGCGAAGACCGACGTGGCGAGCAGGCCGAACCAGTCGCCGAAGGAGGCCGCGCCGAGCACGATCCAGAGCCGGCGGAACGGGGTGATCCGCAGCACCGAGCGGATGGCGGCGTAACCGGAGTGGTCCGCGCCGGGCTTCTCGGCGGCGCCACCGGGCGTGGACGAGGACGGCGACACGCCGGGCGACTCGCCGTTGAACTGGCTTTCGATGGCCGTACCTCCACGTGCCGGCCCATCGCTGGGCAGTCCCGGTGGAACACTCTAGACCCGGCGGGGACCCACCCCGCCGCGACATTCTCCTGTTCGCCGAGCCTAGGCCGCCGCGACCACCGCCCGCAGCCCGGACAGACGCGAGGGTATTTCGCATTGCCTCCCAGACAGTTAGCGTGCACACGTGGCCATCGAAAGCGACAAACTTCGTGAGCGCCTCGACCGGGCGACCGCGCACCTCGACCCGCCGTACGCCGTCGTGGACCTCGCGGCCTTCGACGGCAACGCCGCCGCGCTGGTCGAACGGGCCGACGGCAAGCCGGTCCGGATCGCCAGCAAGTCGGTCCGCGCCCGGGACCTGATCGGCCGGGCGCTGGCGCGACCCGGCTGGCGGGGCGTGATGGCCTTCACCCTGCCCGAGGCGATCTGGCTGGTCCGCGCCGGCGTGACCGACGACGCGCTGGTGGCGTACCCCACGGCAGACCGGGGGGCGCTCGCCGCGCTCGCCGCCGACCCGGCGCTCGCCGGGGCCGTCACGCTGATGATCGACGGCACCGACCAGCTCGACCTCGTCGACGCCGTGTGCCCGCCCGGGCGCCGTCCCGAGCTGCGGGTCTGCCTCGACCTGGACGCCTCCTGGCGACCGCTGGGCGGGCGGGTGCACGTCGGGGTGCGCCGGTCGCCGGTGCACAGCGCCCGGGCCGCCGGCGCGCTCGCCGCCACCGTCGCGGCCCGCGCGGGCTTCCGGCTGGTCGGACTGATGGCGTACGAGGCGCAGATCGCCGGCCTCGGCGACGCGCCGCCCGGGCGGGCGGTGCTCGGCTCCGCGATCCGGCTGGCCCAGCGCGGGTCGTACCGCGAGCTGCTGGCCCGCCGGGGCGCGGCGGTGGCCGCCGTACGCGAACACGCCGACCTTGAGTTCGTCAACGGCGGCGGCACCGGCAGCGTGGCCGCGACCAGCGCCGACCCCGCGGTCACCGAGGTCACCGCGGGATCGGGCCTGTACGGGCCGACGCTGTTCGACGCGTACCGCGCCTGGCGCCCCACCCCGGCGGCGTCCTTCGCCTGCGCGGTGGTCCGCCGCCCGGGGCCCGGCCTGGCCACCGTGCTCGGCGGCGGCTGGATCGCCTCCGGCCCGGCCGAGGACAGCCGGCTGCCCCGGCCGTGGCTGCCGGAGGGCCTGAAGTTCATCGGCACGGAGGGGGCCGGCGAGGTGCAGACCCCGCTGGCCGGCGCGGCGGCCGGCGCGCTGCGGGTCGGCGACCGCGTGTGGTTCCGGCACGCGAAGGCCGGCGAACTGTGCGAGCACGTCAACGAGTTGCACCTGGTCGAGGGGGATGCGGTCGTGGCCACCGTGCCCACCTACCGGGGCGAGGGCCACGCCTTCCTCTGATCCACCGGCCCGGCGCACCCCGGGCCACCTCCAGCCTGTCCGGCCGCCCGGCGCACCCCGGGCCGTTCCCGTCCCGGCCGCCGCCCGGATCGGGGTGCCGGCGCGGTCCCGGTCAGCCGGGCTGGTCGGCACCGGCCGGGGCGTCGACCTGACGGTGCAGGTACTCCCGGATCAGCGCCTTCGCCTCGGCCAGCACGCGGTCGTCGCCCTCGGGCAGCCGGCGGAACGCCAACTTGATCAGCGCGTCGGCCGCCTCCACGGCGATCTCCAGGTGGAACCGGAGGTCGGGCACGTCCAGCCCGAAGCGCTCGGCGAGCACGCGGGCCAACTGGTCCGCGATCACGCCGTTGTTGTCGCGCTGCTCGTCGAGCAGGTGCAGGTCGACCACGTCGCCGAAGTGCAGGGTACGGAAACCCGGAACGGTGCGGTGCATCGTGATGTACTCGTCGATGCCCGCGTCGACCCCGTCCCACCAGTGGGTCAGGTCGTCGGAGGCGAACCGCTCGTCGAGCCGCTGGAGGTAGGACTCCATCGTGCGCAGGGTCAGCGCCTGCACGATCGCCCGCTTGTCCGGGAAGAACTGGTAGACCGACCCGATCGCCACCTCGGCACGCTCGGCGAGCAGGGTCGTGGTCAGACCCTCGTACCCCACCTCGTCGACGAGTTCGGCACAGGCGTCCAGCATCCGCTGGACCCGTGCGACACTTCGACCCTGCACCGGTACGCGGCGCAGCGGCCCGGCTGTGGCGGCTGGTGTGGACACTCGCCACCCCCCTTCGACGGATGAACATATCTGCACGTCACGGGTTCGTGACTACCGGTACAACGAGCAAACCTCGATTGCGGTATTTACCTGCGACAACGTTGCTGATATGAAGTCACTTCACATTCATGTCAAGGAGTGCGCATGGCCGGTACCGCACCGCCAACCCTGACAGCCTGGTCCAACTGGGCCGGCAACCAACGCGCCAACGCCAGCGCCATCCTGCGCCCCACCTCCCTCGCCGACGTCACCGAGGCCGTCCGCGCCGCCGCGACGACCGGGGACCGGATCCGGGCGGTGGGCAGCGGCCACTCCTTCACCGGCGTCGCGGTCACCGACGGACGACGCATGGAACTGACCGACCTGGACACCGGGGTACGCGTCGACGTCGATCGCCGACTGGTCACCGTACCGGCCGGGATCACCCTGCGCGCACTCAACGAACTGCTCGCCGCACACGGTCTGGCCCTACCCAACCTGGGCGACATCGACGCGCAGACGATCGCCGGCGCGATCTCCACCGGCACCCACGGCACCGGCGCCGGGTACGGCTGCCTGTCGACCTTCGTCGAGGCGCTCACCCTCGTCACCGGCACCGGCGAGGTGCTGCGCTGCTCCGCCGACGAGCACCCCGACGTCTTCGCCGCCGCCCGGGTGTCGCTGGGCGCGCTCGGCGTGCTCGTCGAGGTGACCCTGCGCTGCGTGGACGCCTTCGTGCTGCGCGCCCACGAGCGGCCGGCGCCGCTGGCGGCCGTGCTCGACGAGTTGCCCTCGCTGATCGACAGGCACGACCACGTCGAGTTCTACTGGTTCCCGTACACCGAGCGCGTGCAGGTCAAGGCCAACGACCGGGTGGCCGCCGACGACCAGCCGCTGCCCCGGTGGCGCGGCTGGCTGGACGACGAGTTTCTCTCCAACACCCTCTTCGCCGCGGCCTGCCGCCTCGGCCGCGCCGTGCCGGCGCTCGCCCCCCGCATCAGCGCCATCTCCGCCCGCGCGCTCACCGAGCGCCGCTACACCGGCCGCTCCGACCAGGTCTTCTGCACCCCGCGCCGGGTCCGCTTCGTGGAGATGGAGTACGCGCTGCCGCGCGACGCCCTGCGCGAGGCGCTCGACGCGCTGCGCCGGATCGTCGACGGGCTGCCGTTCAAGGTGCTCTTCCCGGTCGAGGTGCGCTTCACCGCCGCCGACGACATCTGGCTCTCCCACGGCTACGGGCGCGAGTCGGCGTACGTGGCCGTCCACCAGTACGTCGGCATGCCGTACGAGCCGTACTTCCAGGCCTTCGAGCAGGTCGCCGCGAGCCTCGGCGGCCGGCCCCACTGGGGCAAGCTGCACTGGCGCGACGCGGAGTCACTCGCGACGGCCTACCCCCGCTGGGCGGACTTCCAGGCGCTGCGCGCCCGCCTGGACCCGCACCACCTCTTCACCAACCCCCACCTGACCCGAGTCCTAGGCTGACCCCGTCGGCGCTGCTCGCGCGAAGCGCTCGCCGCGATCTTGGTACGAATCGGCCCCTACGGGGGCGCGCTCGTACCAAGATCTGTCCGTCGTCCACAGGGACGGACGCGGGCGGTGCGGGGTGGGCAGAGTTCGAGTGTGGCTAGGTCTTCGAGGTCGTTGGCCGGGCTGGGGCGGGCGTTGCCGGGTGACGACGCCGACGAGTTGACCTGGTTGCTGTTCCGTCAGGAAGACGTGATCAGCCTCGACCAGGCGCGGCGCCACCTGTCGCCCAAGGCGATCCGGCACCGGGTCGCCACCCACCGTTGGCGCCAGGTGCACCGTGCCGTCCTCGTCGCCCACAACGGTCCGGTCGGTCCGGCACAGCATCGATGGATCGCCGTGCTCGCCGCCGGGCCGGCCGCGGTGCTCGGCGGGCTCACCGCGGCGCAGGCCTGGGGACTACGCGGCTACGACAGCCGGATCGTGGACGTGCTCCTGCCGGCCGCACACCAGAGCCGTGCCCTGCCGCCCGGCGTACGCCTGCACCGGAGCACGCTGCTCGGCGACGAGGACGTGCTGCACGTCGGGCAGCCGCCCCGCACCATGCCTGCCCGGTCGCTGGTGGACGCGGCACAGTGGGCGGCGACCGACGAGCAGGCTCGGGCGGTCATCGCCGCCGGTTTCCAACAACGCCTCGTCGGCGGCGACGACCTGCACCGGGTCCTCGACGGGATGCCCCGGGTCCGGCGCCGGAACCTGATCCGGCAGACCGCTGCGGACGCCGCCGGTGGCGCGCACTCCCTGGCCGAGTTGGACTTCCTCGACCTGCTCCGGCGAGCGGGGCTGCCCGAGCCGTCCCGACAGGCCGTCCGGCGTGACACCTGTGGGCGCCGCCGCTACCTCGACGTGTGGTTCGGGCAGTGGCGGGTGCACGTGGAGATCGACGGCGGGCAGCACCTCGACCCGAGCACCGCCTGGGCGGACATGCGCCGGCAGAACGCCCTGTGGATCGACGGCGACCGGGTACTCCGCTTCCCCGCCTGGGCGGTACGCAACGACCCTCGGACCGTCCTCGCCCAGGTCCGGGCAGCCCTGCAAGCCGCCGGTTGGCCAGGCTAGTCCTGACCCGAATCCGCCCAGCTGCGCCGGATCTTGGTACGAACACGCCCTCCGCGGGGCGCGCTCGTGCCAAGATCTCTTGCGGCAGCAGTTGCCGGCTGGCGCGCCGGGCGGTCAGTCGGTGCTGGTGGTGGCCTTTCGGGGGGCCGCCTTCTTCGCCGGGGTCTTCCTGGCGGTGGTGGCCTTGGCCGTCGTGGTCTTCTTTGCCGCCGTCGACTTGGTCGCCGCGGCCGTCTTCTTCGCCGCCGTGGCCTTCTTGGCGGGCGCCTTCTTCGCGGCCGTCTTCTTCGCGGCGGTCTTCTTCGGCGCCGGCCCCTTCGCCCGCTTCTCGGCGAGCATCTCGGAGGCCTCCTCGATGGTCAACGCCTCCGGGGTCTGGCCGCGCCGCAGCGACGCGTTCGTCTCGCCGTCGGTGACGTACGGGCCGAACCGGCCGTCCTTGATGACCAGCGGCTTCTCGGTCAGCGGGTCGACGCCCATCTCCCGCAGGGGCGGCGCGGCGGCGCGGCGCTGGCGGGCCTTCGGGGCGGACAGCAGGGCCAGCGCCTCGTCCAGCGTGACGGTGAACATCTTGTCTTCGGAGTCCAGCGAGCGGAACTCGTCACCCTGCTTGACGTACGGGCCGTAGCGGCCGTTGTTCGCGAGGACCTCGGTGCCGTCCGGGGCCACCCCGACCAGCCGGGGCAGGCTGAGCAGCTTCAGCGCCTCGGCGAAGGTCAGCGAGTCCGGCGACTGCGAGCGCAGCAGCGACGACTTGCGCTCGCCGCTGGCCACGTACGGGCCGAAGCGGCCCGACTTGAGCAGGATCGGCTCACCGGTGGCCGGGTCGTCGCCGAGCTTGCGCTCGCCCCCGCCGCCGAGGAACAGCTCGTGCACCTTCTCCGGGGTCAGCTCGTCCGGCGCCAGCCCCTCGGGGATCGGTGCCCGGTCGCCCTGACCGCCGCCCTCCTCGCCCTCGGCGGCCGGCGCCTGCTGCTCGCCCGGCACCGCCCGCTGGAGGTACGGCCCGTAGCGGCCCACCCGTACGACGACCTCGCGGCCCTCGTCGTCGGTGAACAGCGGGATCGAGTTGACGCTGCGGGCGTCGATCTCGTTGAGGTTCTCGGTGACCAGCTTCTTCAGCCCACCCGAGCGGGCGATGTCCTGGTCACCGGCGCCGTTGGCGCTGCCGAAGTAGAACGCGGTGAGGAAGTCGACGGCCGCGTGGTCGCCGCCGGCGATCTCGTCCAGCTCGTTCTCCATGCTGGCGGTGAAGTCGTAGTCGATCAGGCGCGGGTAGTGCCGCTCCAGCAGGCCGATCACGGCGAAGGCCAGGAAGGTCGGGATCATCGCCTGGCCGCGCTTGGTCACGTACCCGCGGTCCTGGATCGTCTGCATGATCGACGCGTACGTCGACGGGCGGCCGATGCCCAGCTCCTCCAGCGCCTTCACCAGCGACGCCTCGGTGTAGCGCGACGGCGGCTGGGTGTGGTGGCCCTGCGCGGCCAGCTCGTCGGCGGTGAGCGGCTGGTCCTTGACCAGGTTGGGCAGGCGACGCTCGGCGTCCTCGGCCTCGGCGTTCTCGTCGTCGCTGGACTCGACGTACGCCCGCAGGAAGCCCGGGTCGGTGATGGTCTTGCCGGTGGCGCCGAAGTCGGCCTCCTCCTGGGCGGAGGAGACGGCGCGGATGCGCACCGAGACGCTGGAGCCGACGGCGTCGGTCATCTGCGAGGCGATGGTGCGCCGCCAGATCAGCTCGTAGAGCTTGAACTCCTCGGCGGAGAGCTCCTTGGCCACGTCGCCCGGGGTGCGGAAGTTGTCCCCCGCCGGGCGGATCGCCTCGTGCGCCTCCTGCGCGTTCTTCACCTTGCCGGTGTATCGGCGCGGCTCCGGCGGCACGCTGCGCTCGCCGTACAGCTCGACGATCTGCCGGCGGGCCGCCGCGATGGCGGTCTCCGACAGGTTCACCGAGTCGGTACGCATGTAGGTGATGTAGCCGTTCTCGTAGAGGCGCTGCGCCGTGCGCATCGTCTGCTGCGACGAGAACCGCAGCTTGCGGGCCGCCTCCTGCTGGAGGGTGGAGGTGATGAACGGCGCGTACGGGCGGCGGCGGTAGGGCTTCTCCTCGACCCGGGTGACGGTGAACGGCCGCCCCTGAAGGCGGGCCGCGAGGCCCCGGGCGCCGCCGGAGTCGAGGTGCACGACGCCCGCGCCGGCCCTCACCCGGCCGGTGGTCGGCTCGAAGTCCTTGCCGGTGGCGATCCGGTCGCCGTTCAGCGCGACCAGGGTGGCGTTGAAGGTGCGCGGCCCCTCGCCGGCGTTCGCCACGGCGAGCGTGGCCAGGATGTCCCAGTACTCCGCCGTGCGGAAGGCCATCCGCTGCCGCTCGCGCTCCACCACGATCCGGGTCGCCACCGACTGCACCCGGCCCGCCGAGAGCTTCGGCATGACCTTCTTCCACAGCACGGGCGAGACCTCGTAGCCGTAGAGGCGGTCGAGGATGCGCCGGGCCTCCTGGGCGTCGACCAGGTCCCGGTCGATCTCGCGGGGGTTGGCCACCGCGGCCTGGATGGCCGGCTTGGTGATCTCGTGGAAGACCATCCGCTTGACCGGCACCTTGGGCTTGAGCGTCTCCACCAGGTGCCAGGCGATCGCCTCGCCCTCGCGGTCCTCATCCGTCGCCAGGAAGATCTCGTCGACCTCCTTGGCCAGCTTCACCAGCTTGCTGATCTGCTGCTTCCGGTCGGCGGAGACCACGTAGAGGGCGTGGAAGCCGTTGTCGACGTCCACCCCGAGCCGGGCCCACGGCTCGCCCTTGTACTTGGCCGGCACGTCGGCGGCGTTGCGCGGGAGGTCCCGGACGTGGCCGAAGCTGGCCTCCACGACGTACCCCGGGCCGAGATAGCCCGAGATCGTCTTGGCCTTCGCCGGTGACTCGACGATGACCAGACGGGTGGTTCCAGCGTTGCTCGGCACGTCTCTCCCCGACCTCACTCCTGCTCGTAGCCACCGGCGCCCGGTTCGGGCCGCTTTCGGCCCGCCGACCACCGGCGGTCCGGATGTCCAACGTAACGCGCCGCCCGCGTTTCGGGTTTCGCGGGCGGCAAACCGTCCCGGCGGGGCGGCCTCTTTCTCCGCCGACGGCGGGGCGTGCCGGACGGCGCCACCGTACACCGTGCGTGTGCCGCCGGGCAGGACACTGTGACGATGGCGGACCCTCGGCCGAGGCGCCACCCGGCCGTTTTCCAAAAATTGCGCACTTGCTGTCCCCCATCGGACAGGGCGCGACCGGCTCGACGGGGCGGGCGCCGCCGGGCGGTCAGGAGCGGGCCGGCCACTCCGTCGCGGGGGCGGCGGGCGGCGGGTCGCCGACCAGCTCGGCCAGGCGGGCGAGCCGCCGCCGGCCGGTGATCCGGTACGCGGGCCCGCCCTCGCCGGGGCCGAGCAGCGCCCCGGAGAGGCCGACCGCGTCGAGCGCCCCGCCGACCGGCGCCCAGCACTCCTCGTCGGCGGCGCCGAGCCGGAGCAGGAAGCCGGACGGCTCGGCGGCCCCCGCCGCGGCGAGCCAGAGCCGCAGCCGCCGCCCGTTGAGGTGGAAGCCGGCGGGCGGCCGCTTGCCCGCACCGCGCAGCCAGGCCACCGCGAGCGGCTTCAGCGAGCGGGCGTACGAGGTGCGCACCGCGTGCCGCCCGTCGGTGGTCGCCTCCCAGGTGGCCGCCACCCCGCGCAGCGCCAGCTCGGCGACGAGGACGTGCACCCGCCAGGCCGCGTCGACCACGACCGAGAGCCGGGCCGTGCCACCCATCCGGACCGCCTCGCCCGGGCCGGCCAGCAGCCCGGCGAGATCGGCGACGGACGGATCCGCCGCCTCCGCGCCGAAGAAGGTCAGCTGCCGGGCGGACTCGTCGGCGTCGGCCGGCGGGGGCGGGGCGGTTCGGCGGGCGACCGGCGCGACCCGGTCCGCGGGCGCCGGGAAGAGCACCGGCAGCGCTTCGCCGCCCGACGGGTCACCGGTCCCGCTCAGCGACACTCCGGCACCTCGTCGAAGGCGCGTTTCAACTCCTCGGAGTTGAGCCGGCTGGTGTCGAGCGCGCTGGCGTCGTACTCCTTGTTCAGGGTGTCCACGGCGGCCCGGACGCCGTCGTAGAAGACGGTGGGCTGGCCGGTGCCCAGCCCGTCGATGGTGTCGCGGGCCCTGCCGTACGCGTCGCGCACCTTCGCCAGCGAGGCCCGGAAGCCCGCCGAGACCTCCTCGCCCTGCTCGGCGTCGGGGATGCCGGCCTCCTCGACCTTGCGTCGGGCGGTCTCGCTGGCCTGCTCCGCGCCGCCGAAGAGCCGCACCAGGTTCTCCTTCGCCTGCGCCGGGGTGGTCTGGGCGGTCATCTGCTGGTCGGTGCTGCTGGTCAGCTTGCTGATCTCGGCCCGCCACGGGGTGAGCGCGGAGCAGACCGACGCCGCCCACGCCCGCGGGCTGGGGCCGCCGCCGCAGCCGGCCAGCACGAGTACGAGCGTGGCCAGGACCACCGTGAGCTTTCCGGCGGCTGCCGCCCGGCACGTGCGCATGCGTTGCAGCGTACGGCCTCTGTCGAGTCCGGGCACCGGACAGGTTTGCCGGCTGTACGGGTGGTCCCCGGCCGGCCGCGCGGGCCGACCGGGGACCGGGATGCCGGACGGATCAGGCGTTGACCGTCTCCGGCCGCTGGTCCGGGCTGCCCGCGCCGCTGCCGGAGTCGGAGTCGGACATCGCCACGCCCTTGCGCTTGCTGAACACCACCGCCGCGGCGATGATCAGCGTCGCCACCACGGCGATCCCCACCCGCAGGGCGGTGTTCCGCTCGTCGCCCACGCTCCAGGCCACCACGGCCGGCGCGATCAGCAGCGAGACCAGGTTCATCACCTTGATCAGCGGGTTGATCGCCGGGCCGGCGGTGTCCTTGAACGGGTCGCCGACGGTGTCGCCGATGACCGTGGCGGCGTGCGACTCGGAGCCCTTGCCGCCGTACGCGCCGTCCTCGACGAGCTTCTTGGCGTTGTCCCACGCGCCGCCGGAGTTCGACAGGAAGACCGCCATCAGCGTGCCGGCGCCGATCGCACCCGCCAGGTACGCGGCCAGCGCGCCCGGCCCGAGGCCGAAGCCCACCGCGATCGGCGCGAGGATGGCGAGCAGACCGGGGGTCATCAGCTCGCGCTGCGCGTCCCGGGTGCAGATGTCGACGACCTTGCCGTACTCGGGGCGCTGGGTGCCGTCCATGATGCCGGGCAGCTCGCGGAACTGCCGGCGTACCTCCATCACGACCGCGCCCGCCGAGCGGGAGACCGCGTTGATGGCCAGGCCGGAGAAGAGGAACACCACCGCCGCGCCGATGATCAGGCCGACCAGGTTGCGCGGGTTCGCCACGTTCAGCGAGTTGAGGATCTCGGCACCGACGTCGCCCACCCCGGCGTCCGCGTACGCGGTGCGCAGCGTGTCGGTGTACGAGCCGAACAGCGCCGTCGCGGCGAGCACCGCCGTGGCGATCGCGATGCCCTTGGTGATCGCCTTGGTGGTGTTGCCGACCGCGTCCAACTCGGTGAGCGTCCGGGCGCCGTGCTCGTCGATGTCGCCGGACATCTCCGCCACGCCCTGGGCGTTGTCGGAGATCGGGCCGAAGGTGTCCATCGCGACGATCACGCCGACCGTGGTGAGCAGGCCGGTGCCGGCCATCGCCACGGCGAACAGCGAGAGCGTGATGGAGCTGCCGCCGAGCAGGAACGCGCCGAACACGCCGGCGCCGATCAGCAGCGCCGAGTAGACCGCCGACTCCAGGCCGACGCTGATGCCGGCGAGGATGACGGTGGCGGCGCCCGTCTGGGAGCTCTTGCCGATGTCCTGCACCGGGCGCCGGTTGGTCTCGGTGAAGTAGCCGGTCAGCGCCTGGATCGCCGCCGCCAGCACGATGCCGATGACGACCGCGCCGATGGCGACCGTGCGCGGGTTCTCGCTGACGTCGGTCAGCCCGCCCTCCAGCTCGGCGAAGGTGGCCGGCAGGTACGCGTACGTGGCGATCGCCACCAGCACCGCGGAGAGCACCGCCGAGATGTAGAAGGCCCGGTTGATCGCGGTCAGGCCGTTGCGGTCCGAGGCGCGCAGCCGGGTGATGAAGACGCCGACGATCGCGACGAGCACACCGATGGTGGAGACGATCAGCGGGAAGACCAGGCCCTGCTCGCCGAAGGCGGCGCGGCCGAGGATCAGCGCGGCGACCAGGGTGACCGCGTACGACTCGAAGAGGTCGGCGGCCATGCCGGCGCAGTCACCCACGTTGTCGCCCACGTTGTCGGCGATCGTGGCGGCGTTGCGCGGGTCGTCCTCGGGGATGCCCTGCTCGACCTTGCCGACCAGGTCGGCGCCGACGTCGGCGGCCTTGGTGAAGATGCCGCCGCCGACCCGCATGAACATGGCGAGCAGCGCGGCGCCGAAGCCGAAGCCCTCCAGCACGGTCGGCGCGTCGCTGCGGTAGAACAGCACGACCAGCGCGGCGCCGAAGAGGCCGAGGCCGACGGTGAGGAAGCCGACCACGCCACCCGTACGGAAGGCGATCTTCATCGCGGCCTCCCGGCCGCCCTCGCGCTCCCGGGCGGCGGCGGCGACCCGCAGGTTGGCCCGGGTGGCCAGCCACATGCCCGCGCCGCCGATGAACGCGCTGAACAGCGCGCCCACGACGAAGAAGACGGACCGGCCGATCTTCACGGCCATCTCGCTGCCGTCGGTGCCGTGCACCGGCAGCAGGAAGAGCAGCACCACGGCGATGACCACGAAGATCGCCAGGGTCCGGAACTGCCGGAGCAGGTAGGCCGAGGCGCCCTCCTGGACCGCGCCGGAGATCTCCTGCATTTTGTTGGTGCCCTTGCCGGCGGCCAGCACGGCCTTCGTCAGCGCGCCGGCGAAGGCGAGCGCCACCAGCGCGATGACCGCGGCGATGACGACGTACGTGACGTTGTTTCCGGTGAGGGAGATCCCGCCGCCCTCGGCGGCCAAGGTGTCGGACATCTGTGTCCTCCTGTACCGAACGCTCGCGCCGGCCGGTGGAGACGCACCGACCCGGCGCCTGGATGCGGAGTCGCAAGCGCGCGCCACCCACCCCGAACGGACCAGCGGGGAACGACAGTTCGCGCTGGGTGCGGGATGGATCACTTGCTGACAACTCGCGTACTGTAGCCCTCCACAGTGTTGGAGGTCACATCGAGGGGGCACCGCGCCGCGATGATCTTCGTCGCTGTGTTATGAGGAAAAATCTGATATAGGAACCCATCCATGCCGAAGAGGCCGCGTCCCGGTAGGACGCGGCCTCTCACGGCGTACGACGCCCTCGGCGAGGGCGGTGGAAGATCAGCTCAGCGGCCGACGGGCCAGACCATCCGCACCTCGGTGCCGATGCCCTCGTCGACGGGGCGGACCTGGAGGTCCTCGACGAAACCGGCCAGCAGCGCGAAGCCGACGCCGGTGGTGAGGTCGTCCTCGTTGAGCGACTCGTTGGCGAGCTGGTCGGCGTTCAGCGCGGCCAGGCCGAGACCCGCCTCGATCGGCGCGCGGTCGACGACGCGCACCGCGTACGCCCCCGTGTCGGACATCTCGACGAGCACGGGCTCGGACACGCCGTACTGGCGGTGCAGGGCGACCGCGCGGGTGCACGCCTCACCGATGGCCAGCCGCACCTCGTCGAGCAGCTCCTCGCGGACCCCGGCCCGCCGGGCGACCGCCACGCCGACCAGGCGCGCGGTGCGCACGTGCACCGGGGCCGGCGAGAAGGAGAGCTTGACCGTGGCCATCAGACGCCGGTGCCGGCCGGGTCGGTGCCGATCGCCGCATCGACCGTGGGATGCAGCGGGAAGACCTGGTCGAGGGCGGTGATCCGGAAGATCTTGAGCAGCGGCTCCTTGTCGCAGACCAGGGCGAACGAGCCGCCGGCCGCGCGCAGCCGCTTGAGCGCGCCGACCAGCACGCCCAGCCCTGTGGAGTCGAGGAAGTCCACCCGGCCCAGGTCGACCACGACGTGGCGGGCCCCGCCGTCGATCAGCTCGAGGAGCCGCTCCCGTAGCCGGGGCGCGGTGTAGACGTCCACCTCACCGCCGACCTCGAGCACCGTGTGCTCGCCCACGGTGCGGGTCGCCAGCGACAGCTCCATCGGTCCTCCCTCGCAAGAGCCGTAAACTCTCCTGGGCATCTAACCATCCCCGCCGGATACCGGCTCTGCTCACCGGCGGAGGCCTTCCCTTACCCCCGCCCCCCGCTTTCCATCTCCGAACACCAGTGCGAGAGTGCAGGACGTGACCTCCGAACCGGCGCGCCGCAACCCGGGGCCGTCGTCCGCAGCCACCGTAGTCGCAGGTGGCGGGCCCGGGCGAGCGCCGGCCGACCTGCTGGGCCGGCTGCGCGCCCGCACCGGCGCCGACCCGGTCACCCACGTCGAGCGGGTGCCGGCACGGCCCGGCGAGCCCGCCCCGTGGCCGGACTGGGCACCGGAGGAACTGCGCGCGGCGTTCGCCCGGCGCGGCGTGGTCGCGCCCTGGCGGCACCAGGCGGAGGCGGCCACCCTGGCGTACGACGGCCGGCACGTGGTGGTGGCCACCGGCACGGCGTCCGGCAAGTCCCTGGCCTACCAGCTTCCCGCGCTGGCCACCCTGCTCGCCGACCCCCGGGCCACCGTGCTCTACCTGGCGCCGACGAAGGCGCTCGCCGCCGACCAGTTGCGCGCCGTCGCCGCGCTGGAACTGGAGGGGGTACGCCCCGCCTGCTACGACGGGGACACCCCGCGCACCGAGCGGGAGTGGATCCGGAAGCACTCCCGGTTCGTGCTGACCAACCCGGACATGCTGCACCACGGCATCCTGCCCGGGCACGCCCAGTGGTCCGGTTTCCTGCGCCGGCTCACGTACGTGGTGATCGACGAGTGCCACACCTACCGGGGGGTCTTCGGCTCGCACGTCGCGCACGTGCTGCGCCGGCTGCGGCGGCAGTGCGCCCGGTTCCGGAGCACGCCCGTCTTCGTACTGGCCTCGGCCACCTCCGGCGACCCGGCGACGGCGGCCGGGCGGCTCACCGGGCTGCCCGTCACCGCCGTCACCGAGGACACCTCGCCGCGCGGCGGGGTGACGTTCGCGCTCTGGGAGCCACCGCTGCTGCCGCCGGACTCCGCCGCCGACCAGCAGGCGGACCTCACGCAGGTCCGCCGCTCGGCGCTGCGGGAGACGGCCGACCTGCTCGCCGACACGGTCGCCGAGGGGGTACGCACGCTGGCCTTCGTACGCTCCCGGCGCGGCGCCGAGGTGGTCGCCGCGAACGCCCGCCGGTCCCTCGACGAGGCGGTGCCCGGGCTCGGCGACCGGGTGGCCGCCTACCGGGCCGGCTACCTGCGCGAGGAGCGACGCGAACTGGAACGGGCGCTGCTGCACGGCGACCTGCTCGGGCTGGCCTCGACCAACGCGCTGGAGCTGGGCGTCGACCTGGTCGGCCTCGACGCGGTGCTGATCTGCGGCTACCCGGGCACCCGGGCCTCCCTGTGGCAGCAGGCCGGCCGGGCGGGGCGCTCCGGGCAGGAGGCGCTCGCCGTGCTGGTCGCCCGGGACGACCCGCTGGACACCTATCTCGTGCACCATCCCGAGGCGGTGTTCGGGCGGCCGGTGGAGGCGACCGTGCTCGACCCGGCCAACCCGTACGTGCTGGCGCCGCAGCTCGCCTGCGCGGCGGTCGAGGCGCCGCTGACCGCCGACGACCTGGCACTCTTCGGTGACGGGGCGAAGGAGGCGGTGGACCAACTGGTGGCGGCGGGGGCGCTGCGGCAGCGGCCGACCGGCTGGTACTGGCGGCACCGGGAGCGGCCGGAGGTGGACCTGCGCGGCGAGGGCGGCGCGCCGGTCTGCGTGGTCGAGGCGGCGACCGGGCGGCTGCTCGGCACCGTCGACGGCGGCTCGTCGCACTTCCTGCTCCACCCCGGCGCGGTCTACCTGCACCAGGGCGTCTCGTACGTGGTCGACTCGCTCGACCTGGCCGACGGGTGCGCGCTCGTGCACCCCGAGGAGCCGGACTGGTCCACCCACGCCCGCGACGTCACCTCGCTGTCGGTGGTGTCGGTCCGCTCGTACGTGGACGCCGGCCCCGTCGGGCTCTTCCTCGGCGAGGTCGACGTGACCAGCCAGGTGGTGTCGTACCAGCGGCGACGGATCGCCACCGGCGAGGTCATCGACACCCGCCCGCTGGACCTGCCGGCCCGGGAACTGCGTACGGTCGCGGTCTGGTTCACCCTGTCGCCGCAGTCCCTGACGGCCGCCGGGGTGGAACCCGCCGACGTGCCGGGCGCGCTGCACGCCGCCGAGCACGCCGCGATCGGTCTGCTGCCGCTCACCGCGACCTGCGACCGCTGGGACATCGGCGGGCTCTCCACGGCGGTGCACCCGGACACCGAGGCCCCGACGGTCTTCGTCTACGACGGGCACCCGGGTGGGGCGGGCTTCGCCGAACGCGCGTACGGGACGGCGGCGGCCTGGCTGCGGGCCACCCGCGACGCGATCGCGGAGTGCGGCTGCGAGGCGGGCTGCCCGTCCTGCGTGCAGTCCCCGAAGTGCGGCAACGGCAACAACCCGCTCTCCAAGCCGGACGCGGTCAGGGTGCTGGACGTGGTGCTCGCCAACCTGCCCGACGGCGTACCGGCCCCCCGCCCGTCCGGCGACTCGTCCGGCGGTTCCTCCAACGACTTGTCCGGCGCCCCGTCCGGCGGCTCGTCTGGCAGCTCCTCCAGCGACTCGCCCGACGTTCCGTCCGGCGGTTCATCCGGCGGTTCATCCGGCGTTCCGTCCGGCGGCTCGCCCGACGTTCAGTCCGGCGGTTCGTCCGGTGGCGATGCCGCGGTCCCGGGCCGCCGTGCGGTTCGAGGCACCGTCCTGCCGGGCGGCCCTCCGGTTCCGGGGGAACGCGTCGCTCCGGACGACGTCGCCGCGGGCGGCCCCGGGGGTCCGGGTGGCTCCCCGTCCCGGGTGGTGGAGACCGGTTCGGGGGAAGCCCCCGTTCCGGGTGGTGGAAAGCAGGCATAGAACCCCTTCTCTCGGGGCAACGAATACGTGGGAGCGCTTCCATCACTGCTCGCGGATTCTTGCCGCGTTTCCCGTCGAAGGAGGAGTCGTGGCCGACACCATCGCCGAGACCGTCGACCTGCTCTACACGATCGACCAGGAGAAACTCACTCCCGACCAGCAGATCGCCCTGGGCACCGCGCTCGCGAGCCTGGCGCAGGCCGAGCGCCTGGAACAGATCAACGAGCGGCTGCGCAGCATCCACCAGGTCCTCAACGCGTGGGCGCTCAAGGCCACCGTCGACGGAGGCCGGTGACCCCGCTCCGCACGGCACGGCACTGCCGGAGCGGGGCTGCGGGTCGCGGCGAAACTGAGGTCTGGCGGGACTGCGGTCGTGGCGGCGCTGTGGGGTCGCGACGGGGCTGCAGGGGCGGCAGAGGTTGCCATCGCCAGAAGGGTTGGGGTCGCGACAGGGTCCCGGGTTGGCCAAGTTGCCGGTCGAGGAAGGATCGGCCGTGGCGAGGCGCGGGCCGATGCAAGGGTTGCCGGTCGGACAGCGCCGCCGGGCCGGCACGGTAGCGCCGGTCGGACGGCGCCGGGCCGGGCCGGCAGGGTAGCGGGTCCGGCAGCGCGACAGGGCACGGGAGAGGGCGGCAGGGCCACCGGAACCGACGTGTTCTGGCAGGTCGGGCCGCGTAGCCTGCGGGGAGGGACGCGTGACCTGTCGGCGGCGGCACGGATGAAGCTGTGCGACACTCCGGCGACCCCTCGAAGGAGAATCCATGCAACTCGACAACTTGCAGGCCCAGCAGCAGTTCCACATCCGGCAACGGCTCCGGATGATGGTCAACCAGTACGAGGTCCACGCCGTGGCACCGGACGGCTCCGAAGGTGGCCTGCTGGCGTTCGCCCAGCAGAAGCGGCTCGCCTTCAAGGAGCAGGTGACGATCTACACCGACGACTCGAAGCAGCAGCCCCTGCTCGGCTTCAAGGCCCGCCAGCGTCTCGACCTCGGGGCCACGTACGACGTGACCGACCACGCCGGCAACCCGATCGGCCTGTTCCGCAAGGACTTCGCCCAGTCCCTGCTGCGATCCACCTGGCACGTCGAGCAGCCCGGCCTGCCGCAGGTGACCGGCCAGGAGCGCAGCATGCCGGTGGCGCTGCTGCGCCGCTTCGTCGACTCGCTGTCCTGGCTGCCCTACCACTTCGACTTCGTCGCCGGCGGTCAGCCGGTGTTCTCCGTCATCAAGAAGTGGGGCCTACGCGACCGGTACGTCGTCCAGATCCACAACCCGCAGGTCGACCGCCGCCTCGTGATCGCGATGGCCGTCGCCCTCGACGCCCTCCAGGGACGCTGATCCGTCCGGGTCGGGGTGCCGGCTTCCGTCGTCCCGACCCGGTCGTGTCCTGCGCGGCCCTCGCCGCCGACCGGGCCCGGGGCTGGCCCGCCACGCTGGTGGAGGGCGATGTTCGGCCGGGCGGTCCCGGTCGAGCGGCGCCGCCTGCCGCTCAACCGCGGACCGGGCCGGCGCGGGCGGTGGCCGACGCGACCCGCGCCAGGCCGGGCAGCGGAGTGACGGCCACCTCGGCGGTCACCAGGACGTCGAGTCCGTCGAGTCGACAGGCGAGCAGCCGACCACCGTTGGCGGCGGTGATCTCGGCAGCCCGGCCGCAAGCCGCTGGCTCGCCCAGGAGGGCCTGGCCCGCACCGGCCAGCGCGCCGAAGTCCGCCGCCACCCGGGCCTGCTGCCGGGCCGTCCGGGCCGCGCCGACGGCGGCACCGAACAACCCGACCATGACGAACGCCAGCCCCACGGCGAGCAGGCAGACGGTCGCCCCACCACGCTCCCCCGTCTGCCCCGCCGCGCTCCCCCGCACCTTCACCCCGCTCTCCCGCACCTCCACCGCGCCGCCCCGCCGGTCAGGGCCGCCGTCGCCCCGCCGGCCAAGGCCGCCGTTGCCCTGCCGACCAGGGCCGCCGTCGCCCCGCCGGTCACGGCCGCCGTCGCCCCGCCGGTGAGAGCCACCGCCGCCCTGCCGGTCGACGCGCCTGATCTGCCCGCTCATGGTCCGCCCTCCGACGGCTCGACGCCCGGGGTCGCGGGCTCCGCGGCGCCGGGCCCCAGGGGGTCCGTCCCCACGACACCGGGTTCCACCGCCGCGACCGCCGTTGCTGTCACGGAGATCCGGGGAAGCCGGGAGCCGAGTGCGCGTACGGGTGCCCGGACGGTGGCGACGACCCGCTGGCCGTCGACGGTGACGGTCACCTCCGCTCCCGGCGGGGCCGCCCGGCTGGCCGCGTCCGCCCCGTCGGCGCCCCGGGAGGCGGCCAGCGCCGCCTCCCGGGCCGCGTGCAGGCAACCCGCCCTCGTGCCGACGGCGTTGACCGTCGACAGTCCGGCGAGCAGGAGCAGCAGGAGCGCCGGCAGGCCGGCCGCCAGTTCGGCGGTGAAGGAACCCCGGTCACGGCCGACCGACCGGCGCTCGGTCACTTGAGCGCCCGGTCGATGACGGCGGTCAACGCGGACTGCACGTTTCCCGAGGTCAGCACCTTCAGCAGGATCCCGGCGAAGGCGACCGCGGCCAGGGTGCCGACGGCGTACTCGGCGGTGTTCATTCCGGCGTCCCCGCGCAGGCGGGCGAGCAGTTTGCGCACGTTCTTGTCCTTTCTTGACGATGGTCAGAGCACGTCGCCGAGGACGGCGACGATCACCGGCACCAGGCCGGCGAGAATGAAGGCCGGCAGGAAGCAGAGCCCCAGCGGCAGGACGATGAGCACGCCAGCGCGGCGGGCGGCCGCCTCCGCGGCCGTGGACCGGTCGGCGCGGAGGTCGTCGGCGAGTCGGGTCAGCGCGCCGGCCAGCGCGGCTCCGCTGTTGGCGCTGCGCAGCACGGCGGCCGTCAGCCGCTCGGCCCCCGGCACCGCCGCGAGCGGAGCCCACGCCTCCTCGGGGCCCCCGCCGAGCCGCAGCAACCGGCCGACCCGGGCGAGCCGATCGGCGAGCGGCCCGTCGAGCGCCCCGGCCACGGCCAGGATCGACCTGTCCACGGGCGCTCCCGCCCGCATCGCCGCCGCCAGCAGGTCGGCGGCGAGCGGAAGATCGGCCGCCTCGCGCAGCCGCCGGTTCCGCACGGCCGGCGGCTCGATCCGACGAAGCAGCCGGTCGAGCAGCAGCATCGTCGGCACGGCCGCCACCACCCCGGGCCAGCCGCCGACGATGACGGCCACGGCCACGCCGCCCAGAGCCGCGGCGACCCGGATGGCGTCCGGCCGTCGCCGAGGACGGACGTCGTCGGTCGTGTCGTCGTCCGGACCGACCGGTCGTCGGGGCGGGGCGGCCGGGTGCACGCCGACCGGCGCCCTGCGCAGCGCGCGCAGCCGGCGCAGGGGCCGCCGGCCCGCCGCGAGCATCGCGACTAGCAGGGCCGCCGCGGCCACGAAGCCCACTGCCAGCGCCGTCCGAGGCATCAGTTCACCCGTCCCGGCGACGCGCCGAGCCGCTCGGCCCAGAACAGTCCAGCGACCTGGAGCGCGATGGCGACGACCGCGCACGCACCACCGACGGGGGTGTGCAGCAGCACCGCCACCGGGTCGACGCCGATGCCGTAGCCGAGCCCGATACCGCCGAGCGGCAGGGCGGCGAGCAGTAGAGCGGTGGCCCGGGCCCCGGCCGCCTGGGCCTCCGCCGCAGCCAGTCCACGGTCGGTCGAGCGGGCGTCCGCCTCGATCCGCTCCAGCAACTCCGCCAGCGGCGCGCCCGTCTCGTCGGCGAGGCGTACGGCCGCGCCGGCCAGTCGGTCCAGGCGCCCCGCCCCGCCCCGCTCGTCGCGGGCCCCCGCGTCGCCGTGGCCCCGGCTTCCGGCTGCTGCCGACCCGTCTTGTCGCCCCGAGGATCCGCGGTCGGTCCCCGTCGGGCCGGGGATGAGGCGCGCGGCGGCGACCGGTACCGGCAGGCCGGCCCGCAGATCCGCGGCCAGCCCGCAGAGCTGGTCCAGCCGGTGCCGCCGGGCCCGGACGGCGTACCGGCCGTCCCTGCGTCGGAGCAGCGCGCGAGCGGCCAGCGTGCCGTAGGCGCCGACGGCCACCGCCGCGACCGGACCGGCCAGCAGCAGGCCGGCTCCGGTGCCGGCCGACGCGGCGAGCAGCAGGGTGCGCCTGGGAGACGCCGCCAGTACGTCCGGTCGGAGCCACGCCGCCAGTACGTCCGGTCGGAGCCACCTCGGTCGCCGGCCTCCGCCGGGCGGATCGGTCACCGTGCCGGGCCGGCGCGCCGGGGCAGCCGCCGGGGCGGGCGTTCCGCCGGGGCGCCGGGCGTCCCGCCGAGCGGGCGGCCCGACCCGACCGGGGTCTCCGCCCCCGCGCGGGTCCCGGTAGTTCAGGTGGCGCACGGGTCGGGCCGGGCCCGCAGGTCGCGTCAGCCGAGGATCGCCGTCTCCTCCTCGCCCAGCGCCACGGTCGTCTCCGGCCGGCCAGGGCCAGGGCGACCGGTCGACCACGTCCCGCGACGCCCACCGAGCCCCGTCCTCCGGCACGCGCCCACCCCCGGGAGTACCGCTGGCCGGGGCGTCCGGACCCGCCGGCGGCTGCCGGAGGCGGACCCGGGACTCGTCGCGCGGGTCGCGGCGGTCGACGGCCTGCGGGCGCGGAACGCCGCCGGCGATGCGCGCCGCCGTGCCGTCCGCGTCCTGACCGGCTGTCCGGCGCAGCTCGGTGATCCAGGCGACGAGCGGGTCCTCCGCGCCGGCACGCGCGCTCCCGCCGACGCCGGCGACCAGCACGCCCCGCCGGCTCCGGCCACCACGCACCGCCCCGGCCACCAGCACCGCCGCCAGGACCGAGAGCAGCGCCACCAGCGCGTACGGGGCGGTCACCTGGGTCCCTCCGATCCGGGCCACGGCTCGGTCAGGACCGGCGGAACCGGTACGCCCCGCTCCCGCAGCAGCTCGGCGAGCGCCGGTGCGGCGAGGTCGGGCCCACGCCCGCGTACCCAGGCGGGAACCGCCGTGACCAGCCGGTCCGGGCCCTCCGGCAGGAGCAGGCAGACCGATTCCAGCACCCGTCCCTCGGTGCTGCGGCGCACCTGGAGCAGCACCTGGAGTGCGGCGGCCACCTGGGCGTGCAGCGCGGGACGGGGCAGCCCGCCGAGCATCCCGAGGGCCTCCAGCCGCGCCGGCACGTCCGACGGGGCGTTGGCGTGCAGGGTGCCGGCACCTCCGTCGTGGCCGGTGTTCAGGGCGGCGAGCAGATCGACCACCTCTCCGCCCCGGCACTCGCCGACCACCAGCCGGTCGGGCCGCATCCGCAGGGCCTGCCGCACCAGGTCGGTCAGCCCGACCGCGCCGGAGCCCTCCACGTTGGCCGTCCTCGCCTGCAACCCGACGACGTGCGGGTGCCGGGGATGCAGCTCCGCCGCATCCTCCACCAGCACGATCCGTTCGGTGGCGGGGACCAGTCCGAGCAGCGTGTTGAGCAGCGTCGTCTTGCCGGATCCGGTGCCGCCCGTCACCAGGTACGCCAGCCGGGCCGCCACCACGGCGGAGAGCACCGGCGCCACCGGTCGGGGAACCGTCCCCCGGCTCACCAGCTCGTCGAGGGTGAAGGGCCGCTGCCGGAAGGTACGCAGGGACAGGTAGGGCCCGTCGGTCGCCACCGGCGGCAGCACAGCGTGCAGCCGGGTGCCGTCGGGAAGCCGGGCGTCCGCGTACGGGGAGCCGTCGTCGAGCCGCCGGCCGGCGCTGGCGGTGAGCCGCTGCGCGAGCCGGCGTACGTCGTCCACCGTGCCGAGCGGCACCGCGACCTGGTGCAGGCCTCGCCCCCGGTCGACCCAGACCCGGACGCCGTTGACGAGCACGTCGGTGACCTCCGGGTCGGCCAGCAACGGGGCGAGCGGACCGGCTCCCACCAGGTCGTCGTGCACCTGGTCGGCCATCCGCAGCACGGCGGTGTCGCCGAGGACGGCGGCGGTGGGCTCCGCCCGTACGGCCGACACGATGGCGGCGGGGGTGACCGGGGCCGCGGCGGCCGCGATGCGCTGTCGCACCCGGGCGGCCAGGGTGTCGCCCTCGGACGGCCCGGTCATGCCGCACCTGCCGCCGGCGCGCCGGTCAGCTCGGCGACGATCCGCTGGCAGAGCGCGGCCAGCGGGCCCCGGCCGTGTGCGGCGGGTGCCTCGCCCCGCTCCAGCCCGCGGGCCAGCGCGGGTTCCGGGCGCAGCGTGCCGGCCAGCGGCAGTCCGAGGGCCCGGGCCACCTCCGCCGCTCCGAGGCGGCCCGGTGCCGGACCGCGCACGATCACCGACATCGCGGCGCAGTGCGGGGCGGCCGCCGTCACCACGCGGGCCGCCGCGGCGGTGGCCCGCAGCTCGGCCGGGACCACCACGTAGACCTGGTCCGCCGCCTGCAGCGCGGTCACGGCCGCGTCGTCCAACTGTCGGGGCAGGTCCACCACCACGAAGTCCCGGCCCCGCCGGGCGGCATCGACGGTCGCCGCCATGGCCTGGGCGGGGAGGGCGAGCAGGTCGCCCCGGTCCCAGGAGAGGACCACCAGGTCGCCCCGGCTCGGCAGGGCCCGCACCAGCGCCGGCGCGTCCACCCGGCCGTCGGCGCCGGTCAGTGCCGGCCAGCGCAGCCCTTCCAACTGCTCCCAGCCGAGCACCAGGTCGAGCCCGCCGCCGAGCGGGTCGGCGTCGACGAGCAGGGTGCGTAGCCGGGCCCGGGCGGCGGTGACGGCGAGCCCGCCCGCCAGGATGCTCGCCCCGGCGCCGCCGCGCCCGCCCAGGACCGCGACGATCCGGGCGCCGCCCCGCTCGACGCCCTCCGGCCCGCACTCGGCGAACCGGTCCACCAGCCAGGGCTCGGCGGCCGGGAGCGTCGCCACGTGCTCCGCGCCGATCAGCTCGGCGACCTGCCAGCCGGGATCGAGCTCCCCGGACCGCCCGACCAGCACCATCCGTGGCCGCTGCGGCAGCCGTGCCCGCAGGCAGGGCTGGGCCTGGTCGGCGCCGACCAGCACCAGCGGGGCCGGCAGCCAACGGGTGCGGGCCGCGGCGGGGTCGGCGGCGAGTTCCACCTCGACGCCGCCCGCCGCGGCGAGCCGGAGCAGGTCGTCGAGCAGGTCGCCGTCCGAGGTGACGAGCAGCGGCAGGGGCCGGTGCGGCGGGACGGAGGTACGGGGTGGCATCGCGGCCTCCAGCGGTCGGCTCGGGGTTGCTGACCCGAGACCCTGCTCCGACGCCAGCCGGAACGTCGCCCTGTCCCCACAGCCTGTGGACAACCGCGCGCCCTGTGGACAACGCCCGCCGGGCGAGTCGATCTGCTATGGACTCCGGCCGGCCGCACGCGCCTCCAGCTCCGGAATCACCCAGTCCGCGGCGACGGCGGCGCAGGCCCCGCCCGGGCCGTACGAATCGATAGTCTGCGCTGCATGCATCGCAGTCGCGTGTACGCCGTACTGATCGACACCCCTCGTGCGGAGGCTGCCCGGGCGGTGGCCTTCTGGTCGGGAGCCCTGGGTGCCCCAACCGAGTCCGACCCGTCGTATCCGCAGTTCATCGGCCTGCACGACGCCCTGCCCGGGCTGGTCATCGCCGTGCAGGAGGTCGACGACGAGCCCCGCTTCCACCTCGACTTCGAGACCGACGACGTCGAGGCCGAGACCGCTCGCCTGGTCGCCCTCGGCGCCACGCAGGTCGCGCAGTGGCAGGAGTGCCGGGTGCTGCGCGTACCCGGTGGGCATCTGGTCTGCGTGCTGCCGGTGGAGAGCCCGCCTGAGGTCTTCGACGCCGAGGCCAGAACCTGGCCGTGACACCTGTGCCGGCACACCGAGAGCCGCCCGGCAAGCCGGCCCGTCGGCGCGCAGATGCCGGGCATCGTTACGCCCGCCTTCGCAGGTTGTCGGCTTTCCTCGGCTGGGCGCTCTACCTCGCAGCGGGCATCGGGCTGTGGCTGCACTGGGGTCTCGCAGTCTGGCTCCTCACGGGCGCAGGGATGCTCGCCATCCAGTGGTCCTACGGTTTCGGCCGGCGCGAGTCCTCCCGCACGGCGGACCTGGAGGGGAACGAGGACGGGCAGGAAACAGAAGTTGTCAGAGCTGCGGAGAAGGTTCTGAGGTGGTACCCGAAGTGGTGGTAGGTCGAAGCCGGTGCAGCGGGTCATGGGCCACGAGCAGGCGTCAACGACGCTCAATCGTTATACGCACACCCGGACGACTACGCCGCCCGCGTTTCGGCGGCTACAGCCTCTGCTGCCTCCAGTCGAGAATTCGCCCTCGAAGATCGGGCTCCACGGGGATGGAGACGACCAGTGACCTGGGTCGGAGCGCTCCCGGGGAAAGGGACGACCCCCGTCGGGGGGAGACGGGGGTCGTCGAAGGTTCGGCTCCGGGGGGGTCGAGCCGAACCCACTCAGCGGTCACGGGGGGTGCAACCGCCGAGGGTCTGCCAGTTGTACGAGATGTGAACACTCGTCGCATCAACAAGTCTGCCTGAGCGAACCTGTATACGTCGAGTGGTGTTGCCTCCACTCCCTGCGAAATAATGTTCGCAGAGTGTGACCATCATCACGATGAGCGAGGGTGGCGGAGGGCCGGCCCGCAGGTCCGAGGGGTCGCCGGGCCCCGGGCACCCGCCGACCATAGACCATCCGGCTAGACTTTCGCGCCGTGGGCCGAAGTGCCGCTTTCTTCGATCTGGACAAGACCGTCATCGCCAAGTCGAGCGCCCTGGCGTTCGGTCGGCCGTTCTACCGGGACGGTCTGATCACCCGGCGTGACGTGGTCAAGTCGGCGTACGCGCAGCTGATGTTCCGGCTGGGCGGCACCGACGAGCAGACCATGGCCAGGACCAGGGACTACCTCGCCGCGCTCTGCAAGGGCTGGCAGGTGGAACAGGTCCGCCAGATCGTCGCGGAGACGCTGCACGAGCTGATCAATCCGTACGTGTACGCCGAGGCCGCCGCCCTGATCGAGGAGCACCAGGCCGCCGGCCGGGACGTCGTCCTGGTCTCCGCCTCCGGCGAGGAGATGGTCCGGCCGATCGGCGTGCTGCTCGGGGTCACCGACGTGATCGCCACCCGGATGGGCGTGGTGGACGGCCGCTACAGCGGCGAGGTCGAGTTCTACGCGGCCGGCCCGAGCAAGGTCGACGCGGTCGGCGAGCTGGCCGCCGAGCGCGGCTACGACCTGGCCGACTCGTACGCCTACTCCGACTCGTACAGCGATCGCCCGCTGCTGGAGTGCGTCGGCCATCCGTCGGTGGTCAACCCGGACCGGCAGCTGCGCAGGCTCGCGGTCGAGAACTCCTGGCCGGTGCTGGAGTTCCGGCACCCGATCCCACTGGGGCGGCGGCTGCGCGAGCGCCCGGCCGTCCCGGTCGCCGCCGCGGCGCTGGGCGTAGGCGTGGGCGTCGCCATCGGCATCGCCTGGTACGGCCGCCACCGTCGCACCCGCACCGCCCCCGCGCCCGCCTGAGCCGCGAGGACGGCGCTTGGCCCGACGACCGCGCGCAACGCGTGGACAGGCCAGAGGCGGCCCGCCAGGCTCAGGCCGCCGCGAGGACCTCGTCGCCGATCGTGGTGAGCTGGTCGGCGCCGACCTCCACCGCCGCCATGTAGTGGCGCAGCCAGGAGCGCAGCCCGTCCGGGGTGCCGGTGGCGAAGGCGCCGGCTGAGCCGACGTACTCCGGCTCGCGCTCGTGGTGACCCACGTCCACGGCGAGCAGGCCGCGCGGGTCCAGCCCGCTGGACAGCAGCACCAGGCGGGCGGCGCCCCGGGCCACCACCCCGGACGGCCCGGCGAAGGGGCGCAGGTTCAGCAGTTCGCCGTGCACGACCGCGGCCAGCACCAGCGGCGAGACCTTCGTGCCGCCGGCGACGAGCCCCGCCAGCCCGTCCAGCCGGGCGGCGACGACCGGGTCGGCCACCGGCCGGCCCAGCTCGGCCTCGCCGACGACGTCGCGGGCGGCGAGCACGTGCAGCCTGGCCAGCGCCTGCCGGGGCGCCTTCGGCCAGAGCTCGGACAGCCCCGGCAGCGCCCCGGCGACCCGCAGCGCGCCCTGCACCACCGGCTCGGTCACCGTCCCGGCGCGGACGGCCTCGCGCTCGCGGGCGTACCCCTCCAGGGCGGCGCTGGCCACCGCGGAGCGGAGGCTGACCTCGGCCGCGACCTGGCCGCCGTGCCGGCGCAGCGCGCGGTGCCCCAGGGCCCGGTCGAACCGCTCGCGGGCCCGCTCCACGGCGGGAGCGACGTCGGCGAGCGCGAGCAGCGGGGCGAGCGGGTCAGCGGTCACCCCGTCACGCTATCGACTGCCCGGCGCGACCCGCCGACGAGCCGCCCGGAAGCGACCACCGCCACCCCGCGATCCGTCGAGCGGCGGGCCTGCCCGGACAAATGGCGTCGACGCGGCGGCCCGCGTCGCCGTCCGGCGCGCGGTGGAGGCCGCTCGGCGCGCGTCGGCCGGACCGGCGGTCGCCCGTGCCGGCCGCCCCGACTAACCTCGTGCCCTAGAGAGACGCAGGTCACCCGAGCGACGAGGGAGCACGGCATGAGCGAGGCATTGGCCAATCTGCTGAACGAGACGCGCCAGTTCCCGCCGCCGGCCGAACTCGCCGCGAACGCCAACGTCACCGCCGACGCGTACGCGGACGCGGACGCCGACCGGTTGGCGTTCTGGGAGCGGCAGGCCGGGCGGCTGACCTGGGCGCGCCAGTGGGACCAGGTGCTCGACTGGTCGAAGCCGCCGTTCGCGAAGTGGTTCGTCGGCGGGCAGCTCAACGTGGCGTACAACTGCCTGGACCGGCACGTCGAGGCCGGCCTGGGCGACAAGGTCGCCATCCACTGGGAGGGCGAGCCGGGCGACACCCGGACCATCACGTACGCCGACCTGCACCGGCTGACCTGCCAGGCGGCGAACGCGCTCACCGACCTGGGCGTCACCGCCGGCGACCGGGTGGCGATCTACCTGCCGATGGTCCCGGAGGCGGCGGTCGCGATGCTGGCCTGCGCGCGGATCGGCGCCACGCACAGCGTGGTCTTCGGCGGCTTCTCCGCCGACGCGCTGACCAACCGGATCCAGGACGCCAGCGCGAAGGTGGTGATCACCGCCGACGGCGGTTACCGCCGGGGCAAGCCGTCGGCGCTGAAGCCGACCGTGGACGAGGCGGTGGCGAACTGCCCGTCGATCGAGCACGTGCTGGTGGTGCGCCGCACCGGCGAGGAGGTGGCCTGGTCGGGCAAGGACCGCTGGTGGCACGAGACGGTCGAGACCGCTTCGGCCGAGCACGCCGCGCAGCCGTTCGACGCCGAGCACCCGCTGTTCATCCTCTACACCAGCGGCACCACGGCCCGCCCGAAGGGCATCCTGCACACCACCGGCGGCTACCTGACCCAGACGTCGTACACGACGCACGCGGTCTTCGACCTGAAGCCGGAGACCGACGTCTACTGGTGCACCGCCGACATCGGCTGGGTGACCGGGCACTCCTACATCGTCTACGGCCCGCTCTCCAACGGCGCCACCCAGGTGATGTACGAGGGCACCCCGGACACCCCGCACAAGGGCCGGTTCTGGGAGATCGTCGACAAGTACAAGGTCAGCATCCTCTACACGGCGCCGACGCTCATCCGCACGATGATGAAGTGGGGCGAGGACATCCCCGCCGGCTACGACCTGTCCTCGCTGCGGCTGCTGGGCAGCGTGGGTGAGCCGATCAACCCCGAGGCGTGGATGTGGTACCGGCAGCACGTCGGCGGGGGTGAGCTGCCCATCGTGGACACCTGGTGGCAGACCGAGACCGGCGCGATCATGATCTCGCCGCTGCCGGGCGTGACGGCGACCAAGCCCGGCTCCGCGATGACGCCGCTGCCCGGCATCGTCGCCGACGTGGTCGACGACCAGGGGCAGTCGGTGCCGAACGGCGGCGGTGGCTACCTGGTGCTGCGTGAGCCGTGGCCGTCGATGCTGCGCACCATCTGGGGCGACGACAACCGGTTCATCGAGACGTACTGGTCGCGGTTCGAGGGCATGTACTTCGCCGGGGACGGGGCGAAGAAGGACGACGACGGGCACGTCTGGCTGCTCGGCCGCGTCGACGACGTGATGCTGGTGTCCGGGCACAACATCTCCACCACGGAGGTGGAGTCCGCGCTGGTCTCCCACCCGTCGGTGGCCGAGGCGGCGGTGGTCGGCGCGACCGACCCGACCACCGGGCAGGCCATCGTCGCGTTCGCCATCCCGCGCGGCACCACGGACATCGCCGGCGACGCCGGCGAGAAGCTCATCGCCGAGCTGCGCAACCACGTGGCGAAGACGCTCGGCCCGATCGCCAAGCCCCGGCAGATCATGCTGGTGCCGGAGCTGCCGAAGACCCGCTCCGGCAAGATCATGCGCCGGCTGCTGCGCGACGTGGCGGAGAACCGCTCGCTCGGCGACGTCACCACGCTCCAGGACTCGTCCGTGATGGACCTGATCTCGTCCGGCATGGGCGGCGGCAAGTCCGACGAGGACTGACGCAGGCGTACGCCCCGATGGGTGGCGGTCCCACGCGGACCGTCACCCATCGTCGTTTCTTACGGGTGCGGCCCAGGCCGGATGCGCGCTGTCACATCGGTCGGTCGGGTGAGTCGAGAGAAGCTGAACGGACACAGGCAGTCGTCGACCCCTGTCGTTCGCCTGTTTTCTGATTTAGGTTCACGCAGGTCGGGTCGGTTCGATGGACGTCACATCGATGGAGGGCCGGCCGACCTCCTCCTCCCCCATGCCCGAGAAACGGAGCGGCATGAACAGAAATCCGCAATCCGGGTCGCGTCGACGCCTGCTCGTCGCGCTGCCCGCCATCGCCCTCGCCGCCACGTCACTGACCGTGACGGGTGGCGCGGCGGCGGCGGAGCCCGGTCCCGCCCGAGCCACGATCGGCGCGGACGAGTACTACATCAACTACGCCGAGCCGGCCGTCCAGCCGGACAGCAGCGGTCGCGAGGTCAAGGGCAAGGGTGGTGTCTTCGCCCCGGCGGTCGAAGAGGCGCGCGCCTACGACCGCAAGTACGCCCGCGGCAACCCCGTCACGGCCGAGCAGCTCGCACGGACCGAGGCCAAGGCGATCAAGACGGGCAAGAGCCCGCGGCAGATCAAGCAGGCCCCGAGCACCCAGACCGCCAAGCTGCTGACCCTGCTGGTGGAGTTCAACGACCAGGCCAACGACGACTTCACCGACGTCATGGTGCCCAAGACGGTCTTCGAGGACCGGAGCTGCGTCCTCGGTTCCGTGCAGAACGGGCCCCTGCACAACAAGATCCCCAACCCGGCGAACCTGCCGCACGAGGACAACAACTCGATGTGGGTGCCGGACTTCTCGCCCACCCACTACGACAAGATGCTCTACACCAAGGAGGGCATCACCGAGCGGGTCCGCCCGGACCTGACCGGGCCGGACGGCAAGCCGGGCGTCAGCCTGGCCGGCCGGACCATGCACAACATGTACCTGGAGATGTCCAAGGGCGCGTACACGGTCGACGGGCAGGCCAGCCCGTGGATCAAGGTGCCGCACTCCGAGGGCTGGTACGCGGCCTCGCGCTGCTTCCAGGACGAGACCGGCAACTGGGTCCCCGGCCGCCAGCAGTCGATGAACGGCCACCCGGACAACCCGCAGGGCGCGGGCCGGCTGGCCACCGACGCGATCGACACCCTCGCGAAGACGGACCCGAACTTCCCGTGGGCCGACTACGACATCGAGGACCAGGGCGACCGCGACGGTGACGGCAACCTCTTCGAGCCGGACGGCGTGATCGACCACCTGGTGCTGGTGCACGCCGGGCAGGGCAAGTCCCGCGGCGGCGGCGCCGAGGGCACGTACGCCATCTGGGCGCACTCGTCGTCGATCGCCGGCGGCTACACCATCCCCGGCACCGACCTGCAGGTCTCGAACTACATCGTGCAGCCGGAGGATGCCGGCGTCGGCGTCTTCGCCCACGAGTTCGGCCACGACCTGGGCCTGCCGGACCTCTACGACACCTCCGGCAACGCCGACTCCGACGTCGACTTCTGGGACCTGATGGCCTCGGGCTCGCACTCGGGTGAGATCTTCCAGGCGCTGCCGACGCACATGGGCCTGTGGGACAAGTGGGTGCTCGGCTGGGCTGACCCGCTGACCCTCGCGCCCGGCTCCGACCCGCGTTCCGTGCAGCTCGGCCAGACCTCGCGGACCCCGCGCGGCACCAAGGACGGCATCAAGATCGACCTGCCGAACAAGGTGATCACGCTGGCCACGCCGCACAGCGGCGCGAACATGTGGTACTCCGGCGCCGACCAGGACTGGGCGGACGTCAAGATCGCCCGTCAGGTGGCCGTGCCGGCGGCGGCCGACGCGAAGTTCTGGATGTGGAACAACTTCGTCATCGAGGCCGACTGGGACTACGGCTTCGTCGAGCTCTCCACCGACGGCGGCACCACCTGGAGCGAGCAGAAGGTCTACGACTCGACCGGCAAGCTCGTCACCACGAACGACGGCTACGCCGACCCGAACGGCCGGATGGTGGACTTCGGCAACAAGAAGTACGGCCTCACCGGTGACACCCACGGCTGGCGGCACGACTATGTGGACCTGTCGGCGCACGCCGGGCAGACCGTGCAGCTCCGGCTCCGTTACGCCACGGACGAGGCGTTCGCGGAGCGCGGCTGGTTCGCCGACGACTTCTCGGTGACCGGCGGCGGCACCACCACGTGGAGCGACGACGTCGAGGGCGGGGCCAACGGCTGGACGGCGACCGGCGGCACCTTCGTCGACACCACCGGCCAGGGCTGGCACATCGACAGCGGCACCTCCACCCAGGCGCACTACTACCTGGCCGAGTGGCGCAACTTCGACGGCTTCGACAAGGGCCTGAAGTACGGCTACGACACGATCTACTCGCACGAGGCGTGGAAGGTCGACCGGGTCGCCTACAACGCCCCGGGCATGCTGGTCTGGTACCGGGACACCGCGCTGGGCGACGTCAACCACACGACGGCGCAGCTGACCGCGCTGCCCAGCTACGGCGCCAAGGGCGGTCTGCTGATCGTCGACTCGCACTTCGACCCGTACCGCCGCAAGGGCGAGGCGGCCGTCAAGGACCCGTCGGTGCTGGACAACCTGCCCAGCCGCCCGCAGTCCGCGAACGCGGCCTTCTCGCTCAAGCCCACGTACCCCTTCACGGAGTGCCTGGAGGCGGCGGACGAGCCGTACAGCGAGTACTGCACCGACTTCGGCGCCCAGCCGGCGGTGCCGACCTTCACGGACGCGAAGGGCTGGTACCCGGGCATCGAGATCCGCAACGGCTCGCCGTACGCCCGGGACAGCGACGCCTCCGTGGTCATCCCGTCGAAGGGCAACGCGCCGTACACGACCCGGGTCACCAACCCGGACGGTACGCCGGCGACGTCCTACTACGGGGTCAGCCTCGGCAGCGGCATCGTGCTGGGCACCGGGAACCCCGGCGACCAGGGCGTGTCCTACGGCGTCACCATCACCATCAAGCGCACCGCGAAGGACAACTCGTACGCCACGGTGTACGTCACCCCCGCGAGGAACTGACCCGAGGGTCAACTGCGGGACACACGGCGGGGCCCGTTCGGAGCACACTTGCTCCGGGCGGGCCCCGTCCTTGTTGCGGGCGCTGCCGCCCGTCCATCGGTGCCCGTGACGAATTCCGGGCCTCCAGCGCTCCCCGAAGGGGACCTCATAACCCCGGCCACACAGAGTGATCGTGGCCGAAACGTAACGTGAACCAGATTTCGTTGGACGCACCTTTTGGTCGGCATTTATGCGCATATGCAAGCCGCAAGGCGCGTCCTCATTCGGCATTTGACCCGTGACAAGCGCGTATCCCCTCTGCCAGGGTGAGTAACGCATCACATGACAGCCGTCGCCTCGGCCACGCCTGTCATGTAACAGATCCACAAAGGAGGAGGACCTTTGAGGAGACGAGTCACAGCCGGTCTGGCCTCGGCCGCGGCCGCGCTGCTGGCGGCGGGAGTCGTGTCGGCGCCGGCCTCCGGCGCACCGGCCGCGGACCCGGCCCCCGGTTCCGACAAGGCGAAGCACGGCAGGGACAACCTCCCCGATCCGAAGTCGGATCAGCAGCGGGAGCTCCGGAAGAAGGCCATCGCCGACCTGCTCTCGGGCAAGGCGAAGCTTCAGACGCGCAACGGCTCGAAGGTCATCCAGGTCAAGGACGACCTGTTCGTCGAGTACCGGCAGGCACCGAAGACCGACCCCATCTTCACGATACTGGTCGAGTTCGGCGACCAGACCGACCCCCGGGCCGGTGGAGCTGCCGGCCCGGCGCGCAACCAGATCGCCGAGCCGGACCGCAACTGGGACGGCAACTCGACCGACGACAACAGCACCCTGTGGCGGCCGGACTTCAACCGGGCGCACTACCAGGACATGATGTTCGGTCCTGGCGAGTCGATGCGGGACTTCTACTACAAGCAGTCCGGCGGGCGCTACACCGTCAACGGCGACGTCAGCGAGTGGGTCAAGGTTCCGTTCAACGAGGCCCGCTACGGCAGCAACGCCATCCCCGAGTCCGACGGGTACTGGAACTTCGTCAAGGACACCGCCACCGCCTGGTACCAGTCCCAGGTGGCGGCCGGTAAGACGCCGGAGCAGATCAAGCAGTACCTGGCCCAGTTCGACATCTGGGACCGGTACGACTTCGACGGCGACGGCGACTTCAACGAGCCCGACGGCTACGTCGACCACTTCCAGGCGGTGCACGCGGGCGAGGGCGAGGAGGCCGGCGGCGGCGCCCAGGGCGAGGACGCCATCTGGTCGCACCGGTGGGCGGCGTTCCCGAACCTGGCCGGCACCGCCGGTCCGGGCGCGAACAAGGCCGGCGGTGTCCAGATCGGTGACACCGGCATGTGGATCCGTGACTACACCACGGAGCCGGAGAACGGCGGCCTGGGCGTGTTCGCCCACGAGTACGGCCACGACCTCGGCCTGCCGGACCTCTACGACACCGCCGGCGGCGACAACGGCGTGGGCTTCTGGAGCCTGATGTCCTCCGGTTCGTGGCTGAGCCGCGGCAAGGACGACATCGGGTCGACCCCGGGTTACATGGACCCGTGGTCGAAGCTCTACCTGGGCTGGCTGAACTACTCGGTGGTCGAGGAGAACAGCGGCACCACCCGGGTCACGCTCGGCCCGGCCGGCGACAGCGACGGGCCGAAGGCCCAGGCGGTCGTGGTCAACCTGCCGGCGCAGACCCAGACCACCAGCTACAACACGCCGTTCGGCGGGTCGTACGAATGGTGGGGCGGCAGCGCGGACGAACTCAACACCACGCTGACCCGTCAGCTGGACCTGACCGGTACGACGTCCGCGTCGATCACCGCGAAGGCCTGGTACGACATCGAAGAGGACTACGACTACCTCTACGCCGAGGTGTCGACCGACGGCGGTGCCACCTGGACCGCGCTGGGCAACTCGTCGGTCGACGCCGGTGAGACCGGGGTCGACGGCTCGACCAGCGGCGCCTGGGTGGACCTGGCCTACGACCTGTCCGCGTACGCCGGGCAGACCGTGCAGTTCCGTTACCGCTACCAGACCGACGGCGGGGTGCACCTCGCCGGCGCGTTCCTGGACAACGTGTCGCTGGTCAAGGGCGGCGCCGTCGCCTGGACCGACGACGCCGAGACGCTGGCCGCCGAGTGGACCGCCAAGGGCTTCACCCGGATGACCGGCGCGGTGACCGACTCGTACCCCCGCTTCTACATCGCGGAGAACCGGTCCTACGTCGGCTACGACGACACCCTGCGGACCGGCGGGTACAACTACGGGTTCAACAACACCCGCCCGAACTGGGTGGAGCGGTTCTCGAACCACCCGGGCATGCTGGTCTGGTACGTGAACTACGCGTACGGCGACAACAACACCTCGGAGCACCCGGGCTACGGCCTGAACCTCCCGGTGGACGTCCGACCGAACAAGATCACCGTCGACGGCCAGGGCACCATCACCAACCGGCGCAACGGCTTCGACGCCACGTTCAGCCTGTACGCCAAGCCGGCGCAGACCTTCCACCTCAACGGTGTCCCGGTCACGCTTCCGGCGCTCGCCCCGCAGCCGGTCTTCTCCGACACCGGGGCGAACAAGTACTGGACGGCCGGCAACCCCTGGAACTCGGTGAAGGTGGCCGGTTCCGGCACCCGGATCGAGATCCTTCAGCAGGGCACCAACCCGACCGACGACATGGTCGTCAAGGTCAGTAACTGACGATCGGGGCAAGCGTGGGGCCGGTGGCGGTGACGCCATCGGCCCCACTTTTCGCGTACGCGATCACTCCTATCGAAAACCGTCTCTTTCTCCTCCGGGGTGACCGTCCGCGCTGCTCACGGTGTCGATGAACGGCCGGGATGTGACGGTGAAAAGCGTTCCCAACAAAAGTTTGCAACAAATCGACGCACGCATCTTCCCACCGGTCACACGAGTGTCTATGTTCACCATTGGTCCCACTAGTGGGACCGGCACACCGGCCCGTACCCCCGTTGGGCCGGTTCCCTCAAACCG
Source organism: Micromonospora sp. DT178 (assembly GCF_049841695.1). Taxonomy (NCBI): domain Bacteria; kingdom Bacillati; phylum Actinomycetota; class Actinomycetes; order Micromonosporales; family Micromonosporaceae; genus Micromonospora; species Micromonospora sp. DT178. The sequence continues at coordinate 101,545 of NZ_JBNCKV010000010.1, forward strand.
GAGGTACCACGTGCGCAAAGTCGCAGTGGGTCTGCTCGGGCTTTCGCTGACGGCGACAGGACTGGCGTTCGGTTCGTCCGCCACCGCCGCGCCGCAGCCGAAGTTGCCGACGGCCGCTCCGTCGGTCGCCGAGCCAGCCCATGTCGACCACGACCTGCCGAACCCGCTGGAGGACAAGCGTCGCGCCCTGCGCCAGGAGGGCCTGAGCGACGTCCTCTCCGGCCGGGCCAAGCCGCAGAAGGTCAACGGCAGCACGGTCGTCAAGGTCGGCAAGACCCAGGCCGAGGGGGCTGCCGCCCGCTCGACCCGGGCCAACGCCGCCACCCAGACTGAGGACCAGTACGTCGAGCTCTCCCGGGAGAAGACGGACCGCATCTTCGTCATCCTCGCCGAGTTCGGCAACGAGCGGCACCCGAGCTACCCGGACCAGGACACCGACCCGGACACCGCGGGTCCGACCCGGTTCGACGGGCCGCTGCACAACGAGATCCCGCAGCCCAACCGGGCGGTGGACAACTCCACGGTGTGGCAGGCGGACTACAACGCCGACTACTACCGCAAGCTCTACTTCGGCACCAACCCCGGTGACGAGTCGGTGAAGCAGTACTACGAGGCCCAGTCCTCGGGTCGCTACAGCGTCGACGGCAAGGTCACCGACTGGGTGAAGGTGAAGTACAACGAGGCCCGCTACGGCCGCTCCGGCGGTTACCCGTGCGCCTCGAACGTCTGCACCAACACCTGGGCGCTGGTCCGCGACGCCGCCAACCAGTGGGTCGCCGACCAGAAGGCCGCCGGCCGCACCGACGCCCAGATCGCCGCCGACCTGTCGGCGATGGACCAGTGGGACCGGTACGACCACGACGGCGACGCCAACTTCAACGAGCCGGACGGCTACATCGACCACTTCCAGATCGTCCACTCCGGTGGCGACGAGGCCGACGGTGACCCGTACCAGGGCGAGGACGCCATCTGGAGCCACCGCTGGTACGCCTTCGCGTCCGACCAGGGCTCGACCGGCCCGGTCAGCAACCCGGCCGGCGGCACCCAGATCGGCAACACCGGCATCTGGATCGGCGACTACACCATCCAGCCGGAGAACGGCGGTCGGAGCGTCTTCTACCACGAGTACGGCCACGACCTCGGTCTGCCGGACGACTACAACGTCACCAGTGGTGGGGACAACAACAACGAGCACTGGACCCTGATGGCCCAGAGCCGGCTCGGCGCCAAGAACGACGCCGGCATCGGCGACCGTGGCGGCGACCTCGGCGCGTGGAACAAGCTCCAGCTCGGCTGGCTCGACTACGAGGTGGTCGTCGCGGGGCAGAAGCGGACCATGACCCTCGGCCCGCAGGAGTACAACAGCGACGAGGCGCAGGCCGTCGTCGTGGTGCTCCCGAAGCGTGACTACACGTTCGAGCACGGCGCGCCCTTCGAGGGCACCAAGCAGTTCTTCTCCGGCAACGCGGACGACCTCAACAGCACGATGACCCGGACCCTGGACTTCACCGGGAAGTCGTCGGCGGCCCTGTCGATGAAGGGCCGCTACAACATCGAGGCCGACTACGACTACCTGTTCTTCGAGGCGTCGCTGGACGGCGGCCAGTCCTGGGTGACCCTGCCCGGCACGGCCAACGGCCAGCCGCTGAAGGAGATCTCGGCCGGCCGCTACGCGCTGGACGGCAGCAGCGGCGGCGAGTGGGTCGACGTCAACATCCCCATGGACGTGGCGGCGGGCAAGGTCGCGCAGTTCCGGCTGCGCTACCAGACCGACGGCGGCGTCTCCGAGGGTGGCTTCTACGGTGACGCGATCACCGTGACGGCCGACGGCCAGACCGTCCTCTCCGACGGCGCCGAGACCGGCGCCGCGGGCTGGACGCTGGCCGGTGGCTTCGAGACCGCCGAGAAGAGCTACACCAAGGCGTACGACAACTACTACATCGCGGGCACCCGGCAGTACATCTCGTACGACAAGTACCTGAAGACCGGCCCGTACTTCTTCGGCTACTCGAACACCCGCCCGGACTACGTGGACCACTACGCGTACCAGGAGGGTCTGCTGATCTCCTACTGGAACACCCGGTGGGCGGACAACGACACGTTCGTGCACCCGGGTGAGGGTCGCAACCTGATCATCGACGCGCACCCGCGGCCGATCTACAACCTGACCGGCCAGCCCTGGCGGGCCCGCGTCCAGGTCTACGACGCGCCGTTCAGCCTGAAGAAGGCCGACTCGTTCACGCTGCACCTCAACAGCCAGCCGCAGTACATCCGTGGCCAGGCCGCGCAGCCGCTGTTCGACGACACCCAGCAGTACTGGTTCCCGGAGCTGCCGAACCACGGCGTCAAGCTCCCGGCCACCGGCACCAAGATCAAGGTCCTGGAGAAGGACGGCGTCTACACCAAGATCCGTATCTCCTGAGCCACTGATCACGCACCACCCGCACCACGCGATGCCCGGGCAGGTCACCTGCCCGGGCATCGCCCTTTCCCGGGCGGTCCCCGCCACCGGTGGGGTCGGCGTCGGGGGCGACCGGCGTCGGGGTCCTAGGCTGTCTGCCATGACCGAGCAGCGCGGCGGGCCCGTCGACGAGTCCTGCGTCCTCACCGAGGGGCCGTGGACGCACCGGTTCGTCGGCGCCAACGGCAGCCGCTTCCACGTGGTGGAGGCCGGCACCGGACCGATGGTGCTCTTCCTGCACGGCTTCCCCGAGCACTGGTGGGCCTGGCACGAGATGCTGCCGGCGATCGCCGACGCCGGCTTCCGGGCCGTGGCGGTCGACCTGCGCGGCTACGGCGCCAGCGACAAGCCGCCCCGGGGGTACGACGGCTACACCCTCGCGGCCGACGTCGCCGGGCTGATCCGGGCCCTCGGCGAGCGCTCCGCCACGGTGGTGGGCACCGGCGTCGGCGGCATGATCGCGTGGACGGTGGCCTCGTTCCACCCGTCCCTGGTCCGTCGGCTGGTGGTGCTCGGCGCTCCGCACCCCCTGCGGCTCCGGGCCGCCATCTTCGCCGACCCGCGCGGGCAGTTCGCCGCCGCCACGCCCACCCTGAAGTTCCAGATGCCCCGCTACGAGCACGTGCTGACCCGCGACGACGCGGCGGCCGTTGAGGAGATGCTGCGCCGCTGGGGCGGGCCGCGCTGGGTCGAGGGGCCGGGCTTCGAGGCGTACGCCCAGCGGTGCCGGGAGGCCATGCGCATCCCGCAGGCGGCGTTCTGCGCCCTGGAGGGCTACCGCTGGGCGTTCCGCTCGGTGCTCCGGCTGCACGGCTACCGCTTCGTCCGGCTGATGCAGAAGCCGCTCATCACGCCGACCCTCCAGCTGCACGGCGCGCTGGACGAGGCCTCCCTGCCGCGTACCGCCCAGGGCTCCGGCCGGTACGTGGTGGCGCCCTACGAGTGGCGGCTCCTGGAGAACATCGGGCACTTCCCGCACGTGGAGGCCGGCGACCTGGTGCTGGGCGAGGTCCTGCGCTGGGCGAAATCCTGACTCAGACCCGCTGCTCGCGCAGGTCGGCGACCTCGGCGGCGGGCGCCCAGCCCTGGTAGACGCCGAAGTCGAAGACCTCCAGCCCCATCGCCCGGGCCACCGGCCAGCGTCCGCCCGTGTACTCCACCCGCAGCCAGCCGTCGTGCTCGCCGAGGACGATGAACGGCTGCCCCTGCCAGGTGCAGACGGTCCGCACGTACGCCAGGTCGTCGATCTCGGTGGCCGGCAGCACCCGGACGTACCGGCCGGGGCGGATCTCCTCGAAACCCTCGCCCGGCTCCGGCTGGTAGAGCCGGACGTCGTCGCCGTCCGGGCTCGCCTGGTATTCCCGGCCCTGCCAGCGGGCCACGTAACCGTCGCGCGTCACTGCTCACCGACCTGTCGCCACCGCAGCGCGTCCGTGTCGAGGATGGCGACCACCCGTTCGGTGCCGTCCGCGCCGATCCGCCACAGCTGCGCGCCGTGCGGCAGCCGGGCGCTGTCCACCTTGAACTCCGCCACCACGTCGCTGCTCTCGCCCGGCGCGAACCCGTTGCCCCGGAACGGCGGGCGCTCGATGACCCAGCCCTCCATGGCCCGCATGGCGGCCTCGTTCTGCCCGCCGTACGGGATCCGGTAGAGGCTCGGCCGGTGCGCGGGCCACCGCAGCACGTAGATCTCGCCGGCGTCCCGGGCGAAGGGGGAGTCCGGGTAGCCCAGGCCGAGCGCGTCGTGCAGCTGGGCCGGGGTGGTGAGGTGGGCCAGCTCGCCGGCCCGGTGCACGAAGCCGGAGACCCGGTCGTAGCCCCGCTCCAGGTAGTACGCGAGCTGGCTGGGGGCGACCGCCTTCTGCATCACGATCGGGCGCGCCGGGTCGGGTGCGGGCGGGGCGTAGCGGGGGCGGCTGACCGGTTCCTCGGCGGCGGCCGGCTCGGCCTCGGCCCCGGTGTCGTCGCCGAGTCCCACCTCCGCCGCCCAGTTGGCCAGCCCGACGATCTGCTCACCGGGCAGCTTCGCCCCGACCGGGGTGCCCGGGTTGACCGCGAACGACCAGGACTCGTCCGGCCAGCGGCGGATCAACTGGACGAACTTCACCTCGATGGTCTCGACCGTCGCGTCGGTGTGGTCGGCGAGCCGTTCCGGCGAGGTGTGCACCACGACGAACGTCTCGCCGTCGAGTTCCTCCGTACGCCAGACGAAGCCGGGCTCGCCGGGCCGGCTGCCCGGCGCGGAGTCGGCCGCCACCGGCAACAGCACGCGGGCCAGCAGCAGGGTGGACAGGAACGTGTCGGTGCTGCCGGCGCCGGCGGCGTCGAGCAGGTTCTCCTCGACCTCGTTGGCCGGCGCGAAGTCGACCGGCCCGGGACCGGCGCCCGGCGCCACGTTCCCGGCCCCGGTCAGGGGCGCGGTCACCGGCTCGTCGGCGACCGGCTGACCTGGGTCCTCCGCCGGTCCGACGCCGGGACCGCCGGCGTCGGTCGCGGCCCCCTGCCGGGCGGCCCCGTCCGTCCCCGGTGCGGACGCGGCGACGCTGGTCGGCACCGTCGGATCCCCGGACCACGCGCCGGCGGGCGGCCCGGATCCGAGGGACACGGTCGGGTCCCCGGGCCACGCCGCGTCGGCAGGCGGCTCGGGATCGAGGGACACGGTCGGGTCCAGAGACACGGTCGCGTCGCCCGACGACACGACCGGCTGCGTCCGGTCCAGGGACACCGTCGGATCCAGGGACACCGTCGGATCCAGGGACACCGTCGCGTCACCCGACGACACGACCGGCTGCGTCCGATCCAGGGACACCGTCGGATCCAGGGACACGGTCGCATCGCCCGACGACACGACCGGCTGCGTCCGATCGAGAGACACGGTCGGATCCAGAGACGCGGTGGCGTCGCCGGACCACGACGGGGCGGCGGACCGCACGGTGTCGGCGGGCGACGACGGGTGGGCGGGCGCGGTCGGTGCGGGGTCGGCGGTGGCGGCCGTCACCGGTTCCCGGCGGCGCCGGACCGGCTCGAACAGCGAGACGGTCTCCTCGGCGGGCGGGGCCGGCTCGGCGACGGGCGGTCCGGTGAGGTCCCGCGACTCGATGACGGTGCCCTCGATGACGATCGGCGTGAAGCCGCGCCGGGGGGCGGGCGGCCCGGACACCGGCTCCGCCTCCGCGACCGGCTCGGGCCCGACCGGTTCCGGGGTGGGCTGCCGGCGGGGCAGCGCCTGGGTGACGTCCTCGGCCGGCTCCGCTCGGCGCTCGCCGTACGCCGGTGGTGGCGGCCCGGCCCCCGGGGCGGGGGCCCGGAGATCCCGGGTGGCGTCCTCGTCGGGCCCGCGCGGCGGCAACACCTGCGTGGCCTCGCCCCCGGGCACCGTGAAGGCCCGGGTCGGCTCGCCGGCGGGCACCGTGAAGGCGTGGGTCGGTTCCGCGGTCGGCACTGTGAAGGCCCGGGTCGGCTCGGCGGCCGGCGCCGTGAAGGCGTGGGTCGGTTCCGCTTCGGTCGGGGCGCTCGGGATCGGGCGGGTCGGCTCCTCCGGTACCGGCTCTCCGAGCGGCCGGCGGCGGGGGAACGGCTGGCTGCCGGGTGCGAGGCGGGACGGCGGAGCCGCCCGCTCGCCCGAGCGCAGCGCCTCCTGCCGGTAGGCGGCCGCGCGACCGGAGGCCGGCTCGAAGAACGACCGGTTCGGCCGCTCCGGGGCCTCCCCCGCCGGGCGACCGTTGGTCGACGGCGAGGGGTGGGCGTCGGGCGTCGGCAGGCCCCTCGGGCGCTCGGTGAGCGGCGCGGGGCGCGGCGGCGGGAGCCGGTCGGGGGCCGCCACGGCGTCGAACCGGGCGGGTCCGCCGGCCGTCGGATCGCCGCGCCGCGGGTCCGGGTGCTCCGCCGGGAACGTGGGCGCGACGGGCGGATGGGCCGCGCCGGGTCGGGCGGGTGCGGGGATCCGGCCCGTGGCCGACGCGGCCGTGGGCTCGGGCCGGAGCGTGCCGTCGGGCCGGGCCACACGGGTGGTCGGCCCGGTCTCCGGCCCGCCCGGCGCGTCCTGGCCGGCGGCCTGGGCCCGCGCCCGGGCGGCCGTCTCCACGCGTTCCAGCCGGGCCCGCGCGCCCATGGTGCGGCCGGGCAGCCGGACGTCGCCCCGGGAGAGCTGGGCCACGAACCAGGCCGGCAGGTAGCCCTCGATGGGCAGCCCGGGATTCACCGCCAGCCACCACTCGTGGTTGGGCCAGCCGTCGGACAGATCGGCGTACGAGACACGCCGGACGGCGCCGCCGTGCTCGCCGAGACAGGCGCGCACCGCCGCTCCAGAGGTGAACGCCAACACGTGGGTTCGGCCGCCGGTGGTCCAGGTGCCCCAGCCCACCGGCGCCGTCCCCGCGAGCGCCTCGGCGGAGACCGGCAGCAGCAGTTCGCTCCGGGCCAGGACGCGGAAGTAGAGCTGTTGGTCGTTGGCGCGCAGCGCGTCCCGCATCGCCGCTTCGGCGTCGGTGGCCGGCTCCCACTCGGTCACGGCCACCCCTCCTCCCGCGAACAGGCCATAGGTATCGCGTACAACCTACAAGGTAGAAGCAAGATCACAATCGCTGGCCGGCAGCGGTCCGCCCGGTGCCGCCGGAGGCGCTAACATCCCGTTCCGGAGTCGACACGATACGGAGGCGGTCGATGTCCCGGTCCCCCTCGCGCCCGCTCCTCGCCGCCCTGACGACGGCGTTGCTGACCGCCGTCCCGGCCGCCCCCGCGATCGCCGGCCGCCCGGCCGGGCCCACCCCCGGCCCGGTGCCGGCCGGCTGGTCCGCGTCCGCGCCGACCGTCGCCCGCGCGGCCCCCGGCTGCGCCTCGCCCCTCGCCCCGGTCCGGCCGGTGTCCGCGCGCCCCTGGCCCCAGCAGCGGTACGCCCCCGAGCGGCTGGCACCGCTCGCCACCGGCGCCGGGGTGACGGTGGCGGTGATCGACTCGGGGGTCGACCGGCGGCACCCGCAGTTGACCGGCCGGGTGCTCGACGGCACCGACCTGCTCGACCCGGGCGGCGACGGCAGCCGGGACTGCGCCGGCCACGGCACCGGTGTGGCGAGCATCATCGCCGCCGGCCCCCGCGACGGTACGGCGTTCCGTGGGCTGGCCCCGGGTGCCCGGATCCTGCCGGTACGGGTCAGCGAGCAGCAGGTGGTCGAGGGCCGGGAGTCGGGGCGCACGGTCAGCGCCGGCGACTTCGCCCGCGCCGTCCGCTGGGCGGTCGACCACGACGCCGACGTGCTCAACCTCTCCGTCGTCCTGTACGCGGACGACCCGGCGGTGCGGGCCGCGATCGGCTACGCGGTCGACCGGGACGTGGTCGTGGTGGCCGCCGCCGGGAACCTGCACGACGCCGGTGATCCCCGGCCCTACCCGGCCGCGTACGACGGGGTGCTCGGGGTGGGCGCGATCGGGGCGGACGGGGCACGGGCGCCGTTCTCCCAGACCGGCTCGTACGTCGACCTGGTCGCCCCGGGCAGCGACGTGCTGATGGCCGCCCCCGGCGAGGGCCACCACCGGGCCGAGGGCACCAGCTACGCGGCGCCCTTCGTGACGGCCACCGCCGCGTTGCTGCGCCAGTACCGGCCGGAGCTGACTGCGGCGCAGGTGGCGCAGCGGATCGTGGCGACCGCCGATCCCGCCCCGGGCGACGGTCGGGGTGGCGGGTACGGCGCGGGGGTGCTGAACCCGTACCGGGCGGTCACCGAGACCGGAAGCGGGACGCCGGAGCGGGCGCGGCGGGTCAGCGCGCTCGCGGACGGCCGGCCCGAACCGGCGGTGCTGGCGCAGCGGGCCCGCCGGGCGGCGGCCCGGGACCGGGCGCTGCTGGTGGCGGGGGCCAGCGGAACGGCGGTGGCACTGGCGGCGCTGCTGGCGCTCGTGGTGCCGCGCGGGGCCCGGCGCCGCTGGCGGCCGGCCGACCCCGCCTGACCCGGCCGACGGTCGACAGCGGACCGGCCGACCGCCGCCACCTCGACGACCTGCTGGTCAGCGCCCGGAACGGCCGATGGTGGCGCCGACCGCCTCACGGTCGACGCCACCACCGGGCGGGGCTCACTGGAACAGGCCGACGTTCTTCTTCTCCGTGTCGAGGTAGTCGGTGGCGGAGTCGTCCACCGCGAGCTTGATGTCGCGCAGCATGGCCTGGAGGTCCTGCGAGGCCGAACGCCACCGGCCCTGCCGCTGCTCGTAGGCCTGGCGGGCCTCGCCGGACCAGCTCGCCACGAGCGGGGCGGCGTCCCGTTCGAGCTGCCCGAGCTGCGAGTCGAGCGCGTTCAGCGCCTTCTGGATGTCCGCGCTCGCCTGTTGCAGGGCGGCGAAGTTGACGACCAGTACACCGTGGTCCATCGGATGTCTCCTCCCCCGAGACCGGGTCAGAGCGGCAGCTGGATGCCGCCGCGGTTGGTGGTGGACACCCGGCTGGCGGCCTCGGTGTCCGAGACGTCGTACTGCTGGCCGGCCCTGCGGACGGCGCCGGCGGTCTCCCGCAGGGCCCGCTGCAGCGCCGCCTGGTCCTGTGCCCACTGCTGCTTGACCTGCTCGAACGAGCGCCCGCCGGCACCGCGCCAGGCCTGCTGCAACACCTCCAACTCGGCCATCAGGCTGCTCAGCATGGACTGCAGGGACTGGTCGACCTGCTCGAACTTCGCGGCGGTCTGCTGCATCACCGCTGCTTCTGCCTGGGTCTGGGACACCCGGGACGTCACCTCGTCTCATCGATCGTGGCTGGCCGTCGGCTCGCGCCGCCCGGAGGTCGAACACGGCGGGCGCGGGGGTCAGCGAAACTCGTCGCTGACGGTAGCGGTCCGGTCGTGTTTCTGCTACCCCGCAGCCATCTCCTGTGGACGACCGCGGCCCCCACTGCGCCGGGCGCGCCCCTTACGATGGGCGGCGTCGATGTCGCGGCGAGTGACCGGTCGAGGAGGCGCGGTGACGGTGACCACCGGCGCGGGCCCGCACCGGCCGGCCCCGGGCCACGATCCCGGCCCGTCCGCCGCGGCCCTCGTACCGGCACCGCCCGGGTCGGCCCGCCCGGCCGGCCCGATCGGCACCGTGGCCGGCGCACCCGCACCCCCGGTCGCCCTGTCGCCGTCGCGGCACCCGGCCGCCCGGCGGAGGGGCGCCGGTCTCCGGGCCGGTCAGGTCGTCGCCACGCAGGTGGCGGTGGCCGCCGTGGTCGCGGCCGCCGGCCGGGGCGTGCTGCCGACGTTGGCCGCCGTGGGGGTGGCCGCGCTGCTGCTGCCCCTGGCCTGGGTGCGGCTGCGGGGGCGGTGGCTCTTCGAGTGGCTCACCACGGGCCTGGGCTACGCCACCCGCCGCCGGGCCCTGCCTCCGGCCGCCGGCCCGGCGGCCCTGCTGGACCTGGTCGACCCGGGCGCGGTCGTGCGCCCCGCCGAGCTGGCCGGCACGCCGGCCGCCGTGCTGGACGACGCCGCCGGCATGGTGGCCGTGCTGGAGGTCGGCGACCCGGCCGACCTGCTCGGCGACGCTCCCCGCGCGCTGCCCGTCCCGGCGTCGCTGCTGTCGGCCGCCGCGCCGGACGGCCCCCCGGTGCGGCTCCAGCTCCTGCTGACGGGCTCACCGGCGCCGACCGTGGGCGCGGGTGGCGGCGCCGTCGCCACCTCGTACCGGCAGCTGACCGACGGGCGGCTCGCCGGCCGGGAACGGGCCGTGCTCGCCGTGCGGGTGCTGCGCGTCGAGGGCTGGACGGCGGAGGAGCTGCGGCGGGCACTCTCGGGAACGGTGCGCCGGATCGCACGCCGGGTCGGGCCCGTCACCGCCCGCCCGCTGGGCGAGCACGCGACGCTGCGGGTGTTGGCGGAGCTGGCCCACCACGACGACCGTCCCGCGCAGGAGTCCTGGCAGGCCGTCCGGGCGGGCGACCTGCTACAGACCACGTTCCGGCTGCGCCGCTGGCCCGACCCGCGTACCGACGCCGGCCGGCGGCTGGTGACCCGGCTGCTCGCGCTGCCCGCGACGGCGACCACCGTCTCGCTCGGCGTCGGGCCGTGGGCCGGTGCCGACCCCGCGTCGGCGCCGACCGGGCTGGCCGTACGACTGGCCGCCGCCACCCCGGCGGAGCTCTCGGTCGCGGCGCAGGCGCTGCGCCGGCTGGTGGCCGAGGTGGGCGGCGAGGTGCACCGGCTCGACGGCGCGCAGCTCGACGGGTTGGCCGGCACGCTGCCGCTCGCGGCGGCGGGCACGGCGGGTCCGGGTCCGGCGCCCGACGGCCTGGAGCTGACCCTCGGCGAGGCGGGGCTGATGGTCGGCACGAACCGGCACGGCGGCGCGGTGACCGTCCGGCTGTTCCGGCCGGAGAGCACCCGGGTGATGCTGGTCGGCGGGATACGCGCGGCGCAGCTGGTGGCGGTGCGGGCGATGGCGCTCGGGGCCCGGGTGGTGGTGCAGACCGCCCGCCCGCGCGGGTGGGAGCCGTTCGTCCGGGGCGTCGGCACCCCCGGCGCGATGATCCCGGTGGTGCCGCCGGGCCGTCCGGTGGGCGAGCCGGGCTCGCCGCTGCGCCCGCTGCTGGTGGTGGTCGACGCCGTCTCGGCGCCCGCCGAGACGGAGCCGGGTTCCCCGTGGCGGACCACGCTGCTGGTGCGCGACGAGCTGACCCCCGCCGACGCCGACGCGTTGGGCCGCGCCGACCTGGCCGTGCTGCAACCGCTCGACCCGGCCGAGGCCGCCGTGGCGGGCGCCGCGCTGGGGCTCGGCGGGTCGGCGGAGTGGCTGACCCGGATCCGGGACGACATGGTCGCGGTGGTCAACCGCCGGGCGCTGCGCTGGGCGCTGCTCTCCCCCACCCCGATCGAGTCGCAGCTGGTCGGCCGCCCGTCCCGCCGCTGAGCACAGGCGACGGTCGCGCGCCTTCCGCACGTTGTCCGTCCGTGGCACGATCCCGGCCATGGGTTTCCTCAAAGGGCTGTTGATCCGCCTGGGCAGCACGGCGCTCGCCTTCTGGCTGGCCACGCTGCTCATCCCGGGCATCACGCTGGACTCGGCGTCCGCCGGCGAGGCGGTCGTCACGCTGGTCCTCGTCGCGGTGATCTTCGGCGTGGTCAACGCGGTGCTCCAGCCGATCATCAAGACCGTCGGCTGCGGCTTCTACCTGCTGACCCTCGGGTTGATCGCGCTGGTGGTCAACGGGCTGCTGTTCCTGCTCACGAGCTGGATCGCCGACCAGGCCGGGCTGCCCTTCCACGTCGACGGCTTCTGGCCGGAGGCGGTGCTCGGCGCGCTCTTCGTCGGCATCGTCACCTGGATCCTCGGGGCCGCCCTGGACCGGGACTGACCCGGACCGACCAGGTGTGCGGGCCGCGAACCAGGCGGGCGGGCCGCGAACCAGGCGGGCGGGCCGCGACCAGAGGGCGGGAATTGGCCACTGATCGGGCCGGGCGGCCGGGTTAGCGTCGCGGGCATGTTCACCCTGACCCGCGACGACGGCTACCTGCTCAGCACCGACCCGGACCGGATCGACCTGGGCCTGGTGCACCACTGGCTCTCCACGGACGCGTACTGGGCGATCGGGCGGGACCGGGAGACGGTGGCGCGGGCGTTCGCCGGGTCGGTGCCGTTCGGCGTCTACCGCCCGGGGGACGGCCGCCAGGTCGCGGTCGCCCGGGTGGTCACCGACCGGGCCACCTTCGCCTGGCTCTGCGACGTCTACGTCGACCCCGGCGAGCGCGGCCGGGGGCTGGGCACCTGGCTGGCCGGGGCGGTCCGCGACCACCTCGCCGCCCTGGGCGTACGCCGGATCCTGCTGGCCACCGCCGACGCCCACGCGGTGTACGCCAAGGTCGGGTTCGCCCCGATGACCGATCCGCACCGCTGGATGCAGCTCGACCAGCGCAACCAGCCGGTGAGCCCGGTCACCGGCAAGGAACCCGGCGGCCACCCGGCCCTTACGGTGGAGGCGTGACGCCACTCCGCCTCGGCTACCTCTACGGCTTCGTCGCGTACCTGCTCTGGGGGTTCTTCCCGCTCTACCTGCGGCTGCTGCGGCCGGCCGGGTCGATCGAGATCCTGGCCCACCGCATCGTCTGGTCGGTGGTGTTCGTCGCCCTGCTGCTGGCGGCGATGCGCAACGTCGGCTTCCTGCGGGCGCTGCTGCGCCGGCCCCGGGCGCTGGCCGGCATCGGCGTCGCCGCCGCGCTGATCGCGGTGAACTGGGGCACCTACATCTACGGCGTGAACTCCGACCGGGTGGTGGAGACGGCCCTCGGCTACTTCATCAACCCGCTGGTGGTGGTGCTGCTGGGCGTCACCGTGCTGCGCGAGCGGCTGCGGCCCACGCAGTGGGTGGCGCTCGGCATCGGCGGGCTGGCGGTGGCCGTGCTGACCGTCGACTACGGCCGGCTGCCGTACCTGGCGCTGGTCCTGGGTTTCAGCTTCGCCGGGTACGGCCTGGCCAAGAAGCAGCTCGGGCTGCCCGCCGCCGAGGGGCTCTTCGTCGAGTCGGCGGTGCTGGCGCTGCCCGCGCTGGCGTACCTGGGTTGGCTCACCGCCGCCGGCGACGGCACGTTCGGGCAGGTGTCGGTCGGGCACACCCTGCTGCTGGTGTCGGCCGGGGCGGCGACCGCGATCCCGCTGCTGCTCTTCGCCGGGGCGGCGAACCGGCTTCCGCTCACCGGTCTCGGCATGATCCAGTACCTCGCCCCGATCCTCCAGCTCGGCTGCGGGGTGCTGATCTTCCACGAGCCGATGCCGCCGGTCCGGCTCGCCGGCTTCGCCCTGGTCTGGGCCGCGCTGATCGTCTTCACCGTCGACGCCGTGCGCCACTCCCGTCGGACCCGCACCGCGACCCTCGCCGCCCGCCGGGCCGAGGCCGCCGCCGCGCCCCGCTGACCGGCGCGGGTCAGCGGACGTCGTAGACGAGGACGGGGGTGCCGTCGGCGCGCAGCAGCTCCAGCCGGACCAGCTCCGCGTCGGTGAACCGGGTCGCGCCGGTGATCCGCAGGTCGTCGCCGGGCGCGGCGAGCCAGGACCCGACCTGCTCCGTCGCGCCGCCCGGGCCGTGCGCCACCAGCCGGAAGGTGTACGCCTTGGCGTAGCCGGCCTTCGCGTCGTACCCGCAGCGCATCTTCACCTCTGTGCCCCATTCGGTGCCGTTGAGGGCGATCTCGGCGTGCACCGGCACCGTCCCGGCGACCGGCTGCATGGCGACCATCCGCACCTCGACCGGGGTCGGGCCGGCCGCCTCCCGGGGCAGCAGGACGGCGGTGCCGGCGCCGACGACCAGGGCCAGCGCGGCGGCCGCGAGCGCGGTGAGGGCGTACCGGCGGCGGGTGGCCGACCGCTCCCGGCGGCGGCGCTCCCGCGCGGCGGCGAGCAGTTCGGGCACCCTGGGGTCCTCCGGCGGCGGCAGGAACTGCTCCAGCCCGGCCGGGTCGAGCCGGCCGAGCAGCCCGGGCAGGACGGCGATCTCGGCGACCGCCTGCCGGCAGGCGGCGCAGCCGGCGAGGTGCCGCTCGTAGGCCACCCGGTCGGCGGGGGCCAGCGCACCCAGCACGTACGCGCCGTCGTCGTGCGCGAACTCGCACCGGGTCATTCCGTCACCCCCATCTCGGCCAGGACCAACCGTAGTGAGCGCAGGGCGTAGTGGGTCCGGGACTTGACCGTGCCGGGCGGTACGCCCAGCCGGGAGGCCGCCTCCGCCACCGACCGTCCCTGGTAGAAGCACTCGACCAGCACCTCCCGGTGGGTGGGGCTGAGCCGGTTCAGCGCCTCGGCGACGGTCCACGCCTCCACCGCGCGTTCCGCCTCGTCCACGGCCTCGGAGGGCTCGGGCAGCTCGTCGGTGTAGACCTCGCCGACCCGGGCGGAGCGGCGCCGCCAGGCGTCGATGGCCAGGTTGCGGGCGGTGGTGAAGAGCCAGGACCGGACCGAGCCGCGCGTCGGGTCGAGCGACTCCGGGTGCCGCCAGGCCCGCAGCAGCGTCTCCTGCACCAGGTCCTCGGCCCGCTGCCGGTCGCCGTTGACCAGCCGCAGGGCGTGCGCGTACAGCGCCTCGGCGTGCTCGTCGTGCAGCGCGCGGAGCAGGTGGGCGTCGTGGTCGCTGATGGCGGGTCTCCTCGCTGTCGGCGCGAGTCCGGCGGTGGCGTTCGCCCGGGAATACGTGCCGCCGCCCCGAACGGTTCAGCCGCAGGTCACCGTGGCACCCCTGGCCGAGGTGTTCACGCCCGGTTCACACCGTCGCCGACGGTCGCTCACCGCGCCGGTGCGGCAACGCGTGCGACCACCCCGTGCCCAACACGTCCGACAACGCTTCACCAACCAGGACGCGCTGAGCGCCGAGCAGCTGCGGATCGCGATGGCCGCGCACGGCATGTCCGTGGTGAAGCTGGAGCGGGTCGACGGCACCGGGCAGTGGCGGCCGGTCACCAAGGGCCGGCGGCCGTACAACCGGCGGGTCACGGCGCTGGCCACGAAGTTCGAGCCGGCCGGCGACAGCGCGGGTCAGCCGTGCTGGCGGAGCACGGCGACGGACGGCTCGTCCGCGCCCGATCCGGCCCCAGTGCCGGCGGGACCGGCGTGCGGCGGTCCGGTCCGGCCGGCCGGCCGCTGGTCGGCGGGCGGGACGAGGAAGGCCGGCCGGCGGGCGTTCGTGAGCCACCGCAGCGCCCACTCGACCGGGCCGTAGCGGAACCGGCGCAGCCAGAGCGCGCTCACGACCAACTGGACCGCGAACACCGCCAGGGCGAAGGCGACGAGCGCCAGCGGGGAGAACGTGCCGGCGAGCCCGAAGCCGATGCCGGTGAAGGCGACCAGGCCGGCCACCGACTGGCCCAGGTAGTTGGTGAGGGCCATCCGGCCGGCCGGTGCGAGCGCGGCCCGGACCGCCGCCGTGCGCGGGTTGTGCATGATCCGCAGTAGCGTCGCCACGTACGCGGCGGCCAGCATCGGCGCCGTCGCGACGCTCGCCGCGACCCCGAGGGAGTTGTCGTTGCCGCCGCTGGCGGTGTACACGACCGAGCCGAGCAGCCCGATCGGGAAACCGACCCACTGGATCCGGCGCAGCACCGGCTCGCCGCCGGTGACCCGGGCCAGCCACTGCCGGCGCCCGGCAACCATGCCGACCAGGAACATGCCCAGCGCGGTCGGGCCCTGCATGGACGCCGCCTGGACGAGCAGCAGCGGCAGGCCGGCGAGGTGCCCCTCGATGACGGCCCCCCAGCCGCCGAGCAACGCCCGCGTCGCCTCCGCACCGTTGGCCAGCGCCTCGGCCTCCCCGGGCAGGAACGCCGAGCGGTCCACGAACAGTGCGCCGGCGACCCCGCTGAGCACCACGAGGGCGTAGAGGGCCACCGCGATCCGGATCGCCGTGCGGTCCCGCACGTCGCGCAGCAGGAGCAGCACCAGGCACGCCACCGCGTACGTGACGAGCACGTCACCGCCGTAGAGGAAGACGGTGTGCAGGGCGCCGATGACGAGGAGCCCGGCGATCCGGCGGAGCATGCGCGCCGAGAAGGCCGCGCCGGCCCGGCTTGCCGCCGCCATCTGGAGCGTGAAGCTGTACCCGAAGAGGAACGAGAAGAGCACGTAGAACTTCATGTCGACGAACACGGCGGAGAGCACGCGCACGGCGTGGTCGAGCCCCGAGTCGAAGTCGGGGTCGGTCACCAGGTTCCCCGGATAGCCGGAGGCCATGAAGGTGACGTTGACGACGAATATCCCGAACAGTGCGAATCCCCGGACCGCGTCGACGTCGAACACCCGCCGCGCCGAACCCTGTGTAGTCACAATCCACCCTCTTCGTGTTCTGCGTATAAGATACAGAGTACGTCATACAGAGTTATCGAGATCTAGAGTGAGCACAAGACCCCCGGGCGGAGGACGAGGAGATTTCGACGTGGCGCAACAGCCGCTGCCCCCCGTGGTGGCCCGCATGTGGGGCCGCGAGGCAATCCCTCGGCACGGCCCTCGACCCAGCCTCGACCTGGGCCGGATCGTCGACGCCGCGATCCGGATCGCCGACCGCGAGGGCCTGGAGGGGGTGAAGATGAGCAGCGTCGCAGGTGAAGTCAGGGTGGCGACGATGTCCCTGTACCGCTACGTCGGCAGCAAGGACGAGCTGTTGATCGTGATGGCGGACGCTGCCGCACCCGAGCCACCCGTCCTCGACGGACAGCCGTGGCGCGACTACCTGACCGACTGGACCCGGGCCCACCGGGACTTCCTGCTCGCCCGGCCCTGGCTGCTGGCGCTCGGCCAGCACACCCCGCCCGCCGGACCACGGGCGCTGCGGTGGCTCGACCGCGCGCTCGCCGCGCTCGCCGGCACCGGGCTCGGTCACGGCGAGCGGCTCAACATCGTGACCACCCTGACCGGCTACGCCACCCGGCAGGCGTCCCTGGCCCACGCTCTCAACAGCGCGGCCGGCGCCGCCGAGGACGGCTCGATCTCCGGGCTAGCCGACTACGGCCACGTCCTCGCCCAGGTCGTCGACCCGGACGGCTACCCGGAGCTGGCCGCCGCCCTGCGCGCGAACGCGTTCGGCGCCGCCGAGCAATGGATCGACGACGCCGACTTCACCTTCGGGCTCGACCTGCTCCTCGACGGCATCCAGGCGCTCGTCGCGCGGCAGGGCCCGGCCGGGGGCGCCCCGGGGATCGGGTAGGTGAGATGGCGGTCTCCTCGCTGTCGGCGCGAGTCCGGCGATGCGTTCGCACGGGAATACATGCCGCCGTCCCGATCGGTTCAGCCGCAGGTCACCGCAGGAGTCCGGCCGAGGTGTTCACGCCCGGTTCATGCCGTCGCCGACGGTCGCTCACCGCGCCCTCCTAGCGTCCGGCGGGTACGCACGCCAGCGGCTGGTCCGGCGTGCACCGACCCCCATCAGGAGGCTCCTTCCATGAGCGACCGTCCCCGGCTGCTCCCGTTGCTGGGCGCCACCCGCCACGGCAGCCGCGACGCCATGACCTGTCTCTACCGGTGCGGCAACGCGTGCGACCACCCCGTGCCCAACACGTCCGACAACGCGTACTTCGGGGACGTGGTGAACGCGGAGGTGTCCCGGCGCGGCGTGGTCCGGGCCGGCGCGGTCGGCGCGCTGGTCCTCGGCTTCGGCGGCGCGGTGGCCGGCGCCGCCCCCGCCGCGGCGGCCCCCGCCACCCCCGTGGTCCCCGGTGCCGCCGGTTTCGACCGTCCCGCTGGCGGCGTCGGCAGCGGCGCGCTGACCTTCAAGCCCGTCCCGCCGAACACCCTCGACAGCCTCGTCGTGCCCAACGGGTATGACCACGCGGTCGTCCTGCGCTGGGGCGACCCGGTCGTGCCGGGCGCCCCCGATTTCGACGTGCGCGCCCAGACCGCCGCCGCCCAGGCGGGGCAGTTCGGCTACAACAACGACTTCGTCGGGGTGCTGCCGCTGGACGGGCGGAAGCGTGCCCTGCTCGTGGTCAACCACGAGTACACCAACGAGGACCTGATGTTCCCCGGCTTCACCAGCCAGGACGCGCTGAGCGTCGAGCAGCTGCGGATCGCGATGGCCGCGCACGGCATGTCCGTGGTGGAGCTGGAGCGGGTCGACGGCACCGGGCAGTGGCGACCGGTCACCAAGGGCCGGCGGCAGTACAACCGGCGGGTCACGGCGCTGGCCACGAAGTTCGAGCTGACCGGGCCGGCCGCCGGCTCGGCGCACCTGCGGACCGCCGCCGACCCGAAGGGCCGTACGGTCGTCGGCACGCTGAACAACTGTGCCGGCGGGGTGACCCCGTGGGGCACCGTGCTCTCCGGCGAGGAGAACTTCAACCAGTACTTCGTCGGCGGCGACGCGGTCGCCGAGGAGGTGAAGCCGAAGCTGGCCCGGTACGGCATCACCACCACCACCCGTTACCCGAGCGGCAGCCGCAAGTGGGAGCGCGCCGACGAGCGGTTCGACCTGGCGAAGCACCCGAACGAGGCCAACCGGCACGGCTGGATCGTGGAGATCGACCCGTACGACCCGGAGAGCCGCCCGCGCAAGCACACCGCGCTGGGCCGGTTCAAGCACGAGGGCGCGAACGTCATCGTCGCGAAGAGCGGGCACGTGGTCGCGTACATGGGCGACGACGAGCGCTTCGACTACCTGTACAAGTTCGTCTCCGACAAGAAGTTCATGAAGGGCAACTCCTGGGTCGCCCGCCGGCACAACCTGACCCTGCTGGAGTCGGGCACCCTCTACGTCGCCGAGCTGAAGCAGAGCAGCGCCGGCGAGATCGACGGCTCCGGCCGGCTGCCCTCCGACGGCGCGTTCAACGGCCGGGGGCGCTGGATCAGGCTGGTCAGCGGCAACCGCTCGTACGTCGACGGGATGACGGCCGCCGACGTGCTCACCTTCACCCGGCTGGCCGGCGACAGGGTCGGGGCGACCAAGATGGACCGCCCGGAGGACGTCGAGCCGAGCCTGCTCACCGGCAAGGTGTACGTGGCGCTGACCAACAACACCGACCGGGGCAAGGCCGGCAAGCCGGCCGCCGACGAGGCCAACCCGCGCAACCTGAACAAGCACGGTCAGGTGCTGGAGCTGGTCGAGGACCGCGGCGACAACGCGGGCGAGACCTTCGCCTGGTCGCTGCCGATCGTCGCCGGTGACCCGGCGGACCCGTCGACCTTCTTCGCCGGGTACGACAAGACGACGGTCTCCCCGATCTCCTGCCCGGACAACGTCGCGTTCGACGCCACCGGGAACCTCTGGATCTCCACGGACGGCAACGCGCTGGGCAGCAACGACGGCCTCTTCGCCACGGCCGTCGAGGGGCCGGAGCGGGGCCACCTGAAGCAGTTCCTCACCGTGCCGGTGGGCGCGGAGGCCTGCGGCCCGTTCATCACCGGGGACAACCGCTCGGTCTTCGTGGCCGTGCAGCACCCGGGCGAGCTGAGCGGGGCGTCGGTCGAGAAGCCGGCCTCGAACTGGCCGGACGGCGACTACGCCAAGCCGGGCGTGGTGGTGGCCTGGCGCCTGGACGGCGGGCCGATCGGCAGCTGACCACTCCTCGGGCGGTCGGCGCCGGACCGCCGTCGGGGCCCTCTCCCAGCCGGGGAGAGGGCCCTCGGTCGTTGCGACCCGAAGCGACCGGCGCCGGGGCAGCGGGGCGGCGGGTGGAACACGGCAGCGCGCCCCGGGGCCGCCGGAGCGGCCCGCCCGGCCGGCGGCGGGCGGAATCAGCTGTCGACGGCCAGGTTGTCGGCGATCGTCCGGGCGACGGTGAGCAGCTTCGCCCGGACCACGCGGGCGGAGGTCATCATCTCGCCGGCCGGCAGCGCGCAGGCCAGCACCACCCGACGCTCCATGTCCTTGTCCGGGCTGACCAGCACGGCGGCGCAGGCCACGCCCTGCCGGAACTGCCCCAGCTCCAGCTGCATGCCCCGCCGGTCGCCGGCGGCCAGGTCGACCTCGAACGCCTCCGTGGTGGTCAGGGTGGCGGAGGTGAACGGGCGCATGCCGTAGTCGCGCAGGTAGCGGGAGCGCTGCTCGGCGGTCAGCGTGGCGAGCAGGGCCTTGCCGAGGGCGGTCGCGTGCGCCCCCTCGTCGAACCCGGGCACCAGGTCCTCCAGGTACGGCGAGCGCGGGCCCTCGGCCACGGCCGTGACCGCCACCTGGCCACCCACGAACCGGCCGAGGCAGTGGCTGTAGCCGGTGTCCAGGGCGGCGCGGCGCAGGCTCTCCCCGACCGCCGGCGGCCCCCGGAAAGCCGTTACCAGCTCGCGGTAGCGGTCGGCCACCTCCAGGCCCACGATGTACGTGCCGTCCTCGCGCCGGATCACGTAGCCCTCGTAGGCCAGGGTGCGGACCAGGTGGTAGGTCGTCGCCACGGTCAGCTCGCAGCGCCGCGCGATCTGCTTGACGGTGAGCCCTTTCGGGGCGCGACCGACCGACTCGAGCACGCGTAGCGCGCGGGACACACTCCGGATGAGATCCGAAGGTTCCGCCAAGGGGTCGCGCACAACCACCTCCGCCGCCGGGGACTTACACCATATGAAAAACAGGCCCGGTGCGAAATGCCTGTTCGGGTGGAGGATGCCAGATCGTCATGAACGCCGCGTTGCTCGACAGGCACGTACCGTGACGCAAACGCCGCTCGCGTAGGTTTGCCGGACCATGACCGACATCGCGTTGCAGCCCGCCCCGGGCGTCACCCCGCCCCGGCCTGCCCGGGCCGTGACCGGGGCCGTCGCCGTCACCATCGCCTGCGTCCTGCCGGTCTTCCTGCTCGGCGGGCTCGCCGTGCAGATGGGCGAGGACCTGGGCTTCTCCCCGGCCGGGCTGGGCCTGGCCGTGTCGGTCTACTTCGGGGTGGGCGCGCTGGCCTCGGTGCCCTCCGGCGTCCTCGCCGAGCGGCACGGGCCGACGGTGGTGGCCCGCGCCGGCATCCTGCTCTCCGCCGCCTGCCTGCTGGCCGTGGCGGGGCTGGCCCGCTCGTACCCGGTCCTGCTCGGGCTGCTCGCGCTTGCCGGCACCGCCAACGCCCTCGGTCAGCTCGCCAGCAACGCCACGCTCACCCGGCACGTGCCGGCCCGCAGACAGGGGCTGTCATTCGGGGTGAAGCAGGCCGCCGTCCCCGTCGCCACCCTGCTAGCAGGGGCGGCGGTGCCGACCGTGGCGCTGACGGCCGGCTGGCGCTGGGCGTTCGTGGCGGCGGCCGGCGCGGCCCTGGCGGCGCTGCCTGCCGTACCCGCGCGGGAGCCACGCCCCGCCCGGACGGCCGCCCCCGCCCGCGCCGGCCGCGCCACCGCGGCCCTGGTGGTGGTCGGGGCGGCCGCGACCTTCGCCGCGGCCGCCGCGAACGCGCTGGGCACCTTCGTGGTGGACTCCTCCGCCGGCCGGGGGCTGTCGCCGGCGCTGGCCGGGCTGACCCTGACCCTGGGCAGCGCGGTCTGCGTGGCGGCCCGGGTCGTCGTCGGCTGGCTCGCGGACCGCCGCCCCACCGGGCACGTCGCCCTCATCGCCGGCATGCTCGTGGTCGGCGCGGCCGGGCTCGGTCTGCTCGCGGCGGCCGGGCCGGTGCCGCTGGTGGCCGGCGTGCTGCTCGGCTTCGGCCTGGGCTGGGCCTGGCCGGGCCTGATGACGTTCGCGGTGGTCCAGCTGCACCCGCAGGCCCCGGCCGCCGCCACCTCGATCACCCAGACCGGGGTGTACGCGGGCGGCTGCCTCGGCCCGCTCGGCCTCGGCGCGGTGGCCGCCCACGCCGGCTACCCGGCGATGTGGGTCGTCGCCGCCGGGTCGATGCTGCTGGCCGCCGCCCTGATGCTCACCGGCAGCCGGATGCTCGCCCGCCGGTGAGCCCGGGCGGGCCGACCTGTCGGCACCGGGGGCTAGTTTGCCTGTCATGAACTCCTGGCATCACGCCCAGTCGGCCGCGCGCAAGTGGGGAGGCACCCCGGAGGACTACCTGCCGATCGAGGAGTTCATCGACTCCTCCAAGCAGATCATCGGCGACGTCCGGCACCGCGCGATGTACCACCACACCGCGGGCATCTACCTCTGCCAGCGGATCTTCGGCGACACGTTGCAAGTCGGCCGCAGGCGCGTACCGGTCCGCCTGATCGCCGAACGACACGTGCTGGAGGACCTCGGCTGGCTGCCCAGCCCCGCCGACTACTTCTCGGGAATGCCGATCCGTCCCTGGATGTCCGGCGCCCAGCGTAAGGACCTGCCCCTCTCCACCCTGCTCGGAGACGACACGTGAGTCACATCAGCTTTCTCGGCATCCCGGTCGAAGGCGACATCACCCCGGCCCGCCGGGTTACGCAGCGCCCCCTGGAGGAACTGCGGCCCCTGCTGTGGGCCCTGCTCGACGACGACGTCGTCACCGAGTTCGGCTGGCGGCAGTACTCGCCCTACTTCAACGACGGGGACACGTGCGACTTCAGCGTCGAGGGGTTCTGGGTGCGCACCACCGGCGACGGGCCTCGGGTCGACCCGAAAGACCTCGAGGTAGGCAAGTACGCGGAACCCCACCCCAGCCTCGGGGGTTCGCGGCGGGTCTCCGGCAGGCGCGGGCCCTACCAGGGCCGCGACGAGGCCCGCCACCAGCGCGCGTACGCCCTCGCCGTGGCGCTCGAGGAGGGCCACTTCGACAACGTCCTGCTGGATGCCTTCGGCGACCACGCCGAGGTGACGGTGCGCCGGGAGGGGATCCAGGTCCGGTACTACGTGCACGAGTGAGCGACCGACGGGCCGCCCCCGGGGCGTCAGCTGGTGCGGTCGGCGATGTAGTCGCAGAGGGATTCGAGGGCGCGGCGGGCCGGGCCCTGCGGGAGCGGCGAGAGCTGCTCCCGGGCGTCCTCGGCGTAGCTGCGGACCGTCTCCCGGGCCCGCTTGAGCGCCGGGCTCTCGCGCAGCAGGCCGAGCGCCTCGGCGTGCAGGTCGTCGTCGGTCAGCGGGCCGGTCGCCAGGATCTCCCGCAACCGCACCGAGGCGGCGTCGGCGTCGTCCGAGCCGAGCGCGTAGAGCACCGGCAGGGTCGGCACGCCCTCGCGCAGGTCGGTGCCGGGCGTCTTGCCCGACTCCACCGACTCCGAGGCGATGTCGAGCAGGTCGTCGGAGAGCTGGAAGGCCACGCCGATGGTCTCGCCGTAGCCGGCCAGCGCCTCGATGTGCTCCGGGGCGGCACCGCCGAACATGCCGCCGAAGCGGGCCGACGTGGCGATCAGCGAGCCGGTCTTGCCCGCGATCACGTCGAGGTAGTGGGCCACCGGGTCGTCGCCGGGGCGGGGGCCGACGGTCTCGGCGATCTGGCCGTGCACCAGCCGGGCGAAGGTGCGCGCCTGGAGGCGTACGGCCTCGATGCCCAGGTCGGCGGCGATGTCGGCGGCGCGGGCGAAGAGGTAGTCGCCGACGAGGATGGCGACCGAGTTGGTCCACCGGGAGTTGGCGCTCGGCGCCCCCCGGCGCACGGCGGCCTCGTCCATCACGTCGTCGTGGTAGAGCGTCGCCAGGTGGGTGAGCTCCATCACCACGGCGGCCGGTACGACCTGCGCCCTGGTCGGGTCGCCGAACTGCGCGCCCAGCGCCACCAGCAGCGGCCGGAACCGCTTGCCGCCGGCCTCCACGAGGTGCCTGGCGGCCTCCGTGACGAACGGGTCGGCGCTGGCCACGCTCGCCCGCAGCTCGGACTCGACGCCCTCCAGCAGACCCAGCACGGACGCCTCGACGCGGGGATCGGCGAGATAGAGGCCGAGCGCGCCGAACTGACTCGTGCTCACCCTGGTCCGACGGCCGCCGGACCCGGAGGCACCTGAACGCTCGCCAGCCGGATTCACCACGCCATCAACCATGCCACACCCCTCCGACCTGCCCGGGACGGGGGATACGGCGCGGGGGCCGGCACGCCGTGGCGTACCGGCCCCCGCGGGCGTGAGCGTCGGTCATCTGACAAATTCGGCGGCGCCGGTGGCCAGGTCGAGCAACGGCGCGGGCGCGACACCGAGCACCAGCGTGGCGAGCACGCCGATCATCAGCGCGGCCGAGGTCAGCCCGCCGGGCACGGCGACGGTCGGCGTCGACTCGCCGGGCTCGGAGAGCCACATCATCACCACGACCCGCAGATACGGGAAGGCCAGCACCATGCTGGTCAGCACGCCGGCGATCACCAGCCACGCCTGCCCGCCGTCGAGCGCCGGGCCGAAGACCGCGAACTTGCTCGTGAAGCCGCTGGTCAGCGGAATTCCGGCGAAGGCCAGCAGGATGAAGGTGAAGATCCCGGCGTAGAACGGCGAGCGCCGCCCCAGCCCGGCCCAACGGGACAGGTGGGTGGCCTCCCCGTCGGCGTCGCGCACCAGGGTCACCACGGCGAACGCGGCGAGCACCGAGAAGCCGTACGCGACCAGGTAGAACATCGTCCCGGAGATCCCGTCGGCCCCAGGCGCCAGCACGCCGACCAGCAGGTAGCCGGCGTTGGCGATGGAGGAGTACGCCAGCAGCCGCTTGATGTCGGTCTGGGTGACCGCCAACACCGCGCCGACCAGCATGGTCAGCACCGCCACCACGCCGAGGACCGGGGTGAAGTCCCACCGGGCCCCGTCGAAGGCGACGTGGAACACCCGCAGCAGGGCGCCGAACGCGGCGACCTTCGTGCAGGCGGCCATGAGACCGGTGACCGGGGTCGGCGCGCCCTGGTAGACGTCCGGGGTCCAGACGTGGAAGGGGGCCGCCGCCGCCTTGAAGAGCAGGCCGATGGCGAGCAGCGCCATGCCGGCGAAGAGCAGCACCGGGCTGGCCGGGGAGTTCGCCACGGCGGCGTCGATGGTGGCGAAGTCGACACCCGCCTGCCGACCCGGGACGCCCGACGTGAAGCCGTAGATCAGGGCCACGCCGAACAGGAAGAAGGCCGAGGCGTACGCGCCGAGCATGAAGTACTTCAGCGCGGCCTCCTGGCTCAGCAGGCGCCGGCGGCGGGCCAGCGCGCAGAGCAGGTACAGCGGCAGCGAGAAGACCTCGAGCGCGATGAACATGGTCAGCAGGTCGTTCGCCGCCACGAAGATCAGCATGCCGCCGATCGCGAACGTGGTCAGCGGGTAGACCTCGGTGAGGCCGTTCTTGCCCTCGGCCTGCCGGCGGTCGTCGGCCGACTCGGCGGTGACCGCGGCCTGGGCGACGAACGCCCCGCCCCGCTCCACCGAGCGCTCGCCGATGAGCAGCAGCGCCATCGCGGCGAGGACCAGGATCGCGCCCTGGAGGAAGAGCGTCGGCCCGTCCACCGCGATCGCCCCGCCGATCGTGATCTTCCGCTCGTCCGCCGCCAGCACCACCATGGTCAGCGCGGCGAGCACCGCCAGCAGGGCCATCGACAGCTGGACCACGTGCCGGAGCCGGCGGGGCACGAACGCCTCGACCAGCACGCCCAGCAGCGCGGCACCCAGCATGATCAGGGTCGGAGCGAGCGCCGCGTAGTCGATCGACGGCAGTTTCAGCTCAGTCACTGCGCAAACCTTTCGTTCGCGACTGCGGGGCTCGCAAGCTCACTCCTCTTGCTCACACCGAGCAGCCTTTCGTTCGCGACTGCGGGGCTCGCAAGCTCACTCCTCGCGCTCACTTTGCCGCCTCCTGGACGGTGCCGCCCGAGGTCGGGGCGGGGTCGGTCCGGCCGACGTCCTGCATGGTCGCCTGCACGGCCGGGTTGATCACGTCGGTGACCGGCTTCGGGTAGAAGCCGAGCAGCACGATCAGCGCGATCAGCGGGGCGACCACGACCTTCTCGCGAAGGTTCAGGTCGCGCTTCATGCCGTCGATCTGGGTCAGCGCCGGGTTGAGCGTGCCCTGGGTGGTGCGCTGCACCATCCACAGCACGTACGCGGCGGCCAGGATGATGCCGAGCGTCGCGATCACCGCGACCGGCTTGTTCACCGTGAACGTGCCGATCAGCACCAGGAACTCGGAGACGAACGGCGCGGTGCCGGGCAGCGCCAGCGAGGCCAGACCGGCGAAGAAGAGCACCCCGGCCAGGAGCGGCACCAGCTTGCCGGCGCCGCCGAAGTCGCTGATCAGCGCCGAGCCGCGCCGGGCGATGAGCATGCCCACCACCAGGAAGAGCAGGCCGGTGGCGAGCCCGTGGTTGACCATGTAGAGCACCGCGCCGGTGCCGGCCTGAGTGGTGAAGGCGAAGATGCCCACCCCGATGAAGCCGAAGTGCGCGATCGAGGTGTACGACACCAGCCGCTTCAGGTCGTTCTGACCGACCGCCAGCAACGCGGCGTAGATGATGCCGATCACGCCCAGCGCCAGCGCCCACGGGGCGAACCACTTGGCCGCGTCCGGGAACAGCGGCAGGCAGTAGCGCAGGATGCCGAAGGTGCCGACCTTGTCGAGCACGCCGACGAGCAGCGCCGCCGCGCCCGCCGGGGCCGCGCCACCGGCGTCCGGCAGCCAGGTGTGGAACGGGAAGAACGGCGCCTTGATCGCGAAGGCGAGGAAGAAGCCGAGGAACAGCCAGCGCTCCGTGCCGGTGGAGATGTCCACCTGGGACAGCGCCTGCCAGTCAAAGGTCTTCCCGCCGACGACCCAGAGGCCGATCACCGCGGCGAGCATGAACAGACCGCCGACCAGCGAGTAGAGGAAGAACTTCACGGCCGCGTACTGCCGCTGGTGACCGCCGTAGCTGCCGATGAGGAAGTACATCGGCACCAGCATGACCTCGAAGAACACGTAGAACAGGAAGACGTCGGCGGCGGCGAAGACGCCGATCATCGTGCACTCGAGGACGAGCAGCAGGGCGAAGTAGACCGGCACCGACCGCTTGGACGACTCGGCGTCGTGCCAGGACGCCAGGATCACCAGCGGCACGAGCACCGCGATCAGCATCAGCATCACCAGCGCGATGCCGTCGGCGGCGAAGGTGAAGTTGACGCCCCAGTTCGGGATCCACGCGTAGGACTCGCGGAACTGGAAGCGGTCACCGCCGACCTTGAAGGTCACCCACATGACCACCGACAGCGCCAGCACCAGCAGCGACCAGCCGAGCGCCACCTGCTTGGCCAGCTCCGGCCGGCTGCGCGGCAGGAAGGCCACCACCAGGGCGCCGACCAGCGGTGCCACGGTGAGCACCGAGAGGAACGGGAAGTCGGACATTATGCGGCCTTACCTCCGTCGTCACTGCGCGGTCCGCCGGTGACGGCCGCCTGGAAGAGGTCGATCACGCCAGCCACCCCGCCTCGACGGCCAGGAACGCCGCCAGGACCAGCAGCGCGCCGGTCAGGATCGAGGTGGCGTACGACCGGACGAAGCCCGTCTGGAGCCGCCGGAGCCGGCCCGAGCCGCCACCGATCCCCGCCGCGAGGCCGTTGACCAGCCCGTCGACGCCCCGGTTGTCCAGGTAGACCAGTGCCCGGGTGAGGAAGATGCCCGGCTTCTCGAAGACCGCCTCGTTGACCGCGTCCGTGTAGAGGTTCTTCCGGGCGGCGGTGACCAGCACCCCGGCCGGCTGCGGCGCGGTGGCCGTGCCGTTGCGGAACAGGAACCAGGCCAGACCCGCGCCGAGGACGGTGACCAGCAGCGAGAGCACGGTGATCACCGTGTGCGAGAGCACCGCGTGGTGCCCCTCCTCCTGGGCGCCCAGCCCGGCGGTGGCCTCCAGCCAGTCCGGCACCGAGGTGGCGAGCAGGAAACCGGCCCCGACCGAACCCGCGCCGAGCAGCACCAGCGGGATGGTCATCAGCTTCGGCGACTCGTGCGGCTGCTCGATGTCCTCCGTCCAGCGCTTCGGCCCGTGGAAGGTGAGCACGAAGAGCCGGGTCATGTAGAACGCGGTGAGCCCGGCGCCGAGCAGCGCTGCCATGCCGAAGAGCCAGGCCGTCCAGTCGTCCCGCTCGAACGCGGCCACGATGATCGGCTCCTTGGAGAAGAAGCCGGAGAACGGGAACATGCCGATGATGGCGAGCCAGCCCATCATGAAGGTGATCCAGGTGATCTTCATGTACTTCGACAGCCCGCCGAAGCGGCGGATGTCGACCTGGTCCTTCATGCCGTGCATGACCGAGCCGGCGCCGAGGAACATGTTGGCCTTGAAGAAGCCGTGCGCCAGCAGGTGCACGATCGCCAGCGCGTACGCCGCGCCGCCGAGGCCCACGCCGAGGAACATGTAGCCGATCTGGCTCACCGTCGACCAGGCCAGCACCCGCTTGATGTCGTCCTTGGCCGCGCCGATGATGCAGCCGATCAGCAGCGTCAGCGCGCCGACGCTCACCACCACCAGCTGGAGGGTGGAGTTGGCCGAGAAGATCGGGTTAGAGCGGGCGATCAGGTAGACGCCGGCGGTGACCATGGTGGCGGCGTGGATGAGCGCCGACACGGGGGTCGGGCCCTCCATCGCGTCCGGCAACCACGCCTGGAGCGGGAACTGGCCGGACTTGCCGGTCGCGCCGAGCAGCAGCAGCAGGCCGAGCACCAGCACCGTGGTCGCGGTCAGCGAACCGACCCCGTTGAAGACCTCGTCGTACTGGGTGGTGCCGAGGGTGGCGAACATGATGAAGATGCCGATCGCCAGGCCGGCGTCGCCGACCCGGTTCATCAGGAACGCCTTCTTGCCGGCGGTGGCGGCGCTGGGCCGCTCGTACCAGAAGGAGATCAGCAGGTACGACGCCAGACCGACGCCCTCCCAGCCGAAGTAGAGCATCACGTAGTTGTTGCCGAGCACCAGCAGCAGCATGGCCGCGACGAACAGGTTGAAGTAGGCGAAGAACCGCCGACGTCCCGCGTCGTGCGACATGTACTCGACCGCGTAGAGGTGGATCAGGAAGCCCACCCCGGTGATCAGCAGCACGAAGACGGCGGCCAGCGGGTCGAAGAGCAGACCGAAGTCCACCCGCAGGTCGCCGACCGTGATGAAGTCCCACAGGCTCAGTTCGACCGACTTGTTCTCCAGGCCACGCAACTGGAGGAAGTAGGTCAGGCCCAGCACGAACGCGGCGCCGATGGCGGCCACCCCGAGCCAGTGCCCCCAGCGGTCCGCCCGCCGGCCGAGCAGCAGCAGGACCGCTGCGCTGACCAGCGGAATCGCCACCAGCAGCCAGACGCTGCCCAGCAGCCCGTCCGCCGTCGCGTAGGCGACGGTGCCCACCGGCTCAGCCGGGGCGTTCGTCAGAATCGTTCCCACCGCAGGACCCCTCAGTACTTCAGCAGGTTGGCGTCGTCGACGCTCGCGGAGCGCCGGGTCCGGAAGATCGCCATGATGATCGCGAGCCCGACCACGACCTCGGCCGCCGCCACCACCATCACGAAGAACGCCATGATCTGGCCGTTGAGGTCACCGTTGATCCGGCTGAAGGTGACCAGGGTCAGGTTGGCCGCGTTGAGCATCAACTCGACGCACATGAACAGCACGATCGCGTTGCGCCGGATGAGCACACCGACGGCGCCGATGGTGAAGAGCACCGCGGCCAGCACCAGGTAGTAGTCCGGCGTCATCGCTGCGCCAACCTTTCGTTCGCGACTGCGAGGCTCGCAAGCTCACTCCTCGCGCTCACTTGTCCGTCCCCTTCAGCGTGGTCTCCCGGTCGGTGAGCTCGCGCACCGGCAGGATGTCCGGGGTGCTCCGCTCGCTCAGCCGGCCGTCGGGCAGGCGGGCCGGGGTGGCCACGGAGGAGGAGGTCGCGAAGACACCCGGGCCGGGCTTCGGGCCCGGGTAGTTGCCCGGGGCGAAGCGCGCCCGCATCGTCTTCGGCTGGTCCATCTTGTCCTCCTTGCGCCGCTCGAGGTGGGCCAGGACCATCGCGCCGATGGCGGCCGTGATGAGCAGCGCCGAGGTGAGCTCGAAGGCGAAGACGTACTTGGTGAAGAGCAGCCGGGCGATGCCCTGCACGTTGCCCTCGGCGTTGGCCTGCTCCAGGCCGACCGCCGTGGTGCCCTCCAGCGCGCGCCACAGCCCGCCGCCGACCAGGCCGGCGAAGCCGAGCCCGAGCACCACCGCCGCGACCCGCTGCCCGCGCAGCGTCTCGATCAACGAGTCCGAGGCGTCGCGGCCCACCAGCATCAGCACGAAGAGGAACAGCATCATGATCGCGCCGGTGTAGACGATGATCTGCACCATGCCGATGAACGGCCCGGCCTGAAGCACGTAGAACACGCCCAGGCAGAGCATCGTCAGCACCAGCCAGAGGGCCGAGTGCACGGCGTTGCGCGCTGCGACCATCCCGATCGCGCCGATCAGCGCCAGCGGGGCCAGGATGTAGAACGTCACCTGCTCCCCACCGGAGACCCCGCCCGCCGCGGCGAGCACCGTCTGCGTGGTCATGCTCCGTCCCCCTTGGCGGCCGCTGCCCGCTGGGCGTGCTGCTCGGCGCCCGGGAAGGTCACACCGGGGTGCTCCTCCACCTGGTACCGGCCCGGGTTGTTGGCCGAGTGCTCCGCGCCGGCCGAGGTGCCCGGGTTGGTCAGCGCGCCGACGTAGTAGTCCTTCTCGCTGTCGCCGAGCCGCATCGGGTGCGGCGGCTGCTCCATGCCCGGCAGCAGCGGCGCGAGCAGCTGCTCCTTCGTGAAGATCAGATCCTGCCGGCTGTCCCGGGCCAGCTCGTACTCGTTGCTCATGGTGAGCGAGCGGGTCGGGCAGGCCTCGATGCAGAGCCCGCAGAAGATGCAGCGGGCGTAGTTGATCTGGTAGATGCTGGCGTACCGCTCACCCGGCGAGAAGCGCTGCTCGTCGGTGTTGTCGCCGCCCTCGACGTAGATCGCGTCCGCCGGGCAGGCCCAGGCGCACAGCTCGCAGCCGATGCACTTCTCCAGCCCGTCCGGGTGCCGGTTGAGGATGTGCCGCCCGTGGTAGCGCGGCGCCGACACCGGCGGCTTGAACGGGTAGTCGGTGGTGACGACCTTCTTGAACATGTGCGAGAAGGTGACACCGAATCCCTTGAACGTTCCGGTGATCGCGCCCACGTCACACCTCCCTGGAGTCCGGGCCGGCGGCGATGTTGGCCGGCTCCCGCTCGGCGACCACGCGCCTCGTGCGCGGGCTCGGTGGTACCTGCAGGTCCATCGGGGGCAGCGGGAAGCTGCCGTACGGCCGGTCGTTGACCTGCTCCTGGACCGTCGGCTTCGGCTGCGGCTTGCGGCTCGGCCAGAGCAGCGTGGCCAGCAGCAGGATGCCGGCGGGGATGCCGACGGCGATCAGCTTGCTGCGCGAGTCCCAGTCCTCGATCGAGCGCAGGCCGGCCAGGACCAGGATCCAGACCAGGTTGATCGGGAGCAGGACCTTCCAGCCGAAGCGCATGAACTGGTCGTAGCGCAGCCGGGGCAGGGTGCCCCGCAGCCAGACGAAGACGAAGACCAGCATGACGACCTTGGCGAAGAACCACAGCATCGGCCACCAGCCGGAGTTGGCGCCGGCCCAGATGGTGGTGATCGGTGCCGGGGCCCGCCATCCACCGAGGAAGAGCGTCGTGGTGACCGCGGACATGGTGACCATCGCGACGTACTCGCTGAGCATGTAGAGCGCGAACTTCAGCGAGCTGTACTCGGTCATATAGCCCGCGACCAGCTCGGACTCCGCCTCGGGCAGGTCGAACGGCGCGCGGTTGGTCTCGCCGACGGTGGCGATGAAGAAGATGATGAAGCTCGGCAGCAGCAGGATCGCGTACCAGCCGGGGGCCGGGACCTCGAGGCCGGCGATGCTCAGCCGGGTGCCGTCCCCCTGGGCGGCGACGATGCCGCTGGTCGACATCGTGCCGGCGGTCATGAAGACCGCCACGATGCTCAGGCCCATGGCGACCTCGTACGAGATCATCTGGGCGCTGGAGCGCAGGCCGCCGAGCAGCGGGTAGGTCGAGCCGGAGGCCCAACCGCCGAGCACGATGCCGTAGATGCCCATCGACGAGCAGGCCAGCAGCACCAGCACCGCCACCGGCACGTCGGTGACCTGCAACGGCGTCCAGTGGCCGAAGATGCTCACCATCGGGCCGAACGGCACCACCGCCAGCGAGGTGACCGCGCAGATCACCGAGATGGTCGGGGCGAAGAAGAAGACGACCTTGTCCGCCGCCTTCGGCAGGATGTCCTCCTTGAAGGCCATCTTGAGACCGTCGGCGAGGGTCTGGAGCAGACCGAACGGGCCGGCCTGGTTGGGGCCGGGCCGCACGGCCATGCGGCCCACGACCCGCCGCTCGAACCAGACGCCGAGCAGCGTGGCGACCAGACCGAAGGCGAAGGCAAAGACGATCTTGATGAGGACCAGCCACCACGGGTCCCGGCCGAAGTCGGCCAGCGTCGGGTCCTGGGCCAGGTAGACCGCGTTCACTGGTGTACACCCCCTGCGTTGAGGAGCGGGCCCGGGCGGTCGGCCGCGTCGGCGGCGACCGCGGCGGCGGAGATCCGCACGACCGCTCCGGACGTCGCGCCGAGGCTGCGTCGCACGGTCGCGCCGGGCGAGTTGGTCGGCAGCCAGACGACGCCGTCCGGCATCTCGGTGATCGCCGCCGGCAGGGTCAGCGCCCCCCGGTCGGTGCCCACCGTCACCGGGTCGCCGTCGGCGACGCCGAGCGCCTCCGCGGTGCCCTTGCCCAGCCGGACCACCGGCGGGCGGGCGGTGCCGGCGAGGTGCTCGTCGCCGTCGGTGAGGCTGCCCAGGTCGATCAGCTGGTGCCAGGTGGCGAGCACCGCCTCACCGGCGCCCGGCTCCCGCACCGCGGCCGGCTCCACCGACGGGGCGGCGGGACGGTCGGTCCGGGTCCGCGGCAGCGCGCCCAGCTCGCGGCGGACGCTGAGCACGTCACCGGTGCCGAGCTGCACGTCGAGCTGCGCGGCGAGCGCGTCCAGCACGCGGCCGTCGGTCATCGCGGCGGTGTGCAGCACCGCCTCGAAGGTGCGCAGCCGACCCTCCCAGTCCAGGAAGCTGCCGGCCTTCTCGGCCACCGGGGCGACGGGGAAGACCACGTCGGCCCGGCGGGCCACCGCGCTCATCCGCAGCTCCAGGCTGACCAGGAACGGCACCTCGTCCAGGGCCGTCTCGGCCAGCCGCGGGTCGGCCAGGTCGGCCGGGTCGACCCCGGCCACCACCAGCGCGCCGAGCTGACCGCCGGCGGCGGCGGCGAGGATCGCGTCGGTGTCCCGGCCGGCCTGGCTCGGGATCACCCCGGCGGGGATGTCCCACGCCTCGCCCAGCTCGGCCCGGGCGGCCGGCTCGTTGACCAGGCGGCCACCGGGCAGCAGGTTGGGCAGGCAGCCCGCGTCGACCGCGCCGCGGTCACCCGCGCGCCGCGGCACCCAGGCCAGCTTCGCGCCGGTACGCCGGGCCACGTCGGCCGCCGCGGAGAGGCCGCCCGGCACGCTGGCCAGCCGCTCGCCGACGATCAGGATCGCGCCCTCGGCGCTGAGCGCCTCGGCGACCGTCGCGTGCTCGGCGAGCACGGTCGCCTCCTCGCCCGGCACCACCCGGGCCAGCTTGGCGCCGAGCTTCTCCAGGCCGCGGGTGGCGAACGGCGCGATCGCGTACACCGTGAGCTTCTTCTTCAGGTACGCCTTGCGCAGCCGCAGGAAGAGGATCGGGCACTCCTCCTCCGGCTCCAGCCCGACCAGCACCACGGCCGGCGCCTTCTCCACGTCGGCGTACGTCACGTCGGTGACCCCGGCGACCGAGCTGGCCAGGAAGTCCGTCTCCTCGCGGGAGACCGGCCGGGCCCGGAAGTCGATGTCGTTGGTGTTCAGCGCGACCCGGGCGAACTTCGCGTACGCGTAGGCGTCCTCGACGGTCAGCCGGCCGCCGGTGAGCACCGCCGTGCCCCGCCCGCCGTCCCGCGCCGCGCGCAGCCCCTCGGCGGCGACGGCCAGCGCCTCGCTCCACGCCGCCTCACGCAGCTCGCCGGTCTGCGGGTCGCGGACCAGCGGGGTGGTGAGCCGGTCGAAGGCGCGGGTGTACTGGAAGCCCCACCGCCCCTTGTCGCAGTTCCACTCCTCGTTCACCGCGGGGTCGTCGCCGGCCAGCCGGCGCAGCACCTTGCCCCGCCGCCAGTCGGTGCGCTGGGCGCACCCGGCCGAGCAGTGCTCGCAGACGCTCGGGGAGGAGACCAGGTCGAACGGCCGGGCCCGGAACCGGTACTGGGTGCCGGTCAGCGCGCCGACCGGGCAGATCTGCACCGTGTTCCCGGAGAAGTACGAGTTGAAGGGCACGTCGCCGGAGTCGGCCGCGGCGTCGGCGTGGCCGGGGCAGCCCGCGTCCGGGCTTACGCCGTAGTCCTCGTCCCGGTAGATGTTGATCTCCTCGGCGGACGACCGGCCCATCAGGTCGATGAACTTGTCGCCGGCGATCTCCTCGGAGAACCGGGTGCAGCGCTGGCAGAGCACGCAGCGCTCGCGGTCGAGCAGCACCTGCGTGCTGATCGGCAGCGGCTTCGGGTACTCCCGCTTGTGCTCGTGGAACCGCGAGTCGGCGCGCCCGGTGGACATCGCCTGGTTCTGCAGCGGGCACTCGCCGCCCTTGTCGCACATCGGGCAGTCGAGCGGGTGGTTGAGCAGCAGCAGCTCCATGACCCCCTCCTGCGCCTTCTTGGCGACCGGGGAGGTGAGCTGGGTGCGCACCACCATGCCGTCGGCGACGGTCTGGGTGCAGGAGGCGACCGGCTTGCGCTGCCCCTCCACCTCGACCAGGCACTGCCGGCACGCGCCGGCCGGGGCCAGCAGCGGGTGGTCGCAGAACCGGGGGATCTCGGTGCCCAACTGCTCGGCGACCCGGATCAGGAGCGCCCCCTTCGGGGCGGTGACCTCGACGCCGTCGATGGTGAGCGTGACGGTCTCGGTCTGCTTCGCTACGTCGGTCATTAGTGGGCTCCCACCAGCTGCTTGTCCGACAGCTTCGGCGCGGTACGTCCCTCGATGTAGTCGAGGTAGTCCTGCTTGAAGTACTTCAGCGACGAGGTCACCGAGCTGGTCGCGCCGTCACCCAGACCGCAGAACGAGCGGCCGAGGATGTTGTCGCAGGTGTCCAGCAGGGTGTCCAGGTCCTCGTGGGTGCCCTGACCGGCGAGGATCCGCCGGTAGACCCGGACCATCCAGTAGTTGCCCTCGCGGCACGGGGTGCACTTGCCGCACGACTCGTGGTGGTAGAACTCCAGCCACCGGTAGGTCGCGTAGACCGGGCAGTCCTGGTCGGAGAAGATCTGGGTGGCCGTGGTGCCGAGGATCGAGCCGGCCGCCGCCACCCCCTCGAAGTCCAGCGGCACGTCCAGGTGCTCGGCGGTGAGCAGCGGCGTCGACGAGCCACCCGGCGTCCAGAACCGCAGGTTGTGGCCGGGCTGCATGCCACCGGCCAGCTCGATCAGCTCCCGCAGGGTGACGCCCATCGTGCACTCGAACTGGCCCGGGTTGGCGATCCGGCCGGAGAGCGAGTAGATCATCGGGCCGGACGACTTCTCCGTGCCCATGGTCTTCCACCAGTCGGCGCCGCCCAGCACGATGTAGGGAACGCTCGCGATGGTGCCGACGTTGTTGACCACCGTCGGGCTCGCGTACAGGCCGTGGGTGGCCGGGAACGGCGGGCGCAGCCGGGGCTGGCCCCGGAAGCCCTCCAGGGAGTCCAGCAGCGCGGTCTCCTCGCCGCAGATGTACGCCCCGGCGCCCGAGTGCACCACCAGCTCCAGGTCGAACCCGGAGCCGAGGATGTTCCGGCCGAGGTAACCCTTGGCGGTCGCCTCCCGCACGGCGTTGCGCAGCCGGCGCGCGGCGTGCACCGCCTCGCCCCGGATGTAGATGTAGGCGCGGTTGGCCCGGATCGCGTACGACGCGATGATCACGCCCTCGACGAGGGCGTGCGGGTCGTGCGTCATCAGCGGGAGGTCCTTGCAGGTGCCCGGCTCCCCCTCGTCGGCGTTGACCACGAGGTAGTGCGGCTTGCCGTCGCCCTGCGGGATGAAACCCCACTTGAGACCGGTCGGGAAGCCGGCGCCGCCGCGACCGCGCAGGCCGGAGTCCTTGATCAACTGGATCAGGTCGTCCGGGTGCGCCTTGAGTGCCTTGCGCAGGGCCGCGTAGCCGTCGAGCTTCTCGTAGGTGCCGATCCGCCAGGCGTCCGGCGACAGCCAGCGCTTGGTGAGTACCGGCGTCAGCTTGGCCAGGGTCTCCGGCCGGGGAGTGGTCACTTCTGGACCCCCGTCTCGCTCGCGACGGCGGAACCGGCGCCACCGGTGCCCGTTCCCGCCTCGGCTTCCTTGAGGTTGCGCTCCTGCGACCCGGCCTCGTCGCCGGCGGGCTTGCCGTCACCCGCAGGCGCGTTGGCCGCCACGCCGGCGGCCTCCGCCTCCTGCGCGTCGCGAGGGGCCGGCGCCGTGGTGTCCACCGGAACCTTGGTGCCCGGCGCGTCCGGCACGGCGGTCGCCGCGTCAGGCTGCCGGGTCTCGGCGGCCCGCACCTCGGGCGACTTGTCGTCCGGCGCCTTCACGTCCCGGGTGGTGCTGCCGGCCGCCTCGGCGGCGGGGGCCGGTGTGCCGGCGCCCGCGTTGCCCGTGGCGGGCCCGGCGCCGTTGCCGCTCGCGGCGGGGGCGGGCCTGGCCGGCTCGGGAGCCGGCTTCGCGGCCTCGCTCCTGGCCTTCGCCTCGGCGGCGGCCTTGTCTGCCTCGGCCTTGCTCCGGATCGGGGTGTTCGGGTCGAAGCCCGGCACCGAGATGCCGTGCTCCTGCGCCAGCCGCAGCCCCCGCAGGGTGGGCTCCCCCGGCCCGCCGTCGGCGACCGCGCCCTCCCGCTCGTCGGCGAAGCCGGCGAGCTGCACCGCCATCTCCTTGAGGGTGCAGAGCCGGGCGCCCCGGGTCGGCATCGGCCGGCCACCGGCGCGCAGCTCGTCGACGACGCCGCGCGCGGTCTGCGGGTCCACCCCGTCGAAGAAGTCGTAGTTCACGGTCATCACCGGGCCGTAGTCGCACGCCGCCAGGCACTCGGCGTGCTCCAGGGTGATCTTCCCGTCGGCGGTGGTCTCGTCGTGCCCGACGCCGAGGTGCTCGGCGAGGGTGTCGTAGACCTCCTGGCCGCCGAGCACGTTGCACATCGTGTTGGTGCAGACGCTCACCAGGTAGTCGCCGGTCGGCCGGCGCTTGTACATGGTGTAGAAGGTGGCGACCGCCCCCACCTGGGCCTTGTTCAGGCCCAGCACCTCGGCGCAGAACGCCACGCCGGCCGGGGACACGTAGCCCTCCTCGGCCTGCACGAGGTGCAGCAGCGGCAGCAGCGCCGACCGGGACCGGTCGGCCGGGTAGCGGGCGATGATCTCCCGTGCCCGTTCGCGGGTCTCGTCAGTGAAAACGCTCATCGGTCACAACCACCCATCACGGGGTCCAGCGAGGCGCCGCCGGCGATCACGTCGGCGATCAGGCCACCCTCGGCCATCGCCGGGAGGGCCTGGAGGTTGACGAAGCTCGGCTCCCGGTAGTGCACCCGGTAGGGCCGGGTGCCACCGTCGGAGACGGCGTGCACGCCCAGCTCGCCGCGGGGCGACTCGATGCCGACGTAGACCTGGCCCGGCGGCACCCGGAAGCCCTCGGTGACGAGCTTGAAGTGGTGGATCAGCGACTCCATCGACTGACCCATGATCTTCGCGACGTGCTCCAGCGAGTTGCCCATGCCGTCGACGCCGATGGCGAGCTGCGCCGGCCAGGCGATCTTCTTGTCGGCCACCATCACCGGGCCCGGCCTGAGCCGGTCCAACGCCTGCTCGACGAGCTTGAGCGACTCCCGGATCTCGGCGAGCCGGACCAGGTAGCGGCCCCACACGTCGCCGTCGGTGTGCGTCGGCACGTCGAACTCGTACGTCTCGTAGCCGCAGTACGGCATGGTCTTGCGCAGGTCCCAGGCGAGGCCGGCGGAGCGCAGCACCGGGCCGGTCACGCCGAGCGCGAGGCAGCCGGTCACGTCGAGCACCGCGACGTTCTTCGTCCGTTCGAGCCAGATGGGCTGCCCGGAGAGGAGGTTCTCGTACTCCTTGAGCCGCTTCGGCATCAGCTTCAGGAACTCGCGGATCTTGACGATCGCCTCGTCCGGCACGTCCTGCGCCACGCCGCCCGGCCGGACGTACGCGTGGTTCATCCGCAGGCCGGTGATGATCTCGAAGATCTCCAGGACGTACTCACGCTCGCGGAAGCCGTAGAGCATCATGTTGATGGCGCCCAGCTCCATGGCGGTGGTGGCCACCCAGACCAGGTGCGAGGAGATCCGGTTCAGCTCCATCATCAGGACCCGGATGGTGTTCGCCCGCTCGGTGATCTGCTCGGAGACCCCGAGCAGCTTCTCCACCGCCAGCGCGTACCCGGTCTCGTTGAAGATCGGGGCGAGGTAGTCCATCCGGGTCACGAAGGTGCTGCCCTGGACCCAGTTGCGGTATTCGAGGTTCTTCTCGATGCCGGTGTGCAGGTAGCCGACGACCGAGCGGGCCTCGCGGACCGTCTCGCCCTCCAGCTCCAGGATCAGCCGGAGCACGCCGTGCGTCGACGGGTGCTGCGGACCCATGTTGACGACGATCCGCTCGTCGTTGATCGGGTCGGTCCCCGAGACGACGCTGTCCCAGTCGCCACCGGTGACGGTGAAGACCTTCCCCTCGGTGGTGTCGCGCTCGGTGGCGTAGTTCGACGTGGTCACTGGTAGGACCTCCTCCGGTCCGGCGGCGGGATCTCAGCGCCCTTGTACTCGACGGGTACGCCGCCGAGCGGGTAGTCCTTGCGCTGCGGGTGCCCCTCCCAGTCGTCCGGCATGAGGATCCGGGTCAGGTTGGGGTGACCGTCGAAGACGATGCCGAACATGTCGTACGCCTCGCGCTCCTGCCAGTCCGCCGTCGGGTAGACCGACGTGACGCTCGGCAGGTGCGGGTCCTCGGCGGAGACCGCGGCCTCCAGCCGCACGGTGCGGCGGTAGGTCATCGAGGTGAGCTGGTAGACGACGTGCAGGCGGCGGGCGTCGGCGCCGAGGTAGTCCACCCCCGAGACCGAGGAGCACAGCTCGAAGCGGAGCGCCATGTCGTCGCGCATCACCTGGCAGACCTCGGCGATCCGCTCGGGGCGGATGTGCAGGGTCAGCTCGCCCCGGTCGACCACGACCTTCTCGACGGCGTCGGCGAAGGCGGGGTACGCCTCCTCCAGCGCGTCGCGGACCTCGTCGAAGTAGCCCCCGTACGGTCGGGGCGCGTCCTCGATGGTCCGGCGCTGGCGGACGAGGCCGCCGAAGCCGGACACGTCCCCGGAGCCCTGGTTGCCGAACATGCCCCGGCCGGCCGGGCTGGCCGGGGGGTACTCGGCGGGTGCGGTGCTGCTGGCACCGGCCGGCGTGACCGGCACCGGCACGCCGCCGTCGTCTTTCCTGTCCTGAGGCGCGGTCACTTCTGGACACCCCCGTGCTGGTGCAGGTGGTTCTGGGCCTTCATCCAGTTCTCGATCCGCAGCTGCTCCTCGCGACCCTCACGGACCGCCTTGGTCCACTCGGCCCGCCGGGCCTTGTCGCTGCGGTACGACGACGGCATCGAGCCGTAGGGGACGACCGGGACGTCGCCGCGCTCCCGACGCGCCTCGAGCATCTTGCGGCCGTTCGGGCCGAGCGGCTCGTGCCCGATCTTCTCGCGCAGCTTGAGGACCGCGTCGATGAGCATCTCGGGCCGGGGCGGGCAGCCGGGCAGGTACATGTCGACCGGCACGATGTGGTCGACGCCCTGCACGATGGCGTAGTTGTTGAACATGCCGCCGCTGCTGGCGCAGACGCCCATCGAGATGACCCAGCGGGGCTCCGCCATCTGGTCGTAGATCTGGCGCAGCACCGGGGCCATCTTCTGGCTCACCCGGCCGGCCACGATCATCAGGTCGGCCTGCCGGGGCGAGGCCCGGAAGACCTCCATGCCCCAGCGGCCCATGTCGTAGTGCGGACCACCGGCGGCCATCATCTCGATCGCGCAGCAGGCCAGACCGAAGGTGGCCCCCCAGACCGACGTCTTCCGCGACCAGTTGACCAGCTTCTCCACCGAGGTGAGCAGGACACCGGCGGGAAGCTTCTCCTCGATACCCATCTGAGGTTCCTCCCTCAGTCCCAGTCCAGGCCGCCGCGCCGCCAGACGTAGGCGTAGGCGACGAAGACCGCGACGATGAACAGGACCATCTCCACGAAGCCGAAGATCGGCAGGGCGTCGAACGAGACCGCCCAGGGGTAGAGGAAGATGATCTCGATGTCGAAGACGATGAAGAGCATCGCCGTCAGGTAGAACTTGATCGGGAACCGGCCGCCGCCGATCGGCTGCGGGCTGGGCTCGATGCCGCACTCGTACGCCTCGAGCTTGGCCTTGTTGTAGCGCCGGGGACCGGCGAAGCGGGCAGCGCCCACGGAGAACAGCGCGAACCCCGCGGCGAGGGCGAACAGCCCGATGATCGGTGCGTAAGGCGAGAGCGACATCGTTTTCTCCTGCTCGTCCTTCCCTGCCCTGGTCCTTGTCAAAAATCACACTATTCACGTCCCTCGCGACGGTCGTCGGCGGGGGTCGATCTCCCTTGTCCGCACCTGCGGTCATCACAGACCGTGGACGGGACCGTCACACGGGGCTGCCTTCGTTCGCGACCGCAGGGGCTCGCAGGCCCATTCCTCGCGTTACACGGCCGGTGCCACCTTCGTCATCGTGTTGATGACGCGGTCCATCGCGTCCCCGTCCCGGGGGTCGGTCAGGTTGGCCAGCAGCTTGAGCACGAAGCGCATCAGCATCGGGTGCGGCATGCCGTGTTTCGTGGCCATCCGCATGATCTCGGGACGGCCGATGAGCTTCACGAAGATGCCGCCGAGCCGGTAGTAGCCGCCGAAGCGGGCCTTCAGCTCCGTCGAGTACGCCGTCAGCGCACGCTCCCGGTCCGCGCCGGCCGGGCGCGCGAGCGCCTGCACGGCGACCTCCGCGGCCAGCTCGCCGGACTCCATCGCGTACGCGATGCCCTCGCCGTTGAACGGGTTGACCATGCCGCCGGAGTCGCCGACCAGCATCACGCCGCGGGTGTAGTGCGGCACCCGGTTGAAGCCCATGGGGAGGGCGGCGCCGAGGATCGGGCCCTCCGCGTTCGCCTCGTCGGTCATGCCCCAGTCGGCGGGCGTGTTGGCCAGCCAGTCGGTGAGCAGCCGACGGTAGTTGGTCTTGCCGAACGCGGACGAGGAGTTGAGCACGCCGAGGCCGACGTTGACCCGGCCGTCGCCCAGCCCGAAGATCCAGCCGTACCCGGGCAGCAGGTTGTCGCCGCTGTCCTTGCTGCGCAGCTCGAGCCAGGACTCCAGGTAGTTGTCGTCGTGCTTGGCGGGCGAGCGGTAGTAGCGCCGGACGGCGACGCCGATCGGCCGGTCCTCGCGCTTGGCCAGCCCGAGGGCGAGCGGGAAGCGGCCGGAGACCCCGTCGGCCGCGACGACCAGCGGCGCGTGGAAGGTGGCGGGCTCCTTGCCCGGGCCGACCTCCGCCTCGACGCCGGTGACCCGGCCGTCCGGGCCCAGCACCGGGCCGGTGACGTTCACGCCGGTGCGCAGCTCCGCGCCGGCGTCGACGGCGCGCCGGGCGAGCAGGTCGTCGAAGTCGAGCCGGGTGCGCACCAGGCCGTAGTTGGGGAAGCTCGCCAGATCGGGCCAGTCCAGCTCCAGCCGGACGCCGCCACCGATGACCCGCAGGCCCCGGTTGTGCAGCCAGCCCGCCTCGGGCGAGGTGTCCACGCCCATCCGGATCAGCTGCCGCACCGCGCGCGGGGTCAGCCCGTCGCCGCAGACCTTCTCCCGGGGGAACTCGGTCTTCTCGAGCAGCAGCACCCGTACGCCGTGCCGAGCCAGGTGGTACGCGGTAGCCGACCCACCGGGACCGGCGCCCACGACGATCACGTCGGCGTCATGTTCCACCGCGGCCATCCCGCGCCTCCTCCCGCATGCTCGTGAAATGCTTCACAAGCCAGACGGTGGGAGTCTATGACCGACGTCATGACCACGCCGGATCAGGGGTACCTAACTTGCCGGGGACACGTCGGCCGAGGTCGGAGGCGGGGTGCCGGGGCGGGCCTCAGTGCCGGGCGGAGGCGGCCGGGTCCAGGCCGGCGTCGTGCCGGATCGTCTCCGGCAGGTGCTCGCGCAGCGCGCCGCCGGCGGCGCGGTCCAGGGCGGCCAGCACCTCGGCCACGACCTGACGGACGTCGGCGGGATCCGCGCCGGCCAGCTCCTTGAGCTGGGCGATGAGTTCGGTCGCGTCGTCGTCGGTGGCCTCCGCGCCGACCGCCTGGTGTCGTCCCGTCATGGGGGCGAGCTTACGGAACAAAGTGGAGCAAAAACGGATATCTGCGAAAAAGGCGCCGGATCGGCCTAGGCGCGGACCGCGCGGTGCAGCGCCGCAATCCCGCCGGTCAGGTTGCGCCAGGCCACCCGGCCCCAGCCCGCCGCGCCGATCCGCGCGGCCAGGGCCGGCTGGTCGGGCCACGCCCGGATCGACTCCGCCAGGTAGACGTACGCGTCGGGGTTACTGGAGACGGCGCGGGCCACGCTCGGCAGCGAGCGCATCAGGTACGACAGGTAGACGGTGCGGAACGCCGGGTTCACCGGGGTGCTGAACTCGCACACCACCAGCCGGCCGCCCGGCCGGGTGACCCGGGCCAGCTCCCGCAGGGCGGCGTCGGTGTCGTTCACGTTGCGCAGCGCGAAGGAGATGGTCACCGCGTCGAAGCTGGCGTCGGCGAAGGGCAGCTTCAACGCGTCCCCGGCCAGCAGCGGCACCTGGGGACGGGTGCGCTTACCGACGCGCAGCATGCCGAGGGACAGGTCGGCGCCCACCGCGTACGCGCCCGACTGGGCCAACTCCTCGGTGGAGACGCCGGTGCCGGCACCCACGTCGAGCACCCGCTCACCCGGTCGCAGGTCGAGCGCCGTCCGGGTGGCCCGGCGCCAGAACCGGTCCTGTCCGAAGGAGAGGACGGTGTTGGTCAGGTCGTAGCGAGCCGCCACGCCGTCGAACATCGCGGCGACCTCGTGCGGCTGCTTGTCCAGGTTGGCGCGCTGGCCCTGCGGGGTACGGCTCACCCCTCCACTCTGCCAGCCCGGCCCACCCGGGCGGTGGGTGGGTCGACCGCCGGTCATGAACGCCACACGCGAGGCGGCGGCGGGGAAAGTCGGGCCGGACAGGCCAGGGGGCGGGATGGTCGCCCATCCCGCCCCCGCTGTGGTCGTACGTCAGTCGGTCGACTTCTCGTCGCCGGGCGCCACCAGGACGACCCTGCGCCGCCGGGAGAGCAGCAGCAGCGCGCCGCCGGCCAGCAGCACGGCCGCGCCGATGCCGCCGATCAGGCCGACCTGCACGCCGGTCACCGGCAGCCCGCCGTCGCCGCCACCGCCACCGCCGCCCGGGGTCGTGGTCGGGACCGCCGTGGGACCGCCGGTCGGGGTGGCCGTCGGCGCCACGGTCGGCGTCGGCGTCGGGCTCGGCTGCGCCGAGAGGTCGACGAAGGCCTCGAAGACCGTGTGGTTGTCTGCCGTGTCGATCTCGGAGAAGGCCTTCCGCTGCGCCTGGCCGGCGACCCGCGGCTCCTCCTCCGGCTCGCCCTCGGCGACGTCCAGCCCGTACGCGAAGAGGTCGCCCTCGCGCAGCACCGGCTCGGTCACGCCGTCGCCGACCTTCACCGTCACGTCGGCGGTGTAGTACTGCCCCCGGCGGACGATCGCCCCGGCGTCCTCGCAGAACGCCTGCTCCTTGCCGAGGAACACCTGCTGGACGCAGCCCTGCGGCAGCGTCACGAAGCTCACACCGGGCGGGAGGGTGATGCCGTAGAAGACGCCGGTCGCGGGCCGGCTGCCGTCGTTGTAGACCGCCCAGTCCAGCGGGACGGTCTCGCCCCGGCGCACCGGCTTCAGGTCCGGCTCGTCGGCCACCGCGCCGTTGACCACGACGCCCGCCTGGACGTCCTGCACCCAGGCGGTGAGGTCGTAGCCGGGCTTCGTGACGGTCACCGGCACGACGACCTTGTCGCGAACCTTGCCTCCGGGCGTCGCGGTGACGACGTGGACGACCAGCTTGCCGCCGTCGCCCCGGCCGCCCGTGCTGAACAGCGGAACGCCGAAGTCCTTGCTGGTGCCGGCGGGCAGGTCGCCGAGGGAGCACTGGTAGAGGTGGGTCTCGATGGCGCGGCACCCCTCGGGCACCAGGAAGCCGACGCGCTTGTCCTTGAGCTGCCGGGT
Source organism: Micromonospora sp. DT178 (assembly GCF_049841695.1). Lineage (NCBI taxonomy): Bacteria > Bacillati > Actinomycetota > Actinomycetes > Micromonosporales > Micromonosporaceae > Micromonospora > Micromonospora sp. DT178. Next base: position 145,602 of record NZ_JBNCKV010000010.1, read on the forward strand.
GTTCACCCGGTACGAGACGTCCTCCGCCGTGGCCGTGCCGGCGTTGGTGACGGTGAACTTGAACGGCTTGCTCCGGGCCGCGTCGACACCCTTCGCGAGCTGGGTGCTGATCGGGATCACGGCGAGGTCCGGCCCGTCGGCGGCCTGGGCGGGAACGGCGAAGGTGGTCAGGCCGCCCGCCGCGAGGAGTGCCACGGCACCGGCGCGGGCCAGGGCCGAGCGATGGAACAGGGTCATCGGTCCCCCGGGGGTTAGGGAAAGAACGGATGGTTGCGGAACCCGGGCGGACGCTATCGAAGGTCGATGCGGCGCGCCAGCAGGGAGATCGTGTTTCATCCGTCCGGCCGACCGGGTCGGACGGACGGCCCGACGCACAGCGGGGGCGGGATGGTCATCCATCCCGCCCCCGCTGCCGTGCGTTATGTGAACGACCCTCGCGGGTCGGTGGAGGACGACCGTCAGGCCGTCGGCTTCTCGTCGCCCGGGGTCACCAGGACGACCCGGCGACGCCGCGCCACCATGAACATGGCCGCGCCCGCGACCAGGACCACGGCGCCGATGCCGCCGATCAGGGTGGTCTGCGCGCCGGTGACCGGCAGGCCGCCGTCGTCGTCACCGCCGCCGCCCGCGCCGCCCTTGGCCGCGACGATCACCGCGTAGCCGTCGGAGTTGTCGGTGGCGTCCACATCGGTGGCCTGCAGGCCGGTGACGTTCTGCGGCAGGGCCGCAGTCGCCCGCATCCGGCTGGGCGCGGTGCCGACCGGCTCGACGCTGACCAGGCCACCCTTGAGGGCTCCCGGCTTCACGTCCGCCGCCACGTCGAACAGGTGGTAGAAGCCGTAGGCCGAGTAGAGCTTGTCCCCGCCGTTGGTGTCCTCGTCCTGCGGGATCAGGCCGAAGTTGGCGTAGGTGCAGGTGAAGGTGGACTTGTCGGCCGCGTACTCGCAGCTCGGCTCCACCTCGGTCGGGGTCACGCCCTTCGGCAGCTTGACGCTGATCTTGAGACCGGCGGCGGCCACGTCACCCTGGTTGCTGATGAAGTAGGTCAGCGCCGACCGGCCGCCCGCCTGCAGGTCGCCGGAGTAGACCGGGTTGCCGTCGACGACCTTCACGGCCTGCTTGACGTCCTCGGCGACGACCGAGAGGTCCGGCCCGCTGGCGTCCGAGAGGTCCAGCGTGGCGGTCTTGGTGTTGTTCGCCGCGTTGGTGTCGTCCTTCGAGACGAGCTTGAAGGAGAGGGGCGCCTGGTAGGTGCCCTCGGCCTCGAACTTGAAGAGGACGACCGGCAGGTCGGTGGTCTCGCCCGGGCCCGGCAGGCCCTTCTCCGTCGCGTAGCAGACGAAGGCGGTCGGCTTCTCCTCGGTGCCCTCCATGTCGCAGCCGTCCTCGACGGCCGGCACGGCGACGACCTTGTCGAAGTCGACCTTGGACACGTCCACCCGCACGGCCAGCTCGCTCGGGGTGTTCTTGCCGAGGTTGGTCACCTTGGCGTAGGCCAGCTTGCCCTGCGCGTTGGCGGCGACCCGCGTGCCGGCCACGTCGATCGCGAGGTCCGTCTCCGTGCCCGAGGCGTGGGCCGGGCTACCGAGAGCGGTCAACGCGCCGGAGGCGAGCAGCGCGCCGGCGCCGATACGCGCCAGCGAGCGGTTACGGAAGATCATGGAAAAGTTCCCCCCGTTGGGGTGAAGGAAAGGTACGGCCGCGGACGTTAGCGGTAAGCGATCACGCCCGCCACCCCCGCAGATCGGCGTGTTGAACAGTGCGGCTAAGAATCACTTAAGGAATGCCCGGATTGATATGTCTTGCTGCCCCGGCCACGTCGCAGCCGGCTCCGAATGGCAACCTAATCGAGATCAACGGCCCACGGGAATTCACCCGATCGGTTAGCCGGCGACGCCATTCTCGGTCACGCTCCGTACGTCGATGGTCCACACAGCGGCCCACGTACGACGACACCCCACCGCCGGACGACGGTGGGGTGTCTGGGTCGTGCGGGTGGCTGCGGACGCCCCGCTCAGCGGGCGTCGACCAGCGGCAGGGACTTCCCGGCGCCGCCGCCCGGCATGGCGATCGAGGAGAAGTGCGAGACGACCCGCTCGTCGGTCGGGTCGTCGGCCGGGGTGTGGTGCACGGCCAGTCGGTTGTAGAGGGTGTCGCGCTGGGCGGGGATCCGGTCCGCCGAGCGGATCATGCCGATCAGCTCGTGCAGGTTGGAGCGGTGCCGCGCGCCGGCCGAGGAGATGACGTTCTCCTCCAGCATGATCGACCCGAGGTCGTCCACGCCCATGTGCAGGGCGAGCTGCCCGACGTCCTTGCCGGTGGTCAGCCAGGACGCCTGAAGGTGCGGCACCGTCTCGAAGAAGAGCCGGGCGACCGCGACCAGTCGCAGGTACTCCAGGGTGGTGGCCTGGGTCCGGCCCTTGAGGTGGTTGTTCTCCGGCTGGTACGTCCACGGGATGAACGCCCGGAAGCCCTTCGTGCGGTCCTGCACGTCGCGGATCATCCGCAGGTGCTCGATCCGCTCGGCGGCGGTCTCGCCGGTGCCCATCATCATGGTGGCGGTCGACTCGACACCCTGCCGGTGCGCCAGCTCCATGACCTCCAGCCAGCGCTCGCCCGACTCCTTCAGCGGCGCGATCGCCTTCCGGGGGCGGGCGGGCAGCATCTCCGCGCCGGCGCCGGCGATCGAGTCCAGCCCGGCCGCCTTGATCCGGGCGATGGCCTCGTCGAGGCTGACGCCGGAGACCTTGGCCATGTGCAGGATCTCGCTGGGGCCGATCGAGTGGATCGCCAGCTGCGGGTAGGCCTTCTTGACCGAGGAGAACAGCTCCTCGTAGTACTCCACGCCGTAGTCCGGGTGGTGCCCGCCCTGGAGCATGACCTGGGTGGCGCCCAGCTCGACGGCCTCGCCGCAGCGGCGCAGGATCTCCTCGGTCGGGTGGGTCCAGCCCTCCCGGTGCTTCGGGGCCCGATAGAACGCGCAGAACTTGCACGCCGTCACGCAGACGTTCGTGTAGTTGATGTTGCGGTCGATCAGGTACGTGACGACGTTGTCCGGGTAGCGCCGTCGGCGCACCGCGTCGGCGGCCTCGCCCAGGGCGTGCAACGGCGCCTCGGTGTAGAGCAGCAGGGCCTCCTCGGGCGTGATCCGCCCGCCGTCCGCGCCACGCTGCAGGATGTCGTCGATCTCCCGGCTCACACTCACCCCCCGAGCCTACGTCGCCCGCCCAGGGGGCCGGCCGATGGCCGCCGAACGGCCCGCCCGGCGGCCCGTCGGGTGTGACGGTGTTCACCCTCGCCGGTGGTGCGGCGCCACCCGTCCGACGACGGACGACGCCGCACCCTCCGGTCAGAAGACGCGCGGGATGCTGCTGGGCGTCCAGCCGCTGCCCACGGCACTGGTGCTGGTGGCGTAGAGCTTGAAGTCGGCGCTCAGGTCCCCGGTCGACTGGAAGCCGAGCATGACGCCGGCGGAGTCCTGGCCGATCAGGTCGGTGCGGCCGTCGCCGGTGACGTCCCCGACCAGGATGCGGGGCCGGTTCGTCGTGCCCCAGTTCGTGCCCACGTACGGGTAGGGCCCGGAGAACAGCAGCCCCTCGCCGGTCATCGCCCCAGACGACCGGTACGCCCGCAGCCGTCCGTCCGCGAGCTGGGCGACCAGGTCGGTGGTGCCGTCACCGTCGAAGTCGGCCGGCAGAATCCGAGGAATCGAGGAACTTCGCCAACCGGTGCCGACCACCTTCGCCACGAGAGTCGTCGGGAAGAGCCTCATGTCCATGGAAAGATCCCCGCTGGACGGGTAGCCCTTCATGGTGCCGTCGGCGTGCTGGGCGATCAGATCGGTCCGCCCGTCGCCGTTGAAGTCGCCGGTCAGGATCCGCGGCACCTCCGTGGTGGTGAAACCGGTGCCGACATCTCTCGTCGCCCCGGCGAACAGCGGGGAGCCGGCGGAGAGATCGCCCGTTGACGTCCAGACCCGTAGCGTGCCGTTGAGCAGCTGACCGAGAAGGTCTGTGCGGCCGTCGCCGTTGAAGTCGCCCGGGATCAGGCGCGGGATCGAGCCGCTGGTGAAGGCGGTGCCGACGATCGCGGACGCCCCGGCGAAGAGCCGGTAGTCGGCGGAGAGGTCGCCGGTCGACTCCCAGGCGGTCAGAGTGCCGTCGCCGCTCTGCGCGATGATGTCCGCCCGGCCGTCCCCGGTGAAGTCCCCGGTGAGCGCCCGCGGCCGGTTCGCCCCGCCCCAGTTCGTCCCCACGTAGCGGTAGGGCGACGGGAAGAGCGGGGCGGTGCCCGAGAGGTCGCCGCTCGACCGGTACGCCCGCAGCCGGCCGTCGGCGAGTTGGGCGAGCACGTCGGTGCGGCAGTCGCCGGTCCAGTCACCCAGGATCACCACACCTGCCTGGTCTGCCGGGCCGTGACTCGCGCCACCGGCACTGCAGTTGTTGGGAGTGTTCTGGCGGATCCAACCGGCCAGGTCGTCGGTGCGGGTCTCGGTGGCGTCCCGCCGGGTCTCCGTCTCGGCGAGGCAACCTCCCTGCCAGGAGGTGGCATGTACGGCAACCAGCTCGGGACTTCCGTTCACCACCCGCACCGCCGGCCCTCCGGCGTCACCCTTGCAGGTGGTCGGCCCACCCTGCTCGTTGCTGATCGCGATGGTGGTGGCCGAGACGGTGCCGACCGTGACCGGCACACCGTGCAGCTTGTCGGGCACCCACTCCGTGGCGGTACGGCCGAACCCGAGCGCCTGCAACGTCTCGCCCGGCACGGGTGCCCCGGTAGCGAGCGGGACCGGGGCGACGCCGACCACCGGCAGCGTGAGCCGGAGCAGCGCGAGGTTCCGATCCGGGTGCGACACGACGAGATTGGCACGCTGCACCCGGCCGTCGTTCGTGGTCAGATCCAGCCGGCCCACAGTGACCGTGGTGGGCCACGCGGGCGCGCTCGCCGTCGAGCGCGGGCTTGGGGTGGGGGGAAGGCATGAATGGGCCGTCAACACCCACTGGGGCGCGACCAGCACCCCGGAGCAGGCACCTACCTCACCGAAGGTGACCTTCGCCGCGAAGGCGTACGCGCTGTCTGTGACCGGGCTACCCCCGCTTACCGCCCGGGCCGGCGCACCTGCGACGGCCCCTGCCGTCAACGCGGCAGCGACACCGATGACGAGGGCTCTTCGCCGTCGTCGTACCTGCTGATCCATCGACACTCCATTCCTCGGGCACGGCGGCCGGCCGCCCGCGTTGTGGCGCCGGCCATCTCGACCCGCCGGTCCGCCCGGGGCGCACCGGTCGGCCGCGTCACCTGCCAGTGACGGACTGGAATATAGATGTTGGGCGGTCTCCGCACCGCCCCGCTCGACCGCCGCGATCAGGCCCTCCCCGACGCGCCGATCGAACCATTAACATCCATGGATGATTTTCAGAGCGCCTTCCCCCACCCGTCCTCCCCTACGTCGCCGGGTGCTGCTGGGCCTCGTACCGCTCGGTGGCGCCGCGCTGGCCGTCGCGACGGCGGGCCGACCGGCGCGGGCGGCGACGACGCCCCGGGCGCCGGAGTGCCTCGCCGACCTGACGGCGGCCTGATGGCCACCATCCCCTGGCTCGCCGACGTGCTCCGCGCCGCCGGCGTCACGGTGGTCGAGCACGGCAACTGGCTCGGTCGGGTGGCCGGCAGCTCGTTCAACCCGATCGGCGTGCTCTGGCACCACACCGCCGCCACCTCCAGCGCCGGCAACCCGCACCCCGCCCTGAACATCTGCATCAACGGCCGGTCCGACCTGCCCGGCCCGCTCTGCCAGGCCCTGGTCGACTACCACGGCGTCTTCCACGTCATCTCCGGCGGGCGGGCCAACCACGCCGGCGTCAGCCGCGGCAGCGGCCCCATCCCGGCCGGCGACGGCAACACCCTGATGGTCGGTTGGGAGATCGACTACAACGGGGTCAACCAGGCCATGACCGGCGCCCAGTACAGCGCCTCGGTGCTCGCCACCGCCGCCGTGCTGCGGCGGCTCGGCCGGGACGCCAGCCACGCCCGGGGCCACCGGGAGACCAGCACCAGCGGCAAGATCGACCCGTCGTTCATCGACCTGGACTCGATGCGCGCCGACGTGGCCCGCCAGCTCACCGGCAACCCGCCCCTCGACCTCACGGAGAACGACATGAAGCTGATCCAGTCACCCGGCCGCGGCATCGCCCTCGTCGGCGCTGGCTACTTCCGGCAGCTGCGCGACAACGAGGAGGTGCACGCCGCCGTCGCGCTGGTCGGCCAGCCGCTGGTCGGCAACGACCGCCAGTTCGACCTGTGGCGCAGCATCGCGTACGACGGCCAGGTCAAGGCCCCGAGCTGACCCTCGTGCAAGGGGTCGGCGGGTGCGACGCGGTGCCTGCGCCGACCCGCCGACCCGGCTGCGCCCGCCGAGCGGCGGGCGGACCGGTCAGGCGTCGTAGTCCACCGTAAGCCGGTCGGTGGTCGGGCTGGACTGGCAGGTGAGGACGTAGCCGGCGGCCACCTCGTCCGGCTCCAGCGCGTAGTTGCGGGCCATCGTGACCGCGCCGTCGACCACCTTGGCCTTGCAGGTCGAGCAGACCCCGCCCTTGCAGGCGTAGGGCAGCTCGCCGCGCACCTTCAGCGCCGCGTCCAGCACCCGCTCGTCGCGCCGCATCGTGAAGCGCGACGACCGGCCGTCCAACAGGATGGTCACCTCGGCGCCGCCCCCCGGCTCGTCGGCCGGGCGTCGCGGCGGGGCCGGGGCCTCGGCGACGTGGAACAGCTCCGTGTGCACCGCCGACTCCGCCACGCCGCGCGCGGCGAGCACCTCCCGGGCGTCCACCACCATGTCGTACGGGCCGCAGAGGAACCACTCGTCGACGGTGTCGCCGGGCACGACGGTGTCCAGCAGCCGGCCCAGCCGGTCGGCGTCGATCCGGCCGGAGAGCAGCGGCGACTCGCCCTGTTCCCGGGAGAGCACGTGGACCAGGTGCAGCCGGGTCGGCCACCGGTCCTTCAGGTCGGCCAGCTCCTCGGCGAACATCACCGTGTTGGCCGTGCGGTTGCCGTACACCAGCGTGAACGTGCTGGCCGGCTCGACGGCGAGCGCCGTCGCGACCAGCGCGAGCACCGGGGTGATGCCCGAGCCGGCGACCACCGCGCCGTAGTGGCGGGCCCGCTCCGGCGCGAGGGCCGTGGTGAAGTGCCCGAGCGGCGGCAGCACCTCGATCGTGTCGCCGCCGCGCAGCGCGCCGCAGGCGAAGGCGGAGAACGCGCCGCCGGGGATCTCCCGCACGCCGATCCGCAGCCGGCCGTGCCGGGCCAGGTCGTCGGGCGTGGAGCAGATGGAGTACGACCGCCGCACGTCCTCGCCGGCGGCGCCGGGGCGGCGGACGGTGAGGTGCTGACCGGCGGAGAACGCGAACGTCTCCCGCAGCTCCTCCGGCACCGCGAAGGTGACCGCCACGGCGTCGTCGGTGAGCCGGTCGACGGCGGCGACGGACAGCGGGTGGAAGACCGGCCGGCGACGGACCGGGCGGGTGATGGTGACAGTCACAGCGCCTTCAGGTGGTCGAAGGGTTCACGGCAGGAACGGCAGCGCCAGAGCGCCTTGCACGCGGTCGAGCCGAAGCGGCTGACCTGCTCGGTCTCGGGCGAGCCGCAGCGCGGGCAGCGGACGGCGAGGATCAGCGGCACCACGTTGTCGGCGCGCACGGGCGCCGGCGGGGCGATGCCGGCGGCGGCGAGCTTGGCCCGGCCGGCGTCGGAGATCCAGTCGGTGCTCCACGCCGGGCTGTAGACGGTCCGCACATCGGCGTCGGGACGACCGGCGGCCGCCAGCGCCCGCCGGATGTCGGCGCGGATCACGTCCATCGCCGGGCAGCCGGTGTAGGTGGGGGTGATGGTCACGACCACCCGGCCGGTGGCCGGGTCCTCGTCGACCGCCCGCAGGATGCCGAGGTCGTCGATGGTGACCACCCGGATCTCCGGATCCACCACCGCCGCCACGGCCTCCCGCGGAGTCACCGGTGTGGCCTTCCGTTCGCGACTGCGGGACTCCGCTGCGCTGCACTCCTCGCGCTCACCAGTTGGCTCCGGGGTGGGCGCGGTGCAGCACCTGCATCTCGGCGAGCAGGTAGGACAGGTGCTCCGTGTGCACGCCGTCCCGCCCGCCGGCCGGCGCCCAGCCGGACTCCGGCCGGGACAGCGTGGCCTCGTCGAGGACGGCGGCGACGGTGGCGTCGAAGTCGGCCCGCAGGGTGGCCGGATCGACCGGCGCCGCCGGGTCGGGGGCGAACAGCTCGTGCACGTACGGCCAGACCTGGTCGACGGCCGCCTGCATGCGCCGGTGCGACTCCTCGGTGCCGTCGCCGAGCCGCCGCACCCACAGCGAGGCGTGGTCGAGGTGGTAGGCCGACTCCTTGCGGGCTTTGGCCCCGATCGCGGCCAGCCGCTCGTCGGCGCACCCGACCAGCGCGGTGTAGAGCGGGAGCTGGTAGGCCGCGAGGAAGAGCAGCTTCGCCATGGTGACCGCGAAGTCGCCGTTGGGCAGCTCCACCAGCAGGCAGTTGCGGAACTCGCGGTCGTCGCGGAGGAACGCCAGCGCGTCCTCGTCCCGGCCGGCGCCCTCCAGCTCGCCCGCGTACGACAGCAGGAGCCGGGCCGCGCCGAGCTGGTCGAGGGCGATGTTGGCCAGCGCGATGTCCTCCTCCATCTCCGGCGCGCGGGTGGTCCACTCGGCCAGCCGCTGCGCCGCGACGAGCGCGTCGTCGCCGAGGGCGAGGGCGAAGTCGAAGGGGCCGTTCACGCCACCACCTCGCTCCGCTCGGCGGCGGCGCGACGCGCCCCGGTGCTGAGCCGGATGGTTCGCTCGCTGCGCTCGCTCACAGGTGGGCCACCCCGTCCGGCACGTCGTAGAAGGTGGGATGGCGGTAGACCTTGTCGGCCGCCGGGTCGAAGAAGGCGTCCTTCTCGTCGGGGCTGGACGCGGTGATCGCGCCCGCCGGCACCACCCAGATGGAGACGCCCTCCTGGCGGCGGGTGTAGAGGTCCCGCGCGTTGCGCAGGGCCAGCTCAGCGTCGGGGGCGTGCAGGCTGCCGACGTGGGTGTGCGACAGCCCGCGCCGCGCCCGCACGAAGACCTCCCACAAGGGCGAAGGACCGCTCACGCCGCGCTGGTCCGTTCGCTCGCTACGCTCGCTCACGCCGCTACCTTCTCCTTCTTCTCCACCCGCTTGGCGGCGTACGCCGCCGCGGCCTCACGCACCCAGGCGCCGTCGTCGTGGGCGCGGCGGCGGTGCTCCATCCGCTGCCGGTTGCACGGGCCGTTGCCCTTGATCACCCGCATCAGCTCGTCGTAGTCGGGCTGGGTGAAGTCGTACGACTGCCGGGACTCGTTCCAGCGCAGGTCAGGATCCGGGATGGTCAGGCCGAGGATCTCGGCCTGTTGCACGCACATGTCCACGAAACGCTGGCGCAGCTCGTCGTTGGAGAAGCGCTTGATCTTCCAGGCCATGGACTGCGCCGAGTGGGTGGAGTCGGTGTCCGGCGGGCCGAACATCGCCAGCGACGGGTACCACCAGCGGTCGAGGGCGTCCTGCGCCATCGCCTTCTGCTCGGGCGTGCCGTGCGCGAGGGTGTGCAGGATCTCGTAGCCCTGCCGCTGGTGGAACGACTCCTCCTTGCAGACCCGGATCATCGCCCGGGCGTACGGCCCGTAGGAGCAGCGGCAGAGCGGGACCTGGTTGACGATGGCGGCCCCGTCCACCAGCCAGCCGATCGCGCCCACGTCGGCCCAGGTCAGGGTGGGGTAGTTGAAGATCGAGCTGTACTTCTGCCGACCGTTGAGCAGCAGCTCGACCAGCTCGTCCCGGCTGATCCCGAGGGTCTCAGCGGCGGCGTAGAGGTAGAGGCCGTGGCCGGCCTCGTCCTGGACCTTGGCCAGCAGGATCGCCTTGCGCTTGAGCGAGGGGGCGCGGCTGATCCAGTTGCCCTCCGGCTGCATGCCGATGATCTCGGAGTGGGCGTGCTGCGCGATCTGCCGGATCAGCGTCTTGCGGTACGCCTCGGGCATCCAGTCGCGCGGCTCGATCTTCTGGTCGGCGTCGATGACCTCGGCGAAGTACGCCTCGAGGTCCTCGCCCGGGCCGGGGGCGCCGCCCCGGCGGCCACGTGCGGCGGCCTCCCGCAGGGCCGCCTCCGCTGCCTCGACCTCGCCGAGCAGGCCGCCGCCGGGTGCGTCCTCGGCGGAGAAGTCGTTGCCATACATGGGGTCAAGTGTTACAGCTCGCCTCTCGGGACACCAGAGGGTGTAACAGGTTTCCGGAGACACTTTCGGGACGGGGCGGAGACTCGGGCAGCCGGGCAAACTATGACTTGGGTCACTATGGGAAGGTGAATCCTCTCAACAGCCGCATAGCGGCTCGATATCCCGCCTACATGGCAAGTTGCCAGGTGTCGGGTTCTGGCGCGCCGCCGATCCGCACGTAGACTTCCCCCGTCACACCGATCGGCTGCCGACGATCGCCCGAGAAACACGGAGGGCGGATCCCCCGGCCCCCGGCGAGCCGCCGATCCGTCCGACAACCAGCCGGTCCCCCCGGCCTGACATCTGGAGCTCATCCACTCATGCGATCCCGCGTGACCCTGGTGCTCGCCGTCGTGGCGGTCCTCCTCGGTGGCGGCCTGCTCGTTCCGGCCGCGTACGCCCGACTCGCCGGCGACGACGCCGCGAGCGGCGGAAGCGGCGGCGGAAGCGTCGCGGCCCCCGCGCCCACCCCGCCCCCGCCGCCGACCCTGGCCGCCGGCCCGGTCGCGGTGGACTTCAAGGGCGAGTTCTTCTCGTGGGCCCTGATGGACCGGGAGAGCGGCGAGATCTCCGGGTCGAAGAACCTGGCCTCGACCAGCTCCACCGAGTCGATGATCAAGGCCTGGTTCGCGGCGGACTACCTCCGCCAGCTCGGCGACAAGCCGCTGCCGGCCGAGCGGAAGAAGCAGATCACCACCGCCATCCGGGACAGCAACGACGACGCCGCCAACGCCCTCTACGGCGCGGTGGGCCGGGCCGCCACGATCAAGCGGATGATCAGCACCTGCGAGCTCACCGACACCAAGCCGGGCAACGTGCCCGGCTACGTGGGCTGGTGGAGCTTCACCCGGATGTCCCCGCGCGACGCCGTCCGGCTCGGCGACTGCATCGCCGACGGCACGGCCGCCGGCCCCAAGTGGACGAAGCTCCTGCTGGACGAGATGAGCAAGGTCAGGGGCAGCACGGCCGCCAAGGACCAGAAGGCCCGCTCCGGCGGTGGCCGCTGGGGCATCATCGACGGCCTCCCCCAGTCGATCGTCAGCCAGGGCCCGGTCAGCATGAAGAACGGCTGGACCCCGCTCAACTACGACGGCAACTGGCACGTGAACTGCCTCGCGGTCACCGACAAATGGAGCCTCGCGGTGATGCTCCGCTACCCGCAGAAGAGCGGGCTGAACTACGGCGCGCAGGTCTGTGCCTCGGTCGCCAGCCAGCTCGTCACCCCGCAGCCGGGCGCCGCCCTCAAGGTGCCGCAGCAGCCCGCCGGGAAGCTCTGATGGCGCGACAGCGCAGGGCCGACGAGCCCGCCGACGCCTCCCCCGGCAAGCTGATCGCCATCGCGGTGGTCCTCATCGGCCTGGTGCTCGTCTCGCTACGGCTGCTGCCGGGCTCGCCGTTCGAGTCCCGCGCCGCCGCCGAGTGGGGCGCCCCCGCCGGCCCCGCCGAGCGCGCCACGGGAGCCCCGGGCGACCGCAGCTCGCGACCGTCGCCGACGCCGAGCCCCACGCCGGAGCCGCTGCCGTTCCAGGCGAAGGACCTCGACCTGGACATCGAGGGCTGGTACTCCTGGAGCGTCCTCGACCGCCGCAGCGGCGAGATCGTCGGCTCGGACAACATGGACGAGACCAGCACCACCGCGTCGCTGATCAAGGCCTGGATCGTCGCCGACTACCTGCGCCGGGCCGACGACGCCGGCCAGACCCCGAGCGACGCCAAGCTCGCCGACGCCACGAAGATCATTCGGGACAGCGACAACACCCGGGCCGAGCAGTTCTACAACACCGTCGGCCGGTCCGCCTCGATCAAGCGGCTGATCTCCCTGTGCGACCTGACCGACAGCAAGGTCGCCCCGGACGGCGGCTGGAGCCGTACCGCCCTCTCTCCCCGGGACACCGCCCGGATGGGCGCCTGCATCGCCGACGGCCGCGCCGCCGGACCCGAGTGGACCAAGTGGCTGATCGACGAGATGCGGCTGGTCCGGGGCGCCGGTGACTTCGGCATCCGCAAGGCGTTCCCGGCCGCGGAGCGCAAGACCATCGCCATCAAGAACGGGTGGATCGACCGGACGCGCGAGCAGGAGATGCACATCAACTGCCTCGCCATCGGCGACACCTGGACGATGGGCGTGATGGTCCGCTACCCCATCGGCAAGGGCTACGAGTACGGCATGAAGAACTGCCAGAAGATCACCGAAGCCCTCCTCCGCCCCACCACCTAGACCCGACCGCCACCCCGGGTCGGCCAGGGGTTCAGCCCATGAAGAAGGCCGGGCCGGAGTCGGGCAGGGGCGGGGCGGCGTCGATGGCGGCGGCGCGACGGGCGAACTCGCGCAGACCGGCCACCTGGCGCTCGCCGAGGGAGAAGTCCAGCGCCCGGAAGTACGTCGCCAGGGTCGCCGCGTCGAACGGCTCCCAGCGCGCGGCCGCCTCGGCCACCTGGTCCAGTTCGGCCAGGCAGAGGTCCCGGGAGCGCAGGAACGCCTCGTGCACCTCCTTGACCAGGCCCGGGTGGGCGGCGGCGAAGTCGCGGCGTACCGCCCAGACGGCGAAGACCATCGGCAGGCCCGTCCACTCCCGCCACGCCTGCCCGAGGTCGGTGACCTCCAGCCCACGCTTCGGCGCCTCGTAGAGGGCGCGCAGCGCCACGTCGCCGATCAGCACCCCGGCGTCGGCCTCCAGCAGCATCTGGGTCAGGTCGGGCGGGCAGCGGAAGTACTCGGGGTTCACCCCGTACCGCTCGCCGAGCAGCAACTGGGCCAGCAGCACGCCCGTCCGCGAGGTCGAGCCGAGCGCCACCTTGCCGTGGCCGAGCTCGGCCAGCGGGCGGGTGGAGACGACGTTGACGGAGAGCACCGGGCCGTCGCTGCCGACCGCCAGGTCGGGCAGGAGCAGCAGCTCGTCGGCGTGCCGCAGGTACTCCACCTGCGAGATCGGGCCGATGTCCAGGTCACCGGCGACCAGAGCGGCGCTGAGCCGGTCCGGGGAGTCCTTGTGCAGGTCGACGTCGATCAGGGCACCGGAGCGCATCAGCCCCCAGTAGATCGGCAGGCAGTTCAGGAACTGGATGTGCCCGACCCGGGGGCGTGCGACGTGCTCAGCCATGCCCCGACCGTATCCCCGCCGCCGTCCGGTGGCTCAGTGGGCCGGGCTGGGAGTGGCCAACCCCGCATCCGCCGCCGGCTCAGCGGCGTCGCCGGGGGCGCCGGCCGCTCTGACTCGTCGGACGGACCGGGCGACGGCGGGCACGAACGCCACCACGACCAGCAGGCCGACCGCGCCGGCCGCCGCGATCAGGGGTCGCGGCGCCAGCAGCGCCAGCAGGGCGCCACCGATGAGGTAGCCCCCCATCGAGCCGCCCTGCACCGCCGCGCCGTAGAGGGCGTACGCCCGGCCGCGCGACACCTCCGGCACCCGCCGGGCGGTGAGCAGGTTGGCGAAGACGTTCTCCCCGCCGTTCGCCGCGCCCGCGACCAGCCAGAGCGGGACCAGCAGCGCGGCCGTGGGCACGGCGGCGGCGACCGCCACCGTCAGGCAGATGCCGCCGAGCGTCGCCAGCACCCCGTACACCAGGGCGCCGTCGTCGGTGAGCCGGTGGGCCAGCCGGGCGCAGAGCCAACTGCCGGGCAGCATCCCCGCCATCCAGGCGGCGCCGACCAGTCCGTACACCGTGGGCGAGCCGTCGAGGGTCTCCCGGATGAAGAAGACCTCGACCACGTTGATGCCGCCGACGGCCGTGATGACCGCGGCCGTGCTGAGGACGACGGCCAGCAGCAGCGGGTCGCTGCGCAGCCGCCACGCCGGGGCCCGTTCCGTCCCGGACGCGGGTGCGGCCGTGGCCCGCCGGCCGCCCCTGCGGGTGCGCAGCAGCAGACCCGCGGCCACCAGCGCGAGGTAGCTCACGGCGTCGATGAGCAGGGGTACGCGCGCGCCGAACTGCCCGACCAGCAGCCCGGCGAGCACCGGGCCGCCGAGCGCGCCCAGGCTGCTGGCCGTCTGGCTGATCGCGCTCGCCCGGGGCAGGTCGGCGGGGCGCACCATCGCCGGCAGCAGCGCCGCCAGGCAGGGCTGGGTCACGGCCAGCCCGCAGGCGAGCAGCGCCACGAGCCCGATGATCAGGGCCGGGTGGTCGGCGAAGGCGAGCAGGGCGCAGACGGCGGCCTGCCCCAGGCCGGCGGTGACCAGCAGCGTCCGGCTGTCCACCCGGTCGGCGAGCCGCCCGGTGAGCGGGGCGAGCACCACCAGCGGCAGGGTGGCCGCCAACAGCAGTCCGGACACGGCGAGGCCGCTGGCGCCGGTGGCCTGGAGGGCGAGCGCCAGGGCGGTGGCGGCGAGGAAGTCACCGCACATCGAGGTGCCGCGTGCGGTGGCCGCGAGCCAGACGTCGGACCAGCGCGACCCGTCAGTTGTGAAGGACATACTTCGAAAATAATCCTTCACAACTGATCGGAGCAACCCCCTACGCCAGCGGCACCGCCCGGTACTGCACCGCCACCGTCCGCGCCCCGGCCGGCGGATCCGCCTGCCGGTTCCGCTGCCGGTACGGCTCGAACAGCGCGCTCACCGCCTCGTTCAGCCCGGCCAACTCCTCGGCGGTGAGCAGCAGCACCGTGTCGCTGAACAGCGCGGCGTCGTACCACTCGGGGGCCTCACCGCCGGCGCGGCGCAGCCAGTCCCGGCTCCGCTCCAGGTCCCGGGCCGCGTGCGCCTCCACCAGCGCCTGCTCGGCCGCACGCGCCTCCGGGCCGGCGGAGCGCCCCGCGTCGACCATCAGGCCCTGGCCGACTGTGCGCCACAGTCGCTCGCGCGCGTCGCCCCGGCTCGGCGCCTGCTCCACCAGGCCCGACTTCGCCAGCGCCCGGAGGTGGTAACTCGTCGCGCTCGGCGACAGCCCGGCGACCTCCGCGCACTCGGTGGCGGTCGCCCCGCCCTCCACCATGCTCAGGTGTTCCATGATCGCGATTCGGGCCGGATGGGCCAGCGCCCGCATCACCTGCGGGTCACTGATCGTCATCCGCCGCTGCTCGGGACGCGCCTCCGTCATGGGCCCATGATTCCTGGTCGCCCGCCCGCCGTGGGTCGCCGGTCGACCGGCACCGGAGGCGGCGGCGCCACGGTCGAAATCCGGTGGAGCATGCCGCGCCGGGCGCGTAAGATGTCAGGCCGCTGACGGCCATGGTGAGAGTGACCACCGCATCGGACGTCCCGCGCCGGGGGCCGGCCCATCCGCCCGCCGGACACGCGAGCGACCGGCAGATGACCCCGACGGGATTCAGCGTGACCGACCTCGATCTCGACCTCGACGCCGACCTCGCCGCCGAACGCGAGCACCTCGCCACCTCCCGGGCCGCCCTGGCCCAGATGCGGGAACGCGCCCAGGCCCTCTTCTCCACCGGCGACCAGGTGGCCGGCGACGCGTACGCGGCCGAGACGCTCGGGCGCACCCTGGCCCGCCGGGTCGCCGAACTCGCCGACGACCCCACCACGCCGCTGTTCTTCGGACGCCTCGACTTCGGGCCGGCGACCGGGGCCCCGCCCGCCGGCGACCCGCCCGGCGAACCCGGCGACGGGCCGGACGGGTGGCACGCGGACCACGCCGGGCGGCGCTACCACGTCGGCCGGCGGCACGTCACCGACGACCGGGGCGAACCGCTGGTGCTGGACTGGCGGGCCCCGGTCTCCCGGTCGTTCTACCGGGCCAGCGCACGCGACCCGCAGGGCGTGGCCGTACGGCGCCGCTTCGGGTTCAGCAACGGGGCGCTGACCAGCTTCGAGGACGAGCGCCTCGACCGGGGCGAGGAACTGGGCACGACCAGCCGGATCCTCACCGCCGAGATCGAACGGCCGCGCGTCGGGCCGATGCGCGACATCGTCGCCACCATCCAGCCCGAGCAGGACGAACTGGTCCGGGCCGACCTCGCCGACTCGATCTGCGTGCAGGGCGCCCCGGGCACCGGCAAGACGGCCGTCGGCCTGCACCGGGCCGCGTACCTGCTCTACCTGCACCGGGAACGGCTGCGCCGCTCCGGCGTGCTGATCGTGGGGCCGAACCGGGCCTTCCTGTCGTACATCGCGGCGGTGCTGCCGGCGCTCGGCGAGGTGGAGGTCGAGCAGGCCACCGTGGAGGACCTGGTCGGCCGGGTGCCGGTGCGGGCCGTCGAGGACCCGGCGGTGGCCGCAATCAAGCACGACGCCCGGATGGCCGAGGTGCTGCGCCGGGCGGTCGACGCGCACATCGGCGAGCCGACCGA
Organism: Micromonospora sp. DT178; assembly: GCF_049841695.1. NCBI lineage: Bacteria > Bacillati > Actinomycetota > Actinomycetes > Micromonosporales > Micromonosporaceae > Micromonospora > Micromonospora sp. DT178. The sequence goes on from NZ_JBNCKV010000010.1 coordinate 162,140, forward strand.
GCCGATCATGGTGTCGGACGGCTCGTTCCGCTGGCGGATCGGGCTGGACCCGCTGCACCGGGTGGTCCAGGAGACCCGCCGGGAGCGGCTGCCGTACGCCACGGGGCGCGAACGCGTCCGGGCCCGGGTGGTGGCGCTGCTGCAACGGCAGGCCGAGGCGCGGCGCGCCGAGTCCCCGAGCGACGCCTGGCTGCGCCGGATGGGCAAGGCCACGCCGGTCACCGCCTTCCTCGACGCGGTCTGGCCGGCGCTCACCCCGGAGGGGCTGGTGCACGCCCTGCTCACCGACCCGCAGCGGCTCGCGGCGGCGGCGGACGGGCTGCTCGACGCCGAGGAACAGGAGCGGCTGCGCGGGCTCGTCGTCCCGGGCCCCGGGCCCGACCCGACGGCGGCGGCCGGCACCACGCGCGCCCCGGCGCGGCGGCCGGGCCCGGCCGGCACGAAGCTCGGGCGCACGCCGAAGGCCACGAAGTGGACGGCGGCCGACGCGGTGCTGATCGACGAGGCGGCCGGGCTGATCGAACGGCCGGGCGGCTTCGGACACGTCGTCGTCGACGAGGCCCAGGACCTCTCCCCGATGCAGTGCCGGGTGATCGCCCGGCGCAGCGAACACGGGTCGATCACCCTCCTCGGCGACCTGGCCCAGGGCACCGCCCCGTGGGCCGCCGCCGACTGGCGGGAGTCCCTGCGCCACCTCGGCAAGCCGGACGCCGTCGTGGTCCCGCTGACGGTCGGCTTCCGGGTGCCCGCCGCCGTGGTCGCGTTCGCCAACCGGCTGCTGCCGGCGCTCGCCGTCGACGTGCCCCCGGCCGAGTCGCTGCGCCGCGACGGCGCGCTGGACGTGCGTACCGTCGACGACCCGGTCGCCGCGACGGTGGCCGAGGTGCGCGCGGCGCTGGCGTTCGACGGCTCGGTGGCGGTGATCGCCGCCGACGACGCGGTCGGTGGGCTGCGGGCGGCGCTGGACGCCGCCGGCGTCGACACCGCGACCGTCGACGAGCCGGCCGCCGCGGCGCGCGTCACGGTGGTGCCCGCGACCCTGGTCAAGGGCCTGGAGTACGACCACGTCATCGTCGTCGAGCCGGCGGCGATCGTGGCCGCCGAGCCGCGCGGCCTGCACCGGCTCTACGTGGTGCTCACCCGGGCGGTCTCCCGCCTCGCCGTGCTGCACGCCCGACCGCTGCCCGCGCCGCTCGGGTGACCCCGGCGACTTGCGCCGGGAAGGTAGACAGGTGTCCGTGACAGCCACGACGAGCGCCCCGTGATCCTGGCCCGCGCCGAGGCGGTCAGCCGCCGCTACGGCGACGTGCTCGCCCTCGACCGGGTCGACCTGGAGGTCTCCGCCGGCGAGTTGGTCGGCCTGCTCGGCCCCAACGGGGCGGGCAAGAGCACCCTGCTGAACCTGCTCGTCGGGCTGCGCCGGCCCACCGCCGGCCGGGTCGAGCTGTTCGGCGGCGACCCGCGCGACCCGGCGAGCCGGCGGCAGATCGGGGTCACCCCGCAGGAGACGGGCCTGCCCGGCACGCTGCGGGTCGGCGAGGTGGTGGACTTCGTCGCCGCCCACCACCCCGACCCGGTCCCCCGGGGCGAGCTGCTCGACCGCTTCGGCCTGGGCGAGCTGGCCCGGCGGCAGACCGGCGGCCTCTCCGGCGGGCAGCGCCGCCGGCTCGCGGTGGCGCTCGCCTTCGTCGGCCGACCCCGGCTGGTGCTGCTCGACGAGCCGACCACCGGCCTGGACGTCGCGGCGCGGCACACCCTGTGGGAGGCGATCCGGGCGTTCCACGACGACGGCGGCACCGTGCTGCTGAGCAGCCACTACCTGGAGGAGGTCGAGGCGCTGGCCCGGCGGGTGGTGGTCATCGGGCACGGCCGGGTGCTGGCCGACGACACGGTGGAGGCGGTCCGGGGGATCGTCGGCGTACGCCGGGTCAGCCTGGTCGCCGACGGCCTGCCCGCGCTGCCCGGCGTGGTCCGCACCGAGCGGGTCGACGGCCGCACGCACCTGCTCACCACCGACGCCGACGAGTTGGTGCGGGCCCTGGTCACCGCCGGGGTCGCGTTCGCCGACCTGGAGGTCCGCCCCACCTCGCTGGAGGAGGCGTTCCTCGCCATCACGGCTGCGCCGGGCTCGCAAGCCGGCCGTCCGACGGCCGACGTGGCCGGCCCGCCGGCCACCGCCTGAGGGAACGGATCACCCATGCGCCTCGCCCTCGTCCACGCCCGCTACCAGCTCCTGGAGACGGTCCGCATCCCGGTCGCCGTCGTCGGCAGCGCCTTCTTCCCGGCCGTCGCGATGCTCTTCTTCGTGGTGCCGTTCGCCGGGAAGGACCCGGTCGGCGCCACCTACGCCACCGCCGCGATGGTCACCTTCTCGGTGATGAGCGCGAACATCTTCCAGTACGGCGTCGGGGTCGCCGAGGACCGCGACCAGCCCTGGAACCCGTACACGCGGACCCTGCCGGCCGGCCCGGCGCCACGCTTCGCCGGGCGGGTGCTGGCCGGGCTGGCACTCACCTACCTCTCCCTGGTCCCGGTGGTGGCGATCGGGGCGGCGCTCACCGAGGCGCGGATCAGCGCACCGGCGTTCCTGCTGGCCCTGGCGATCGTCACGGTGATCTCGGTGCCGTTCACGTTGCTGGGTCTCGCCATCGGCTACTCGATGCCGAGCAAGGCGGCGATCGTGGTGGCGCAGGTCGTCTTCTTCCCGCTCGCCTTCGGGGGCGGGCTGCTCTCCGCACCGGACCAGGCGCCCGGGTTCGTCGAGGCCGTCGCGCCGTTCCTGCCGACCCGGGGCGCGGTGGAGCTGATGTGGGCGGCGGTCGGCGACTACCCGGTCAACCCGCTGTCGATGGTCATGCTCGGGGTCTGGGTGGTGCTGCTGGCGCTGCTGGCCGGCTGGGCGTACCGGCGCGACGAGGGTCGACGGTTCAGCTGACGTTTCCTCGGATCCGCCCCGGGGCGCGGCGGGTCGGTGCCACGATTCCGGCAGGGGCGTGCCGACGTGGCCGTCCCCCGCCGAGAGGGGTCGACGTGAGCACCGTCCCGCCGGGCACACCCTGCTGGGCCGACCTCGCCACCCCGGGCCTCGCCGAGGCGCGACGGTTCTACCCCGAGCTGTTCGGTTGGACCGGTCGGATCGACCCGCAGCCCGAGGCGGGCGGCTACACGGTCTTCCTGCTCGGCGGGCGGGCGGTGGCGGGCGCGGGTCCGCCGGCCGTCCCCGACCAGGTGCCGATCTGGTCGACGTACCTGGCGACCGACGACGCGGACCTGGTCGCCGGCCGGGTCGAGCGGGCCGGTGGGCAGGTCGTGGTGCCCCCGTTCGAGGTCTTCGACCAGGGGCGGATGGCGGTCTTCGCCGACCCCGCCGGGGCGACGTTCAGCGTCTGGCAGCCGATGTCGATGCCCGGGGCCGAGGTCTTCGACGTCCCGGGTGCGCTGACCTGGACCGAGCTGGTCACCCCCGACCCGGAGGGCGCGAAGGTCTTCTACGAGCTGGTCTTCGGCTGGCACCCGGACGACCAGCGGGCGGGCCCGGTCACCTACACCGGCTGGCGGCTCGGCACCCGGATCGTGGCCGGCATGGTGCCACCGCTCGGCGACGGGTTCCCCGCGGACACGCCCGCGTACTGGTCGGTGTACTTCGCCGTGGCCGACGCCGACGCGGCCGCCGCCCGCGCCGCCGAACTCGGCGGCACCATCCTGGTCCCGCCCCAGACCACCCCGGCGGGCCGCTACGCCGCCCTCCGCGACCCCCACGGCGCCCTCTTCAACATCCTCACCCGCCCCTGAGCCCCTGGAAGGGCGGGGCGGTCAGTGGTGGGGGCGGACCGGGACCACCAGGGGGCCGTGGTCGCCGTCGATGACGCGGACGGTGGCGCGGTACCAGGTGGCGAGGAGTTGCTCGGTGAGCACCTCGCGGGGGGTGCCGGCGGCCACCACCCGGCCGTCGGCCAGCAGCACCATGCGGTCGGCGTACTCGCCGGCGATGGAGAGGTCGTGCATGGTGGCGAGCACCGTCAGGCCGTGCTCGCGGCGCAGCCGGTCGACCAGCTCCAGCACCTCCTGCTGGTGGCCGATGTCCAGGGCGCTGATGGGCTCGTCCAGCAGCAGCAGGGTCGCGCCCTGGGCCAGCGCGCGGGCCAGGAAGACCCGCTGCCGCTCGCCGCCGGAGAGGGTGGCCAGCTCCCGGTCGTGGAACCCGGCCAGGTCCAGCCCGTCGAGCACCTCGTGGGCGGCGGCCAGGTCGGCGGCGGACTCCCGGCCCAGCGGCGCGATGTAGGGGGTGCGGCCCAGCAGCACGTAGTCGAACACCGACATGCCGGCCGGCACGACCGGGGACTGGGCCACGGTGGCGACCACCCGGGCGCGGTCGCGGCGGCGCAGCGCCTCGCTCGGCGTACCGAAGAGGGAGACGGCGCCCGGCGCGGGCAGCAGGCCGCCGACGGCGCGCAGCAGGGTCGACTTCCCGGCGCCGTTCGGGCCGATCACGGTGACCCACTCGCCGGGGGCCACGGTCAGGTCGACGCCGGCCAGGATCGGCGTGCCGTCCAGGCGCACGTGCAGGTCGCGCACCTCGACGGCGGGCACGGTGGCCGCGTCGGGGGCCCGCACGGCCCCACCGTCCGCCGGCCGCGCGGCCGGCACGCGCCGCGCGCTCACCCGAGCACCCGGCGGGAGGTACGCAGCACCAGAACGAAGAACGGGCCGCCGAGCAGCGCGGTGACCACGCCGATCGGGATCTCCGACGGGGCGGCGGCGGTACGGGCCACCACGTCGGTCAGGGCCAGGAAGGCGCCGCCGAAGAGCAGCGACAGCGGCAGGATCACCCGGTAGCTCGACCCGGCGAGCAGCCGGACGGTGTGCGGCACGATGATCCCGACGAAGCCGATGAGGCCGGACGCGGAGACGGCGGCGGCGGTGCCGAGCGAGGCGGCGGCGATGAGCAGGTAGCGGGACCGCTGCGGGTGCAGCCCGAGGCTCGCGGCCTCGTCGTCGCCGACGGAGAGCACGTCGAGCTCCCGCCGGTGCAGCAGCACCACCAGGGCGGTGAGCAGGAAGTACGGGAGCACCAGCCGCACGTCGTGCCAGCCGGCGGTGGCGAGCCGCCCGAGCAGCCAGGAATAGACCTGCTGGATGCTGTCGGAGTTGCGTTGCAGCAGGTAGGTCTGCCCGGCCGAGAGGAACGCGGAGACGGCCACCCCGGCGAGGATCAGCGTGGCCGTGGAGCGGCCGCGCCCGCCGGAGGCGCCCAGCAGGTAGGTCATCGCCACCGCGCCGATCGAGCCGACGAACGCAGCCAGCGGGATGGTGAGCGGCAGCCCGGTCAGCGCGCCGCCCGCCCCGGCGCCGAGGGTGATCACCGCCGTGACCGCGAGCCCGGCCCCGGCCGCCACCCCGAGCAGGTACGGGTCGGCCAGCGGGTTGCGGAACACGCCCTGGTAGCAGCCGCCGGCCAGGGCCAGCAGCCCGCCGACCAGCAGCCCGAGCACCACCCGGGGCAGCCGCAGCTCGGTGACGATGGCGATCTCGCGCTCGGTCAGCCCGCTGTCGAGGCGTACCCCGGGAATGAGGTTGAGCAGCTCGGCCGCGACGCTGCCCGGCGGCAGGCTCACCGGGCCGAGGGACACCCCGGCGACCAGCGCGACGAGGACCGCGGCGACGCCGGCGACGAGCCAGCGGGGCCGCAGCCCGGCGGGCCGGGACGCGGGGAGCGTCCCGGCCCGCCGGGCGGGCGGCGCCTGCACGGGCGGATTGGTCATCGACGGGTGCGGGTCACGCGGGGACCTTGGCGGTCGCGTCGACGATCACGCGGAGCAGCTCCACCACGCGGGGCCCCCAGCGGGAGGCGACGTCGTCGTCGAGGGCGACGATCTGGTTGTTCTTGACGGCGGTGACGCCGGCCCAGCCGCCGCGCGCCTTGACCGTCTCCGCGCTCTGCTTGCAGCACTTGGTGTCGGCGAGGAAGACGAAGTCCGGGTCGGCCTTGACGATGACCTCCTGCGAGAGCTGCGGGTAGCCGCCCTGCTTGCCGTCGGCGTCGGACGCGTCGGCGATGTTCTCCAGGCCCACCATCGTGTAGAGCGAGCCGATGAAGGTCTTGCTGGTGGCCGTGTAGAGCTCCGGGCCCAGCTCGTGGAAGTAGGTCAGCTTCTCGGCGCGCTTCGGCAGGTCGGCGACCAGCTTGGCGATGTCGTCCTTCATCCGCTTGGTCACGTCGGCCGCCTCGCCCGCGTGGCCGGTGAGGGTGCCCAGGTCCGTGATCTGCCGGTAGGTGTCCTCCAGCGTGGTCGCCGCCGGGTTCAGCAGGACGGGGATCTTCAGCGCGGTGAGCTGCTCGACGATCTTGTTGGTGTCATTGGCGAGCACCACCAGGTCGGGGCTCTTGCCGGCGATCGCCTCGGCGTTCGGCTGGTAGCCGGAGAGGTCGCTCTTCGGCACGTCGGCCGGGAAGTTCGACTGGTCGTCGACGGCGGTCACCTGCTTGCCGGCGCCGATGGCGAAGAGCATCTCGGTGGCCGTCGGGCTGAGCGAGACGATCTTCTCGGGCCGCTTCTCCAGGGTCACCGAGCCGACGGTGGCCGGGAAGGCGGCGCCGGCCGAGCTGGCGCCGGCGGCGGGGGTGTCGTCGGAGCTCTTCTCGGCGCAGGCGCCGAGGGCGAGCGCGGCCACCGCGAGGGTCGCGGCGAAGAGCCGGGGGGTACGTCTGAGCACAGGTCCTCCTGTCGGTCGAGGAGCGTGGTGCTTCGCCGACAGGGAGCGGGGGCGCCCGTCCGCGAGGCGCCCTTCCTCGAGAGCGCGAGTCGCGACCACGGACGCAGGCGACCTGGCTCGTCCCCGCCACGCCCCGGCGTACGGCCGGGTGGCGGGACATCACAGTTGCGGGACAGCGCCGGGCTCGCACCGGCTTCGCTGCGCGTGGTCGGTAGAACGGTAGCGCACGCCCCAGACGTGCCTCGTCGATCCAGGGCGCATCGGCGCTCGTTGATCATCAACGGCGGCGATATGCCCTGGATCGACGTCTGCTGGCCGGTGGTGGGGCCCCGCCGGGGGCGGATCGGGGCCCCACCGGGTCAGGAACTGGTGATGGTGACGTTGTCCACAGCCGCCTCGACCAGGCTCGCGCCCGAGGCGTCCGCCGCCTCGACGAGGATCCGCACCGACTGACCGGCGTACGGGGTCAGGTTGGCGTTCGCCACCGCCCAGGCGCCGTTGCGGTTGGTGGCCGCCCCGGACTGGGTGAACAGGGCCGTGGTGCCGCCGTTGTGCACCACGCTCACCCGCAGGTAGTCGGCCGACGAGGCGTTCGAGCCGTGGGCCAGGTACCAGGCGAGAGAGAGCGTCAGCGTGCCGCTCGACGGCAGGGTCACCGCCGGCGACCGGGCGCTGGTCACGCCGCCGTCGAGGTCGTGGTCACCGGCCGCCGTGCCGGCCAGCGGGCCGGTGACGAGGTCGTTGGCGCCGGCGTACGGGGCGAGCTGCTTCGCCCCACTGGAGTTGGTCGCCTGGGCGGCGCCCCGCTCCCACACCCCGAGGGTCGCGGTGTCGGTGCCGTTCGGGTTGATGGTCCAGCCGGTGGCCGTCTCGAAGGTGTCCGACCAGACCGTGGTGCCGCCGCCACCGCCGCAGTACTGCGCCTGCTTGCCGATGACCCGGTACGGGCAGTCGGCGTACTCGCTGATCAGCAGGACCGCCTCCCGGTTGCGCGAGGTCTGGGCGGGGATCACCTCGTCGGGCGGGTAGAAGCCGCCACCGCCGGCCGAGCCGGGGTACATCTCGAAGGTGTACGCCCAGATGCCGTGCTGGCCCCACATCCAGTCGATGCTGTCCCCGTCGGTGATGTAGAGGTCGCTCGACTGCTGCGGGGTGTAGCCGTTGGTGTTCGCCATCTGCTGGCCCAGGGTGGCGAAGGTGTTGTACTGGTCGGCGCTCATCCCGGTGCCGGTGTTGTTGTACGTGTAGCCGAAGGGCCACAGCACCAGTTCCGAGTAGGTGTGGAAGTCGATGTTCGCCTTGATCTGCTGCGTGCCGCCGACGACCCGGCTGTTGACGAAGTTCCGCAGCGCCGCGGTCTCCGGCGCGGAGAACGCCGACGGGCCCCGGTAGGTGTCCGAGGAGGCCGAGCCGGACGAGCCGCCGCAGCAGCCCCACTGGTAGGACCAGTTGCGGTTGAGGTCGGTGCCGACGTACGACGAGCCGCTGTTCGGCTGCCGGTTCTTGCGCCAGGACCGGTAGGAGCCGGTGGCGATGTCGTACTCGCTGCCGTCCGGGTTGACCGTCGGCACGATCCAGATCTCCCGGCTGTTCACGATGCTGGTGATCCGGGAGTCGCTGCCGTAGCTGTCGGTGAAGAGGTTGAGCAGGTAGACCGCCATCTCGACGGTCAGGTGCTCGCGGGCGTGCTGCTGGGAGTTGAACAGGATCTCCGGCTCGTTCTCGTCGCTGGCGACGTTGTCGGAGATCTTCACCGCCATCAGGTCCCGGCCCTCGTACGAGGAGCCGATGCTGATCTTCCGGGCGATCGAGGGGTGGTCCGCGACCACCTTGTTCACCACGGCGGTCAGCTCGGCGTAGTCGTGGTAGTTGGAGTCGGCGGGCGGGAAGGCGGCCGTGCCGACGTCCCCCTCGGCGTGGCTGTGGCCGTGGTCGTCCGCCGACGGGGCGGGGACCGCCTCCAGCCGGAAGCCGAGCCGGGTGATGGCCGCCGCCTCGGCCGGGGTGGCCGAGACGTTCAGCACGCCGTGCTCGACGAAGTCGATGGCGGCGCCGGTGCCTGCGACGGCGGTGCGGTCGTCGACCGTACGCGGGCCGAGCACCCGGTACGACGCCGTCGCGGAGTCGCCCCGGTCCGGGGCCGGCCGGGCTGTGGCCGGCGCGGCGGCGACCGTGAGCAGGGCGAACCCTGCTGCTACGGCGACCGCCAGGCGACGGCGGAGGGTGGTGTTGCGGAAGGCCATGGACAACCTCCTCGGGGGGCGGGAGGAGATCCCGCTCGGTGGAGGACACTTCACCACCGCTCACATGGTCATATCAACATTCATCGTTGCCCAGTTGCATGCCATCCTGATCCTCACATCGGCAAGGACTTTCCAACTGTCGACCTCTGGCGAAAATTCCTTCCGGGCGGGACACTGACCCGCAAACGATCCGTCCGTCCCTGCGGAGGACCCATGGCCCAAACACGCCTGCGCACGGCCGCTCTGGCGGCCGCCACCGCACTCACCCTTCTCGGCACCGCGGCACCCGCCGTCGCCGCCGCACCCGTCGCGGCGCCGTCGACCACCCGCCCGGTCGTCCACGACGAGCAGATCACCTTCCAGGACTGGTCCCGCTACCCCGACTGGCGGGGCGGCACCCACGCCGGCACCCGGGCCGTCCCCGGCCTCCGGCCGGGCGTGACGCTGGGCCAACCGCTCGGCACCACCGACTACACCGACCCGCACACCGGCGTGACCAGGAGCTGGGAGTACGCGACCTGGACCTCCCCGGTCACCCGGATCGGCTTCGACGCCACCGAGCTGATCGCCTCGTGGAACGCGAGCACCCCGGCCGGCACCTGGATCCAGGTGGAGATGCAGGGCACGTACAACACCGGCGTCCAGACCAAGTGGTACGTGATGGGTCGGTGGGCCTCCGGCGACGCCGACATCAAGCGCACCAGCGTCAACCGGCAGGGCGACCCCTGGTCGACCATCTGGACCGACACCTTCAGCATCGACGACGCCTCCGTCGGCGTGCTGCTGCGGGACTACCAGCTGCGGCTCACCCTCTACCGGGCCCCGGGCCAGCACGCCGCGCCGGTCGTGCACACGGTGGGCGCGATGAGCTCGAACGTGCCCGACCGGTTCACCGTCGAGCCGAGCGCCGGCGGCATCGCCTGGGGCAAGGAACTCGCCGTGCCCCGCTACTCGCAGAACATCCACACCGGCCACTACCCCGAGTACGACGGCGGCGGCCAGGCCTGGTGCTCCCCGACCTCCACCACGATGGTGATCGAGTACTGGGGCCGCAAGGCGTCCGAGGAGGACACCTCCTGGGTCGACCCGACCTACCCGGACCCGACGGTCAACCACGCCGCCCGGATGGTCTACGACTACCAGTACGACGGCGCCGGCAACTGGCCCTTCAACACCGCGTACGCGGCCAGCTTCCCCGGCCTGGAGGCGCGGGTCACCCGGCTGCACTCGCTGGACGAGGTGGAGCGCTTCATCGCCGCCGGGATCCCGGTCGTGACCAGCCAGTCCTTCCTCGCCAGCGAGCTGGACGGAGCGGGCTACGGCACCTCCGGCCACCTGTTCGTGGTGGTCGGCTTCACCGCCGACGGCGACGTCATCGTCAACGACCCGGCCTCGTCCAGCAACGAGGCGGTGCGCAACGTCTACCCGCGTGAGCAGTTCGAGCAGATCTGGCTGCGCACCAAGCGGACCAACGCCAGCGGCGGCGTGTCCGGCGGCTCCGGCGGCGTCGTCTACCTGATCAAGCCCACGCTGAAGCCGTGGCCGAAGGTCGCCGGCTCCACCAACTGGTGATCGATTGACGAAGGGCCCGGCACGGTCGACCACGACCGCGCCGGGCCCTTCCGTCGTGGCCCTGCGCCACCCACAGGCGGAGCGACCGGCCAGGACGACGGCGTGATCGTTGACCGTTCAGCAGCAGTCGTCGCGGCGTGTCGGGTCGCTCGGGCGTCAGCGTTCCGCTGACCGGGCGCCACCCTGCTGCTCGTCGCCGTCGGGCTCGTCCTCGCCGGCGAGGGCGGAGCGGAGCCGCTCCTTCTCCGCGCGACGGCGCTCGGCGGCGGTGGCCATCTCCTCGGCCATCTCGTCCCGCCAGCCCTTCAGCAGGAAGAACGACAGGGCGGCCGAGAAGGCCAGCGCCACCATCAGCTTGATGAAGATGTTCAGCTCGACCAGCCAGAGGGCCGCCAGCACGGCGACGAACAGCCCGATCCGGCCCAGCGTGTACTTGACCGCCGCGCTCACGTTTCCGCACTCCGTTCTCCGCCGCCGGGCTCCCGGCGGCAGGTTCAGCCCGTCCGGCGGGCCAGCCAGTGGACGCCGTGGAACCAGACCACCGCGTACCCGAGGGTGAAGGTCGCCGCCCCCAGCCCACCGGAGAGCAGCGGCGGGAGACCGGCGGCGAGGCCGGCCACCACGAGCCCGGCGACCACGCCCACCGCGGCGGCCGCCAGCGCCGACACCACCCGGGCCGCGCCGAACTCCCAGGCACGGAAGTCGTCCCAGAACAGCCAGGCCGGCAGGATGATCGCCAGCCAGCCGTTCGACCGCCCGAACTCGCCGCTGCCGATCAGCGCGAACGCCCAGTCGAACAGCACCACCGCCAGCACGCCGATGACCAGGCCGGCCAGGCTCACCCCGAGCAGGTCGCCCAGGGTGAGGATGCGCCCCTCGGCGTCGCGCCGGGGGAACCCGCTCCGCTGCTCGGTCATGGTCTGGAAGGGTACGTGCCGGCTCAGGCCCAGACCTGCTGCGGCTCGGCGCGGCGCTCGGCCAGGGACGGCGGGGCGTCGTACTCGCGGACCACCTCGTAACGGGTGTTCCGCTCGACGGGACGGAAGCCGGCGTCCCAGATCAGGTGCAGCAGGTCGTCCCGGTGCATCGTGTTCGGGGTGCCGTACGAGTCGGCGTCGTGAGTGATCTTGTATTCGACGACCGAGCCGTCCAGGTCGTCGACGCCGAAGTTGAGCGAGAGCTGGGCGACCGACAGCCCGTGCATGACCCAGAAGCACTTCACGTGCGGGACGTTGTCGAAGAGCAGCCGGGAGACCGCGAAGGTCTTCAGCGACTCGGCCGGCGACGCCATCGTCGTACGGGCCTGGATCCGGTTACGGATCTTGCCGTCCGCCGAGTCGACGAAGTCGTGCTGGTAGCGCAGCGGGATGAAGACCGCGAAGCCGCCGGTCTCGTCCTGGAGCTCGCGCAGCCGCAGCACGTGGTCCACCCGGTGCCGGGGCTCCTCGATGTGGCCGTAGAGCATCGTCGCCGGGGTCTTCATGCCCTTGCTGTGCGCCAGGGCGTGGATCCGCGACCAGTCCTCCCAGTGGCAGGCGTGGTCGACGATGTGCTGGCGGACCTCCCAGTCGAAGATCTCCGCGCCGCCGCCGGTCAGCGACTCCAGGCCGGCGTCCATCAGCTCGTCGAGGATCTCGTCGGCGCTCAGGCCGCTGATCTTCTCGAACCACTGCACCTCGGTGGCGGTGAAGCACTTGAGCTTGACGTTCGGCAGCGCCGCCTTCAGCTCGCGCAGCACCTTCGGGTAGTAGCGCCAGGGCAGGGTCGGGTGCAGGCCGTTGACGATGTGCAGCTCGGTGAGCTGCTCGTCCTCCATCTCCTTGGCCTTGCGGACCGCCTCGTCGATGCGCATCGTGTAGGCGTCCTTCTCCCCCGGCTTGCGCTGGAACGAGCAGTACGCGCACGAGGCGGAGCAGACGTTGGTCAGGTTGAGGTGCCGGTTGACGTTGAACATCACCCGGTCGCCGTTGAGCTCGGTGCGCTGGTGGTGCGCCAGCCGCCCGAGCCATGCGAGGTCGTCGCTGTCGTAGAGGGCGATCCCGTCCTCGCGGGTCAGCCGCTCGCCGGCGTACACCTTCGCTTCGAGCTCACGCTTGAGTCCGGCGTCCATCGAAAGCCACGTCCCTTCCACCTGCGGTAGGAATCGAGCGTACGTCGGCCCGCCGACGCCGCCGCAGCATGGTCGGCCCCCGTGGGCCGGTTCACCGAACTCTCAGGCACCCGTTACCTGTCCACGCATCGACATCGTTGCCTGGGTGCGGTAAGACAGGGTGGGACGTTCGCCACACGCTGGTAGCGTCCCCACCGCCGCGCCCACCCGGCGCGGCGTCGCAGGCCGGACGGGGAGCGGAATGGTCGACAGCAGGCACGGGCGACGGCAGCGACGGCGGAGCCCGGTGATCTCGCCGGTGCTGCGCCCGGCGCTCTGGGCCGCCCTGCTCGGCGCCGTCGCCGCCACGGTCCTCGCCAACCCGGTCCAGGCCGACCCGTCGCTGCCCACCAGCGTCCCCGACACCGGGTCCCGCCCGTCCTACACCGGCCAGCTCCAGCTCCCCGGCGGCACCCCGGTCCCCGGGCTGCCGGGCACGGTCCCGGGTCTGCCGGGCGCTCCCGGGCTGCCGGGCACGGTCCCCGGCGTGCCGGCCGGCAACATCGGCAACGGCCCGCTCGCCGCCCAGATCTACGCCGCCGAGGCCCAGGTCGGGCAGCTCCGTGACCAACTGCTCCTGCTCCAGCAGAAGCGCACCGAGGCCGAGGCGCAGCGCGCCACCGCCGAGCGCGACCTCGCCCTCGCCCGGGACGCGGTGGCGCGCGCCCAGGAGGGTGCCGACGCCGCCGCCGCGGGCGCCTTCAAGGCCGCCGCCGCCCTCCCGCCGGGCGAGTTCGCCAACGACCTGCACGAACTGAGCCGGCTCTCCCGGATCATCCGGGGCGAGAAGGCCGAGGGCGGCACCACCGCCGCCGAGGGCGAGGTGTCCCGGGCCCGCACCGGCGAGCAGGCCGCCAACCAGGCGATGGTCTCGGCCGAGTCCCGCCTCACGGGCGCCAGGACGGAGTACGCCGCCGGCGAGAAGGCCCTACGCGAGGCCGAGAAGAAGCTGGACAAGCTGAAGCGGGACAACGCCGCCCAGCTTGTCGAGATCGAGCGCCAGCAGGAGGCCGCCGAGCAGCGCCTCGGCGCCGGCTACCTCGGCAACGAGACCGCCAACGGCCTGGCCGCCCACCCGACGGCGCTGAAGGCCCTGGCATACGCGAAGGCGCAGCTCGGCGACCCCTACCTGTGGGCGGCCGAAGGGCCGGACCGGTTCGACTGCTCCGGCCTCATCTACGCCGCCTACCGGTCGGCGGGCTACTACGGGCTGCCCCGGGTCTCCCGGGACCAGTACTACGCCACCCGGTCCCGCACCGTGTCCCGCACCGCGCTGCTCCCCGGTGACCTGCTCTTCTTCGCCTCCGGCACCAGTTGGACGACGATCCACCACATGGGCATGTACGTCGGCGGCGGCAAGATGATCCACGCGCCGACCACCGGCGACGTGGTGAAGATCTCCACCGTGCGCTGGTCGCGCCTCTACGCCGCCACCCGCGTCATCGGAGCGGTGCCCGCGCCGGTCAGCACCCCCTCGCCGACGCCGTCGCCGAGCAAGCCGCCCGCGACGAAGCCGCCGACCAGCCCGAAGCCGACCCCGTCGCCCACCTCGCCGTCGCCGAGCCCGTCGACCTCGCCGTCGGCGACGCCCACCGGCACCCCCTCGCCCAATCCCACGCCCGGCACGTCGACCTCGCCGTCGCCGTCCCCGAGCAGGTCGACCTCGCCGTCGCCGTCCCCGAGCAGCTCGGGCGTCTCCTCGCCGAGCCCCTCGACCGGCAGTGTGGCCCCGACCACGGCGCAGAGCAGCTCCGCCCCGACGGGCAGCACGTCGGCCACCGCCTCGGCCAGCGCCTCGGCGAGCACCGGTAGCTGACCACGTCCCCCGGGCCGGCCGACGGGATCGGCCCCGACACCGCCCCGGAACGCGCTCCGGCTGTGCCGCCGGGCCGGAATGTGGCACGGTGACAGACAGGCACGCCCGGTCCGATGTCGCGGATCCGGGCGCGAGCGTGCGCGGAGGGCGAGCATGGCCGAGCAAGAGGTTCCGGCGGAGCCGGTCGACCACGGGTCCACGCCCGACCGGAGCCGTGCCGAGGCACCGCATCCCCTGACGTCCGTCGGCGCACCGTCGCCGGCCGCAGCCGGGCCGTCCGGGTCGTCGCCCGAGCCGCCCGCCGACGACGTACGCCGACAGCCCGCCGCGCCGGCCCGGGGCCGGGTGTCCGTGGCCACCGCGACCGCGCCCGGTCAGGACGACGCGGCACCGCCGACCGGCCCGAGCGCCGGCACCACCTACCGGGCGGCCGGAACGGGCGCCCCGGCCGCCGCCCCGGTCCCCGGACAGCGGGCCACGGCGGGGGCACGGGCCAGCGCCGCCGTACCGGGAATGCGACGGATGTCGGCCGACGAGGCCGGGGCCGTCCGGTCCCGGACGGGCGAGGCCCGGATCTACCGGGCGGCGCCGGTCAACCCGGAGCCCGCCCAGCCGCCGGAGCCGGCGCAGCCGCCGACCCCACCCGTCCCGGAGCCCGAGCCGGCGCCCACGCCGCCGGTGCCGGGCCCGAACCCGCCGTCGCCGGCCCCTCCGGTCCCGACCCCGACGCCGCCGGTCCCCGGTCCCTACCCGCCCGGCCCGGTGCCCCCGGGGCCGGGGCCCAGGCCGCCGGCGCCGGTACCGCCCCTGCCGGGTCCGCCGACGCCGCCACCCGGGCCGCCGGTGCCCGCCCCGCCGCCCCCGCCCGGCCCGACGCCGGCGCCACCGTTCCCGCCGCCGCCCCTCACGGCCGCCGGACCGGTACCGGGCCCCGTCGCGAGCGCACCGCCGTTCTCCGCACCCCCGGCGAGCGCACCGCCGTTCTCCGCACCGCCGTTCTCCGCGCCTCCGGCATCCGCACCGCCGTTCTCTCCGCCGCCGTTCTCCGCGCCCCCGACATCCGCGCCGTCGTTCTCTTCGCCGCCGGCTTCCGGGCCGCCGGCCGTGCCCGCTCCCGCGCTGCCGGGCTGGCCGCCGCCCACCAACCCGGGTGACCGCAGGCCCGGCGGCGCAGAGCCGGCCACCGCGCCCCGGGAGGCGCGGCGGCTGAGCGGTCGCGTCGACGGCCCGTCCACGCGCGTCGGGCAGGCGGAGGGCGCGTCCGCGGGCCGCTACGACGGCGGGCCCGACCTGGGCACCATCTACGGTGCGGGTGCCGGAGCCGGCACCGAGGGCCCGGGCTTCAGCACCGTCGCGTTCCCGAACAACCCGGTGGAGAACTCCGGCTCGTTGACCGGGCACATCCTGGCCCAGGGCTGGACGGAGACCCCCACCGAGCAGCGGTCCAGCACGACCAAGGTGGTGGTCGTCCTGGCCGCCTCGCTGGGCCTGCTCGTGGCGATCAGCGTGCTGGTCGTGCTGCTCGCCAACGACACGGTGGGCGGGCTGGTGGGCGGCGTCCTGAGCAAGTGAGCCGCGTACGCCGACGATGGTGAGCCCGCCCACTACCCGTCCGTGGTCGGGTGGCGGGTTCGTCATGTCCCCGTACACTGGTGAGGATCACTGACCCGGCGCGCCCTGCGCGCCCATGGGCGATCTTGCGGGCGATTCGGCGGCATTCAGCTGCGGCAGGCCATCGCGAAGATGCGCCCCGCTCGAAAGGCATTTCTTGACGACCTTTGCTGAACCCAGCACGTTTCTGCCCGCCCTCGACACCGCCGACGCGCAGACCGCCGTCGAGCGGGACGGCACCGCCCAGGACCCGGCCGCCCCGGTGACGCCCGAGGCCACCGACTTCGCCGCGCTGGGGCTGCCCCAGCCGCTGGTCCAGGCGCTCGCCCGACAGGGCATCACCACCCCGTTCGAGATCCAGCGCGCCACCATGCCGGACGCGCTCGCCGGCCGGGACGTCCTCGGCCGGGGCCAGACCGGCTCCGGCAAGACCCTGGCCTTCGGTCTGCCCCTGCTGGCCTTGGTGGCCGACCGCAACCGGGCCCGGCCGCTGCGCCCCCGGGCACTGGTCCTGGTGCCGACCCGGGAACTCGCGATGCAGGTCAATGACGCGCTGATGCCGCTCGGCAAGGCCGTCGGCGTGTTCCTGAAGACCGCCGTCGGCGGCGTGCCGTACGACCGGCAGATCGACGCCCTGCGGCGCGGGGTGGAGATCATCGTGGCCACCCCCGGCCGGCTGGGCGACCTGATCGCCCGGGGCGTCTGCCACCTGGACGACGTCGAGGTCACCGTCCTCGACGAGGCCGACCAGATGGCCGACATGGGCTTCCTGCCCGAGGTCACCGAGCTGCTGGCGAAGACGCCGGCCGGCACCCAGCGGCTGCTCTTCTCGGCCACGCTGGACGGCGACGTCGACGCGCTGGTCAAGCGGTTCATGACCGACCCGGTGACGCACTCCACCGCCCCGTCCACCGCCTCGGTGTCCACCATGGACCACCACATGCTGCTGATCCCGCCGCACGACAAGTTCCCGGTCGCCGCGTCCATCGCGGCCCGGGACGGGCGGACGATGGTCTTCGCCCGCACCCAGCTCGGCGTCGACCGGCTGGTCGAGCAGCTGGCCGCCGTCGGCGTACGGGCGGGCGGGCTGCACGGCGGCAAGACCCAGCGGATGCGTACCCGCACGCTGGCCGAGTTCCGTGAGGGCCGAGTGAACGTCCTGGTCGCCACGGACGTGGCGGCCCGGGGCATCCACGTCGACGGGGTCTCGCTGGTGCTGCACGTCGACCCGCCGAAGGACCCGAAGGACTACCTGCACCGCGCGGGGCGTACCGCCCGGGCCGGCGAGTCCGGCGCGGTGGCCACGCTGGTGCTGCCGAAGCAGCGGCGGAC
Source organism: Micromonospora sp. DT178 (assembly GCF_049841695.1). Lineage (NCBI taxonomy): Bacteria > Bacillati > Actinomycetota > Actinomycetes > Micromonosporales > Micromonosporaceae > Micromonospora > Micromonospora sp. DT178. The sequence goes on from NZ_JBNCKV010000010.1 coordinate 179,577, forward strand.
CACCCTCGCCATGCTGGAGAAGGCCGGTGTGGCACCGGCCGAGACCCGGGTGCGGGTCGGCGATCCGGCGCTCGCCGAGCTGACCGGCGCCCGCGAGCCGAGCGGCGTCCCGGTGCGCGTCGAGGCCGAGGAGCCGCGCCGGCACGGCGACCGGCCGGGCGGTCCGCGCCGCTACGGCGACCGCGACACCCGGGGCGAGCGCCGCTACGGCGATCGGCCCCAGGGCGAACGCCGCTACGGCGACCGCCCCACCGACAGCCGCGGCTACGGCGACCGTCCCCAGGGCGAGCGGCGTTTCGGCGACCGGGACGGGCGCGGTGAGGGCCGTGGCTACGGCGACCGGCCGCAGGGCGAGCGGCGCTACGGCGACCGTCCGACCGACGGTCGTGGCTACGGCGACCGGCCGCAGGGCGAGCGGCGCTACGGCGACCGCCCCACCGACAGCCGCGGCTACGGCGACCGCCCCCAGGGCGAACGCCGCTACGGCGACCGCCCGACCGAGGGTCGCAGCTACGGCGACCGGCCGCAGGGCGAGCGGCGCTTCGGCGACCGGGGCGGCTTCCGGCCCGAGGGCCGGGGGCGCGACGAGCGGCCGCGCGACGACCGGCGGGGCTTCGGCGGGCGTCCGCCCGCGCGTACCCACTGATCACCAGCGTCAGCCACGAACGCCGTCGCGGGGCCCAGGCTCCGCGGCGGCGTTCGCGCATCCGCTGCCGGTGCCGGCCGGGTCGCGTAACGTCCGGCTCATGCCGACCATGCCGAAGTCGCTCTTCTGGACCCGGACGGACACCGCCGGCGCGGAGCACGCGCTGTTCGACGACGGCCGTGGGCTGACGGCGCGGGGCACGCTGACGGCCGTCGACCCGATCCCCTACACCTGCCGCTACCAGCTCGCCACCGACCCGGAGTGGGCCAGCGTCCGCGTCGAGGCGGAGGCGGAGGGCACCGGCTGGATGCGGAGCGTACGCCTGGAGCGGGTGACCGACGGGTGGCGGGTGACCACCGCCGAGCAGGGTGACCTGGACGCGGCGCTGCGGGCGGCCGGCCACCCGCCGGTCGGGCTGCCCGGCACCGACGACCCGGGCCGGCTGGCCGGGGCGGTGGACGTCGACCTCGGCGGAGCGGCGCTGTTCAACGCGCTACCGGTGCGCCGGCTCGGACTGACCCGCGCCGCGGCCGACGTCCCGCACCGGATCGACGTCGCCTGGGTGCTGGTGCCCAGCCTGCTGGTGGTGCCCGCCGAGCAGGTCTACACCCCGCTCGGCCCCGGCCGGGTCCGTTTCACCAGCGACACCTTCACCGCCGACATCGACTTCGACGGCGACGGCTACGTGCTGCGCTACCCCGGGCTGGCCGAGCGCGTCGACCCGCGCTGACCGGGCTGCGGACGCCTCCCCCGGCGACCCCGGGCCGGCCAGGCGCCCCATGCCGGCCACACGGCTCAGGCCGGCCAGGCGGCTCAGCCACCCCGACGGCTCAGGCCGGCCAGGCGCCGGTGGTGAGGAAGCGCTCGACGGTCGCCAGGTGCGGGGTCAGGTCCAGTCCCTGGGCGGCCAGCCAGTCGTCGGAGTAGTAGGTGTCGGCGTAGCGGTCGCCGGCGTCGCAGATCAGGGTGACCACCGAGCCGGTGCGGCCCTCGGCGAGCAGCTCCGCGATCAGCCCGAAGGCCCCCCACAGGTTGGTGCCCGTCGAGCCGCCCACCCGGCGGCCGAGCACCGCCGAGCCGGCGCGCATGGCGGCCAGCGAGGCGGCGTCGGGCACCTGGACCATCCGATCCACCACCGACGGCACGAACGACGCCTCCACGGTCGGCCGGCCGATCCCCTCGATGCGGGAGCCCCGCCCGGTGCGCACCGACCAGTCGGCGGCCTGCCAGGCGGGATAGAACGCGGAGTTCTCCGGGTCGACCACGCACAACTTGGTGGGCAGCCGCTGGTAGCGGGCGTAGCGGCCGATGGTGGCGCTGGTGCCGCCCGTGCCGGCGCCCACCACGACCCACGCCGGCACCGGGTGCCGCTCCAGGGCGAGCTGCGCGTAGATCGACTCGGCGATGTTGTTGTTGCCCCGCCAGTCGGTGGCCCGCTCGGCGTAGGTGAACTGGTCCATGAAGTGCCCGCCGGAGTCCTCCGCCAGCCAGCGGGCCTCCACGACCACCTTGGCCGGGTCGTCGACGAGGTGGCAGCGGCCGCCCTGGAACTCGATCTGGGCGATCTTCTCCGGCGAGGTGGAGGCGGGCATCACCGCGATGAACGGCAGCCCCAGCATCCGCGCGAAGTACGCCTCGGAGACCGCCGTCGAGCCGGAGGACGCCTCCACGATCGTGGTCTCCGGGCCGATCCAGCCGTTGCACAACCCGTAGAGGAAGAGCGAGCGGGCCAGCCGGTGCTTCAGCGAGCCGGTCGGGTGCACCGACTCGTCCTTGAGGTAGAGGTCGATCCCCCACGACCGGGGCAGCGGGAACGGCAGCAGGTGGGTGTCGGCGGAGCGGTTGGCGTCCGCCTCGACGGCGGCGATCGCCTCGGTCACCCAGCGCCGGCTGGCCTCGTCGCACCGGTCGATGTGAGTCACTCTCGAAACCTAGCAAGCCGGCTCACCGCGGATCGGCTCCGGTCCGGCGGCGCTGGCGGCGCTGACCGGCCCTGCCGGCCGCGAGGATCAGCGGGGCGAGCCGCACGGCGGCGCCGGGCAGCGCGTCGAGGAGCCGGACCTGCGCGCCGCGCCAACGGGGGACGCTGACCACCGGGCGGGGCCGCCGGGCCAGCCGCGCGGCCCGCCGGGCCACCCGCTCGGGGGTCAGCAGCGTCCCGGTGAAGGAGGCCGCGGCGCCCGGGTCGTCGAGCCGGTCGTGCAGCATCGGCGTCCAGATCCCGTCCGGGCACAGGCACGACACGTGTACGCCCCGGTGCCCGGCCAGCCGCAGGTCGGCGAGGGTGCCGATGCTGAACGCGACGAGGGCGTGCTTGCTGGCCGCGTAGACGGTCTCGCCGGGCGCGGCCACCAGGCCGGCCAGCGACACGACGTTGACCACGTGCCCGTGCCCCTGTTCCCGCATGACGGCCAGCGCGGCGAGGGTGCCGTTCATCGCGCCGAGGGCGTTGACATCCATCACCCGGCGGCGGGTCGGCGCGTCGTGCTCCCAGGAGGGGCCGGTGACGAGGATCCCGGCGTTGTTCACCCAGAGGCCGAGCCCGCCCCGGCCGGTGGCCTCGGCGGCGACGGCGGCGCAGGCGTCCTCGTCGCGTACGTCCAGCCGGCGCGACCAGCCGCCGAGCGGGGCGGCGGCACGGGCCACCGCCCGGTCGTCGTGGTCGGTGAGGAGCACCGGCCAGCCGTCGGCGTGCAGCGCGGCGGCGATGGCGCGGCCGAGGCCGCCGGCCGCACCGGTGACCACCGCCGTCCCGGGGGCTGGCTTCGTCATCGGCGCACGCTATCGCCGCCCGGCGACCGTGCGCCAGAGCCGGCTGTCCGGCGGCCGGAGGGCCGGAGGTGGCGGGACGCGGCTGTCGGGGGCCGGCGGGCGGGCGGGTCAGGCGGCGGGCGGCACCGGGGCCTGTGGCCGGTTCTCCCACTTCGTGGATAGGGCGATGCCGGTCCGGGTGGAGGCGACCCCCGGGGTCCGGTTCAGCCGCACGATGAGCCGCTCCAGCTCGGCGATGGTGCCGACCCGGGCCTTGAGCAGGAACGACTCGACGCCGGCCATGAAGTAGCAGGATTCGATCTCGGGCATCTGCCGGAACGCCTCCAGCACGTCGTCGGTGTCGCCGCCGGAGTCCTCGACGATCCCGATGAGCGCGGTGACGGCGAAGCCGATCGCCTCGGGCTCGACCTCGGCGCGGTAGGCCCGGATCACGCCGCTGGACTCCAGCTTGCCGACCCGCTCGTGCACGGCGGGCGCGGAGAGGCCGACCTGCCGGGCCAACTCGGCGTAGGACAGGCGGGCGTTGCCGCGTAGCAGCTCCACGAGGCTCAGGTCGATGGCGTCCACGGACTGTGACCCTAGCGGTCCGGGCGTAACGTCGGGCATCCGGCGCGCGTTGGACATGACAGGGTGTAGTCGTCCGAAAACTCGCAGTCAAGGGAGCCGCACGCAGGTAATATTTCCTAACTTCCCACTCAGTGCGTTTTTCGCGTTTGGCGGACAGGCCAGGTCGCTGGTGCTGTAATTGCCATACGTCCCTCATGACGGCTCTGGGCTCGCACCGGCCGGGGGCAGTGTGTTCAGCCGGGGGCTTCGTCGACGCGAGGAGGGGGCTGTGGACACTGGAGATCGCCTGCTGACACCGGGTGAAGTTGCCGCGCTGTTTCGGGTTGACCCGAAGACTGTGACGCGATGGGCAGCGGCGGGCCGGATAGGCAGCATCCGGACTCCAGGCGGGCATCGCCGGTTTCGGGAATCCGAGGTGCGGGCCCTGCTTGAGGGGGAGGGCATGTTGGACGAGGCGGAAGACGTCGGCAAACCGCGTAACGCGGGGCCGGCCGCCTCGACCGGGCCGGGCCCGGCCAACGCCGGCATGTACTGAATGGTGCGGATCGTCACGCGGGCCGGACGCAAGCTCCGGTCCGCGTCCCGGTGAGCCGGGCCCGGGTCACTCCCGCGCCACGCCCAGCTCACCCGACCAACGACGGAACAGCGTGTGCGGTACGCCGAGGGCGTCCAGCACCTTGCCGGCCACGAAGTCGACGAGCTGCGGGGCGGAGGCCGCCGCCCCCGCGCCGTAGAAGCCGGGGCTGGCCGGCAGCACGACCGCTCCGGCGTCGTGCAGCGCGATCAGGTGCTCCAGGTGGCTGCGGGTCACCGGCGTCTCCCGGGGCACCACCACCACCGGCCGGCGCTCCTTGAGGTTGACCTCGGCGGCCCGCTGCAACAGGTCCTTCGAGAGCCCGATCGCGATGCCGGCGCAGGCCGCCGTGCTCGCCGGGACCACCGCCATCCCGCGTACCCGGTAGGAGCCGCTGCTCGGGCCGGCGGCCAGGTCGCCGGCGGGCCAGTGCCGCACGTCGGCTCCCGCGAGGTCGCGACCCAGCCAGGCGGCGAGGTCCTCGGCCCAGTGCGCGTCCCGGAACGGGCGCCCGGTCTCGTCGAGGACGGTCAGCCGGGCGGCCCGGGAGACGATCAGGTCCACCGCCTCGCCGGCGTCGAGCAGCGCCCGCACGACGGCCGCCGCGTACGGCGTGCCGGACGCCCCGGAGACTCCGACCACCCATGGTTCGCGCATGCCCTCCAGCCTGCCTGGTCGCCCCTTCCCGGCGCCGGGCACCCCCGCCCGGAGCGTCCGTGATGTCCCGCTCGGGTGTCGGTTGTGCCCCGACGGGCGCGATGTCGGGTCGGGAGCGCGCCCATCCCGGCGGCCTGACATGCTGCCGATGGCGATACCCACGCTTAGCGGGATCGTCCCACGCGTAGCGGGATCGCACCCGGGAGGAATCGGTGATGACCGGCGAGGTCCTGCGGTCGCTACGGTCCGAGTGCCCCATCCCGCCCCGGCTCTCGCCGTACGCCGACCGGGTGCAGGAGTGGCTGGTCGGCGACCTGCTGCCGGGCCTCGGCCTGGCGGCTGACGACGCGGCGCCGCAACGGCTGGCGCACGCCGGCGTCGCCCGGTACGCCGGCCGGCTCTACCCCGGCTCGGCCGAGGCCGACCTGCGGTCGCTGACGGCGCTGTTCACCTGGTTCTTCCTGGTCGACGACGCGTGTGACCGGCCGGGCCGACTCGACCCCGACCAGATCCGGGCGCTGCGCGCCGGCACGCTGACGCTGCTGCACGCCGGTCCCCGGCTCCGGCACGCCGGCCTGACCGGGCCGCTGAGGCGGCTGCTGGTGCACGGGTGGCGGGAGCCGCGCCGGCGGATGCCGGCCCGCTGGCGGCTGCGCTTCGCCGAGGCCGTCGCCGACCATCTCGACGGCACGTGGCGGGAGGCGGCGAACAAGGCGGCCGGCCGCCGGCCCGGCGTCGCCGAGTACGTCGCGCTGCGGCGCGCCACCTCCGCCGCGTACGTGTCGTATCCGCTGGTGGAGTTCGTCACCGGCCGCCCGCTGCCCGACCCGGTCCACCACCACCCGCTGCTGCGGGAGATCGCCGACACCGGCAACGACCTGCTCTCCTGGTACAACGACCTCGCCTCGCTGGAACGCGACGAGGCCACCGCCGGCGGGCACAACCTGGTGCTCGCGACGGCGGCCGAGCGGCGGGTGCCGGTGGAGACCGCGGTCGGCCTGACGGCCGAGCGCTGGCGGGCCTCGATGCGGCACTTCGTCGAGCTGCGCGCCGCGGTGCCGTCGTTCGGCCCGGCGCTGGACCGGGCGGTCGCCGACCACCTCGACGGGGTGGCGAACGCCGTCCGGGCCACCGTCGACTGGACGCTGGAGAGCACCCGCTACGGCGGCGGGGGAGGGCGCCTCGTCGACGCCTCCGCCGGCGGAGGGACCCCTTCCTGACGGCCGGGCCGGACTGCGGGCCCGGCCGCAATGACGGCGCGCCCACCGACGGCCGGCGCCCGTGGAACCCGCAGCGGGTGGCACCGGTGCGACCGGCACAGCAGGGCCGGCGGCGACGGTCAGGCGCGTAGGCCGAGGCGGACGACCAGGTCGAGCAGGGCGAAGACGAACAGCGCGATGCCGACGAAGCCGTTGGCGGTGAAGAAGGCCCGGTTGACCTTGCTCAGGTCGGTCGGGCTGACCACCAGGTGCTGGTAGCCGAAGGCGAGGGCGGTCAGCCCCAGCCCGATCCACCAGAGCCAGCCGAAGCCGACCAGCGCCCCGAACCAGAGGAACAGCGCGAACGTCACCACGTGCGCCACGGTGGAGGCGTGCAGCGCGAAGCGCAGCCCGTAGCGGGCCGGCACGCTGTGTACGCCGATCTGCCGGTCCACCTCGGCGTCCTGGCAGGCGTAGATGAGGTCGAAGCCGCCGATCCAGAGGCCGACGGCCACGCCGAGCAGCCACGCCGGCCAGGAGCCGTCGAGGGTGCCGGTGACGCCCAGCCAGGCGCCGACCGGGCCGACGGCCTGGGCGACGGCCAGGATCGCGTGCGGCCAGTTGGTGAACCGCTTGCCGTACGGGTAGACGACCAGCGGCACCACGGCGAGCGGCGCGAGCACCAGGCAGAGCGGGTTGAGCAGGGCGGCGGCGGCGAGGAAGACCACGAGCGCGACGGCCGCGCCGGTCCAGGCCGTCCGCACGCTGACCGCCCCGGTGACCAGTTCCCGGCCGGCGGTACGCGGGTTCCGCGCGTCGATCCGGCGGTCCAGGATCCGGTTCGCGGCCATCGCGAACGTCCGCGCGCCGACCATCGCCACGGTGATCAGCAGCAGGTCCAGCCACCGGACCCGCCCCCCGTCGACCTGCATGGCGGTGAGCGCCGACAGGTACGCGAACGGCAGCGCGAACACGGAGTGCTCGATCGCCACCAGCTTGAGGAAGGACTTCACCCGGCCCGGCCGCTGCGCCGGTTCGACGGCGGTCGCCATCAGATGCCGTACTCCTTCCAGCGCTTGTCGACCAGGGAGACGACCTCGGGGGCCATCCGCATCTCCTCCGGCCAGCCCCGCGTGTAGCCCTCCTCGGGCAGCTTGCGGGTCGCGTCGACGCCCGCCTTGCCGCCCCAGAACTGCTGGTAGGAGGCGTGGTCCAGGTGGTCCACCGGCCCCTCGGTGAGCAGCAGGTCCCGGGCGTAGTCGACGTTGCCGAAGGCGCGGAAGGCGACCTCGTTGTAGTCGTGCACGTCGCAGTCCTCGTCGACGATCACGATCAGCTTGGTCAGCGACATCATGTGCGCGCCCCAGATCGCGTTCATCACCTTCTGGGCGTGCTTCGGGTAGCGCTTGCGGATCGACACGATCGCGCAGTTGTGGAAGACCCCGGCGGCGGGCAGGTCGTAGTCGACGATGTCCGGGATCAGGAAGCGCAGCAGCGGCGCGAAGATCCGCTCGGTGGCCTTGCCGAGGCCGTGGTCCTCCTGCGGGGGCTGCGACGTGACGATCGAGTGGTAGACCGGGTCGCGCTGCGTGGTCATGCACTCGATGTGCATCACCGGGAAGGGCTCCACCGGCGTGTAGAAGCCGGTGTGGTCGCCGAAGGGGCCCTCCGGGAGCCGCTCACCCGGCTCGATGTAGCCCTCCAGGACGATCTGCGCATGCGCCGGCACCTGTAGCGGGACCGTCAGGCAGTCCACCATCTCGACCCGCTCACCGCGCAGGTACCCGGCGAACAGGTATTCGTCGATGTCGGCGGGAAGTGGCGCGCTGGCCGAGTAGGCGACCGCCGGGTCGGTACCGATGGCGATCGCCACCGGCAGCCGCTGCCCGAGCCGCTCGGCGACCGCGTGGTGCGCCGTGGAGTTCTTGTGGATCTGCCAGTGCATGCCGATGCTGTTCCGCGAGTGCTGCTGCAACCGGTACAGCCCCAGGTTGCGCTTGCCCGTCTCCGGGTGCTTCGTGTGGGTCAGCCCGAAGTTGTGGAAGATCCCGCCGTCACCCGGCCAGACCTGCAAGCCCGGCAGCCGGTCCAGGTCGACGTCGTCGCCCCGGTAGACCACCTGCTGGCAGGGTGCGGTCCTGACCTTCTTCGGCGGCATCGACGTGAGCTGCCTGACCTTGCCGAGGCCGTCCATCATCCCGGAGAGGCCCATCGGCAGCTCCGGCTTGAGCATGTTGCCGATCCGCTCGCCGATCTCGTCCAGCGACTCGACGCCGAGCGCCATCGCCATCCGCTTCTCGGTGCCGAAGAGGTTGATCGCCACCGGCATCTCGCCCCGGGTGGGCCGCTCGAAGAGCAACGCCGGGCCGCCCGCGCGGACCGTCCGGGTGACGATCTCGCTGATCTCCAGGGTGGGATCGACCGGGGCGCTCACCCGCCGCAACTCGCCCGCGCGCTCCAGCGCCGCGAGGAAGTCCTTGAGATCGGTGTACGGGAAGCCACGAGCCGCCATGCCTGCCAGTCTCCCGCACCGACCTGGGCGGCGACCACGCCGGGTGGTGTGACACCGGCGATCACCGGTCGGGCGGCGCGGGAACGGCCCGGTCGCTCCGGCCGGCGGAAGGGCCGGGCCATCGATCACCGGCGCTCCGACGGGCCGGACCGGACGGCCGGTGATCACTAGGATCGGGTCCGCCGATCGGACCGGTCGTGATGCCCCACCGCGGCCTTCCGGACCGGCCTCACCCACGAAGGAGATCGATGACAACTGTGCGTGTCCCGCGCAGCAGGGCACTGCGCGCCCTGACCGTGCTGGCCGTGGTCGCGACGGCAACCGGCATGGTGGCGGGTCCGGCTGCGGCGGAGACCGACCCCGGCCAGGTCAGCGGCTGGTTCAACGACCTCACCGTCGGCGCGGCCGGTGCGCCCGGCCGGGTGGCGCCGCTGGAGCTGAGCAGCACCGGCGCGACCGCCCCCCGGGTCACCGTCGACCTGACCGGTCTCGCCGGCGTCGCCACGGCCAGCTTCCCCGACTGGTGCGTCACCGAGGGCACCTCGGTCACCTGCCCGATGCCGCCGGGGGCGACCCCGGACGAGTACGGCACCGTCAACGGCACGGTGCCGGTGGTGTTCCGCGCCGCCCCCGGCGCCGTCGACGGCGCGACCGGCACGCTGGACTACACGGTGGGGGCCGACGGACTGGAGCCGTACACCCATCAGGCCACCGTCGGCGTGCGCTCCGGTCCCGACCTGCTCGACCTGGTCGACGAGCGCGTCCAGGGCGTGGACGTCGGCGACGTCCACGCCCTGGCGGTGGCCGTGGTCAACGCCGGTGACCAGCCGGCCGGGGATCTCCGGCTGACCCTCCGCTTTCCGGTGGGCCTGCAACCGGCCAGCTACCGGAACTGCCGGTACGGCACCGACGCCGTGCTCGCCACGGTGGTGGTCTGCACCGTGCGGGGCACCTTCGCGCCCGGGATCCGGCACGAGCTGCGCAACGGCCTCGCCACCACGGTCGGTCCGGCCGCCCTCGGCGACAAGCGCATCACCCAGTTCGTGGAGCCGTTGGCCACCGCGGGGCCGCTGCCCGGCAACGTGCGGTTGACCCGTCGGGAGGCCGACCACGCGCTCCGGCTGCGGCCGGTCGGCGAGCCGATGGATCCGATCACCGCCACCGGCGCCGGCGGCACCACCTACCTGCGCGCCATCCACGGTGCCTTCGACGTCGTCGCCGTGGGCGCCACCGTCACCGGTGCCGTCGGCGACACCGTGCGGGTGAACGTGGGGATACGCAACGACGGTCCGGGGGTCCCGGACGGCACCGTCTCCGGCGGCAACGCCGGCGGGTTCCTCTTCACCCCACCCGCCGGAGTGACCGTGCTGGCCGACCCGGCCGGCTGCGTGCCGACCAACCACGACGAGGGTGGCGCTCCGACTGCGTGGGTCTGCTGGCTGGGGGCGGTGTTCCCCGCTGGGCAGAGCTTCACGGTGCCGTTCGAGCTGCGGATCGACGGTCCCATGGGCGCTCCGGGCGAGATCCGCGTGTACTACGACTACCCGCGTCCGGACGACGATCCGGCCAACGACGCCGCCCCGGTCACCCTCGGCTGACCGGGCCCCGGCGCCCGCCCTGGACCGAGGCGGGATCGACGAGGAAGGCCGGCCACGGGCGTACCGTGGCCGGCCTTCGCGCCCTCGGCCGCCCGGGTGCGGGTCCGAGATCGGTCCCGGGGCAGGTTCGTCAGCGGGCGGTCGGCTCCCAGGCGTACGCGGCCACGGGCGGGTCGAGCGGGGCGCCGGTGAGCCGGTTGGCCAGGGTGGAGATGGTGTACGTGCCGACGCCGAGCACCACGTCCAGGGCGTGCCGGCGCTGGTAGCCGGCCGAGAGGAAGGCGGTGATCCCGTCCTCGGGCACCGCGCCCCGGTGGTCGAGCACGGCGAGGGTGAAGCGGCGCAGGGCCTCCAGCCGGTCGTCGGGCAGGGGCGTGCCGGCGCGCAGCGCGCCGATCAGCCCGGGCGTCGCGCCGTGCCGGGTGAGGGCGGCCGTGTGCATGGCGACGCAGAGGTGGCACTCGTTGCGGGTGGCGACCGTCATGACGACGACCTCCCGCTCGACGGGGTCGAGGGCGCACTTCTCGAAGATGCCGTTGACGGTGAGGAACCCGGTGAGCAGTTCCGGGGACTCGGCCATCAGGCCGACCGCGGCGGGCAGGTGCCCGAGCCGGCGGCGTACGCCCTCGATGACCGGCCGCGCGGCGGCGGGTGCGGTGTCGGCGGTGTGCGCGGTGAACGGGGGCACGGGAAACCTGCTCTCGGGGTCGGAGACGGCCGGCGCGGCCCGACCGGCGACGCGCCGTAGGTGGACGTAGAATCGTCAACGTGGTTGTCGAAATGGTAAACGAGGTTGTCGAACGTGGCAACGGCTGAACCCGACCGGCCCGGATTCCTGCTGCCCCTGCTGCTGCTGGCCGGCTTCCGTACGCTCATCGACGACCTGCACGCGGAGCTGGCCCGGCAGGGACACCCGGAGCTGCGGCCGCTGCACGGCTTCGTCCTCCAGGCGGTCGGCGCCGAGGGCACCACCGCCACCGAGCTGGGCCAGCGGCTCGGCGTCTCCAAGCAGGCCGCCGGCAAGACGGTCGACCGGCTGGTCGCCCTCGGCTACCTGGAGCGCGCCGATGACCCGCGCGACGCGCGACGCAAGCTGGTCCGGGCGACCCCGCACGGCCTGGACGGCCTGCGCCGCTCGGCGGCCGTCTTCGACCAGCTCCGGCAGCGGTGGGCCGCTACCCTCGGCCCCGACCGGGTCGCCGCCCTGGAGGACGACCTGCGCGCGGTCACCCCGGCCAACCCGTTCCGCCTCGACGTGCCCGGCTGGTTCGGCGGCTGACCACCGCACCGTCGCCCGCGCTCCCGTGGCAGCGGGACCCGGGACCGGCGGCGGTGGACGGGCGCCCGGCGGGGCCGACAGCAGCACGGCCGCCCGCCGTCAAGACCCCCGGTCACCGTCGCCCGAACGGTCGAAGCCCGAACGGCGCGCCCCGCGCGGCCCCGCGGACGGGCCCGGACCACCGCCGACAGGCGCCTCTCCCGGGACGCCCGAGTCCGTCATAGGCCTTTCGGCCACCTGCTAACACACCGCGTGCGAACGCGGCCAGCACCGTCCATACGGAATTGCCGGACGTTCAGTCGGGCCGCGCCGGACCCACCCGGAGGCGTAAATCTTCCGACATTGCCCGCAGGCAATTCCAATGGTTCCGTCACCACCATCCGAAACTGTTTCCATCGAAAAAGATGGGGGTGACGGTTGGCGATGGCCACCTTTCATCAGGACCACCAGCATGTGCACCAGGATCAGTTCAACGCCGAAAACATCGATCTGCGGAACAGCACATTCGAACGCCTTCCCGACACCGTCGGCCAGGCGGAGCTCGTCCGTCGCCTGGAGGCCGTCCTGAGGGCGGTGGAGCAGGCCGCCACCGCGGGCGCCCTCGACCCGCAGGCCGGCCGGTCCATCGCCGGCGACCTGCGCGGCGCCACCCGGAGCCTGACCCGCGACGACCGCGCGGACGCCTCGCAGCGGCTGCGGAGGGCCATCGAGGCGTTGCAGGCGGCGGCGCCGCTCGCGGCGATCGGCGGGGCGATGGCGACCATCTGGAACACGTTGGGCGGGGGATCCTGATGACCACCTTCGACCAGCGGCACCAGCGGGTCTTCGGCGCCCAGATCAACGCCGACGCCGTGCACATCAACCCCTCCGACGGTCCGGAGGAGCTGATGAGCTACGGGCGGCGGGCCGTCGCCGAACGGCTGTACAAGAGGGCGGCCGAGTACTTCACGGAGGCGATCGCCAAGGGTGCCCCCGGCTCCGACCCGCACTACTACCTGGCTCTCGCGCTCCTCGGCGGCCGACGCCCCAGCCGGATGGGTCGCGAGGCTCAGCAGGTGATGGCCCGGGTGGAGGAGCACCTGGGCCGGGCGCTCCAGGTCGATCCCGCCGCGGCGCACGTCCGCGCGCTCTGGGTCGCCGTCAAGCACGACCACTACGCCGACCGCCACGACCCGGGCCCGTCCGTCGCCGACCTCGAGGCCGCAGCCGGCGACATCGACCCGGTGCACGCGGCCGAGATCGCCCCCTTCCTCGGCAACCGCGAGAACCGGCTGTGGAAGGCCACCGTCGCCGTGGCGCAGGCCGGCATCGAGGAACGCAAACCGAACGTACGCAAGTACTTCGTCCGCACCCCCGTGGCGCCCGCGACCGGTGGCCCGCAGGCCATGATGGTCGCCGGCGGCATCGGGTTGGCCGTCGCACTGATCCTCATGATCGCGTCGTTGTCGGAGTCGGGTTACCTCTGCCTCGCGGTGCTCGTGGGCACGGGCGGCATCGTCCTGCTGGTCAAGGGGTTCAGCCAGTACAACGCGCTCACGTCGAAGTACGAGCGCGACCTGGCGGCGGCCGAGCCGAAGCCGAGCGACGAGCAGATGGACATGTGGTTGCACTTCGACAAGTTCGGAGTTCTCGACCACGCCCTGCGGCACCTCGACCGGGAACTGGACGACCTGATCTGCGAGCCGCAACTCGTCATCGGCCCCGCCTCGCCCACCGAACAGGCCGTGGGAAAGGACGGCATCCGGCGGTTCTCGCGGTACAAGTTCGTCATCCTGCTCCTCGGACAGACCCGCATCTCGGTCTTCTCCTGCGAGTGGGACTTCGTCAAGTGCATCGTGTCGAACGCCGACGCCTTCGACTTCCGCTACAAGGACATCACCGGCCTGCGGATGCGGCAGTTGCACGAGGCGCCGCAGGGCGGCCGACTGGTCATCACCGATGACCACGGCAAGGAGATGGAGGTACGGTTCGCCAAGGTCTTCGAAATGATCATCGCCGGTACGGACCGGATCGCGGTGACCATCGACGTACAGGCGCAGAACGCCGGCGCCGGGTTGCAGCCGACGGGGGCCACCGCCACCGAACGGCTCGTCCGGCGGCAGTTGGACGACGCGGCCTGACCGGCGACTCGGTGATCTGCGGTGGGTGGCCCGGCAAGGCCGCCCACCGCACGCGTCGACGCGGCCGTCATCCGCCCGTCGTGGGCCGTCCTCGGATTAGCGGGACAGCGGCGGGCGCACGTGCGTCCGGGTCACCCGCGGGTGGTCAGTCCAGGCCGCCGTAGGAGTGCAGTCCCTCGAAGAAGATGTTCACGCCGAACAGGTTCATCAGCATCGTGAGGAAGCCGACGACGGCGAGCCAGGTCGCCACGTTCCGCTTCACGCTCGGGGTGGCCCGGGCGTGCAGGTAGCCGGCGTAGATCACCCAGGAGATGAACGACCAGGTCTCCTTCGGGTCCCAGCCCCACGGCCGTCCCCAGGCCGCCTCGGCCCAGATCGCCCCGGCGATCACCGCGAAGGTGAAGACCGGGAACGCGAAGGCGTGCAGCACGAAGGTCAGCCGCTCCAGCGCCGCCGCCGCCGGCAGCCGCTTCGCCAGCGTGTACGGGAAGCTCCGCCTGCCCTGCTCGTAGCCGGCGCGCATCAGGAACGCCACCGCCGGCACCGCGCCCAGCAGGAAGATGCCGGAGGCGAAGACGATCGTCGAGACGTGGATGACGAACCAGTACGAGTTGAGCGCCGGCACCAGCGGCACGATCGGGGTGTAGAGCACCAGCTCGGCGGTCGCCACCAGCAGCACCATCACCAGCGACAGGAACAGCCCGAGGCGGCGCAGCTGCGGCCGCTTCCAGAGCACCACCAGCCAGCCGGTGACACCGATCCAGGTGCCCGTGAGCACGAACTCGTACATGTTGCCCCAGGGCATCCGGTCGGCGGCGAGACCGCGCGTGACCAGCGCCCCCAGGTGCAGCAGCGCCCCGAGCGCGGTGGCCGCGACGGCGGTCAGGCCCGCCAACCGGGCGCGCCGGGCGGTGCGCTCGGCCGCCGACGCCCCGCTCGCGACGGGTGCGTCCGGGGTGCCGCCCCCGGCCGCGCCGACGCCGGCGCCGACCAGCTCACGGGCGGGCGCCGCGGCCACCCGGGCGCGGGCGTTGCCGAGCGCGTACTCGACGGCGTGGCTGATCATCGCGATCAGGTACGCCAGGATCGCGAACGACACCAACTGGTCGGAGAGTGCGGACATCACTCGGCTCCTTCTCGCGCTCCGGCCCGGTCGCCGCCGTCGCGGTCGACACCGGCCTCCTCGTCCGACCGTCCGTCGCCGCCGATGGCGGCCACGAGCTGCGCGAACTCGTCGGCGAACCCGGGATGGTCGGTGCGCGGCAGGCCACCGGCCTCGACCAAACTACTACCGCTCGTCGGAGATCCACTCGTGGGGGCGGCGGCACCGACCGGCAGCACCCGGAAGAAGACCCGGCGGCGCCGCCCGAACAGCGAGCCCATCAGCCCGACGAGCAGGACGGCGGAGCTGACCAGCAGCAGCGTCGAGCCGGGGTCGTACCGGACCGACAGCGTGATGTACGGCACGGTGCCCAGGAACTCGACAGTGGTGCCGTCGTCCAGCTTCCAGGTCTCGCCCTTGCGGAGCAGCTTCGTGCCGACCTCCTTGACCTTGCCGGCGCGCACCTGCCGCTGGTCCAACTCGTAGACCGAGCCGGGGATGCCGGCGTCCATGCCGAGGTTGCCCCGGTACGCGACGAGGTTCAGCGCGGGGTTCCGCTCGGTGGGGTACTCGGAGCGGGCGAACGGCGCGGCGGCCGGTGCGGTCGGCAGGTAGAGGCCGGAGAAGGCCATCTGGAGGTTCTCGCCCCGCTCGCCCGTCGCGGGGTCGACGTTGATGTCCGGGAAGGCCGCCAGCCCCTCGCTGGTCAGCCCCACGTCGCCCGTGGTCAGGAACGGGAAGTTGCTGGTCTGGCTCTTGCCGAACCGGTCGGTGTAGCGGATCACCGGGGCGTAGCCGTGGCCGAGCAGGTAGACGTTCGCCCCGTCGAGGCGCAGCGGGGAGTTGACCGAGAAGTTGGCCCGCCGCCGCTCGCCGTCGGCCTCGTCGACGGTCACCTCGGCGTCGAAGAACTCCGGCTGGCCGGACTCCAGGAACCGGGCGTGGAAGTCGTCGAGTTGGATGCAGAAGCCCGGCAGGTCGGCGCTGTCGACGCGGGGGCCGAGCTTGCTCTCGGCGTACTGCTGGCGGGTGTTGCAGAACGCGTTGTCCGCGCCGGCCACCAGCAGCTTGTTGCCGCTCCAGCCGTACCAGGAGCCGAGCGCGACGCCGACCAGCACGAGCACCAACGAGCTGTGGAAGAGCAGGTTGCCGGTCTCCTTGAGGTAGCCCTTCTCGGCGGAGACCTCGTCGCCGCGCACCACCACCCGCCAGCGCCGCCGGCGCAGCGCCGCCGCGATCGCCGCCGCGCCCCCCTCGGGCGCGGGCAGGACGGCGTGCTGCGGCAGCCGGTCCAGCCGCTTCGGCGCGGCCGGCGGCTTCGACCGCAGCGCCCGCACGTGGTCGCGCAGCCGAGGCGTGATGCAGCCGATCAGCGAGGTGAAGAGCAGCAGGTAGATCGCGGAGAACCAGACCGAGCCGAACGCCTCGAAGGCCCCGATCCGGTCCAGCACCGGAGCCAGGTCGGGGTGCGCGGTGAAGTAGTCCCGCACGTCCTCCGGGTTGACCCCGCGCTGCGGCAGCACCGAGCCGGGGATGGCGGCCACCGCGAGCAGGAAGAGCAGCACCAGGGCCGTACGCATGCTGGTGAGCTGCCGCCACGAGTTGCGCAGCAGGGCCAGCAGGCGGTTGGGCCGGCGCCGGGGCGCCTCGGCCGGCGGTGCGGGCCGCTCGTCGACGGCGGTCATCAGATGCTCACCTCGCCCACCCCGACGGTGGTCTGCAACCAGATCACGAAGTTCGTCCAGCCGCCGGTGACCAGCGCGAGGCCGATCAGGATCAGCAGCGCCCCGCCCACCCGGGTGACCCAGCGGCTGTTGCGCCGGACCGCCCGGAACACGCCCAGCAGCCGCTCGAAGCCCAGCCCGAACACGACGAACGGAATCCCCAACCCGAGGCAGTACGCCACGGCGAGCACCGCGGCCCGGTCGGTCTGCCCGCCGACGGCGGCCATGCCGATCACCGCGCCGAGGGTCGGGCCGACGCAGGGCACCCAGCTGAGCGCGAAGACCGCCCCGAAGACCGGCGCCCCCAGCAGCCCGGCGGCGGGCAGCCGCTGGAAACGGAACTCCCGTTGCAACCCGGGGACCAGCCCGACGTAGCTCAGCCCGAGCACGACGATCAGCGCGCCGATGACGATCTCCAGCGTCCGCTCGTACTCGAAGAAGACCCGGCCGACGCCGGCGAAGAGGATCGCGGTGGCGGTGAAGACGGCGGTGAAGCCGGCGATGAACAGCAGCGTGCCGGCGAGCACCCGGCCCTTGACCGCGACCTTCGGCGCCCTCGTGCGCTCGCGCACCGCCACCCCGCCGCCGTTCTCCCCGCTCGCGGCGCTGTCGGCGCCGGGCAGGGGCCCGTCCGTCGCCGGCTGGCCCTTCCGCACCGGCGGGCGCCGGGTCTCGAGGTCCGCGCCGGCGAGGCCGGTGACGTACGACAGGTAGCCCGGCACCAGCGGGAGCACGCACGGGGAGAGGAAGCTGACCAGCCCGGCGAGCGCCGCCGCGCCGATGGCGAGCAGCAGCGGGCCCGACTGGGCGAGTTCGGAGAACGTCTCGCCCATCAGCGCGAACCGTTGGGGGCCGGCTGTTCGGCGGCGATCCGCTCGACGATGGGCTGGAGGCCCTCCTGCTTCACCGCCGCCCGGATCACGACGGCGATCCGGCCGTCCCGGTCCAGCACCACGGTGGCCGGGATGGTGTTCGGCGGGATGTCCAGGGCGAGCGCCAGCCGGCTCGGCGGGTCGAAGAGACTCGGGTAGCTGACCTTGAAGCTCTCCTCGAAGGCCCGCGCCTTGTCCCGCTGGTCCTGGATGTTGATGCCCAGGAAGGTCACCCCGGAGCCCTTCGTGGCCTGGTACGTGTTCTCCAGGTCGTCCGCCTCCGCCCGGCACGGCGCGCACCACGAGCCCCAGAAGTTGACCACCACGACCTGGCCGCGGTCCTTCGCCACGTCGTGGCTGCCGCCGGTGAGCAGCTCACCGGCGAGCTTCGGGGCGGCCGAACGCTGGTCGGGGGCGCACTCGATGATGCCGCCGGAGTTGTCGCACGCCTTCTCGCCGTCGCGCGACGAGCAGCCGGCCAGCGCCACCGTCACGACGGCGGCGAGCAGACCCGCGGTCCACCTCCGGGCGTTCATCAGGCCCCCTTGGCCGTCCTGGCGGTCGGCGACATCGCGATCAGGTGGGCGGCCGGCTCGGAGTAGCCGATGCCGACCACCTTGGCGCCGTCGAAGTGGAAGGAGGTGAGGCTGGCCAGCCCGCACTGACGCTTGCGCGGGTCGTGCCAGAGCCGCTTGCGCTCGACGTAGCGGCGCAGCGTCCAGATCGGCAGCTGGTGGGAGACCAGCACGGCCTCGCGCCCCTCGGCGGCCACCCGGGCGGCGTGCAGGGCGCCGAACATCCGCTCCGCGATGGCGCGGTACGCCTCGCCCCAGGACGGGGTGACCGGGTCCCGCAGCACCCACCAGTTGCGCGGGTCGCGGAACGAGCCGTCGCCGGGCGAGACCTTCTTGCCCTCGAACCAGTTGGCGCTCTCGATGAGCCGCTCGTCCACGCCGACCGGCAGCCCGAACTGCCCGGCGATCGGCTCGGCCGTCTGCTGGGCGCGCTCCAGCGGGCTCGCCACCACGTGCACGACCTCCCGCTCGGCCAGCCCCTGCGCGGCGGCCTTGGCCATCTGCACGCCGAGCTCGGAGAGCCGGAAGCCCGGCAGCCGGCCGTAGAGGATGCCGTCCGGGTTGTGCACCTCGCCGTGCCGCAGCACGTGGACCACCGTCTTGCTCACCGCTGCGCCCCCTTCGTTCGCGACTGCGGGGCTCGCAGACCCGGCTCACTCCTCGCGCTCACCGCTACGCCCTTCGTTCGCGGCTGCGGGGCTCGCAAACCCGGCTCACTCCTCGCGCTCACCGCTACCCCCCGTGACCCGCCGCTGCCGCCGCGTTGGCCGCCACCGGCAGTGCGGCGGCGATCTGCTCCAGAGCGGCGTCGTCGAGCGCCGCAGACACGAACCACGCCTCGAAGGCGCTCGGCGGCAGGTAGACGCCGCCGGCGAGCATCGCGTGGAAGAACGCCTTGAACGCCGGCACCTGCTGGGTGCGGGCGCTGTCGTAGTCGACCACGTCGGCGTCGGTGAAGAAGACCGAGAACATGTTTCCCGCGTACGACAGCCGGTGCGGGACCCCGGCGGCGGCGAGCGCGTCGGTCGCGAGCCTGCCCACGACGGCGGCCGTCTCGTCCAGCTTGCGGTAGAGCGCGTCGTCGGCCAGCCGCAGGGTGGCCAGGCCGGCGGCGCAGGCCAGCGGGTTACCGGAGAGGGTGCCGGCCTGGTAGACCGGGCCGGCGGGGGCCAGTCGCTCCATGATCTCCGCGCGCCCGCCGAACGCCGCGGCCGGCAGGCCACCCCCCATGACCTTGCCGTACGTCCACAGGTCGGCGTCGGAGGGGTCGAGGCCGTGCCAACCGGCGCGGGAGACCCGGAACCCGGTCATCACCTCGTCGACGATGAGCAGCGCGCCGTGCGCGTGCGCGATCCGGGCGAGCTGGGAGTTGAAGCCGTCGCGCGGGGCGACCACGCCCATGTTGCCGGCGGCGGCCTCGGTGATGATCGCGGCGATGTGCTGGCCCTCGGCGGCGAACGCCTGCTCCACGGCGGCGACGTCGTTGTACGGCAGCACGATCGTGTCACCCGCCGCCGCGCCGGTCACCCCCGGCGAATCGGGCAGGCCGAGGGTCGCCACCCCCGAGCCGGCGGCGGCCAGCAGGCCGTCGGAGTGCCCGTGGTAGCAGCCGGAGAACTTCACGATCCGAGGGCGGCCGGTGAAGCCGCGCGCCAGCCGGATCGCCGACATGGTGGCCTCGGTGCCGGAGTTGACCAGCCGGACCTGCTCGACCGGGGTGCGATCCACGATCTCGGCGGCCAGCTCGACCTCGCCCGGAGTGGGGGTGCCGAAGCTGGTGCCCCGGGTCGCGGCCGACCTGATCGCGTCCACGACCTCCGGGTGCGCGTGCCCGAGGATCAGCGGGCCCCAGGAGGAGACCAGGTCCACGTAGCGCCGGTCGTCGGCGTCGTAGAGCCAGGGCCCCTCCCCCCGGACCATGAAGCGCGGCGTGCCGCCGACGGCACGGAACGCGCGCACGGGGGAGTTCACCCCGCCGGGCACGATGGCCTTGGCGCGGTCGAACAGGGCCTCGGAGGCCGGTGCGTCGGCCGGGTAGCGGCCGGATCCGGCGGGAAACATATCGGTCACGATGCCGCCATTGTGTCAGCGTCGGGCGGCGAATCGGCAGGCACCCCGCACGGGGGTTACCAGGCTCACCCGGGCCGGCCCTCACCGCCGTCCCGGCGGCGTCGCTCCCGCCGTGCGGGGCGCACCCGTTCCCGACCTCCCGGAGCACGTCCGGTCCCGGCCTTGCGGGGCGCACCCGTTGCCTGCCGTGCCAAGTGTGGCCGCTCCCCTTCGATGCGGGGCGTGCCCGCTCCTGACCGTGCGGACTGTGCCCGTCTCCGGCCGTGCGGCGTGTGCCCGTCGCCAGCCATGCGGACTGACCCCGTCTCCGGCCGTGCGGACTGTGCCCGTCCCCAGCCGTGCGGCGTGTGCCATCCCTGGACATGCGGAGTGTGGCCGTCCCTGGCCGTGCGGCGTGTGACCGTCCCTGGCCGTGCGGGCGGATCCGGTTCGGGCCTGCCGTGCGGGGCGGGCTGCTCTCGCCCTGGTGCGGGGGGCGCTTCGTGCTCGGGAGCGTGGTCGTCGCGCTCGGTCGGCTCGGTCGCCACCCGCTCGACGGGCCGGGTGGTCCGGATCGCGCTAGGCTGACCCGGTGGATCGTGCCGAACTGTCCATCACGCTACACCGGACGGGCGACGAAGCTGTGCTTCGCCTGGCCGGTGAGATCGACATGCTCACGGCCGCCCAGCTGTCGACCGTCGTCAACGAGGTCCTCGCCGATCCGCCACCGCGCATCGTGCTCGACCTCGGCGGGGTCACCTTCTGCGACTCCCAGGGCCTGGGCACCCTCGTCGTACTCAGCCGCAAGGCCAGCCACGCACAGAGCCTGTTGATCCTGACCAACGTCGGTGACTTCCTGCTCCGCGTCCTGGACATCACCGGCCTGCGCAGCGCCCTGATGATTCGCAACGACCAGACCACGGGCTGACTCCCCGCCCACCCCACGCGTCGCCCCCCCGCCCAGCCACGGGCTGACTCCCCGCCGGGCTGGCTCCCCACCCAGACCACGGATTGAGGCGATCTTGGCGGGAAACGGCCCCTCCAGGGGCCGCCAGCTACCAAGATCTCGCTGCCCACACCGCCACCCCCGCCCGGCGCGTCCACACGCCCCGCCCACCGGCGTCGATCATGACGTTAGTCCGGACAATCCGACCATTCCCCCCGGCCAACCTCATGATCAACGAGCGAGGGCGAGGGCGAGGGCGGGAGCCCGGGTCCGGTCCCGGGTGAGGGGCCGGAGGGCCCGGGCCGTGGGTCGGGCGTGTGGGTCAGGGCCTGTCGGTTTGGGCGGGCCGGTGGGTGGGTCAGGGGGTGTTGCCCCAGCGGGCCTGTTCCAGGACCCGCACCGCTCGGTCGCGGGAATCCTGATCGTCCAGGCGCAGCATCGCGGTGGCCTCGTCGACCGCGTCGGTCAGCACCCGCAGCTGCGCGTCCCGGTCCCGCACCAGATCCGACTGGGCCGCGAGCTGCCGGGTCTTCACCCACAGCTCGACGAAGACCGACACCTTGGCGCGCAGCACCCACGGGTCGAACGGCTTGGTCAGGTAGTCGACCGCGCCGACCGCGTAACCGCGCAGCGCGAGCTGGGCGTCCCGGTCGGCGGCGGTGAGGAAGATGATCGGCACGTGCCGCGTACGCTCGCGCCGCTTGATGTGGCTGGCGGTCTCGAAGCCGTCCATGTCCGGCATCTGGGCGTCCAGCAGGATCACCGCGAAGTCGTCGACCAGCAGCTGCTTCAGGGCCGCCTCGCCGCTCTCGACGGCGACGGACTGGACCGGCAGGCCCTGGAGAATCGCCTCCAGTGCCATCAGGTTCTCCCGGCGGTCGTCCACCAGCAGCGCCTTTGCCATCTGGGTCACGAACTCTCCTCGGTTCGGCTGCCGCTGATCCAGGACGACATGAGTTCGATCAACTCGTCCAGGTCGACGGGCTTGGTGATGTAGTCACTTCCCCCGGCCGCCAGCGCCGACTCGCGGTCGCCGGGCATGGCCTTGGCGGTCAGGAAGACGATCGGCAGGTCGGCGAACCGGTGGTTGCGCCTGATCTGTCGGGTCGTCTCGTACCCGTCCTGATCGGGCATCATCGCATCCATCAGGACGATGTCCACCTCCGGATGCTCGGCCAGCAGGCGGACGCCGTCCGCCCCGTTGTCCGAGTACAACACGGTCAGGCCGTGCAGTTCCAACGCGCTGGTCAGCGCGAAGACGTTCCGGACGTCGTCGTCGACGATCAGCACGGTGGTGCCCTCCAGCCGCCGGGTGGCCGGCGTGGAGGCCGGCTCGGGCAGCTCCGGCGGCGGCATGAGCAGCGAGGACGGCAGTCCGGCCCGCGCCGGTGACGGCGGCAGCGGCGCGACCACCGCGTCCGGGGCGAGCACGTCCGGCACGAAGAGGGTGAACGTCGAGCCCTGGCCGGGCGCCGACGCCACCACGATGCTGCCGCCCAGCAGCCTGGCCAGGTCCCGGCTGATCGACAGCCCCAGCCCCGTACCGCCGTAGCGACGGCTGGTGGTGCCGTCGGCCTGCTGGAACGCCTCGAAGATCAGCGACAGCTTGTCGTCGGAGATGCCGATGCCGGTGTCGACCACGGTGAACGCGATGACCTGCCGCGCGTTGGTCAGGGCCGGCACGTCGAAGACGGCGCTGTCGGGCGCCGGCGCGATCCGCAGCGTCACCGCCCCGTTGTCGGTGAACTTGACCGCGTTGGAGAGCAGGTTGCGCAGGATCTGCTGGAGTCGCTGGGCGTCGGTGACCAGCGCCTCCGGCAGGTCCTTGCTGATCCGTACCTGGAAGTCCAGGCCCTTCTCCTCGGCCTGCGGCGCGAACGCCTGCTCCACGTACCCGCGGATCTCGTCGAACCGGACGGCTGTGGGCTCGACGTCCATCCGCCCCGCCTCGATCTTGGACAGGTCCAGGATGTCGTCGATCAGCGACAGCAGGTCGGAGCCGGCGCCGTGGATCGTCCGGGCGAACTCGATCTGCTTCGGCGTGAGGTTCTGCTCCGAGTTCTCGGCCAGCAGCCGGGCCAGCAGCAGCAGCGAGTTCAGCGGCGTACGCAGCTCGTGGCTCATGTTGGCCAGGAACTCCGACTTGTACGCCGACGCCCTCGTGAGCTGCTGGGCCTTCTCCTCCAGGCCGAGCCGGGCCAGCTCGATCTCCCGGTTCTTCGTCTCGATGTTGCCCTTCTGCTCCGAGAGCAGCTGCGCCTTGTCCTCCAGTTCGGCGTTGGTGCGCTGGAGTTCCGCCGACTGCTCCTGCAACTCGTGGGCGAGCCGCTGGGACTGGGCGAGCAGTTCCTCCGTACGCCGGTTGGCCTGGATGGTGTTGACGGCGATGCCGGTGGTGAGCACGAGCCGCTCCAGGAACGACAGGTGCAGCTCGGAGAAGGCCGCCACGCTGGCGAACTCGATGACCCCGAGCAGCTCGCCCTCGAAGAGCACGGGCAGTACGACCAGGTCGGCCGGCGGGGTCTCGGCGAGCCCGGAGCGGAGCATCAGCTTGCCGTCCGGCGCCCCGCCCATCCGGATCGTGCGGCGGGACAGGGCGGTCTGGCCGACCAGCCCCTCGCCGGGGCCGAAGGTGACCTCGTGCCCCCGGGCGACGTAGCCGTAGGAGGCGGCCAACCGCAGCCGCATCACGCCCTCGGACGTGTCCGCCAGGAAGAACGCGCCGAGCTGCGCGTCGACCAGCGGGGTCACCTCCATCATGATCATGCGGCAGACCTCGCCCAGGTCGCGCTGCCCCTGGAGCAGGCCGCCGATCCGGGCCAGGTTCGAGTCGAGCCAGCCCTGCTCGGCGTTCTTCTTGGTCGTCTCCCGGAGGGTGACGATCATCTGGTTGATGTTGTCCTTCAGCTCGGCGACCTCGCCCTGCGCCTTGACCGCGATCCGCTGGGTCAGGTCGCCCCGGGTCACCGAGGTGGAGACCTGCGCGATGGCGCGCAGCTGGGTGGTGAGGGTCGAGGCGAGCTGGTTGACGTTCTCGGTCAGGTCCCGCCACGTGCCGGAGACGCCCTTGACCTGGGCCTGGCCGCCCAGCTTGCCCTCCGAGCCCACCTCGCGGGCGACGCGGGTCACCTCGTCGGCGAACGACGACAGCTGGTCCACCATCGTGTTGACCGTCGACTTCAGCTCCAGGATCTCGCCCTGAGCGTCGACGGTGATCTTCTGCGACAGGTCACCCTTCGCGACCGCCGTGGTGACCGAGGCGATGTTGCGCACCTGCGACGTCAGGTTCGACGCCATCGAGTTCACGTTGTCGGTCAGGTCCCGCCACGTACCCGAGACGCCCTTGACCTGGGCCTGACCGCCCAGCTTGCCCTCCGTGCCCACCTCGCGCGCGACCCGCGTCACCTCGTCGGCGAACGACGACAGCTGGTCCACCATCGTGTTCACCGTCGACTTCAGCTCCAGGATCTCGCCCCGGGCGTCCACGGTGATCTTCTGCGACAGGTCACCCTTCGCCACGGCGGTGGAGACCTGGGCGATGTTGCGAACCTGGGCGGTCAGGTTCGACGCCATCGAGTTCACGTTGTCGGTCAGGTCCCGCCAGGTGCCGGCGACGCCGCGCACCTGCGCCTGGCCGCCGAGCTTGCCCTCCGTACCCACCTCGCGCGCGACCCGCGTCACCTCGTCGGCGAACGACGACAGCTGGTCCACCATCGTGTTCACCGTCGACTTC
>NZ_JBNCKV010000010.1:204599-281778 GCF_049841695.1 Micromonospora sp. DT178
TCAACTCCAGGATCTCGCCCCGGGCGTCCACGGTGATCTTCTGCGACAGGTCGCCCTTCGCCACCGCCGTGGTGACCGAGGCGATGTTGCGCACCTGCGACGTCAGGTTCGACGCCATCGAGTTCACGTTGTCCGTCAGGTCCCGCCACGTACCCGAGACGCCCTTGACCTGGGCCTGCCCGCCCAGCTTGCCCTCCGTGCCCACCTCGCGCGCGACGCGCGTCACCTCGTCGGCGAACGACGACAGCTGGTCCACCATCGTGTTGACGGTGTTCTTCAGCTCCAGGATCTCGCCCTGGGCGTCGACCGTGATCTTCTGCGACAGGTCGCCCTTCGCCACGGCGGTGGAGACCTGGGAGATGTTGCGCACCTGGCTGGTCAGGTTGCCGGCGAGCTGGTTGACGTTCTCGGTCAGGTCGCGCCAGGTGCCGGAGACGCCGCGCACCTGGGCCTGGCCGCCGAGCTTGCCCTCGATGCCGACCTCGCGGGCCACCCGGGTCACCTCGTCGGCGAACGACGACAGCTGGTCCACCATCGTGTTGACGGTGTCCTTCAGCTCCAGGATCTCGCCCTGCGCCGCCACGGTGATCTTCTGCGACAGGTCGCCCCGGGCCACCGCCGTGGAGACCTGGGCGATGTTACGGACCTGGGCGGTCAGGTTCGACGCCATCGAGTTGACGCTGTCGGTCAGGTCCTTCCAGGTGCCGGCCACGTTCGGCACCTCGGCCTGCCCGCCGAGCTTGCCCTCGGTGCCCACCTCCCGGGCCACCCGGGTGACCTGCTCGGCGAAGAGCCGCAGGGTGTCGGTGAGGTAGTTCATCGTGTCGGCCAGCTCGGCGACCTCGCCGCGTGCGCTGACCGTGATCTTCTGCGACAGGTCGCCCTTGGCCACCGCCGTCGCCACCTGGGAGATCGACCGCACCTGACCGGTCAGGTTCGACGCCATGGTGTTCACCGAGTCGGTGAGGTCCTTCCAGGTGCCGGCGACGCCGCGCACGTCGGCCTGGCCGCCGAGCTTGCCCTCGGTGCCCACCTCCCGGGCGACCCGAGTGACCTCGTTCGAGAAGGACGAGAGCTGGTCGACCATCGTGTTGACCGTGCGGCCGATCCGCAGGTACTCACCGCGCAGCGGCCGGCCGTCGATCTCCAGGGCCATGTGCTGCGAGAGGTCGCCGTCGGCCACCGCGACGATGACCCGGGCGATCTCGGTGGTCGGCCGGCCCAGGTCGTCGATCAGCGAGTTGACCGCCCGCTGCCCCTCGGCCCAGGAGCCGTCCAGGCCCTCGTCGTCCAGGCGCTCGGTGAGCCGGCCGTCCCGGCCGACGATCCGGCTGATCCGCCGCAGGTCGAGGTACTGCCGTTCCTGGAGCGACACGACCTCGTTGAAGGCGTCCGCGACCTCGCCGGCCCGGCCCGCCCGGCGGGGCAGCCGGACCTTCAGGTCGCCCCGACGCACCCGCCGCAGCGCCTCGGTCAGCTCGCCGAGGAGCGCCTCGTGGTCGGGCGCGGACTGGTCCACGGTCGCCGACTGTTTCGTGGTCATCATTCCTCGCTCAGCTCGGGGCCACCGGCTCCTGCCGACACCGGCCATCCCACCATTGTGCCCGTGGCCTCGTCCGCACCACGTCCACGCGCCCGACCCACCTCTCTCCGAACTACCCCCACCGTGCCGGGCCGGGCCACGCCCCGAGGGCCGATCATGCAGTCGTGATGCCCGACGAAACGGGTCGAACGTCGCCGACCGCCCACCACAACTGCAAGATCGACGAGGCGGGAGGGCGGGGGGCGGGGCGCCCGTACGGGGATCGGCTTGGCACCCGCGCGGGTGGCGGTGGAGGATACGGGGGTGTCAGCGGAGGCGGGGCCCGCGGCGACCAGGGGCCGAGACGAGCACGTCCGGCGCGTCCGGCTCCCCGCAGACCGGCGTACGCCAGCCGCGGCGCGGGCCCTCGTGCGGTCCGTCCTCACCGAGGCCCACCTGGACGAACTGGCCAACGAGGCCATGCTGCTCACCACCGAACTCTCCACCAACGCGGTGGAGCACGCCCGCACCGAGCTGGACGTCGAGGTGGTCGCCGACCCGGTCGGGATCACCGTCACCGTGTCCGACTTCGCTGCCGGCCCGGTGGAGGAGCTGACCGTCGGGGTACGCAACGACGCCACCGACATCGACGAGGTCTCCGAGCGCGGCCGAGGGCTGCTGCTGGTCGACCACTTCGCCAGCCGCTGGGGCACCACCTACCTGCCCACCGGCAAGGGGGTGTGGTTCCGGCTGGACCTGCCCGGCCCGGCCACGGCCGCCCGGCACCCCGGGGTGCCCGCCGCGGCGACCGCCGGGGGCGGGGCACCGGCGACCACGGAGAGTTCCGCGCCGAGCGCCGGGGCCATGAGCGAGCTGATGCAGACCACCCCCGACCCGTACGCCGAGGACCCGCTGCCCGACTTCGCGACCAGCCTGCTCACCCGGGTGGCGGAGATGGTCGGCGCGGCGGGCGGGGTCGTGCGGCTGGACCGGGGCGACGGGCAGGGCACCCAGGTGCTGGCCCGGTACGGTCGCCAGCCCCGGCCCGGCAACGAGCTGCTCCGGGTGGCGCTGGCCGTGCACCGGCCGTACGTCGGCGAACTGGAGCTGGACGCGGCACCGTCGGCGTACGCGCGACCGCTGGCCGTGCTGATGGCCGAGCGGCTCTCGCTGCACCTGGAGAACGACCGGCTGCGCCGGGCGGACGTCCGCCGGCAGGCCTGGCTGACCTTCCTCGCCGAGGCGAGCGAGCTGCTCGCGCAGTCGCTGGACGTCGAGTTGACCATGGCGCTCGTCCCCCAGCTCGTGGTGCCCCGGCTCGGGCAGTGGTGCGCGGTGCACACGACCGACGAGTGGGGCCGGCTCCGCCTCGCGGCGGCCAGCCACGCCGACGAGTCGGTGCTGCCCCAGCTGCACCAGGTGCTCGCGGAGACCGGCCCGGACTCGGTCCAGGCCCGGCTGCGTGAGGCGTCCCGCAACGGCACCCAGATGCCGCTCGGCGCGCCGATGGAGGGCTTCGCCGTCCCGTTGATCGCGCGGGGGCAGCGGCTGGGCACGCTGGCCGTCGGCCGGCACCAGCGGCACCGGCACGACCCGGACGAGGTCGCCGTGCTGGAGGACGTCGCCCGGCGGGCGGCGCTGGCGATCGAGAACGCCCGGATCCACGCCGAGCGCCGGCGCGTCGCGCACACCCTCCAGCAGTCGCTGCTGCCGCCGGTGCTGCCCGTGGTCGAGGGCATCGGCTTCGCCGCCGAGTACGTCCCGACCGGCGGCGACGTCGACGTCGGCGGCGACTTCTACGACGTGGTGCCCCTGCCGGACGGCCGCTGGCTGGTGGTGATCGGCGACGTCTCGGGCAAGGGGGTGCAGGCGGCGACGGTCACCGGCCTGGTCCGCGACGTCATCCGGGTGCTGGTGGGCGACGGCAAGCCGCTGCCGGAGGCGCTGGCCCGGGTCAACGAGACGCTGATCGAGCGGGGCGGTGGGCGCTACTGCACGCTGGCCCTGGCGGCGGTCGGCCCCGGCGACGGCGACCAGCTCGACGTCTCCCTGCACCTCGCCGGCCACGACCGGCCGGTGCTGCTGCCCGCCGGCGGCGGGGCGCGCTTCGTCGGCACCGGGGGCACCGCGCTCGGCCTGCTCGACTCGATCGCCTCCCCGACGGCGGAGGTGCCGCTCGACCCGGGCGACTCGCTGGTCTTCTACACCGACGGGGTCACCGAGCGGCGGCGCGGCCGGGAGCTGTTCGGCACCGACCGGCTGCGCGACGCCGCCGCCCCGCTGGCCGGCTACCCGGCCGACGTGATCGCGGCCCGGCTCCGCTCGACGGCGATCGGCTTCTCGATCGAGGCGCCCCGCGACGACATCGCCATCCTGGTGCTCCGCAACGACGTCACCTGAGGGCCGGTGTCAGCGCCGGCACGGGTCGCGGCACCGTGCGGCGTCGACGCCACAGGCCGACACGCGCGGGCCGGCTCCGACAGCTCGCCCCGGTGCCGCGCGATCCGGTCGGACGACCACGCCGGCGGGCACCGCTACGGACGGCCGGTCGAGCGGACACTTCTTCGGGCCGGCCGGCGCCACCGGGCCAGTTCGCTAGGTTGACCGCATGTCGAGCACCGTCCATGGAGCCGCCGAGCGTCCGCCGCTGCTGCGCAGCGTCGTCGCCGCCCAGTCGGCGCTCACCGCCGCCTTCGTCGTCGTCCTCACGCTCTGGATCGGCCGGATGGTCGCCGCCGGGGTCGGCCCCGAGGAGATGCGCAGCGGGGCGTACGACCCGAAGGATCTGGTGCCGTTCGGCCTGGGCGGGGCGAACCCCCTCACCTGGCTGTACGGCGCGGTGTCGCTGCTCTACCTCGCCGGCCTGGTCGCCGGGCCGCTGCTGGCGGTCCACGCCGTGGTGCTGCTGGCCCGGGACCGGTCGGCGATGTCCCGCCGCACGTGGCGGATGCTGCTCGCCCTGACCGTGGGCGCGGTGATCGTGGCCGCGAGCCGCTTCACGCCGATCGGCGCCGACCTGCACCGATGGTGGATGGACTGAGCCGCGCGCGACCCCGGCCGCTCCCCGCCGCGCTCGCGCCGCTAGCTGCCCGGACGGTCAGAGGCCGCCGGGCAGGCGGCCCGGGGCGAGGCGGTGGTGCGGGTCGAGGTGCTCCTTGGCCGCGCGCAGCCGGGCCAGCCCGGCCAGCTCGCCCCACAGGTCGACGGCCCGCCGGACGGCCGGCGGCGCGGAGACCACCACGCACCGGCCCTGCCGGGCGAGGAGCACGCCACGGACGGCGGCCAGGATCGACGCCACCCGGTCGGGCGACATGGCGCCGGGCAGGGCCGCGTGCACCACGCCGAGGCCGGCGGAGCCGCGCACCGGGACGGGGCCGCCGGCGGCGTCCCGCAGCGCGTAGACGGCGGCGTGCAGGTCGGCGATCGGCACCTCGATCCGCAGCGCCGTGTCGCCGGGGCCGAACGGGTAGCGCCGCCACCACTCGGGCGCGGCGTGGCTGACGGCCGTGCCCGGGCCGAGGAGCGCGACGAGCCGGTCGGCGCGCTCGGCGACGTCGGCCGGGCCGCCCTCCAGCAGCACCACCAGCCGCCCGGCACCGGCCGGGCCGCCGCGGACGCGCCCCGCCATGGACGGGTGCGCGGCCATCGCGGCGGCCCGGCTGCCCTGGCGCGGCCGGGGTCCCGCGCCGGCCGGCAGGTCCAGCTCGACCGCCGCCGGGTCGAGGCGCGCGGCGAGCACGGTGCGGATCAGGTCGTGCACCTCCAGCGGGGTCCACACCGGTCGGCTGACCCAGATCCGGCCGGCCGGGACGGCCTGCACCCGCAGGGTCGCGGAGACCAGCACGCCGAGCGCCCCCTGCGAGCCGCAGAGCAGCCGGGCCAGCTCCAGGCCGGCGGCGCCGCCCCCGGCGTCGACGAGTTCGCCGTCGGCGTCGAGGTAGCGCACCCGGACGAGCTGGTCGCAGGGGCTGCCGTGGCGGTGCCGCAGCGGCCCCGCCTCGCCGGCGGCGAGCACGCCGCCGAGGGTGGCGCCGGGCGAGGGGGCGTCGAGCGCCAGGCGCTGCCCGGTGCGGTCCAGAGTGGCCTGCACCGCGCGCAGCGGGGTGCCCGCCCCGACCTCGGTGGTGGGCGCGCCGACCGGCTCGTGCCCGATCCCGGCGAGCCGGCCGGTGTCGAGCATGATGTCGACCCGGTCGGGGGCGGCACCCCAGTCGATCTTCGTGCCGGCGCCGCGTGGCACCACCGTCAGGTCGTGCCGGGCGGCGAGCCGCAGCACCTCGGCCGCAGCGTGCGCACCGCCCGGGACGGCCACCCAGCGGGCCGGGCGGCCGGCCACCTCGTCGGCGGGGCCGGCGAAGCGGGCGAACGGCGGGCCGCAGATCTCGGTCAACCGCCGGGTGATGTCGAGGGCTCCGGGCCGGTCGGTGGAACTCGCTGCAGCCGCCATGCCGGCCATCGTACACATGTTCGAAAGGTGTGACGGCGGGTCGCCGACGAGGCCGCGCGTCGGGCGGCGCGCGGCCGGTAACGTGGCGCCGTGACCACCGAGACCCCCGCGCCCACGGCGAAGCGGGTGCCCAGCGAGCGCACCCACCACGGCGACACCGTCGTCGACGAGTACGCCTGGCTCACCGCCAAGGACGACCCGGAGACGATCGCCTACCTGACCGCCGAGAACGCGTACACCGCGGCCCGGACGGCGCATCTCGAAGGGCTGCGCGCCGACCTGTTCGAGGAGATCCGCCGGCGCACCCAGGAGACCGACCTGTCGGTCCCCGGCCGCAAGGGCGGCTACTGGTACTACACCAGAACGGTCGAGGGCCAGCAGTACGGCGTGCAGTGCCGCCGGGCGGTCCGGGACGGCGAGACCGAGCCGCCGGTCAGCGCGGACGGCGCGCCGCTCGACGGCGAGGAGGTGCTGCTCGACGGCAACCTGCTCGCCGAGGGGCACGACTTCTTCGCGCTCGGCGCGTTCGACGTCAGCCCGGACGGGCGGTGGCTGGCCTACTCCACGGACTTCTCCGGCGACGAGCGGTTCACGCTGCGGGTCAAGGACCTCTCCACCGGCGAGCTGCTGCCCGACGAGGTGCCCGACACGTTCTACGGCACCGCCTGGTCCGCCGACGCCTCCGTGCTGTTCTACGTGACGGTGGACGAGACGTGGCGCCCGAACCGGGTCTGGCGACACACCCTGGGCACGGCGTCCACCGAGGACGTGGTGGTCTACCAGGAGGACGACGAGCGGTTCTGGGTCGGCGTGGAGCTGACCCGTTCGGAGCGGTTCATCCTCATCGACGTGCACAGCAAGATCACCAGCGAGGTGCTGGTGATCCCGGCCGGCAACCCGACCGGCGCGCCGGCGTCCGTGGCGCCCCGGCGGCAGGGCGTGGAGTACACCGTCGAGCACCACGGGCACCGCTTCCTGATCCTGCACAACGACGGCGCGGAGGACTTCGCGCTGGCCTACACGTCGGCGGACGCGCCCGGCGACTGGGTGCCGCTCATCGAGCACTCGCCCGGCACCCGGCTGGAGGCGGTGGACGCCTTCGCCGACCACCTGGTCGTCTCGCTGCGCACCAACGGGCTGACCGGGCTGCGGGTGCTGCCCGTCGGCGGCGGCGACGCGTACGACATCGACTTCCCGGAGCCGCTCTACAGCGTCGGCCTGCAGGGCAACCCGGAGTACCGCACCGGGCAGATCCGGCTGGGCTACACCTCGCTGGTCACGCCCGACTCGGTCTACGACTACGACCTGGTCACCCGGCAGATGGTGCTGCGCCGGCAGAAGCCGGTGAAGCCCGGGCCGGACGGGCGGGCGTACGACCCGGGCGACTACGAGCAGCACCGCGACTGGGCGCTCGCCGACGACGGGACCCGGGTGCCGATCTCGCTGGTCTGCCGGGCCGGCACGCCGAAGGACGGCTCCGCCCCCTGCGTGATCTACGGCTACGGCTCGTACGAGGCGAGCATGGACCCGTGGTTCTCCGTCGCCCGGCTCTCCCTGCTGGACCGGGGCGTCATCTACGCCGTGGCGCACATCCGCGGCGGCGGCGAGCTGGGCCGCCGCTGGTACGACCAGGGCAAGCTGCTGGCCAAGAAGAACACGTTCACCGACTTCGTCGCCTGTGCCCGGCACCTGGTCAAGGCGGGCTGGACGACCAGCGACCGGCTCGTGGCCCGGGGCGCCTCGGCCGGCGGGCTGCTGATGGGCGCGGTCGCCAACATCGCCCCGGACGCGTTCGCCGGGATCGTCGCGCAGGTGCCCTTCGTGGACGCGCTCACCTCGATCCTCGACCCGTCGCTGCCGCTGACCGTCACCGAGTGGGAGGAGTGGGGCAACCCGCTGGCCGACCCGGAGGTCTACGCGTACATGAAGTCCTACACGCCGTACGAGAACGTGCGTGCGGTGGACTATCCGGCGATCCTCGCGGTGACCAGCCTCAACGACACCCGGGTGCTCTACCACGAGCCGGCGAAGTGGGTCGCCCGGCTGCGGGCGGTCGCCCCGCAGGGCGACTACCTGCTGAAGACCGAGATGGGCGCCGGCCACGGCGGCCCCAGCGGCCGTTACGACTCCTGGCGCGAGGAGGCGTTCGTCAACGCCTGGATCCTCGACCGCCTCGGCCGCGCCTGAACGGGGTCGGGAAGGGCCCTCGCCGACGAGGGTCCTTCCCGGCGCCCGTTCAGCCCAGCACGCCCGCCAGCACCGCCGGGTCGACGTTGCCGCCGGTGACGACGGCGACCGTACGGCCGGGCGGCAGCTCGGCGGCGCGGAACAGCCGGGCGGCCACGGCCACCGCGCCGCTCGGCTCCACCACCAGGCGGGCATCCCGGACCAGCCGGCCCATCGCGGCGCGGATCTCCTCCTCGGTCACCGTGACGATGCGGTCGAGCCGGGCCCGCAGGTGGGCGAGGGTCAGCTCGGACGGCGGCAGGCGCAGCCCGTCGGCCATCGTCCGGTAGGTGCGCTCCTCGCCCCAGACCACCACCGACCCGGCCGCCAGCGACTCCCGGGCGTCGGCGGCGAGTTCCGGCTCGACGCCGATCACCGTCGCCGCCGGCCGCAGCGCCGTCACGGCGGTCGCGACGCCGGAGGAGAGCCCGCCGCCGCCCACGGGCACCAGCACCACGTCGACGTCGGGCAGGTCCTCGACGATCTCCAGCCCGACCGTGCCCTGCCCGGCGACGATCCGCCGGTCGTCGAACGGCGGCACCAGCACCGCGCCCGTGGTCGCCGCGATGCGCTCCGCCTCCGGGCCGCGCTGCGGGGGCGGCACCAGCAGCACCTCGACGCCCAGCGCCCGGATCCGGTCCACCTTCGCCGCCGGGGCGCCCTCGGGCACCACGATCCGGCACGGCACGTCGGCCGCCCGGGCCGCGTACGCCAGCGCCAGGCCGTGGTTGCCCGACGAGTGGGTGACCACGCCGCGCGCCCGCTCCTCGGGCGTCAGCCGGGCGACCGCGTGGGTCGCGCCGCGCAGCTTGAAGGACCCCACCGGTTGCAGGCTCTCCGGTTTGAGCCACAGCTCCGCGTCCCAGCCGGTCCGCAGCAGCGGGGTACGCAGCACGGTGCCCGCGATGTCGGCGGCGGCGTTCCGGACGTCGGTGATCGAGACCAGCTCCATCGCCCCATCCTGCCCGACGCGCGGGGCGTCGCCGGTCCTACATCGGTTCGAGCGAGACGGCGAGCGGCTGCTCCGTCCGCCCTGACGTGTAGTCCATCTCGACCGGGTCGCCCTCCCACGGGATTACGAACGTCCCGGTGGTGTTGCCGTCGACGTTGTACGGCCGGTTCGGGTGCCGCGCGCTGCGCAGCCACTTCCTGGACAGTGTGTGCAACCACTTGCGCTGGCGCTCCCAGACGACAAGGTGCCCGGTGCCGTCCAGCCGGTACATCAGTTTGCGCCGGCCCTGGATGGCCCGGTAGAGCTCCGGGACCGAGAAGT
Organism: Micromonospora sp. DT178; assembly: GCF_049841695.1. NCBI lineage: Bacteria > Bacillati > Actinomycetota > Actinomycetes > Micromonosporales > Micromonosporaceae > Micromonospora > Micromonospora sp. DT178. The sequence goes on from NZ_JBNCKV010000010.1 coordinate 214,068, forward strand.
TGAGTGGCGGGAAGTTGGCCGTCGCGTCCTTCTCCCCGTAAACGACGAGCACCGGCACCTCCTCGCCGAGGTTGGTGCGGTCGGCGGTCACCCGCTCCCGGTTCCAGCCCCACCAGTACGCGTTGCGGAACCGCGAGACGCCGGGCCCCCAGGTACGACCTACCTGGTCGTTGTCGAGGAAGGCGTCCCACACCACGTCGACGATGTCGTGGGCGTCGTCCCGCTGGCCCGGGTAGCGGGGGTCCACGTCGACCTCGCTGTCCCACGACTTCTTGAAGCCGGTCCTGTGCAGGATGTGCATCGGGAACCCGTACACCGGGCAGGGGGTGCTGACCGGCAGCGGCGTCGACGGCGCCGACGGGCCCGTCACCGCGAAGATCGGTGCGAGCAGCAGGAGGCTGGCCACCTTGGCGGGGTCGACCGTCATGGCGAACGGTCCCACCGCGTAGGCACCCGCCGAGTAGCCGATCAGATCGATCTTGGATGGCATGTCCGGCTGGCCCAGGATCCAGTTGACGACGCTACCGAGTTCCGCCCAGTCGCTCGCCGAGTTGGTGAGCTGCTTCGGATACTTTGCCGCGCACGGTTCCCGGGGCAGCAGGAGGTGCTGCTGGAGCGGGTTGATGTTGCACGGGTCGTTCATCTGCACCGGGCGGGTCGACCTTCCCATCCCCTGGAGGTCCATGACGAAGACGTCGAACCCGTCCTCCGCCAGTTCCCTCGCCCAGCTGTACCTGCCCTCTCCCGCGTCGTACCGCAGGTCGAACGAGACGAGCCCCGGGCTGCTGCGGCCGTGCACCATGAGCACCGGCTGGCGGTCCCGGCCCGGCGGGAGGTTGGGTTTGAACCAGCGGACGAACAACTGGATCACTGCGCCGTTGTTCGCGTCGAGGTTCGACGTGTGGCTGACCGTGAAGTCCTCGCTGGTGAACTGCATGAGCGGTACTCCGATACTCCGGCCCGGGCTGGCACGGACACGTCCCGGTGACGCCAGGATGGCCTGCCGCCCCGGGAGGCGCGGGTCGGCCGCTGCGCGTTCACCCGTCCGGGCGCCGGCGCCCGGCGGCCCGTCCGCCGGTGCCTAGACTGCCGGAGTGACCGGGGGCGACGGGGTGGACGACGACGAGCCGGCCGGGGACGTACCGGCGGCGGGGTGGCGGGCGGCGGCGCGCGACCGACGTGTCTGGGCGATCCTCGCGGTGGTCGCGTTCCTGCTGGTGTGCTGCTGTTCGGCCGCCGCCGGGACGCTGCTCGCGCTCTCCGCCGGCCTGTTCACCGCCGGCTGACATCGCCGGGCGTCAGAGGGGCGCCCGTCCCTGTGCCCCGACCAGCGCGGCCGCCTCCCCGGTACGCACCATCCGCTGCCAGCGCAGCCGGTTGCCCACCAGCGCGGTGACCACCGACTGCACCACCACCAGGTACATCACCTGCCGGTAGAGCAGTTGCTGGAACGGCAGGCTCCACAGCGGACCGAGCCGCTCACGGTCCAGCCGCAGCGCGTACGCGGCGGTGAACGCCTGGAGGAGCAGCAGCCCCGCCCAGGCCAGCACCAGCGTCGACCAGGGCAGGAAGATCAGGCCATAGACGGCGTAGACGTCCACCGCGGGGGCGGTCAGCGGCAGCACGATCTGGAACACCGTCAGGTACGGCAGCCCGCGCCGGCCGAGCTTGCCGCCGGCGCCCGACTCGCGCAGCGCGTGGCGGTGCTTCCACATCGCCTGCATGGTGCCGTAGCACCAGCGGTAGCGCTGCCGCCAGAGTTGCCGCAGCGACGAGGGCGCCTCCGTCCAGGCGATCGCCGCCTCCTCGTAGACCACCCGCCAGCCGGCCCGCAGCACCTTCATCGTGAGGTCGGTGTCCTCGGCGAGGGTGTCCGCGGGCACCCCGCCGACGGCGAGCAGCACCTCGCGGCGGAACGCGCCGATCGCGCCGGGAATGGTCGGCATGCACTCCAGCACGTCGTACATCCGGCGGTCGAGGTTGAAGCCGATCACGTACTCCAGGTGCTGCCAGCGGCCGAGCAGCCGGCGCCGGTTGGCGACCTTGGTGTTGCCGGAGATCGCACCCACCGTCGGATCGGCGAAGCCCTGTACCAGCCGGTGCACGGTGTCCGGCTGGAAGACCGTGTCCCCGTCGACCAGTACCAGCAGGTTGGCGCGGGCGGCCCGGATCCCGGTGTTCAGCGCCGCCGGCTTGCCGGCGTTGGCCTGCCGGATGACCCGCACCCCGCGCAGGCCGAGCCGCTCGACGATCCCGGCGGTGTCGTCGCTGGACCCGTCGTCGACCACGATCACCTCCAGCGCCGGGTAGTCGCTGGCCATCAGCGACCGGACCGTCGCGGCGATGTTCGCGGCCTCGTTGTAGGCCGGCACGATCACCGACACCGGGGCGGTGATCGTCGGCGGCGTCCGCCTCGCCCTGCGGACCCGCCGCACGTGCGACTGCGCGCAGCACACCTGCACGAGCAGCCGGGCCACGCCCAGCACCAGCGCGACCCCGAGCAGCAGGTCCATCGCCCCGGCGAGCCAGCCGGCACCGGCCTGGGTCCACCGCAGGGCGTGGCCGCTGAGCCTGCTCCCGCCGCTCGCCGGCACCATCGAGGCCGGCGCGTCGATCCCTTCGGAGACGGTGGTGAACCGGTATCCCTGCCGGGCCAGCCCGGGCAGCAGCCGGTCCAGGGCGGCGACCGTCTGGGCCCGGTCGCCACCGCCGTCGTGCATCAGCACCACCGCGCCGCGCCCCCGCTCGGGGCTGGCGGCCTTGACGATGGCCGGCACGCCCGGCCGCTGCCAGTCCCTGGTGTCCCGGTCGGCGAGCACCGCGACGTGTCCAGTGCCGGCGGCGGCGCGCAGTGCCGCGTACTCCGGACCGGTCAGCGCGGACGGGTGGGAGGAGAACGGCGGCCGCAGCAGGGTGACCTCGCGGCCCGTCGCCGCGGCGACCGCCTTGCGGGTCAGCGAGAGTTCCAGGTCCCGCCGCCAGCCCTGCGCGGCGGCGAGGTCGGTGTGGGTGAAGCTGTGGGAGCCGATCTCGTGGCCCTCGGCGAGGATCCGCCGGACCAGTTCGGGGTGCTCGTTGACGCGGGCGCCGACCACGAAGAAGGTGGCGCGAGCGTCGTGCCGGCGCAGCGCGTCGAGCACCTGCGGCGTCCATCGCGGGTCCGGCCCGTCGTCGAAGGTCAGCGCGATCGTCCGGTCGGGCATGAAGCGGCTGGCCGGCTGGTCCCGGTCCAGCCGCAGCACCGGCCCGCCCGCGACGACGTCCTTGGGCACGGCCACGGCCGCGCCGGGTGGTGGAGCCCCCGCCCTGCCGGAGCCGCCGGCCAGCCCGGTCACCACGCCGTTGACGGTGAGCGCGGCGAGCAGCAGCACCAGCCCGAGCAGCAGCAGGACCCAGTGCGCGCGCGGGTCACGCCGCGCGACGTGACGGGCCACCCGCTAACTCGGCTTTCCCGGGGACCTGCTGGGCTTCGCGCCGCGCCGCTCGTCGCCCTGTCCCGGTCGGTCGGACTGGTCGGGCCGGGCGGGACCGGTGGTGGCCGGGGCGGAGCCGTACCTGGATCCGGCGGACCGGGTGGCCGTCGGCGTCGGGGCCGAGGTGCTGGTCACCGTCGACCGACGCACACCGGTCGGGGCCGGGCGGTCGGCCCCGTCGCGGCCGTCGATCCCGGCTTCGAGCGGCGCCCGACGGTCGTCCGACCAGCCGGGTAGCGGCACCGACGTGTCCATGAACAGGCCGGCGGCGATCAGGCCGAGGCTCGTGAGCAGGCCGAGGCCCATCGCGGTGCCGGCGATGACGGCAAGCCGGCGCCGGCGCCCGGTCCGGTCGACGAAAACCGGCGATGACCCGCCGGACTGGTGGTGCATGTGATGGTCTCCCGCTGCTCAGCCACCTGGCACAGCCCCGGGCGTGGACGCGCCCGGCCCGGCCCGGTTGCGGGCCTCCGTCGCCTACAGCGCCGCCGACGGGATCCGCGTTACGCCGGCTCAGGTCGCGCGCAGCTCCTCTACGGCCGTGCCCGCGCGCAGGAAGAGCAGGCCCACGCCGACCGTCACCAGCACCCCCGCCAGGGCGCCGGCCCCGAGCAGGGCCAGCTGTTCCAGCGGTACGTCAGGCGGCACGGTCACCTTCGCGGTCTCCACGACCCGCGTGTAGCGCGCCCGGGTGGCGGGGTCGGCGCAGAGCTGCGCGGTGGCGTCGCAGACCTCGTCGTAGTTCGTGCTGGTCGGCGCGCGGAAGAGCCCCCGGGCCAGCAGCAGGCCCACGGCGAGCGCGACCGCCACCGCCGGCACGGCGGGGGCCAGCGACTGCCAGGCGATGGACCGGCCGAGCGTGGACCGGGGCACCCCGGTCGCCACCAGGGCCGCGTACGCGCGCCGCCGGGCGGTGATCCCCTCCACCACCGCGACGACCAGCCCACCGGCGGCGACCAGCACCGCCACCGCCACCGCCAGGTCGACCAGGTCCATGGTCCGCAGGTAGAAGTCGCCGTTGGTGCTTTCGGCCCCGTCGCGCCGGCTGAGCTCGGCCGACGCCACGAAGTACGCCCGCAGCCCGGCCGCGCCCGCGCCGAGGAGCACCGCCGCCAGCAGGGCGGCGAAGGTGCGGCTGCCCGCCCACGGGTCGGCCATCAGCCGGCGGGCGGCGAGCAGCGCGGCCGGCCCCCGGGCGTAGCGGTGCAGCGCCCGCCCGGTCATCCAGGAGATCCAGCCGGTGCCGACCACCACCCCGATCATCGCGGCCAGCCCGCCGCCGACGAGCAGCGCCGGCACCAGCCACGACGGTCCGTCGGCGCCGCGCCGGACGTACCAGCGGGTGACCGGTCCGACGGCGAGGAACGCGGCCAGTCCCGCGCCGATGAGGACGCCCGCCCAGGGCCGGGGGCCACGTTCCCGGCGGTGCGTACGCAGCACGCCGAACGGGGTCGTGCTCACCCGGCGCAGCATCAGCGCGGTGGCCAGCGCCGCCACGACCGGCAGCCCCGCCAGCACCGCCGCCAACACGCCCGCCGGGGGCAGCACGTCGGTGGGGAGGACGAGCCGGCCCCGGGCGTCGGGCCGGTCGAACAGCTCGCGGCCGGCGAAGTAGACCGACGCGCCGGCCAGCGTGCCGAGCAGGCTCGCCAGGCCGGTCTCCAGCACGGCGATCCGGGTCACCTGGCCCGGGGTGGCGCCGGCCAGCCGGAACGCGGCCAGCCGGCGGTCCCGTGCCGGGGCGCCGAGCCGGGCGCACTGCCCGGCCAACGCCAGCACGGGAATCATGAGCAGCAGCAGGGCGAAGGCCGTGCCGCCGCGCAGCCCCGGCTCGACGAGCAGCTGGTTGGCGTACTGCTGGGACCAGCGGCTGCCGTTGCCGTCGGTGACGGGCGGGGTGGGGATGGCCAGCACGGTGAGCGCGGCCAGGGCGGCGAGGGTGGCCAGGGCGGCGCTGAGCGCGGTCAGCGCCACCCGGACGGTGTCGGTGCGGGTGCCGGCCAGGACGAGGCGTACCAGCGTCGACGGTCTCACCGGCGGCTGCCCGGCAGCGGGGCGTCGAGGCCGAGCCCGGTGTGGTCGACCATGCCGTCGCGGAGGATGACCTCGCGGTCGGCGTACGCGGCGATCTGCGGCTCGTGGGTGACCAGGACGACCGTGGTCCGCTGGTCGCGGGCGAGCCGGACCAGCTGGACGAGCACCTGCTCGCCGGTGAGCGTGTCCAGCGCGCCGGTCGGCTCGTCGGCGAAGAGCACCCGGGGCTCGGTGACCAGGGCCCGCGCCGTCGCGCAGCGCTGCTGCTGCCCGCCGGACATCTCGCCCGGCCGGACGTCGGCCAGGTCGGCCACGCCGAGCCGGTCCATCCAGGACAGCGCCGCCGTCCGCGCCTCCCGCCGCCGGGTGCCGGCGAGGAGCAGCGGAAGGGCGACGTTCTCGGCGGCGGTCAGCTCGGCGACGAGCTGGCCGAACTGGAAGAGCACCCCGAACTCGGTGCGCCGCAACCTGGACCGTGCCGCCTCGGACCAGGTGTCGATCCGCTGCCCGTTCCAGCTCACCTCGCCGGCGTCCGGGCGCAGGATGCCGGCGAGGCAGTGCAGCAGGGTGGACTTGCCGCAGCCGCTCGGGCCGGTGACGGCGACGATCTCCCCCTCGGCGACGTCGAGCGTGACGCCGCGCAGCGCGGGTGTCCGCCCGTAGGCCTTGACCACGCCGCGAGCCTGAAGTCGCGTCACGAGTGCACCTCCCGGTGCCAGTCGGCGACCCGGCCCAGGGTGGTCTGCAACCACCGCAGGTCGGCGTCGAGATGGGCGATGGCGAAGTCGGCCGCGACGATGTCGTCGAGGCTGGCCGAGGGTGCCGTCTTCACCGCGGTCAGCTCGCGCAGCCGCTCGGTGTGGGCCTGCCGCTGGGCGACGAGGTAGGACCGGGCCCGGTCCGCGTCGGCCACCAGCAGCGCCACGACCACCTTGGCGAAGAGCGTGCTGGCGACGTACGGCATCGGCGGCTCGACCTCGGCGAGCCACCGCTCCAGCGCGGCCCGGCCGTCGGCGGTCAGCGAGTACGCGGTGCGGTCGGGACCGCCCTCACGTTCCTGCCCGGCGGGTGCCACCAGGCCGTCCCGCTGCAACCGGCCGAGGGTTGAGTAGACCTGCCCGAAGGCCAGTGGCCGGGCGCGGGGCAGGCGCTCGTCGTGGGCGCGCTTCAGCTCGTAGCCGTGCCGGTTGCCGGCGGCGAGGAGGCCGAGCAGCAGGTGCGGGGTGGACACCCGTGTCACTATTCACCGAGCGAATAGTGACCGTCAAGGAGGCCCGCGCGACGGGATGCCGCGCGGGCCTGCGAGAGGGAGAGGGCTGTCCGATCAGGCGCCGGCCGACCAGTCGGGGTGCCGACCGGTCAGGGCGAGGAGACGATCGATCTCCGAGGCGTCCGAGGTGGACGCGGCCACCGGCTCGGCGAAGCGGCCACGCTCGCGGGCCGTCGGGCCCTGCTGCTCCATGAACGCGTAGATCGGGGGCAGCGCCTCCGGCGCCGGCTGGAACGGCTGGCCGGTGGCGATGGCCAGGTCCCAACCGTGCACCGTGAGTTCGAGCAGCGCGATGCTGCCGACCGTCTCCTGCGGCATGCCCATCCCGGGCGAGTCACCCTCCAGCGCGGCCGGATCCGACCACGCCTCGATGAGTTTTCCGATCTCGCCCTCGAAGCGGTCGCGCCAGCCCTCGGTCAGGTGGTCGGGCTCCTCCACCCACTCCGGCTGCTGCTTCGCCGCGAGGACCCGGAGACTGACCACCGCCTGGTAGAAGTGGTTGAGCAGGTCGCGTACCGCGTATTCGCTACAGGGGGTCGGCAGGTCCAACTGGTCGTCGGAGATTCCCCGGATCACCGCGACGGTACGGGGCGCCGCGGCTGCCAACAGATCGCTAGTCTTTGTGGACATAGGGTCAGCGTATGAGGATCGTCTTGAAGAAATGCGACACCAGCCGCGCCGCGACAGCCGGGGAATTCTGGACCCCCACCGGTTGCTGCGGCGGGTCCGGCTCCGCCGCTGCCTGCCGGCCGCCGCGCTACTGCCCTATGTGGAGCACTACTGGCTCGTCGACTGGCGGCTGACCGAGCCGTTCGTGCAGCGGGTCGTGCCCCATCCCGCGGTGAACGTGGTCTTCGCCCGTCACGACGACGCCCCCGAGACCGCCGAGATCACCGGCGTCGGGCTGCGACTGCTCTCGATCACGCTGGCCGGCAGCGGCCAGGTCTGCGGCGTCCAGTTCCGCCCGGGCGGCTTCCGGCCCTACTGGCGGCGGTCGGTCGCCGAGCTGACCGGGCGGCGCCAGCCCCTCACCACCGGCCCCGGCGCCGCCGACCCGACCGGTGCCGGCGCACCCCCGCGGGCCGCCGTGGGCGGCGCGGTCTGCGAGGGCACGGACGACGAGCGCTGCGCCGCGCTGGACGCCTTCCTGACCGCCTGGGCGCCCGAGCCGGACCCGGTCGCCGACGAGGTCATCGCGCTGGTCGAGAAGATCCGCGCCGACCGGAACATCCTGCGGGTGAGCGACTTCGCCCGGCGACACGACAGCTCCGTCCGCCGGTTGCAGCGGCTCTTCCTGGAGTACGTCGGCGTCGGCCCCAAGTGGGTCATCCGGCGCTACCGGCTCCAGGAGGCGATCGAGCAGGCCGCCGGCGGGCCGCAGGACTGGGCGGCGCTCGCCTCCGACCTGGGCTACAGCGACCAGGCCCACCTGGTCCGGGAGTTCACCGCCGCCACCGGCGTCTCCCCGGCCGCGTACGCCCGCTCGCTCGGCTGACCGGCGCACCCGCGCGGCGACGCCGGCGCGCCCCTGGGGCCGCCGAGTTCCGCTGGAACGCCCGACGGTCAGCGGCGGCGGAGGGCCACCACGGCGACGTCGTCGTGGATCTCCGGCGGGGCCAGCTCGACCAGGAGCCGTTCGCAGAACTGGTCCAGGTCGTCCTCGACCCGGCCGGCGGCCACGGCCAGGGCGGCCAGCCCGTCGTCGATCGTGGTGTCCCGCCGCTCGATCAGCCCGTCGGTGTAGAACACCAGCGTCGCCCCGGCCGGCAGCACGAACTCCAGGTCGGGCGGCCGTTGCGCGCGGACCCCGAGCAGCGGGGCCGAGTGCTGCACGAACTCCACCTTGCCGTCCAGGCTGAGCGCCGGCGGCAGGTGACCGGCGCTGGCCAGCCGCACCCGGCCGCTGGGCGGGTGCAGCAGCAGCACGCAGATCGTGGCCAGCTCGTTGGGGAGCAGGGTGCGCATGAGCTCGTTGACCCGGTGGAGGATCTCGCCCGGCTGGTGCCCCTCCACCGCGTACGCCCGCACCGCGTGCCGCAGCTCGGCCATCACCGTCGCGGCGTGCAGCGAGTGCCCGGCCACGTCGCCGATGGCCAGCAGCAGGTGACCGTCGAGCATCACCAGCTCGTAGAAGTCGCCCCCCACCTCGGTCTGCGCGCTCGCCGGCTCGTACCGGACGGCCATGTCGAGCCCGTTGACCTGCGGTATCCGGCGGGGCAGCAGGCTGCGCTGGAGGGTGACCGCGATGCGGTGCTCCTCGTCGAAGGAGCGCTGCGCCTCCACGGCCGCCGCCACGGCCTGCGCGAGCTGCCGCAGCACCGGGGTGCGGGCGGTCTGCGTGGCGGTGGGCACCACGACGTAGAGCGGCGCGCGGTCCTCGCGCAGCCGGGCGGCGGCCACCGTGACCGTGTCGTCCGCCGGCCACCCGACGAGGCCCCAGGCGGCCGGCTCGTCCACCCGGACCGTCGTCCCGGTGGGCACCCCGGCGTCGTCGACGATCCACGGGACGATCGTGGGCGTGCCGCCGGGGCCGTCCGCGATCCCGGCGAGGCAGTCGCCCTCGAACGTCTCGGCGACCACGGCGGCCGGGCTCTTGAAGATCTGCGCGGCGCCGGCCGCCGCCGCCTCCAGCAGCCGCGCGAAGTTCGGGGCGGAGTGCACCGCCACGGTGGTGTCGGCCAGCCCGAGCAGCCGTTCGGCGAGCAGCTCCGCGCGCTGCCGGGCCCGGTAGTAGCGCAGCACCGCGTGGGAGGTCGCGACCAGTTCCTCCGGCTCGATCGGCTCGGCCAGGTACGCGTCCGCGCCCCGGGTCAGCCCCTGCGCCCGGTCCACCACGTCCACGGCGTGCGCGGACACGTGGATCACCGGCATCGCCGGGTGCGCCGCCTTGATCCGCTCGCAGACCTCGAAACCGTTGATGTCGGGCAGCCGCACGTCGAGCACCACGAGGTCGATCGGGTCCACCCCGACCCGGGTCAGTGCCTCGGCGCCGTTCTCGGCCTCCAGCACCGTGAAGCCCGCCCGGGAGAGCCAGCTGACCAGGAGGTAGCGCTTGGTGGGGCTGTCGTCGACCACCAGCACTGTCGCCGGGCCACCCTCCACGTCACGCTCCTCCCACGGGCAGGGTGACCGTGAACGTGCTGCCCCGGCCCGGCTCGCTGGACACCATCAGGCTGCCACCGAGCAGGTTCACCAACCGCCGCGCGTACGGCAGGCCGAGGCCCGTGCCGCCGACCCGGGTCGCGCCGGGCACCTGGTAGAACTCCTCGAAGATCCGCTCGTGCAGCTCCGGGGGGATGCCCGCGCCGGTGTCGGAGACGATGAGCGACCAGCGCTCGTCCCGCCGCTCCGCCCGCAGCCGGACCTCCCCGCGCTCGGTGAACTTGAGCCCGTTGTGCAGCAGGTTGCGCAGGACCTGGGCGAGCAGCACCTCGTCCGTACGCAGCGTCGCCGGGACGGGCGGCTCCTCCACCACCAGCTCCACGTCGGGGCGGGTGGCCAGGGCCCGTAGCGTGCCGCGCAACTGGCCGAAGACCGGTCGCAGGTCGACCTCGGCCCAGTCGGGCTCGATCCGGCCCGACTCGGCCTTGGCCAGGTCGAGCAGCTCGTTGACGAGCGTGAGGAGATCACCCGCCGAGGAACGGATCAGCCCGACCTGGCGGGCCTGCTCGGCCGTGAGCGGGTCGGAGGCGGAGTCGCCGAGCAGCCGGCCCAGGCCCATGATCGCGGTGACCGGCGCCCGCAGCTCGTGGCTGACGTTCGCCAGGAAGCGGCTCTTCGACTCGCTGGCCGCGCGCAGCTGGGCGGACTTCTCGTCCAGCTCGGCGTAGAGGGCCACCACGCCGCGGTTGGTCTCCTCCAGCTCCTCGGTGAGCTGGTTGTAGAGCGCCATCACCCCGCGGTTGGTCTCCTCCAGCTCCTCGTTCAGGACGGCCAGCTCGTCGCGCTGGCTGCGTACCTCGTCGAGGGCGGCGATCAGTTGGGCGTTCTGGGCGGTCAGCTCGTCCAGGGCGCTGCCCGGGGCGTTCCGGTCGAGCTCGGAGCGCAGCTCGGCGAGACGCTCGGGGGTCAGCACCTCTGCGGTGACCGGGACACGTCGGGACATCCTCACGACCGTAACCCCCTCCCCGGTCACCACGCCCAACTTGTCCACCAACCGCGCCACCGCGCCGGACTGCGGCTCGTACCGGCCGCCGGGCAGCGGGCGCACCGGGACGAGGTCCACCCGCAGGTGGCGCCTGCCGTCGACGGCGTCATCGACGAGGACGAATGCCACATCCGCCCCGCCGACCGAGTGCAGCAGGTCCCGGGCGACCTCGCTGAGCGCCGTGGCGATGCGTACCTGGTCCTGGTGCTCCAGGCCCACCGCGGCGGCTACCTCACGGCCCCGCTGCCGGACGACGAAGATGTCGTGTTCGACCCGCAGCGCCATCGTCAGCAGTGGCGCCCCGGTGGGTCCGGTCACGACCATGCCCGGACGGCCAGGACGCAGGCGTCGTCGCGGCGCGTGCCGGCGTCACGCAGCACCGTCGCGGCCACCACCAGGGGCGACCGGTCGACGAGACCGGGATAGTCGGCGATCTGCCAGCGGTCGACCACCCCGTCACTGTGCATGACCAGCAGGGCGTCGGCCTCGAAGGGGTAGTCGTACTCCCGGACCGAGGGGCGCTGGTGCCCGGCGATACCGGGCAGCGAGACCAGGCCCCGCCGCTTGCCGTCGGCGCCGATCACGGCGGCGGAGATGTTGCCCAGCCCCGAGTAGCGCAGCACCCCGGCCGACGGGTCCGGCTCGGCCACGGCCAGCGCCGCGCCCCGGGTGTGCGACATCGAGCGGTGCAGGTGCGCGACGACCACCGACGGCGCCCCCACCGGCGCCTTGCGGAACGCGTCGAGCGCGGCGTCGGTGGCGGCGGAGGCGAGCGGCCCGTGTCCCAGGCCGTCGCAGACCAGCACCTGGCGCCGGCCCTCGACGATCCGCCACGCGTACCCGTCGCCGCTGACCGACTCCCCGGCCAGTGGCCGGCTGAGCGCGCCGACCCAGGGCCGCTCGTGCCCGCCGTCGGGCTTCGGCCAGACCTGTACGGCGAGGACCGTGCCGCGCTCCGGCCGGGAGTAGCCGTCGAACCAGCTGGCCTGTCGGACGATCGCGCCGAGGCCGATGCCGAGGGTCCCGACGGTGGAGTGCCCGTCCTGGGAGGAGGCGGTGAGGTCGGCCATCCCCGGCCCGGTGTCGAGGGCGACCAGCTCCACGCCGGCCTCCCCGTCGCGCCGCACCGGCCGCAGCAGCAGGACACCGTCGTCGGCGTGCTTGACCAGGTTGCTGGTCAGCTCGGCGGCGACGATGGCCAGGTCGGCGGTGCGGGCGGCGCCCAGGTCGAGCTGGGCGCCGAGCCGTTCGGCGGCCCGACGCACCGTGCTGGCCGCGCTGCCGTTCTCGACCCGGTACCAGACTCCGCGGTCGGGGACCACGTCGTCGTTCATCGGGACCATTTGGTGATCGTGATCCGGGTTCCCTCACCCGGGGCGGTCTGGATGTCGAACTCGTCGACCAGCCGGCGGGCGCCGCTGAGCCCGAGGCCGAGCCCGCCGCCGGTGGTGTAGCCGTCGGTCAGCGCCAGGTCGAGGTCGGCGATGCCCGGGCCGGAGTCGGCGAAGACGATCCGCACACCCCGTCGCCGGCCGTTGTCCACCGTGGCCACCTCGACCGTGCCGCCGCCGCCGTACACCAGGGTGTTGCGGGCCAGTTCGCTCGCCGCGGTGACGATCTTGGTCTGGTCGACCAGCGAGAGCTTGACCGCCACCGACACCGTACGCACCAACTGCCGGACGCGTACCACGTCCTCGTCGCTGCGGATCGCCTGCGCCTGCGGCTGGCCCAGGTCGACTCCGGCGGTCATGACAACGCCGTCGTCTCGGCGTCCGGTTCGTCGTCGAACGCGATTTCGTGCTCGTCGGCGTGGGCCGCCGCGATCAGCTCCATGCCCCGCTCGACGTTGAGCGCCGTCCGGATGCCGTTGAGCGACAGGCCCAGCTCGACCAGGGTGATGGCGACGGCGGGACGCATCCCGACCACGACCGTCTCCGCGTCGAGCACCTTGGAGATCGACGCGATGGTCGACAGCATCCGCCCGACGAAGGAGTCGACGATGTCCAGGGCGGTGATGTCGATGATCACGCCATGGCAGCCGGTGGCGACGATCCGCTCCGCGAGGTCCTCCTGGAGCTGGACGGCCGTCTGGTCGGACATGTCGACCTGGATGGAGACCAGCAGGATGTCGCCGATCTTGAGGATCGGCACCCGCTCCATCAGGCCTCCCGGCGCTGGCGGCGGCCGGTCTCGACCCCGGTGAGCCGGAGCACGTGCCGCAGCGCGTCGGCGAGGCTGGCCTTGGTGGCGATGTCGCCGAACTCGATGCCCAGGGCCACGATGGTCTGCGCGATCTGAGGCCGGATGCCGGAGATGATGCAGTCGGCGCCCATCAGCCGGGCGGCCACCACAGTCTTGAGGATGTGCTGGGCGACCTGGGTGTCCACCGCCGGCACGCCGGTGATGTCGATGATCGCGTAGGGCGAGCCGGTGTCGACCAGGGTCTGGAGCAGCCGCTCCATCACCACCTGGGCCCGGGCCGAGTCGAGGGTGCCGACCAGCGGCACGGCGACCACGCCCTCCCAGAGCTTCACCACCGGGGTGGACAGCTCCAGCAGCTGCTCCGCCTGGTCGGCGATGAGGCTCTCGCGGGTGCGCACGAAGCTCTCGAAGGTGAACAGGCCCATCTGGTCGATCAGGCCGGAGAAGGCGACGTAGTCGCGGAGCGTGTCGGTGCCGCCCTCGGCCTCCAGCAGCTCCAGCAGCACCTCCTTGAGCGAGAACACGCTGACCGCGGTCTCGGAGGCGGAGAAGCCCTGCCGGGCGCGTCCCCGGGACAGCTCGGAAAGCACGGCGCGCAGCTCGGTGGCCTGCTCGGAGTCGAGGTCGACAGCCCCCTGCTCACTGGCAGTGATCATGCTGGAGTGCAGCTCCTGCATCTGCCGGCGCAGTTCGCCCTGACTGAGTCGCCCGCGCAGTGACCCGGCGGCGATCTCCGTCCAGCGTTGTATGATCCGCTCGGCGTGACCGGTCAGCAGACCGGCCAGCCGGCCGCTTTCCTCGGCGCTCAACGCCATGGTGGACCCCCTTCGACCTCGACGGCGGACTCTATCACCGGAGGTCGGAGCGCTACTTGTCGCAGGGCAAACGAATGAGGACGGCCACCGGATACCGCCTCCCGTTCTGCGTACCACCCCGATCGTGGGATACCGTTTCCCCGATAACAGGAGGTCTGGCGAATGTCCTTGACGGTGCACACGGAACAGCGCGGCGACGTGGTCGTCGTATCGGTCGCGGGCGAGCTGGACATGGCGACCGCACCGCAGCTTCAGGACCAGATCACCGACCTGCTCGACAAGGGCCGCAGCCGGCTCGTCTTCGACCTGGCGAACGTCTCGTTCTGCGACTCCACGGGGCTGTCGGTGTTCGTCCGGGCCAAGAACAGCTGCGACGAGGCCGGCGGCGTGGTGCGACTGGCCGCCCCGCAGCGCGGCGTGCTCCGCATCCTCGAGGTGAGCGGTCTCGTCGAGGTGCTGCACACCTACCCGACGGTCGACCAGGCCGTGGCCGGCGACCCCACGCCGGCCACCTCCTGACGGCCCCTCCTCACGCCTCGTCCTCGATGTGCCGGGGACGGGCGATCACCATGCCCGCGCCGGTCTGCACGGCGAGTGCCGCCAGCAGGAACCCGATCGGGACGGTCCAGCCGCCGGTCGTCCCGTAGAGGATGCCCACCAGCAGCGGCCCCAGCGCGGCGATGAGGTAGCCGACGCTCTGGCTGAAGGCGGAGAGCGCCACCGTTCCCTCGGTGGTCCGCGCGCGCAGCCCGATGGTGGCCAGGATCATCGGGAAGGCGCTCTGCCCGATGGCGAGCAGCACCACCCAGAGCAGCGCACCGTCGTGCGGCGCGACGGCCATCCCGACGTAGGCGAGGGCCATCGCGGCGGAGAGCGTCAGCACCAGCGGGTGCAGGGTGCGCAGCCGCCCGGCCAGGGTCGGCATCAGCAGGGCGATCGGCACGCCCAGCGCCGTCACCCCGGCGAGCAGCAGGCCGGCGTCCTGCGGCCGGTAGCCGGCGTCGCGGAAGAGCTGGGCCAGCCAGCCCATGATCGCGTAGGCGCCCAGCGACTGCGTCCCGAAGTAGACCGCCATCGCCCAGCCGAGCCGCGTCCGCCCGGGCCGGATCCGGCGGGGACGGGGCGCCACCGCCGCCGGGGTCGCCGCCCGTCGGGCCGCGCGCGCCCGCAGCGCCAGCGGCACCCACGGGAGTACGGCCACCAGGGCCAGCCCGGCCCACACGGCGAGCCCGGCCCGCCAGGTGCCGAAGACGTGCGCGACCGGCACCGCCGCCGCGGCGGCCACCGTCGCGCCCACCGTCAACGTCATCGAGTACGCCCCGGTGACCAGCCCGATGCGGTGCGGGAAGTACTGCTTGACCAGCAGCGGGAGCAGGACGTTCGCCACCGCGATCCCGGCCAGCGCGAGGGCGCTGCCGGCGATGAAGACCAGCGCGGAGTCCGTACCGACCCGGACGAGCTGCCCGGCGGCGAGGATCAGCATCGCCACCACCAGCACCCGGGCCGGGGAGTTCTTGCGGACCAGCCGGGGGGTGAGCGACCCGAAGACGGCGAAGGCCACCGCGGGCAGGGTGGTCACGACCCCGGCCAGCGCCCCGGAGAGGGCCAGGCCGCCGCGTACCTCGTCGAGCAGGGCGCCGAGGCTGGTGATCGCGGCCCGCAGGTTGAGCGCCACGAGCAGCATGCCGACGAGCACGAGCAGGCCACCGGCGACCGGACCGGCAGGCGCGGCGGCGCGGGACGACCGGGGGTCGGCACCCGGCGTACCCGGCGAGGCGCCGGCGTCGACGTCGACGTCGACGTCGACGGGTGCGGCCGGGGCGGCGGTGGTTGGCGGGGTCATGCGTCCGAACCTACAATCATGGGATGAATTCCGGGCAGGTGTTGTAACCAGTGCCACCGTCGGTTGATTCCGCCGCCGCACCACCGCGGGGACACCGGGTGCGGCAGACCATCGCCCAGCTCAGGGAGCGGATCCTCGGCGGCGAGTGGCCGGTCGGCGGGCGGATCCCCACCGAGCCGCAGCTCGTCGCGGCGCTCGGCGTGGGCCGCAACACGGTCCGCGAGGCGGTGCGGGCGCTGGTGCACGCCGGGGTGCTGGAGTGCCGGCAGGGCTCCGGGACGTACGTGGTGTCGACCGACGAGCTGGCCCCGGTGGTGGCCCGCCGGCTCACCGCCGACCGGATGGCCGAGGTGGTCGAGGTGCGCCGCGCCTTCGAGGTGGAGGCCGCCCGGCTCGCCGCGCTGCGGCGTACGACCGAGGACCTGGCGGCCCTGGACGGCGCGCTCGCCGCCCGCGAGGCGGCCTGGCGCGGCGGCCGGGTCGACGAGTTCGTGGAGGCCGACGCGGCGCTGCACACCGCCGTGGTCGCGGCGGCGCACAACGGCATGCTCGCCGAGCTGTACGCCTCGGTCGGCACCGCGCTGCGCAGCACGGTCGCCCAGTCGATGGGCGACGCGCTGGAGCCGGAGCGCTACGTCGACCACTCCCGGCTGGTCGAGGCGATCCGGGCCGGCGACCCGGACCGCGCGGCGATCGAGGCCGGCGCTTTTCTGGAGCCCGCGCCCGGGGCATAGGTTGTGCCGGACGGAAGACCGGACACCTCGGGAGTACGGATGCTCAAGGGCTTCAAAGACTTCATCATGCGCGGAAACGTCGTCGACCTGGCGGTCGGTGTCGTCATCGGTGCCGCGTTCACGGGCGTGGTCACCCAGCTCACCAAGTCGTTCCTGGAACCGCTGGTCCGGGTGCTCATCGCGCTGCTCACCGGCAGCAAGAACGGCCTCACGGGGTCCACACCGACGTTCCGCGAGATCCCGTTCGACTGGGTGGCCTTCGTCAACGCGCTGATCACCTTCCTGCTCACCGCGGCGGCGCTCTACTTCCTCGTGGTGTTCCCGATGAACAAGCTGGCCGAGCGGCGCAAGCGGGGCGAGGAGCCGCCGCCGAAGGCGCCGAGCGAGGAGGTCCGGCTGCTCACCGAGATCCGCGACGCCCTGGTCGCCGCCGGCCACACCACCCCCGGACAGCGGCGCGGCGCCCTCGACGAGGTGCTGGGCCGCCGGGAGGAACCGCCCACTCCGCGCTGAACCCGGCGCACGCACATCGGCCCCTGCGGGAATCCCGCAGGGGCCGCACATTTTCGTACGCCTGTTCGATAGAGTCCCCGCCATGGAGCAGCGGAAGCACTGGTGGAACGGGAAATGGGGCCGGCTGGCCCGGCGCGACGTCTTCCTCCGGGTGGACGCCGACCGGTGGCACGTCGAGCAGCGCGCCGGCGGTTCCGAGGGCGTCTCCCGGTTCTACGAGTACGACACCGCCGAGGACGCCGAGGAGACGGTCCGGGCGCTGCTCCAGGGCACCGACACGTGGCGCGAGCTCTCCCCCCGCCCCCCGACCGCCTGGTCCCCGGAGGCGTGATCGGGGCCCGTCGAGATCTTGGACGATTGCCGTTCGGCCCGAGCGACAACTGTCCAAGATCTCGACGATGGTTTAGCCGGAGCGGGGGCCGGGAACCGCCGCAGGATGGAGCAGCAGGGCACCGAGCGACAGGCGACAGTTTCCCGGGTCACCACGGGCATGCGGGTGGTCGACGTCGACGGCACCGAGGTCGGCACCGTCGACCTGGTCCAGCGGGGCGACCCGAACGCGGTGACCGTGCAGGCGCCGACCGCCGACCCGGGCAGCAGCCTGGACGAGCTGATCGAGTCGACGGCCGTCGAGGAGCCGGACGTACCGGCCGACCTGGCGGCCCGGCTGCTGCACAGCGGCTACCTGAAGGTCTCCACCGACCTGGTCCGCACCGGCGCGGTCTACGTGCTCGCCGAGCAGATCGCCGCCGTCACCGACGACCAGGTACGCCTCGACGTCCCGGCCCGCGACCTGCCGCCCGAGGAGTGACCGACGCACCGCCGGGGCGCACCCGCCCGAACGCACCGCCGGGGCGCGCCCGTCCAGCGTGGCACAGCGTCAGCACCGGACACATCCGCCGCACGCTGTCGAGCTGATGTCGTAGACGATTCAACTCCCGCGCTGCCGGCCCGAAGCGGGCTGCCGGACGTCCGGGTGCCGAACGACAGGTTCCGAAACGCCGGATTCCGGTCGCCGAGCCACGTGCCGATCGGCCAGCCAACAGTGGCGGGGCCGTGATGTCGTAAACGACTCAGCTCGACAGCGTGTGGAGGGTCAGGTGCCGCCGGCCCGGCCGCCACTCGGCGACGAGGCGACCGCGACGGAATCCGGTCCTGTCGAAGCCGGCCCGACCGCACCCGGCCCTGCCGGCTCGGGCGCGGGTCCGGATGGCGATTCCGGCGCGGCCGGCCCGCCGGAGCGGTGGCGGAAGAGCAGGAGCATCACCCCGCCCGCGACCAGGCCCCAGAACGCCCCGCCCACGCCGACCAGGGTCACCCCGGAGGCGGTGACCACGAAGGTGACCACTGCGGCCTCCCGGGCCGCCGGCTCCGCCAGCGCCGAGGTGAGCGCGGTGGCCAGCGCGCCGAGCAGCGCCAGCCCGGCGACCGCCTCGATCAGCACCGGCGGGGCGAGCGCGACCAGCGCGGTGGCCGCCCCGGCGCCGAGCCCCAGCAGGGCCAGCCCGAGCCCGGCGGTGACCGAGGCGATCCAGCGACGGTCCGGGTCCGGGTGGGCGTCCGGGCCGGCGGCCAGCGCGGCGGTGATCGCGGCGAGGTTGACCGCGTGCCCGCCGGCGGGCGCGGCGACCACGGTGGTCAGCCCCGTGGCGCGCAGCGCGGCGCCGAAGGGCGGCCGGTAGCCGTAGCCGACCAGCACCGCCATCCCCGGTACGTTTTGCGCGGCCATGGTGACCAGGAAGAGCGGCAACGCGAGGCCGACCATCGCGGAGAGGCTCCAGGCCGGCGCGGTCAGCTCGACAGCGGGCAGCAGGCGCGCGCCGCCGAGCCCGGAGACCGGCGTGGTCAGCGCGATCGCCGCCACCGCGACGACCAGCGCGCCCGGCACCGCCCACCGGCGGGCGAACCGGTGCAGCAGCAGCCAGGCCAGCACCACGGGGACGGCCAGCCGGGGCACCTCGACAAGCGCGCGGACGGGGGCGGTGCAGAGCGGCAGCAGGACGCCCGCGAGCATCGCGCCCGCGACCGGCCGGGGGATCGCCGCGACGGCCCGCCCGAGCGCGGGGAACAGCCCGGCGGCCACGATCAGCGCACCCGAGACGAGGAACGCCCCGACGGCGACGGGCCACCCGCCGGGCGCCGCACCGGTGGCGACGAGCAGCGCCGCGCCCGGGGTGGACCAGGCGATGCTCATCGGGATGCGGTGCCGCAGGCCCAGCCAGACGGCGGAGACACCGGAGGCCACGCACACCGCGAGCAGCCCCGAGGCGGCCTGCGCGTCCGAGGCGCCGACGGCCCGCAGGCCGGCCAGCACCACCGTGAACGAACTGGCGAAGCCGACCAGCGCGGTGACCACGCCCGCCAGCACCGGTTGCGACAGTCCCGCCATCCCGCCTCCCCCGATCGTTCCGTTTACGGAACAAGAACCTGTAGCACCATAGCGGGGTGCCGCAGACGTCACCAGTCCACCGATCGGCCCCCGATCCGGGCGCCGAGGCCGTCGGTCGCCGGATACGCGCCCTGCGCGAGGAGCGGGGGATGTCGCTGTCCACCCTCGCCCGGCTCGCCGGGGTGGGAAAGGCGACCCTCTCCGGCCTGGAGAACGGCACCCGCAACCCGACCCTGGAGACGCTCTACGCGATCACCGCGCAGCTCGGCGTACCGCTGACGGCCGTGCTCTCCGGCCCGGCCGCCGGGCCGACCGTCCGCGGCGCCGCGGTCAGCGCCATCCTGCTGGAGGTCTTCGAGGACACCGACGCCACCTACGAGCTGTACCGGATGCTGGTCGCGCCCGGTCCGGAGCAGCTCTCCCCCGCGCACCAACAGGGGGTCACCGAGCACGTCACCGTCTTCTCGGGCGTGCTGCGCGCCGGCCCGGTCAACGCGCCGCTGACCGCCGCCGCCGGCGGGCACCTGCGCTGGACGTCGGACGTGCCGCACGTGTACGCCGCCGTCGGCGACGAGGAGGTCGCCGCCAGCCTCCTGCTCCGCTACCCCCGCCGCTGAGCACCCGCCGGCGACGCGGACCCCGCCGGCCCGGTCAGGCGTCGGCTCAGCCGTCCACCGGTGTCGGCACCGGCAGCCGCCGCTGCACCGCCCAGATCGCCGCCTCGGTACGCGACGCCGACCCGGTCTTGCGCAGCAGGTTGGACACGTGCACGGTGACCGTCCGCACCGAGATGCCGAGGGCCCGCGCCGCCTGCTTGTTGGACATCCCGGCGACCAGGCAGCCCAGCACCTCGATCTCCCGCCCGGTCAGCTCGGCGTCCACCGGATCCGCCGGCCGCCGCGGCGCCACCCTCGGCGGGCGCGGGGCGGGCGGCGGCCGGAGCAGCGCCTCGGGCCCTCGGCCGGCGTGGGCGGCGAGCAGCTCGGTCAGCGCGTACGGGTTGCCGCCGGTGCGCTGCCAGACGGCGCGCACCAGCCGACCGGACGGGCGCGGGTCCGCGTACACCTGGGTCAGCACCTCGGCGACCTCGGCCGGGAGCAACGGTCCGAGGTGTTGGCGGACGGCGCCCCGGACGCCGCAGAGCCGGGCCAGGGCGCGGACCGCGAGGTCCGGCGCGACGGCGTCCTCGGCGGGCCGGCTCGCCACCACCAGCAGCGCCGGCAGGTCGGCGGCGGTCGCCAGCTCGCCCACCAGGTTCAGGCTGGCCGGGTCGAGGGCGTGCAGGTCCTCCACCACCAGCACGGCCGGGCCGGCGCCGACCAGCAGCCGGACGACCCGCACCGCGAGCCGGAGCAGGGTGCCCGGCGCGTAGCGCTCGCGCGGCGCGGTCGGCTGCTGGGCGAGCCAGGCCAGCGCGTCCGGCGGCAGGTCGAGCCGGCTCGTGTCCCGGCCCGTGAGAACGGCGGCCAACCAGTCGTACGGGGCGGGGCTGTGCACGCGGGCGGCGCCGGAGAGCACCACCGCCGGCCGGGGGGCGAACGCGTCCAGGGCGGCCGCGACCAGCAGGGACTTGCCCACCCCGGCGGCACCGGTGATCACCGCGACGGCCGGCGCGGACCGCCGGGAGGTGACCACGGTGGACCACGCGCGGTCGAGCTCGGCCAGCTCACCGGCGCGTCCGACCATGGACACCGGCATCATTCCCCAACCCTACGCAGTAGTGCGTAGAGACGGCGGCAGGGTGTTCTTGGCAAGCTTGACCCCATGACGCTGATCCTCCGCTCGGCCATCCTCAACGACATCGGCCTGGTCCGCACCAACAACGAGGACTCCGCCCTTGCCGGTGACCGCCTCGTCGCGGTCGCGGACGGCATGGGTGGCCTGCCCGCGGGCGAGGTGGCGAGCGAGATCGTCATCCGCATCCTGGACGAGCTGAGCCCGCCGACCACCCCCGACGAGGCGGCCGGAGCGCTGCGCGCCGTGGTGAGCACCGCGAACCGCCGCATCCACGCCGCGATCACCGTCGACCCGGCGCGCGACGGCATGGGTACGACGCTGACCGCCGCCCTGCTCGCCGGGGACGCGCTGGTGCTGGCCCAGGTGGGCGACTCCCGCTGCTACCTGCTGCGCGACGGGGAGCTGACCCAGCTCACCCGCGACGACACCTTCGTCCAGGCGCTGGTGGACCAGGGGGCGCTCTCGCCCGAGCAGGCGCGGCACCACCCGCAGCGGTCCCTGGTGACCCGGGCGGTGCAGGGCTCGGACACTCCCCCGGCGATCGGGGTGCTCACGGTGGTGGCCGGCGACCGGCTGCTGCTGTGCAGCGACGGGCTCTCCGACTACGTCGAGGACGGCACGATCGCCGCCGCGCTGCACACGTACGGCGACCGCCACCAGTGCGGCGAGCAGCTCGTCAAGCTCGCCCACCAGGCCGGCGCGCCGGACAACGTGACCGTCGTGGTCTCGGACGTCGTCGCCGTCTGAGCTGGTCCCGGCTCCTGTCGCGGCCAGCCGCGGTCGTCTAGGTAGTTGTGCCACCTAGGTAGTGCCGCTATGTTCGTCGGGTGGATTCCGACCGGCGCGGTCAGTGGCTGCGCGGGGTGCTCGACCTCTGCGTCCTGGCCCTGCTGCGCGAGGGCGAGTCCTACGGCTACCAGCTCGCCCAGGCGCTGGAGGCCGCCGGCATCGGGCCGATCCAGGGCGGCACGCTCTACCCGGTGCTGCTGCGCCTGCAACGCACCGGCCTGGTCACCGCCGAGTGGCGGGAGGGCGCGTCCGGGCCCGCCCGCAAGTACTACCGGCTCACCGACAGCGGGCGGGCGACCCTGCACGAGGGCGGCAGCGCCTGGCTCGCGTTCGTCGCCCCGGTGACCGGCCTCGTCACGAAGGAGGTCGACGGATGAACGCCGACGAGTGGCTGCGGGCGTTCGCGGCCGAGTTGGACCGGCGCCGGGTCCGGGCGGACGCCGCCCGGCACGTGGTCGCCGAGGCCGCCACGCACCTGCGGGACAGCGGGGGCGACCCGTGGGTCGTCTTCGGCCGGCCGCACGACTACGCCGCCGCGATCGTCGAGACCATCGGCACCTCGCCCGGTCCGCGTCCCGGACCGGTCCGGCTGCACGCCCGGGGCATCACCAAGCGGTACGGGCGACGCACCGTCCTGCGCGACGCGTCGCTGACCGTCCGGGCCGGGCAGATCGCCGCCGTGATCGGGGCGAACGGCAGCGGCAAGAGCACCTTCCTGCGCGTCTGCGCCGGGCTGGTCTCCCCCGACGCCGGGGAGGTGACCGTCTCCGGCCGGGTCGGCTACTGCCCCCAGCAGGGCGGCACCGCCGACTTCCTGCTGCCCGACGAGCACTTCGTGCTGATCGGCGCCGGCCGGGGCGTGTCCCGGGGGCCGGCCCGCCGCGCCGGCCGGGCGGCGGCCCGCCACCTCGGCTGGGAGACCGAGGGCGACGTCCTCGCCCGCGACCTCTCCGGCGGCACCCGGCAGAAGCTGAACCTGACGATGTCCACCCTCAGCGAGCCGGACGTGCTGCTGCTCGACGAGCCCTACCAGGGCTTCGACCGGGGCACGTACGTCAACTTCTGGGACCAGCTCGCCCGGCTACGCGACGAGGGACGGGCGATCGTCGTGGTGACCCACCTGCTCAACCAGCTCGACCGGGTCGACCTGGTGCTCGACCTGACCCCGGCCACCCAGGGAGGGCGTGCGTGAACCGCCTCATCACCGTCGCCGAGATGACCCTGCGGGAGCTGCTGCGCCGGCGGGGCGTGCTCCTGCTGCTGCTGTTGATGCCGCTGGCGTTCTGGCTGCTCCGGCGGGACTCCCACGTCGGGCAGTCGGTGCGTTCGCTGCTGCTCGGCATCAGCTGGGCCGTCAGCACCGCCGCCCTCTTCGCCACCGGCGCGGCCCGCGAGCTGGAGCCCCGGCTGCGGCTGGCCGGCTACCGCCCGCACGATCTCTACCTCGGCCGGATGCTCGGCCTGTGGGCGGCCGGGCTCATCCTGTCCGTGCCGTTCTTCGTGCTCACCGTCGTCGACGCGCCCGAGCTGCGGCACGGCGGGGTGGCGGTGGCGATGCTCTGCTGCGTGGGGGTGGCCGCGCCGTTCGGGATGCTGATCGGCGCGCTACTCCCCCGCGAGCTGGAGGGGACGCTGCTGCTGCTCACCGTGGTGGCGGTGCAGATGCTGATCGACCCGGCCGGCACCGGCGCCAAACTGACCCCGTTCTGGTCCAGCCGGGAGATCGCCACCTGGGCGGTGGACCACACCGACTCCGGCTACCTGACGCGGGGGTCGCTGCACGGGCTGGCCGTCACCGCGCTGCTGATCGCCACCGTGGCGGCCGTGTTCAGCGTCCGGCTGCGCCGCCGCCGGCACCTGCGACACCTGCCGATCGGCTGACCGCCCGCCGGTCGGTCACCGGCGATTGCGGTTGCGGCGACCGCCGGGGCGGGATGGGATGGGCGGATGACCGTCCGCCGGGTGAACGCCGAGGAAAGACTGTCCACCAGCTTCGCGCTCGGCGCGTACGCCTTCGAGGCGTCGCCGCGCAGCGCGGCCCGTGCGGAGGAGTTCCGCGGCTACCTGCCCTACAACGAGGGCAACCGGACGCTGGTCGTCGAGGAGGGGCGCACCACGCTGGCCGCCGCCTCGGCGATCCCGATGCGGCAGAACCTGCGCGGCGAGGTGCTGCCGATGGCCGGCGTCGCCGGGGTCGCAACCCACCCGCTGGCCCGCCGGCGCGGGCACGTACGCACCCTGCTGCACCAGCTCCTCGACGAGATGCGCGACGAGGGGCACCAGCTCAGCGCGCTCTACCCGTTCCGGCCGTCGTTCTACGCCCGGTTCGGCTACGTGGGGCTGCCGAAGCCGCGTACGGTCACGTTCTCGCCGGCCGACCTGGGCGAGCTGCTCAACGCCGACCTGCCCGGCGAGGTGGGCTGGGAGCGGATCGGCGAGGGCTACCGGGACTGGCGCGCGTTCACCGAGCGGTGCCTGAACGAGCGGCACGGCTTCGCGATCTTCCCCGGCTACCGGGACGTGGGCTTGCGCGACCGCGACGAGCACTGGCTGCTGACGGCCCGCACGGGCGGCACGGTCACCGGCGCGGTGCTCTACCGCATCGACGACCACGGCGGCACGCTCGCCGCCGGCGACCTGCTCGCCGCCGACCCGCTCGCCCGGGCGCTCATGTTGCAGTTCTTCGGCCGGCACGTCGACCAGGTGGAGCGGGTGACCGTCCAGGTGCCCGTCGACGAGGTGCCGGAGCTGTGGCTGACCGACCTGGCCGTGCACGTCGAGGCGCGGGTGGCCCGACCGAGCTACTCCGCGCCGATGGCCCGGCTGCTGTCGATCGACGCGCTGGCCGGGCTGCCCGTCGGGCCGGGCCGGGTGCGGGTGGAGCTGACCGGCGACCGGTGGCTGGCCGGGTCGTACCTGCTGGACGGCGCGACCGGCGTGCTGGAGCTGGTCACCGGTGCCGCCGCCACCGTCGGCTCGCCACCGACCGCCACGCTGACCGCCGCCGGCCTCTCCGCCCTGGCGTACGGGGTCCTGGACCCGGTCGAGGTGGGCCTGCGGGGACTGGGCGACGTGTCGACGGACGCGGCGGCGGAACTGCGCCGCCTCTTCCCCCGCCAGCACCCGTACGTCTTCGCCGACTTCTGACCCAGCCCGCGCTCCCACCCCCCGCCCCACCTCCCCCGCCTCCCGCCCCGCCTCGTTGATCAAGAGGTTTGCGTCCTCCGGGGCGCCGATCCAGGGCGCGAACTTCTTGATCGACGCGACCATCGACGCGAGCGTCGTCGGGAGGCGGTGGGCGTCGTGGGTCAGTAGGGGTTGCCGTGGCCGGCGGGGCGACCGCGTAGCAGGCCGGTGGGGCGGCCCGGGAGGTGGCGGGCCGCCGACATCGGCGGGCTGGCGGTGTGCGCGCCGTCAGCCATGCCGGCGAAGAGTTCCTTCAGCGCGCTGAGCGCGTCGTGGCGCGGGTGCCAGCCCAGCTCCGTCTCGGCGCGCTCGCTCGACATCAGCGGCGCGTGCAGCGCCAGCTCCACCCAGCCGGCGTCGATCGGTTGCAGCCGCGCCCGCCAGGTCAGGGCGGCGGCGACGCGCAGCACCGGGGCGGCGACGGGCACCGTCCAGCCGTGGAAGTGCCGGGCCACCAGCTCCGGGGTCAGCACCGGGTCCGCGGCGACGTTGAACGCGCCGCGCGCGTCACCGAGGACCGCCCGGGCGTACGCGTCGGCGACGTCGTCGGTGTGCACCGCCTGCATCCGCAGCCGCCGGTTCGTCGGCACCAGCGGGATCCGGCCGAAGCGCAGCAGCCGGACGGGCGCGAACGGGCCGAGAAAGTAGCGGGTGATCTCGGTGGCCGCCGCCCGCTGGAAGTTCAGGCCGGGTCGCAGCCGCACCACCCGCAGCCCCGGGTGCTCCCGCTCGGCGCGGTCGAGCAGCGCCTCCACCTCGGCCTTGTCCCGGCTGTACGACGAGCCGGGCACCCCGGTCGCCGGCCAGCGCTCGGAGACCGGGTGGTCCTTCGGGCCGGGCGCGTAGACGCCGACCGACGACGCGTACACCAGGGCCGGCACGCCGGCGCGGACCACGGCGTCGATCACGGCCGCGCTGCCGCCCACGTTGGTGCGGTGCAGCACCCGCTGGTCGTGGCTGGGCTGGATCTGCCAGGCCAGGTGCACCACCGCGTCGGCCCCGGCGAAGACCTCGGCGAGCTGGTCGGCCGCGCCGGGCAGGCCGACGTCGCAGGAGTGCCACTCCACCTGGTCGTACGGCTCGCCGCAGTCCGGCCCGGGCAGCCGGCGGGCCACCCCGGCGAGGTCCACTCCGCGTTCCCGCCGCAGCCGGCGCAACAGGGCGGTGCCCGCGTTGCCGGTCGCCCCCACCACCACGATCCGCATGCCCGTCCCGTACCCGGTCAGGCGCGAGTCAATCGCGGCGCGGCAGCGGACCCGTCCGTCGGCGCCTGCGGTTCCGCGCCGCCGATCGCCGCCGTCAGAGGCGGGGTGCGTGACGGACCCAGTTCTTCTGCCCGCCCCGGCGGCGGCCCTGCGAGGCGGCCAGGCAGCGCGGGCAGATCCGGCCGACCGGGTCCGCCTCGGTGAGCACGTCCGTCGAGGTGTACTCGAACCGCACGTGCGGGAAGCGGCGCAGCCGGGTCCGGCTGAGCGGGAGCCCGCAGACGGTCTGGTTCTGCCCGGGCAGCCAGGCGTGCACCTCGCCGGCCGGCTCCCGTACGCCCTCCGGGCCCATATCCTCGCTGGAGGCCGCCACGGCCGGGGTGCTGCTCATCCTCATGCGGGCACGCTTCCCCCACGCCGCCCCGCCCATGCCTGCCGCGTCGGTGATGGCGACGACACGGCCGGCCCGGCCCGGCCGGCGGTCAGCCGCGCCGGGCCAGCAGGGCGGCGATCAGGCAGGCGAACGCGGC
Source organism: Micromonospora sp. DT178 (assembly GCF_049841695.1). Classification (NCBI taxonomy): domain Bacteria; kingdom Bacillati; phylum Actinomycetota; class Actinomycetes; order Micromonosporales; family Micromonosporaceae; genus Micromonospora; species Micromonospora sp. DT178. Next base: position 240,935 of record NZ_JBNCKV010000010.1, read on the forward strand.
CACCGAGGAGAGCGTGCGGACGAGGTTCCCGCGTACCCACGCCGCCTCGAACCAGGCCCGCACCTCGGCCAGGTCGGCGATCTGGTCCACCGGGCCGGCGGCCTCCAGCCGGTCGTTCAGCGGCACGTTGAGGCGCGCGGTGACCCCGACGGTGACCAGGTAGCAGGCCAGCGCGGCGACGGTCCAGACGAGGACCGGGCCGCCCCGGTCCAGGTGCGCGGCGGCGGCCACGGCGAGCAGCAGCGGCGCGCCGAGGAAGGCGCCCAGGAACCAGCCGTTGAGGATCCTCCGGTTGATCGACTGCATGGTGCCGACCAGCGTCCGGCCGTCGGTGGCGGCCAGGCCCGGCATGACCGCGCAGGTGAACGCGAAGAACAGCCCCGCCACCAGCCCGGTGGTCAGGGTCGCCCCGGCCAGGGCGGCGGTACGGATCGTCTCGGTCATCGGTGGTCCTCCCCCGTCGTCGTCCCACCAGTCAACCGGGCGCTGTCCCTCCCGCCCATGGTCGAGCCGCTCGCCCCCATAAGCGCCCGTCCACCGGGCTGTCACCCGAAGCGGGGCGTTCAACCGCTGCCGGTGCCCGGCCGAACGGACGCGGATTCGTCGACGCGACCTTGTGAACATCTGCGCGATGCCACACCATGCCGATGTTCATCGATATCGGCGAGAGGGCGGAGACGTGACCAGAGTGAGCGCGTGGGGTCGACTGCGGGCGATCGGAGTAGCGGCGGGAGTCCTGCTCGGGCTCGCGGTCGTTCCGGCGCAGCCGGCGTCCGCGCAGACCGGGGTGATGGTCCAGCCGGTGGGTGGGCGGGTCACGGGTGTGCTCGCGAACAGGTGTGGGGCCACCGACAGTGATCACTACGGGGTGGACATCGCGGGCAACAGCGGGATGGCGATCGGGGCGGCGTACCCGGGCACGGTGGCCTTCGCGGGTTGGACCTCGGGTGGGGGCAACATGGTGACGCTCTCGCACGCCGGTGGTTACCAGACCCGGTACCTGCACATGGTGGGGGCGGCTTCGGTCGCCGTGGGGCAGCAGGTCGGGCAGGGGCAGGTGCTCGGGTACGTCGGCAGCACGGGCAACTCCACGGGCCCGCACCTGCACTTCGAGATCCGCCGCCACGGCGCGGTGTACGACATCCGCCCGGCGTACGCCTGCGGCGGCACGGTCACCAAGGGCGCCCCGATCAACCTCCCGTTCGCCGACCTGACGCCGGTCAACGCCGTCCCCGACCGGGTCCTGGTGGTGCGCACCGACGGGACGCTCGCGGCCAAGGAGTCGCTGAACGGGACCGTGCACGAACTCAAGACCAACGTCACCAGGGTCGCCGCCGACCGCGACCGCGTCGCCGTGATCAGCACGAACGGGGCCGCCGAGGTGAAGGCCGGCGGCCTCACCGCCGGCTGGGTGACGCTGTTCCACAACGCCAGGGACGTCGTCGTCGACGGTGACCGCTACGTCGTGCTCGGCACCGACGGCAGGGCCTGGGCCAAGGACGGCCTCTACAGCGCGAACTGGGCCCACATCTCGAGCAACACGACCGTGATCGACGCGGCCGACGGTCGGATCGGGGTCATCGAGAACGGCGTCGCGAAGGTCAAGGAGGGGCCGATCAACGCGTCCTGGCACACCGTCGCGGCCAGCGCGACCGACCTGTCCCTCGACGGGGCCCGGATCGGCGTCGTCGAGGGCGGCACGGTCAAGGTCAAGGAAGGGCCGCTCAACGCGGCCTGGGTAAACCAGGCGGCGGGCCGGCAGGTCGTCGTCGAGGGCTACCGGATCGCGGTACGGGACGACGGCGGCAACGCCTACGTGAAGGCCGGCCCGCTCAACGGGAGCTGGGACCACGTCGCCACCGGCGCCACGGATCTCGACGTCGCCGGCAACCGGATCGCCGTGGTGTCCGGCGGCTGGGCCCGGGTGAAGGAACCGAATCTGAACTCGTACTGGGTGGACGTCGTCGTCAACGCCCGGCAGGTGGCCCTCGCCAACCAGTGACGCCCCACCCGAGGGAGAGCGCGCAGGTGGTCAGGAGGCGGGACGGGGGCGGGCCCAGGCGGTGAAGCGGTCGGCCAGGTCGACGCGGGAACCGCCGCCGTCCAGGTCGGCGAGTTGGGCGGCGGCCTCGACCTGGAGGGTGGCGAGGTGGACCAGCAGGGCGGTCCGGTCGGTCCGGTACTCGCCGAGCAGGCGCAGCTTCGCCGCCGAGCAGGGCCAGGCGATCCCGCAGGCCGCGCAGCGCCAGGTCGGGCGGGACGGTACGTGGTCGCGTCGCCGGGTCACCGCGACGGCACCCCGACGACGGTCGCCCGGTCCAGCCGGACGGAGGCGTACCGCTCGCGCGGTCGAAGCGTGCCGTCCGGGTTCAGCTCCCGGCCGCGCAGCTCGACCCACTCCGCGCCCTGGAACGGGCCCCGGTCGAGGACCTCGGTGACGTACATCGTGAGGACCCCGACCCCGAACCGGTAGGAGTCCTCCGGGACGCGGATCACCTCGCCCGGCGCGATCGCGCGCTCCCCGCGCGGCCTGTCGATCGTCACGTCTTCTCCCGCCCGTCGGCCGGCCGTCACGTGGAAGGGGGCCGCCCACGGATGCCCGCCCGGGGCGGCCCCGCGAGGACCGCCCCCGGCCAACGCTCCACGAGCGGCCCTCGCTGGTGACACTCTGCTGTGGAGGCGACTACGCTCGGAAGGCTCCGCGCGCGTCCGGGCCGGGTTGGCCGAGCCCACGCCCGACGGGTGGCGCCGCGGGTAGTCGATCTTCAAACTGGGAGGCCCTGAATGGCCGACGTGCCGAGCCCGCTCGCCGCCTTCATCGTGGGCGAGATCCGCCGCGCCCGGGGCGGCGCCGGCATGACCCAGGAGACCTTCGGCCGGGGCGCGGGCTTCAGCGCGTCGCACGTCAGCGCCGTCGAGGGCGGCACCCGGGCGCTGACGATGGACTTCATCAAGGGAGCCGACCGGGCCCTCAGGACCGGCGGGCTCTTCGAACGACTCGTCGCCAGCGTCGGCGCCCCGTCCTGGTTCCTCCCCTGGCTCGACGCCGAACGCGCCGCGCGGCAACTACGGCTGTTCGAGCCTCTGTTGGTTCCCGGACTGCTACAAACCGAGAACTACGCCCGCGTGGTCATGCGCCTCAACGACCTCATGTCAGCGACGGAGGTCGACCAGCAGGTCAGCGCCCGGATGGACCGGCAGAGCATCCTGACCGGCGAGAACCCGCCGCAACTGGTCGCGGTCCTGGACGAGTCCGCGCTGCGCCCTCAGGTCACGGCACCTCCCGCAGATGCGGTGATGTGGCGTCGGTGACGCGAACCGGATGGGGCGGGGGCAGAGGACACGACGCTGGGAGCGCCAAGCTACAGGCGTCGTTCGTGTACCAATAATCGGCATTCTGAGCGGGACGAGCGGATCGACTCGGCGTCCGGCGGCCCCCCGGGTCCTCCTTGCGAACAGCGAGGACAGTCGGTGGTGTCGGTTGCCACGGCGCCGGGCACGCCGCCCGCCCGGTAGCTGAAAAGGCCCGCGTCGGTGGAGGTTGAGTGTCTCCGTCTCGATCGCTGCGGACGCGTGAGGTTGAGTGAGGTTCGGGTTCCGGCGTGTTGCCTGCTTGATTTCCGCAACATCAACTGGGGCATCGGCTAGATTTCCTGGCATGGGTCTGTTGGGCGACGCGGTGGTGGTGCTGGACGAGCGGGGCGTGCTGGAGCCGCTGGGTGGGTTGATCCGGCAGGTGTATCGGCGGGCCGCGGACCGGCACGAGCCGGAGCTGGGCGACGACGCGATGAGTTTCGGCACCACCGTGTGGCGCAACCTGACCAACCTGGGCAAGGCGACGTTCGAGGGTGTCGACGGGGTGCGGGTGCGGCTGGAGGACAACTCCCTGGAGATCCTCTGCGCCGGGTACGTGGTGCGGCTCTACTCGTTGCAGGGTGGGATCGAGTCGATCCGGTGGGAGGGTAGCGAGGCCCGGCTGGGCGGGGCGGTGGAGAACAGCCGCGATGGCCAGCTGGCTTTCGACGACGACGAGCAGTTCCCGGAGGTCTTCGCCGGTGTGGTGCCGCCGAAGCGGCATCTGCGCGTCGCGCACACAGGGGACATCACGACGGGGGAGGCGACGGCGTATCTCGGGCTGCCCCGGGACAACCGCGAGGGTGGGTCGCCGTGGTTCGAGGTGATGCTGTGGTTCGGTGACGCGGTCACGGTGGGTACGCCGCTGCCGGTCGTCGGCGACGCCACCGGTGTGCCGGGGCAGCGGCACGACGAGCTGCCGGTTCCCGAGCTGCCGATCGAGACGCTGCTGCCCGGCCGCGCCGGTGGTCGTCCTCTCGGTGCTGTCGACGGCCGTTCGGCGTGACCGGGGGGACCCGTACGCCGGTCTCGGCCAGCGTGGCCGTCGCGGCGTTCGAGCCGCACGCTCTGGGGTTGGCCCGCCGGTGGCGGCGGATGCGCAAGAACGAGTTGGCCCGGCAGATCGGGGTCACGGCGGCGGCGGTCAGCCAGTACGAGCTAGGACAGGCCCGCCCGTCGGCGGCGGTGCTGGCCCGGTTGGCGTTGGCGTTGACGATGCCGGTCGAGTTCTTCGCCGCAGGTTTTCCCGCTCCGGCGTCGCCGGGGCGTGCGCACTTCCGTAGCCTGCGGGCCACCAGCCAGGCGGAGCGGGACCAGGCGGAGGCGTTCGGCGAGGTCGCCTGGCGGGTGGTCGAGGTGCTGAGCCGGCAGCTGCGGCTGCCCGAGCTGCGGCTGCCCCAACTCGACCTGCCGGAACCGGCGCGGGCCGAGGACATCCGCGCGGCCGCCGCGGCGGCGCGCCGGGAGTTCGGGCTCGACGACGGGCCGGTGCCACACACCGTACGGCTGCTGGAAGCGCACGGGGTGATCGTGCTGTCGCTGCCGGACGCCTCGGAGCGGGTCGACGCCTTCTCGCACTGGTACGGCCAGCGGCCGTTCGTCTTCCTGAACCCGGCCAAGAACGACAGGGCCCGCTCCCGGATGGACGCCGCCCACGAACTCGGTCATCTGCTGCTACACCACGACGCCGAGCCCGGCAGTCAGATCCTGGAACGGGAGGCCACCGCCTTCGCCTCCGAGTTCCTCGCTCCCAGCCCCGCGCTGGCCGCGGAGCTGCCGGCCCGCCTCGACTTCGACCGGCTGCACGAGTTGAAGCGCCGCTGGGGCATCAGCCTGAAGGCGCTCGTCTACCGGGGCCACGACCTGGGCGTGTACCGGGACCACACCTACCGGCGGGGCATGAGCCTGCTCGCCCAGTGGGGCCATCCCGAGCCGGGCGATCTCGGCCCCCGGGAGCAGCCGTCCCTGCTGGGCCGGGCCGTCGAACTCCTCGGCGAGCAGCGGGTGACGACGGAGAGCTTGGCGGCGCAGGCCGGTATTCCGGCGCCCCTCGCCCGTACGGTGATCGACGCCGCCACCGAACGCCTCCCCGAACTGCGACTGGCCACGGGAGGCTCCTGAGACGGCGGGAGGTGAGTCGGAGCCTGTCGGGGGCGGCCGGCTCCCGGGCACTGGCTTCCTGCTCGGAGCGGGTCGGTCAGCCCGGTACCGCAGGGGTGGGAACGATCGGCTCGACGTGGTGGCTGTCCCAGACCCACTGATCGTCGCCGTGGTCGACCAGGGTGCTGCATCGGTAGCGCAGCAGGTCCACGTCCATGTTCGGAGGTGGGCCGCCGGGGTGTGGCGGCGTTGCGTCCAGGGCGGCATCCGCGTTGTAGACGAACCGGTCCGGCAACCGGTAGTCACGGCGGAACTTCGTACGCCACTGCGAGTTGCCGCCCCAGCCGTGGGACAGGTCAGCCACCTGCCGGTACCGCCGCCGCCATGCCCAGTACAGGGTCGAGGTCGTGGCGAGTGCGGGATCCACGTAGTGAGCACCGGCGCGTACGCTCACGCCGCCCCTCACCAGCAGCAGCGATCCGATGAGACAACCCGGCCACCACTGCCCAACCAGCAGGGGAGCCTCCTGCGAGTCGGTGGCCGGCATCACCTCGACGATCTCGTGCAGGAACGGGTGGAACGCCTCTCTCTCCGGGAACGTGCCGTCGATCGCGGTGACGAACTGCCGGTACGCCGAGGGCGGAAGCCAGTCCGTGGGAGCGTCGGGGTCGGTGGCGGGCGGTTGGCTGGGCAGGATGAGCAACTCCGTCACCCGGCTCAGTGCGTACAACGCCCACCGGTCCTCCTGCCCGAGCGACACGGCGGCCATCTCCGCCTCGCCGACCTGGCGCAGTGCCGCCAAGATGGGCGAGTTGGCCGCAATCCAGGGCTCCAGGACGTCCCGGCCCCACCCGCTGCCGCTGTAGTCGAGAGTCGGCTCGTACAAGCCGAACCGGATCTCGTTCCACGCACCGCCCGGGAACACCATCTCGGCTGTCACGACCGACAGTCTGCCGGCCGACGGCGAGCGCGGCGAGTCAGATCCGATCCCCACGCGGTAGCGAAGCGGTGAGGAAGTCCGTCGCTGGTAAGCCAGCAACCACGGATCCAATTCCCTGATTCCGGGCATTCCGTCACGTCGGCCTATGCGGCCGTGGGCACTGGCATGGATGGTCGAGAAGTTCGCTGCGGCAGTGGGTCCGCCGCGGTCGCCGTCGGGGAGGGGGTGAACCAGCCGCGAACGGCACGGGCTTGTGTGCGGCTACGGTGGCGCGGCCGTGCCGTCGCTGCGTCGTGGGCGGGGTGGCGGCTGTCTTCGCTGGCCGCGCGAGGTTCATGGCTCGGCGGGCGGTGCGGGCAGCTGCGCACATGCCGCGCCGAACTGGTCCAGGACCCAGTGGTACGGGTAGGAGCCGCCGTCGGTCTTCAGCGGCCGGAACCGGTCGATGACGCCGACGTCGTGGAGCCGGCGCAGTCGGCGTTGGGCGAAGTCCAGAGACGTGAACAGGGCGTAGGCGATCTGCGGTGTGGTCAGCACGCCGTGGTCGGTCAGCCAGCCGAGCAGCACGTGGTCGCGGGCGGTCAGCATGGACTGGGCACGAAGCAGTTGATCGGACATGGTCTGTGTCTCCTGCGGGGGTGAGAAAGACCGAAAGGTCTCTCTGAGCTGGAAAAAATCTGGTCAGTGGCGGCGTGTGCTGCGGTGTGAGCGGAGCCGGGGGTCCGTTGCCGGGTCAGGTTCAAGGACGACCCCGCAACGGAGGCAGGCACTGACGCCGCAACTGACCTCGGCACGGTTCACCGAGCCGGACCTGCTGACAGACCGGCGAGGGAGAAGGCGCGCCGGCCACCGGCACGGGGAACGAGATGACGGCTCAGCGTGAAGTGACCCCTATTGCCCGGACACCTCGATGTCTGTCAGAGACTCTCGGTGGGTTTTTTTGTAGGTGTCGGGGCTGACGTTACCCAGACGGCTGTGCCGGCGGCGAGGGTTGTAGAAGCCCTCGATGTAGGAGAAGACCTCCATCTCCAGTTCGTGCCGGGATGGCCAGGCGCGGGTGTAGACCAGTTCGGTCTTTGAGGGTGGCGAAGAACGACTCGCTATGGCGTTGTCGTAGCAGTCGGCGACCGAACCCCATCGAGGCCAGGACGCCGCAGGAACGCAGGGTCCGGCCGAAATCGAACGACGTGTACTGGGTTCCGCGATCCGAATGGTGAACGAGCTGCTCACGGGCCGGTCGGCGGTGCTGGATGGCCATGCCGACCGCGTCGAGGATCAGCTCAGTGCGGAGGTCATCGGCCATCGCCCACCCGACGACTCGGCGGGAGTAGGCGTCGACCACGACCGCGAGGTAGAGGAACCCTTCCCATGTGCGCAGGTAGGAGATGTCCGCGACCCATAGCCGGTTCGGCGCGCTTGCGGTGAACTGTCGCTGCACCAGGTCCGGCGCGGTCGCCGTGGACGCGGCCTTGCGGCGGGGCTTGCCACGCCAGCGCCGGTGGGCGCCCTCAATCCCGGCCAGGCGCATCAGCCGGGCCACCGCCTTGCGGTTCCACCGGTGGCCGCGCTCGTGCAGTTCAGCGGTAAGCCGCCGGGCACCATAGACACTGCGATGCTCCGACCACGCCTGACGGGTTACCTCAACCCGGGCCTGGTCGTAGCGTTCCCTGTCGGCGGCACGTTCGCGGCCCGCTCGGAGCCACTGATAGAAGGCGCTGTGGCCGACGCCGAGAAGTCGGCAGAGCAGACGGACCGGATAGGTGGTCTTCTCCGCGTCGATGAACCGATACACATCAGTCCGGTTCACCGCTCCGTCTCGCGTGCGAAGAAGACCGCAGCTTTTCTAAGATCTCCTTCTCTAACTCCAACTGAGCGACCTGACGCCGCAACCGCAGCAGCTCAGCCCGCTCGTCAGCAGCCAGGTCACCGGGCTGGCCGCCGTCGCGCTCCTGCCGCAGCTGAGCGACCCAATTGCGCAGCGTCTCATGGTTGACGCCGAGTTCACGACCGACGTCACGGATCGTGCGACCGGAGTCGAGCACCAACGCCGCAGCCCGGCGGCGGAACTCCTCCGGGTACTTGCTCTGTCGAGCCACAGCGGTTTCCTCCTCCTCGGCAGGATGCCAAGTCAGGAGGTGTCCGGTCTCAGGGGGTCACTTCACTCGCCGGCACCACCTGGCCCGACACCGAACTCTTCTTCGTCCAACCCGACGGCCAACCCTGGCACCCCAACACCGTCACCGACCGATTCGAAGCGCTCGTCCGCGACGCTGACCTGCCCCCGATCCGACTGCACGACCTACGGCACTGCGCCGCCACCTAACTCAAGGCAGCCGGCGCCGACCTCAAGGACATCCAGGAACTCCTCGGCCACTCCTCCATCACCATGACCGACACCTACACCTCCTCATGGCCGAACTCGACGTCGAACGCGCCAAGGCCGAAGCCGCCGCCAAGCTGCTTCCCCGCCGCCGACGTCCGCCCGCCGCATAACCGGCAACGCCCGCCAGGCAGGGACGGCACCCCTTGGCTGCCGTCCCTGCCGCCTCGTCCCACACGCGGGTACCCGACTGCCTGCCGGTTCGGAAGGCGGTGCGGGGAGACCTACAGCGGCATCGCTGCAGGGCACCCCGGCCGACCTTACGGCTATAACCCGTTGCCCTGTTTCCTGGACAACACCGGCGAAGCCCTCGCCGGCATGCTGCGTCAGGACCGGGCCTCGAACACCACCGCCGACCACATCACCGCCCTGGAGCAGGCCCTCGCTCAGGACCCCGAAGCTCACGGCACCCCGATCCTGCCAACAGCGATGCGGCCGACTCCAGCCACGGGTTACACGCCACATCCGCTGTCTGCCTGAGCAGCACCACCTGGACATCCGACTGTCCGTCGGCGCCGGATCACCGAACCAGTCCGGGCCGCTTCCCCAGGCTCCCATCGACTGGATCCCCGCCATCGACCCGACGGGCACCTGCGGAAACACGCCGAGGTCTGCGAGATCACCGGCCTTTCGAGGCTGCGGCTGGCCGCAGGGCACTCGGTTCCTGGTCCGTCGCGAACGCCCACATACCGGCGCTGAGCTGTCACTGAGTCGATGCCGCCGCTCAGCAGGTTAAAGATCAAGCTAACCCTCGGGCGCCAAGACACGTGCATCCATCCGCCGCGTACGTCAGCCCATCGGGGAGGATGGTGCGAAACCCCGCTTCGGGAGGCGATCGCGATCTTGAATCTGTCGTGCGTGTTCTGCTCGGTGACGGCTGGCGTTATCGATCCTGGGGTCTGCCTTGCCGTCAACAACGAATTCGTTGTCTTTCCGGCGCTTCACCAGCGGCCGAACAACAAAGGTCACATGCTTCTCGTCCCGGCAGGTCACTTCGGCGGCATCGCCGACGTGCCGCCCGAGAAGGCAGCCCCCATGCTGGCCGCGCTTCAGGCAACGACGCAGGCGGTGAAGGCCGCGTTCGGTGCCAGCGGGACGACGGTGCGGCTCAACCTGGGACCTCCCGCTCAAGACATCTTCCATCTCCACTGGCACATCATCCCGCGGTACGTGGGCGACGACTTCAACAGCGCCAAGTCCTCCGAGGTGCCACTCAGCGAACGTTTGCAGCTCACGGCGAAGCTTGGCCGGCACCTTGCCAGACGGGCTTCGGCCCGGGTCCGCAAGTGATCAAACGCCGGCAAACAGCCCGCGCCCGGACGCTCTACCCGGGTCGACCGGTTCACGTCGCCTGAGTTCGCGCGATCTTGACAGAGAGCCGGCCCTGGTCCTCGGCGCTACCGGTGCTGTACTGTCCGAGGAGTTTATGCACGTGCGCATGGAGTCGCTGACGTATGGGTACTCGCGGGTCGCCTCAACGCTACCGAGTAGGCGCTGAGCTGCGTCGAGTACGCGAGAACCTGGGGTTGTCCGGGGAGCGCGTCGCGGATTCGCTCGAGTGGTCGCAGTCGAAGGTCTCCCGGATCGAGACCGGAACGACGGCATTCACCGTTCGGGACGTAGACCGGTTGCTCGGCCTTTACGGGGTCGATCCCGACATCCGTGCTGAACTGCTGGCGGCGACTGCGGAAGAGAACGGCGAGGGGTCCTGGATCACGAGTGCCGGCGGCTGGGGACGGAGACAGGGAGCGGTCGCGGCGCTGGAGTCGACAACGCGGGAGATCAGGCAGTATCAGCCGGTCGTGGTGCCGGGCCTGTTGCAGACCCGAGCCTACGCCCACGCGATGGCGGTCGCGGTCGGTGCGGGAAGCCCGGACTACATCGCCGACGTGCGTATGGCGCGACAGCAGACGCTGGAGGGACCTGACGGGCCTCGCTTCGTGGTCGTGGTGGACGCTCGAGCTCTGCTGTTCCGTGCGTTCCCGGTCGAGGTGTCCCGAGGTCAGATCCGGCATCTAACCGGCTTGGTGGGCCATCCCAACATCGAGCTCGGTGTCGTCCCAATCGGCGCGCAGCACACGGTCGTAGCAGCTCAGGGGTTCACCATTTTCGACTTCCGGTCCGGCCTCAGCCCTCGCACCGTATGGATCGAGTCGCCCGGAGGTGACTGCTATTTCAGCGAGGAGGCTGCCGTCACCCGGTTTGAGAAGGCGTTCATGGGGTTGAAGTCCGTTGCACTGCACGGCAATCGTGTCGTTGAATATCTTAATGCTCTCGATGTTGAGTTCGAGCGCTTCGACGCCATCGTTCCCGGAGTGGGAGGCAGCTGATGACATCAGTGAGGTTCGCAGGCGCGGCGTGGCGAAAGAGCAACGTGAGCGGTGACACGGGCTGCGTAGAGGCCGCGTTCGTCGAGGATGAGGTGGGGGTGCGGGACTCGAAACTGTCTGACGACAGCCCTGTCCTGGTCTTCACACGGCACGAGTGGGCGGCGTTCTTGCATGGCGTGGGCAACGGTGAGTTCGGCCTCCCCGCAGCCTGAAGGCACACCGCCAGCACCATCGGACCGGTCGGCTGCTGCACGGCGGCGTCAGATCCGCCCTCTGTTGGCCGCGGTAGCTGTCTCCGTCGCAGGCGACGGAGCGTTCATAGCCGCCGCACCGTTGCTGGCCTCGACCCTGACAGCCGATCCGCTGGCGATCTCCGCTGTGAGCGCGGCCTTCTACCTGCCGTGGCTGGCCCTCGGACTGCCCGCTGGAGCGCTCGCGGACAGGTGGCCACGCCGCCGAGTGCTCGTGATCGCCGACCTCGTCCGCGCGGCGCTAATCGGGCTGCTTGTCGCGGCGCTGGCGCTCCGCTGGGCGAGCATTCCGCTGCTGATCACGGTTGTCTTCGCGGTGGGTGTCGCCCAGTGCTTCTTCGACGCCGCGTCGCAGGCCGTGATCCCGATGATCATCGGCAGGGACGGGGATGACCTGAGCAAGGTCAACGGCCGGTACTGGGCGCTGGACACCGCGGGACGGTCGCTGGTGGGCCCGCCTCTCGGCTCGTTGACGTTCTCAGTCGGTCGGTCCCTGCCGTTCGCCGTCGACGCGGTCTCGTTCCTGGCCTCGGCGGCACTGGTGCGGATGGTGCCTGATGTGCGGTCTGATCAGCCGGACCGTCAGCCGTTGTGGGCGTCGATTCGTGAAGGCATGCGCCACCTGTTCAGAACACCGGACCTTCGTGTCCTCGCGGTCGCGATGGGCGTGTTTAACTTCGGCTACTTCATGGTCATGGGGACGTTCGTGCTCTATGCCCAACGCACACTCCACCTTCCAAATGCGGCCTACGGTGCTCTGCTGGCCGCGATGGCGGTAGGTGGGATCGTCGCTGCGGCCAATGCTCGCCGCCTGATCGCTGGTTTGGCGTACCGCAAGGTGCAGGCTGCCGCGATGATTGTCCAGGCGGGGGTGTGGCTGGTGGCCATGCTGGCGGGCAACGTCTGGGTGATAGCCGCGCTATTCGTCGTCTACGGCGCGGCGGCAAGTTCCGCGTCGGTCGCTGTCGGCTCAGCTCGACAGGCGCTGTCACCGGACGGCTTGATCGGCCGGGTGGTCGCGGCGTTCCGGATTCTGGGCCTGGGCGGGTCGGGACTCGGCGCTCTCGTCGGCGGCGCGGTGGCGAAGTCGGCCGGGCTGGATGCGACCTTCGTCGTCGCCGCGGTGGTGCTGGTCGTGGCCGCGTGTTTCACCTGGCCGAGGAGACGGCAGCCGCATCAGGCGGGCGACCACGAAGGGGCGCGGTCGGGCGCTCTCACCTGAGCTCTGTGCCGCCGTCCGCATCACGCAGCCTGAGACCGGCAGATATTCCAGGCAGCCGTGGGTCATCGCCGTAGAAAATGCTGTGCAGCGAGACGATGCGGCGGCAGGTCTCGGCGTGGGAGGCCATGCCCCGCCGCCGAATCATCGGGATCAGCGTGCTGGATACGGAGAGGATCGCGCGCTGGAAGCCCGCGTAGGCACGCGGAATGTCGAACGCCTTCAGCCGCGACTCGACCTCGCTGAGCAACTCGTCGCATGCGGCGTCCAAGTCGATGCCGCCGGTGCGGAGTCGCTGTAGACCGATGTACCGCAGACTGTTCAACACCTTTTCGCGCAGCCGTGAGGCACCCACGGTGGCCAGCGCGACAGCACGTAGATCCTTGCCGAGCGGTGACGACAGCAGCGCCGCGCGGACAAGGCACGGCTCTACGTCAGCCGGCGCGTCGGCGAGGGAGGCACCGGTGTAGCGCGAGAGCTTGCGCCCTGCCGTGTCCAGCAGCGTGCCGTGCTGAACGATCATGGCGGGCAACGCGTCGGGTCGATTGGCGGCCAGGAGCGTCAGCAGCCACTTGCGCTGGATATCGAATCCGGCCACGGCCACGATCGGGCCGTTAAGGCCGAGACGGCGCAGCAGGCTTGGCCCGAGAGCACCGACCAGCCGCGGATCGAGGATCTCGCCGTCATGTAGCGGGGAAGGGACGCCGAGATTCCGCTGAGGGTGACCGACCCGGATCAACGGATGGACGTCGGTGAGGCTGCGCAGACGGCGGATGCCGTAGCCGGGCACCCATTCGACGGTGGCCGCGCGACGGAACATCTCGTCAAGGTCGACGGGTAAGAACCAGTCCCGTGTGGTTCGCAGACGCAGCGGGCCGCCACAGGTGAAGCAGTGCTCGGCATCGACGCTTGGCGGGAGGGCGATCCGGCAGCTGAGGCACCACTTCTCCTCAGCGACCAGGTAGCGGACGACGTCGCTGTTGGCCAGATCGGTGATGACGGCCTGGACGTGTGCTCGTACGGACGCGTCGTCATCCCGTAGTGCGGCATGGGGCGACACCACGATGCCGAAGCCTTCCAACGCGGCGACGGCGCTGTCGACAGCAAGCCCGCAATAGCGGGCGAAACCCTCCGGATCGTGGCCGAACATCGGCTCCAGGCGGCGGCTCGACATGTTCCACGACTGCGGCAGGTGAGCATCACCGCCGAAATACTGGGCAGTCCGGCGAGCCGCGTCGAGCAGCACCCATGTGTAGATGCCGCCGAGGTGCGGCGCACCGGGCGGTGACGGCGGCGCCAACAGGACCGTACTCGGCTCGCGGTTTTCCCACACGATCATCGCGGCACCCGCGCTCCGCCGCCCGGCACGTGGCGGGGCAGCCGCCGCCGCTTGGCGCGGGCGAAGTGCGTCATGAATTCGACGAGTTCCCCGACCGCATCCAGGGAGATCGCGTTGAACAGCGAAGCACGCAGGTGTCCGACCTTGCGGTATCCCCACAGTCCGACGAGTCCCTGCCGCGCGGCGTCTGCCTGAAACTCGTCCTCCAACTCCAAGGTCGGCAGCGCGAACGTGACATTGACCTTCGACCGACTGTCGCGGTCGGCAAGGCCCGTGTAGAAGTCGCTGTCGTCGATCGTGCGGTAGAGCAGCTGGGACTTGGCGGTGGTGAGGGTGTCCATCGCCTCCACTCCGCCCTGCTGGATGGTCCACCCAGCCATGAGGCTCAGAACGAAGATCGCGCTGATCGGCGGGGTGTTGACACGCGATCCGGCTTGCGCGTGTGTGAGATAGCTGAGGAAAGGCGGGAGCTGGCGCACCGGGTCGAGGAGGTCGGCTCGGATCACGACAAGCGCGACGCCGGCGGTGCCGAGGTTCTTGTGAGAGGTCGCGTAGATCAGGCCGTGCCGGGCGACGTCAAACGGGCGGGTGAGGAGGTCGCTGGACGCGTCACAGGCGAGCCACGTGCCCGCCGGAATGTCGGGCGGCTGCTTGAACTGCGTGCCCATTTCGGTGTTGTTCGACGTGTAGTGCACGTACCGGGCGGTCGGCGTGAACGACGCTTCGGCGGGCGAAGGCAAGCGCAGGTAGCCGTTTGCGTGCGTAGAGGCGGCGATGTTGACGTAGCCGTAGGCCGCAGCCTCGGCGGCTGCTGCCGCCCCGAAGTGTCCCGTGACCAGGTAGTCCGCGACGGCGTCCGGGCCGAGGTGGTTGGCGGGCAGCATCGTGAACTGGAAGCGCGCGCCGCCGTGTAGTAGCAGCAGTTCGTATCCCGCCGGGACGCCGATGAGCGCGCGCAGGCGCTCGACCGTGGTGTTGTAGAGCTGCTCGAACTGTCCGCTGCGGTGGCTCAGTTCGAGGATGCCGAGCCCGGTGTCGGCGTAGTGCTCGACGCTTGCCTGGTACTCGGTCAGCACGTCGTCGGGGAGAATGGACGGCCCTGGTGCGAAGCTGCGTATTCGTGTGGGCATGGCGATGCCTCCGTAGCTGCTATGTACGGATCCGAGGGTTCGGGTAGGCGTACCCGGCTGGCCGCCCTGAGTCAGGTAGCGGGCCAGCCGGGCGGTGTGTCAGGCGATGATGGCGACCCTGATGCCGTTGACGCCGCTGTCGGTGTCCGCGTCACTGAAGACCGCTTCGTCGGCGCGGGCAGCCACGCGAAGCGGTTCGGCCAGTGCTCGGGCGGTTCGGTGGCCGTCGTTGGTGACGCCCTGCAGCACGACTTTGGCGATGCGGGTATTGCTGCCGAGGTTGAGGCCGCTGCGCAAGACGCGGATCTGGTCGAGGATCGTGGACATGTCGTCGATGAGCTTGCGGTCGGTTCGCCACTGCGGGTGCGGTGCCGGCCAGGACGTGAGGTGAAGGCTGACGGTGTTCTCGTGGGGCCGGAACATCTGCTGGTAGAGATAGTCCGTGATGAACGGGGCGAAGGGTGCGAACATGCCGAGGACGGCGCGGAAGCCAATGCCGAGCGCCGCGCGGGCGCTGGCGCGCTCGGCGTCGGTGTGGTTGCCGGGGTTGAGGAACCGTTCTTTGACCATCTCGATGTACCGGTCGCAGAAGACCGACCAGAAGAAGCGTGTCGCGGCCTGGTATCCCTGCATGAAGTCGTACTCGTCCATCGCCGCGGTGGTCTCGTCGATGGCGGACGCCAGGTGCGACAGCATCCACCGGTCCACGTCTGTGCACAGCACTGCGGGATCGGGTGCGGCTTGTGGGTCGAACCCGTACATGGTCATCAGCCGGGCGACGTTCCACATCTTTACGGTGAACTTGCGGCCGGTTTTGACGTCCTTCTCGTTGTAGCGCAGGTCGTTGCCGATGCGGGCCTTGGTGGCCCAGATGCGCAGCGCGTCGGCGCCGTACCGCTCGATGACGTGATCGGGAACGTAGCGGTTGAAGCCGTCCGGCGTGGTGGACTGGTCGAGGTCCCGCTTGGCGATCTTCTTGCCCTGCTCGTTCAGGCCCCAGCCGGAGATCATCACGGTCTGCCAGGGCAGCCGGTCGAAGTGGTACTGCGACTGCACGATGGTGTAAAACAGCCAGGTTCTGATGATCTCGAACGCCTGCACACGCAAACTCATGGAGGCCAGCAGCGGGTCGCTGATCAGCCCGTTGACCGCCCAGCCGTCGTTGATCTGCGGCGACAGGGAGGAGGTCATCCACGTGTCCATGACGTCGGGATCCGGGCTGAGGCGACCGGAGCAGGCCGGGCAGGCATCCACCGGTGGTGCGTCGGCGAGGGGGTCGACGGGCAGCGCGCTCAGATCGGCGGTGACCGCGTGGCCGCAGTCATCGCAGAACCACACGGGAAACGGCACACCATAGTGCCGCTGGCGGCTGATGTTCCAGTCCCACCTCAGACCCTCGATCCAGTCCTCGAGGCGGTGCCGCATGTGGGTGGGCATCCAGGTCAGCTCCTTGGCGCGGGCCAGGAACGTGTCCTGGTGTTCGCGCACGCGGATGAACCACTGCGCCCGGATCTGGTACTCCACCGGCGTCAGACACCGCTCGTGCACCCCGACGTTCTGCTTGAGCGGGCGGCTTGTGGTCAACGCGCCCATCTCTGCGAGCTGGGCCACGATCGCCGCTCGCGCCTGGATCAGTTGCAGACCCGCGAGCTGCCCGGCGAGCTCTGACAGCCGGCCGTCGGGGGTGACGGCGAGCCGCAGGTCGAGCCCGTCGCGTCGCCACTTCAGGACGTCTTCGCCGTCGCCGAAGGTGCAGACCATCATCAGCCCCGTGCCGAAGGCGGGATCCACGGACTCATCGGCCTTGATCGGGACCTGATAGCCGAACAGCGGTACGGTCGCCTTGGTCCCGAGCAGGTACCGGTACCGCTCGTCTTCCGGATGGAAGTACAGCGCCACGCAGGCGGGCAGTAGCTCGGGGCGGGTCGTTGCGATGACCAGCGCCTGACCGTCCGCCGCCGTGAAAGCGATGTCGTGGATCTTCCCATTGCGGTCGAGGTCTTCGACGTCGGCTTGCGCCAGGGCTGTCCGACACTCGGTACACCAGATGATCGGATCCTCCACCCGGCGCAGATGGCCCGCCTCGTGGAGCTTGATGAAGCTGGTTTGCGCGGTGAGCTGGCACCGCTTGTCAATGGTCGAGTAGAGCAGATCCCAGTCGACCGACAGACCCACCCGGCGCCACAGATCCTCGTATCGGGCCGCCGTCTTGCGGGTTTCGGCCAGGCACAGGGCCACGAACTCCGACCGCGGCATGTCGACGGCTTTGACCCCGTAGGTCTTCTCGACGTAGCGCTCGGTGGGGAGACCGTTGTCGTCGAAACCCATCGGGTAGAAAACACGATCGCCTTGCATCCTCCGGTACCGGGCCACGAAGTCGGGCTGCGAGTAGCTCATGGCGTGGCCGACGTGCAGGTGGGACGCCGACACGTACGGAGGAGGCGTATCGATGCTGAACACCGGGCCGACCGCCGAGCGGTCGAACCGGTAGATGTCGTGCTCCTCCCAGAGCGCCCGCACCGTCGTTTCGACGGCGAGGTGGTCGTATTCAGTGGCATCCATACCGCGGCATCCTCACTCTTACGCTGGCCGGTTTCGTTGGGCGTGTGTCTGGCTGAGGCGACGCTCGAAGATCAGGCGGGCCTCGGGAGTGAGGTCCATCGACAGCACCTCGCTCGCGTCGACGAACCGGTAGTTCGAGTGCTCGGTCAGGCGGGGTGCGGCGCTGTCGGGCAACTCGACCTCGAACGAGAACGCGGCCAGTCGGTCACTCACGACGGGCTGGCCGTCGAACAGGCAACTGACGGCGAGGTAGCTGCCTGTCTCTTCCCACACCTCGCGGGCTGCTCCGTCGCGGGGATCCTCGCCGGCCTGGAGGTAGCCGCCCGGGATCGTCCATTGGCCGGGGTAGAGGTAGTCGTCGGGGTGTCGCTGCACGAGCAGTGCCTTGTGCCCAGCCCACAGGATGCTCATCGCTGCCGCCTGCGGTAGCGCGATGTCCCAGCGGACCGCGCTGTCCTGCCCGTTCCATCGCACGTCGCTGACGCCCCGACGGCGGAAGTCGTCGAGCATGCGGCCATGGACGGCGTCCAGGAAGGTCGCCCCGCGAAGCGCGAAGGCCGCGCCCACCTTCTCGTAATGCGAAGTGGCCTTACGGTTGGCGCACTCCTCCAGAAACGCGATCTCCTCAGCGGTCAGCCGCCCGGTCGCGGTCAGATGATCCAGGCCATCGCGATAGCCCATGCTGAGGTAGCCGTAGAACGCCGCGATGTACTCCAAGCTGATGAGCGGCGTCCGCACGAACTCGGCCGCGCCGTGGGGTGCCATCGAGACGTCGAACAGGAACTTGCGCAGGAAGTAGGAGAAGGAGGCTACGGTCCTGATCGCCTCGCGACGGGTGCGCGACGGAGGCGGGTCGGTGAACTCGGCGAAGATGTTCCGCCCAAGCAGGTTCACGCTGGTGTATTTGGCCTGGTAGATGAACAGCTCCGCGCGGTTCTTGTGCTGGAACAGCTCGTAGCGCCCCAGCGAAGGCTGCGCGTCGGCCAGGGTGTGCACGTTGACGCTGATAGGAATGCCGAGCTGTGCTGCCAGCCCGTCGCGGACCATCGCGATGCCCTCGGTGGTGCTGGCGTCGAGGCGGTCGATGATCATTTGAACGTCGATGTTGCTCTTGGCGTGGGCGATACCCCGTGAACGCGAGCCCATCAGCATCGCCCCAACCACCGCAGGAACGCCGCCGAAAGCCTCACGGAGCGCCTCGATGAGATCAGTGTCGATCCGACGGGTGTTCAACCGGTCGGAGATCAGCAAGTCGGTCACGCGAAGGCCGTCCTCTGCGAGGGGACGAGTGAGGGACCGGAGGCGGGTCGATCGGGCCGAGGGCCGGGATCGGCGGCCGACGACACCTGCCCCAAGGCCATCGTGAGGTCGATCCAGTCGCCGCCGAGTGCCGCCGAGGCAGTGGCGGCTTCCAGCACAGCCACCACGATCGCACCGTGGATGCCGTCAGTCCGTGGACACGCACCGGTGCGGACGCAGTCCGCGAAGTGGCTCAGTTCGGTGTCGAGCGGAGGTCGTGAATCGGCTGCCGACAGCGTTCGCGGCAGCACCTTGCTGCCGTTGACGTACAACCGGACAGCTCCGCCCACGTCGTCGTAGACGACGCCTCCCGCCGTGCCTGCGACCGTGGCCCGCCTGACCTTCTCGGGGTCGATGCAGCTGAGGTGCACGTGGCCGAGGAAGTCGCCGAAGTCGAGTGTGAGGAAAGCCAGGTCGGAGATGGTGGGCCGGGTGAACATGTACTCCACGCAGCGCACCGCCGTCGGCGGACGTCCAGCCCAGCGAATCAGGATCGACACGTCATGCGGTCCGAGGTTCCAGATGACGTTGGCGTCCTCGCGGAACCTTCCGTACGCCAGGCGTTGCAGGCTGACGTAACGCAACTCACCGACCTGCCCCTCCCGAAGAGCACGCTCAACGTCGATGACGTGTTCGGAGTACAGGAACGTGTGGCCCACCATGAGAGTCAGGCCGGCTGTCGCCGCGGCCTTGGTCAACGCGACCGAGTCCGTGGTCGACAGGGCAAGCGGCTTCTCGACGAACACGTGCTTGCCCTGGGAGATCGCCGCCATGGCAAGCTCGAAGTGACTCGCGGCGTCCGTCACGATCAGCACCGCGTCGAGCTGCCGGTCACCCAGCAGGTCCGCTGGCGTTAGGACCTTGGGTACGGACGCCAGACGGGCGGCAAGACTTGTCGCAGCCTCGGGATTGACGTCCGCCACAGCCGACAGTCGAACTCCGACGCTTCGTTCAGCTGCCGCCGCGACGTTGGCACCCCACTGCCCGCAGCCGATCAGACCGACCCGGACCGGCCCGGAGGTCCGGCGATCTCGCTCTTCAGCATCAGGCCGGGTCGCAGCCTGGGGGTGTGGCATCGAACCGCCTCCTACAGCATCATCAGAGAAGATGACTATTCATGCACGCATGAATAAAGTTCCATGGAAATCCCTCCATTGTCAAGAAAGTTGCTGTGGTGGCTGAGCGAGTAAAGCGGCAGTCGGCTGGTCGGGATGGCTCTTGCCGGTCCCGCGGAGCCCCGGCTGGCCGACCGCCTCGGCCTGGTGACCAGCCGCAGCAGCGTCCTGCGGCTAGTACGCGCCCTGCCCTACCCGCCGGTCCGGCGACTCACGTGCCGCAGCCCGCACCGACAGCCACAGCGGACTGACCCAGGTTGCCGTCGATGCCACTGTTAACGGGCAGAGCAGGGACTGCTGGTGCCTCGAACCTGGCGCCGCTACGAACAGGTTCAGGCGCTCCAGGCCGCCGGCCACAGCATCCGGGAGATCACCCGGCGACTCGACCTCACCCGCGGCACAGTGCGCCGCTTCGCCCGCGCCGGCAGCATCGATGAACTCCTGGCCAAACCTCGCGCCGGCCGGCCAGCATCCTCGATGACCACCTCGACTACCTGCACTAATGCCTCAACGATGGCATCACCATCGCCACTGCACCCGACAACCAGGCCGGCTTCGCCACGATCCGCGCCGGATCAGGGATCTTGCTGCTGATGTCCGCCGAGGGCAGTCGCCCGGACACCGCAACGCTGACCGTCGCACGGTCGAAGGCCGGATGGGTGGTCGAGGGTCGGCAGGGGTGGACATCCCGAGGAGGGCGAGCGCTGCGGTGACCGGGACGGCCAACACCACGAGGAGGCACCGCCACCAGCGGTCCGCCGGTCAGGCTCAAGCGGCCATCGCGGAGGTCCTGCGTGGCACGGTTCGCATATGTCAGACGTAGCGAGACGAGCGCCCGGTTCGGATCGGGACGGCTCCAGTAACCCGGTCCCTGCACCAAGAATCGTTTGTTGTCGTCGTTGAGGACGCAGGCGAGCCCGTTTCAGGAGCGGGTTGCTCACATCGTCGGGGGTCACGGTGCGCACGCTGAGGCGTTCACGAGGCATGGAGAAAAGAGACCTTGGAGTCGGCCCGCGCCGACGACGATCCGCTCTACGCCGCGTACGTCCTGGTCCTGGTGCTCGGTCTGCGCAAGGGCGAGATGTTGGGGCTAATCTGGGCTGACGTCGACCTCGACGCGGGGGAGTTGACCATCGATCGGCAACTCCAGCGGGTGGGTGCCGAACTGCTGCACCGGGAGACGAAGACGGCCGCCTCGGACGGCTGCCGGACATCTGCACCGTGGCGCTCGACCGCCGCCGCGCCGCCCAGACCACCGCCCAAGACGCCGCCGGCCCGGCCTGGCACCCCTCCGACCTGATCTTTACCACCCGCTACGGCCGGCCGGTCGAGCCGCGTAACTTCAACCGCTTCTGGGACCGTCGCTGCAACGCGGCGGGAGTCCGGCGGATCACCGTCCGGGACGCCCGGCGGACCTGCGCCTCGCTCCTGGCGGACCTGGACGTGCACCCTCGGGTGGCTATGCAGATCCTTCGGCACGCGCAGTTCGCCATCACGATGGAGATTTACACGGTGGTGTCCTCGGCGGCCACCCGCGACGCCCTCAAGCGGGCTTGGCAGCGCGCTGGACCGGTGAATGGAAGGTGCATCGCTTGGTTTCCTGAGCGTGGGTGGTGTGATCCCCGGGCGCATTGGGCTACCGCATGAGACCACTTTGCCGACTGGCTTCGGCGTCGTTGGGCGCACTCAACTCGGCACATCCGCGCGCCGCCACCCGTCAGCCGTCTGGACTCCATGGCCCGCGGTCTGCGGCCAGATGAGTGCATGTTCAGTGTTGTGATGATCAAGGCGAAGCGAGCCTGACCGAAACGCCGGTCGAGTGGCTGCCGTGAGCGCCCAGAAGCCGAGACGGCTCCCTGCCTGAGCATCGGCAGCTCTTCCTGAGGCAGAATCGCGCCGGGCGACGCACGGAAACCAGCCTGAGGTCTCCGGGAATTGCCTCGGTTCCAGCCCGCTCCAAAGCACCTCACCATGCACTCCTTGTTAATTGCCGGGAGTCGCTCAAGTATTTCGAGCGCGTCGCGCGCTGTCGACCCCCACGGTGGGGGGCCACGATGGGGGTGACGGCCGCCACTACGGTGAGGATCATCTGAGGAGCTGCCACCTGTCGCAAGGCACCGAATCGACTTGTCGCCAGGGACGCGAAGTAATGACATATTGATCGGAACCGTTTCCATTCGACGGGAGGTTGTCGTGGGCGCCCAAGTCGATCCGGCTTGGTGGGCGTCGGGCGTCTGGGAGGGTCGACCGATCCGCGAGTTCCTGGAGCGCCGTGACGTCGCCGCCACGTTCCGATTCCTGCATGCCCGTGGCGTTTCCTACGGCACTATCGCCGCATTGGTCGGCGTGTCCCCGAATCGAGCCGCCGAGATCACCAAGGGCACGCGCCAGGTAACGGCCTACGACGTGCTCGAACGCATCGCGGTCGGACTAGGTGTTCCCAGAGCCTGGATGGGCTTGGGCCAGGACGGGACGGGTGATGCGAGTCGCCCGCTCGACGGAGAGGTGGGAGCTTCAGCGGACTTCTCGTCGGCCCACCAACGAGCAGGGGGCCGGCCGGATGGAGCGATCGCCGCGCTCGCCCGGCTTCGTACTGGGCTGGACGAAGCGCTTGCTTCATCGACCGTCGCTTTGCGACAACTCGATCTGATTGAGGAAGCGGCCGGTGAGCACATGCGGATTTATCCGGCAGCTCCCCCGAGGGCGATGCTGTCGCGGCTGGCCACCGAGTGCGCCGAGGTGCAGGTCCTGTCCCGACGTAGACAGCCGGCGGCGGTCCAGGCGCGGCTCTCCGGCACAGCGGCTCTGTTGGCGACCATGTGCGCCGACGCGCTCATGCGGCTCGGGAACGCCGACGAGGCACGCCTGTGGTACCGGACAGCGATCCACGCGGCAGATGACAGCTCGGACAGCCGGCTACGGGTGCTGGTCCGGGCCCAAGCGGCGATGCTGCCCTACTACTTCGGTGACCCCCGGCAGACCGTCGTCCTGGCGGAGGCGGCGCTGGCGGTCACCGCGATGCCGTCGTCCTCGGCGGCGCTTGCTGCGGCGGGACGCGCACGGGCGCTGGCCCGACTCGGATCGGCTGAGCAGGCGCGGCGGGCGATCGTTCAGGCCCGGCAGATGTTCGACCAGGTCGGCGATGACGACAGTGACACGGCCTTCCGCTTTCCGATGAAGCGCCTGTTGTTCTACCTCTCCGGAGCGAGTACCTGGCTGGGCGACACGGGCGAGGCCTACCGGGTGCAGGACGAGGCCCTGCGCCTCTACGGCCCCACACCTTCGGTGCCGATCGATCCCGCTCTCCTCGCGCTAGACCGATCGATGTGCCTGGTGGGTGACCGGCGAGCGGCAGAGGCCGCAGCGTCGGCGCTCGACGCCGTCGCCACCCTGCCCGAGACGCAGCGCACGGAGATCATCCTGACGAGAGCGAGCGACGTGGTCTCGGCGATTCCGGCTAGACATCGCGGCAGCGAGACCACCGAGCTGACGGACTATGTGCGAGCCTGCCGGGAGCGCGCCCGTACGCTTGCTGCCGGAACTGCCGCGCTCGATCCCTAGGGGCCCCATGTTCGTCGAAGCGCGAACACGTCCGGCGCTCGCCGAGGTGTGTCGTCGCCTGGAGCTGTCTGACGCCGACGCCGTCCTGATCCGGCATCACACGAACGCGGTTTACGCGGTCGGTGACGTGGTGGTCAAGATCGCTCCGGCGGAATTCGGCGTAAAGCGCATGAACGCCGTGGTGGCCGTCGTGCGGTGGCTGGTTGGTCAGGGGTTCCCGACTGTTGGCCTCAGCTCGCGGCTGCCACAACCCCTGCTCGTGGGCGAGCATGCTGTGACCGTCTGGCAGCGGCTCGATCCGGCGAACGACACTCCGGTCACCACGGCCGAGCTGGGCGCTCTGCTCCGGCAGTTGCACGCCCTGCCGGTTCCTCCGATGAGCCTGCCGACCTTGGAACCGGTGGACAACATCCGACGGTCGGTGCAAAGGTCGACGATCCTCACCGCGCAGGACCGTGGCCTGCTGCTGAAGCGTCTCGAATCGCTCGCCACCCGCTGGAGCGAGATGAGGTTTCCCCGGGGCGCGAGCCTGATCCAGTCCGATCCCCAGACCCGCAACGCACTGCGCCGCTTCGACGGCACGCCAGTGCTTGCCGACTGGGACGGTGCCGCCGTCGGGCCCCGGGAATGGGACCTGGCCACCGTCGCTGTGCACTGTCGCCGATTTACCCCACCGGGCCCCGCCGCCTTCTCTGACTTTACCGCCGCATACGGCTGGGATGTCACCTCGTGGCACAGCTTCGAGGAGTTGTGCCAACTCCGCGAACTACAGATGATCGCCACCAACGCCCGCAAGTCCCGTCCCGGCACCGATGCCGAGGCCGAGGTGCTCCGCCGCATCAGCGCCCTCAGACGGGGCGACCAGGAACTCGTCCAGTGGCGCATCCTCTGACATTCCGGGCCGGTTTGACGGACGGACAGCTAGAGCCGGGATGGCCGTTCCACCTCCAGGTGTCGGCATACAGGTCATGGGGCTGGACCAACCGGTCTCACTTCGAATGTCATGGAGCGGGTTGCTTGTCGACGTCGAGCCGATCCAGTGTTCGGCGGACGTGCGCAATGAGAAGCGGCTCTGCTCGCTGAATCGCCCGGTGAACGGGGCTCTGCGGAGAGTACCGGCGGAGGATTTCCTCGATGCGCTCGGCGACCTCGAGACGTTGTCCCAGCGGTCCGACCGTGAGGTCGGCGGTGACGAGCGCGTCCATCAGGGGCCCCTCTTCGAGCGGAAAGGCCGCGAGTTGGTCCGCTAAACCGCGCTCGGCCGCTTCGATGCGGGCGCAGGTGTGGTGGGCGACCAGCCCGACTAGCCGCTGCGGGTAGCCGTTACGTCGCAGGTATCGGGCGCCGTCGAGGGAGTGCAGACCGGTGTCCACGAGGTCCGGCGCATAACCGACATCGTGCAGCCATGCGGCTGCCACCAGCAGGTCACGGTCGGCCGGCGCCACCGTGCTCGTCAGTTCCACGGCCCGCTGGCCGACACCCTGGACGTGTGCCCACCGCCGGGCCATTTGTGGGGAGTAGAGGAGACCAGCAGCAAGGTCCTTGGCGTTGGCCGTCAGGTCAGACACCCTCCGAACTTAGCCGCACCGCGGGCCGCCGCCCTACCGGCTCGGCGAGACGGTTGGGACGTCCCCGGATCCGGAAACGCCCCTGCGACGTCAGCCGATGTACGGCGCGGTCCGACTGTCGAGGGCGTGGTCGATGCGCAGCCGCATTGAGGGGTGGATGTCCAACTGGTCGAGTTCGGCGGGATCCACCCAGCGGACCTGACGTGACTCGCTGGAGGTCGTCAGATTCCCACCGACGGGTCTGGCGGTGAAGCACAGTGAGAACTGCTGGCGCACCTCACCGTCGTCGTAGGCCATCACGTGGTGGGGGTTGGTGTACGTGCCGACCAGGCCCGTGACCTCCACCTCGATGCCCGTCTCCTCATGTACCTCCCGCACCACCGTGTCGGCGATCGACTCACCGATGTCGTGACCACCGCCAGGAAGAGCCCACAGGTTGTTGTCGGTGCGGTGGATCATCAACAACTCGCCGTGCTCGTTCTGAACTGCCGCGACCACCGACGGCACCACGCTGTTGGCTTCGGGGGCATCAGGGTCGTTGAAGAAGTCGCGGCGTGGCATCCGTCATCTCCCGTTGAACGCGGCTATTGCCGCATTGATGTTCGAGGTGGGCTCGGCCTGGGCCCAGACCCGGTCGAAGCTGGCGAGGTAGTGGTCGACGACCCTGCCACCAGGTACACGCCGGAGATGTATCACCGGGTTGTGGGCGGCAGTGGATCCGTACACGTGGGTGTTTACCAGCATGGCTTCGTCCACCCGGAAGATGGACGCGTACAACGTCGTGTCGTGCAGCCGGACCTGCACGCCAGGGATGGTCAAGATCGGCTCGTAGTAGCGCAGGCTCAGCAACACCCGGTGGGCGAGCCCAACCCCGAAGCCCTCCTCATCTCCGCGGCGACGTACTGCAGCACCGTTCGGATCGGCCAGTAGCACCCGTATCCGGCAGCCCTGGCGGGCCCGGTCACCGAGCTGGGTGATGTCGTGGAGCTCGGGCAGGAACAGCCCGGCGTAGACGAGGATGTCGACCGACTCCCGCGCCTGCTGGATCAGCGACCTCCACAGCTCCAGCGGCACCGCCGACCGGGATGGATAAAACTCCACCATCTCGGCCCGCCCGGCAGACATCGTCCTGGGATCGTCCACGACCGAAGGCCACAGGTATGTCTCGTCCACGCCCAACAGATCTGCAGCCGCGACGCGGTGTGCGCGGTGCGGGACACGATCGCGGGTGATCCAGCGTTCCACCGTCTTCGGGTCGACTCCAAGCAGCTCCGCACACCGCTGCGTGGTCAGCCCTTTCGCTGACACGGCTCCTCGCAGACGTTCGTTCGGCATCAGAGGTCGAGACCTGGCAAGGGACGCATAGGGGCGTTTATACCCCACCGGGACGTCCGCGACAGTCCCTGACCGGGGGTGGCCACATCCCCACGATCAGCGATCGGATGTCGAGGCGAGGGTGATCGTCGGGAATGCACCTTGATCATCCAGCGGCCCGCTCGCAGAAGCTGACGCGCTGGCATCACCTCACACGTTCAGGAGAGAGCGCTTTGACCACCATGGCCATGAACACCCGTACCGCCACCACCGCCGTGCTCGAGTCACAGTCTGCGGGGTACCCGGGGTGGCGGGCACACAGCCAGGCTGATCCAAACTGGTGGATCGACGGGCACTTCGGGGGTCGCTCGCTTGCCGACCTGCTCCGTCAGCGCGACATCGGCTCCCTGTTCCGCTTCCTCAAATCGCGGGGATGGAGCCAGGCGACGATTGCTGCGGCGACCGGAACGACCGAGAACCAGGTCCGCGCGGTGATCCAGGGCCGCCAACGAGTTACCTCATATGACGTGCTCGAACGAATCGCCGAAAGCCTGGGCATTCCGCGAGGTCTCATGGGGCTCGCGTACCTGCCCTGATGCACCTCGGCCGGAAGCGCCGGATCCCGCGGCCTGGTTCTGGCCAAATTGTCCATGGTGAGGGCTCATGGTGGCCTGCCGCGGTGGTACTGGTTCGGGCCCGATGACGACGCAATCATCGAAGTTCACAAGGGCATCAACGGCCAGCTGTCCGGACCGATTGCCGGAGGGCTATCAGCCAGGGCCATCAGTGTGACCTGAACCGAAAACACCCCAGCTCGACAGACCGGCCCGGAGGCCTCGGCTACGCCCATTCAAGCTCTCGAACCAGGAAGGACTGTTGTGCCTGTTGCTCGGAGGCTTGCGCTCCTGCTGCTGATCCCGTTGGTGGCGACTCTGGTTTTCGCCTCGTGGGGTGTGGCATCGACGAGCCGTCAGGCGCGCGATGCCGACCGCCTGCAGTCGCTGGTGGCCGTGTCGGCCGCAGTGGGTGAGGTCCTGCACGAACTCGACCGGGAGCGGCAGGTCGCCGGCGGGCTGGTCCTTGACTCTGCGGGTGGCCTCAACGGTTATCTCGAGCAGGTCGCGACATCCGACCGGGCGGTCGACGCCTACCGGCAGCGCCGCAGCGAGCTCGATGCCTCGGATTCGGTGAGTCGGCTGGTGGGGCCGTTCGACGAGCAACTGCGGTTGCTTCCGGTGTTCCGGGAGCAGGTCAAGGCACGGTCAGCGTCGCTGACGGCGGTGCTGGTGCGGTATCGGGCGGTGGTCGCGCAGGGGCTGGCGGTACGGGAGACCGTGGGCCAGGTCGGCGGTGCGGACGGTGCGGTGGCCGACCAGTTGCGGGTGGCGGCGGCGTTGTCACAGGCCGGGCAGTACGCGGGTATCCAACAGGCAGCTGTAGCCGCCAACAACGGCGCCGTGGTGTCGCAGGCGGTGCAGCGGGAGCTGGCCGCGACCCGTGCCGGGTATGACGAGGCGTTGCTGGCGGTGTCGCAGCGGTCGCCGGCGCGGTGGCGGTCGTGGCTGGACCAGGCGCTGTCCGGGCCGCAGGTCCTCGCGGCGCAGCGTCTCGACGACGAGGTTGCCCGCACTCAAGTGGGTCAGCGGTTGCGGGTGAACGCGTCCCGGTGGGCCACGGTCAGCAACGAGCGGCGCGATCGGCTGTATGAGGTGCAGACCCGCGTCGACGCGGACATCGCCGCCGAGGCGGGGCGTCAACGCCGACAGCAGTGGGTCACCACGGGCGTGCTGTCGGCGGTCGCCGTGGCGCTGACCGTGGTCGCGGCGGTGCTGGCATGGCGACAGGGTCGGGCGTTGGCTCGCCGGCTGCGGCGGGTCCGTGACGCGGTCACCCGTGTCGCTGAGCGGGACCTGCCGGACCTGGTCCGTCGCGTCGACGCGGCGGACCCTGCCGACCCGGCGTCGGTTCCGCCGCCGCCTGCCGCGCTGGCACCCGGTTCGGCGCGGGACGAGGTGGACGAGGTGGCCGCCGCGTTCGACACGCTGGCGTTGAACACGTACCGCATCTCGACGGATCTGGCGCGGCAGCGGCGGGTGGCCGCCGGTGCGGTGGAGGCGGTGGGGCGGCGGTGTCAGGGGATGACGCACCGGCTGCTGCGCGAGTTGGACATGGCCGAGCGGGACGAGAAGGACGCCTCAACCCTGGCGACGTTCTTCGCGGTAGACAGTCTCGCCGCGCAGTTGCTGCACGCCACGCAGAGCCTGTTGGTGCTGTCGGGTCGGTCGTTGGGGGCGGTGCATCCGCAGCCGGCGGAGCTGGTGACGGTGGCGCGGGCGGCGCAGGGCCGGGTCCAGGAGTACCGGCGGGTGCTGCTCGGAATGATCGACGAGCGGGTTCTGGTGCCACCACCGATGATCGACGACCTGGTGCACCTGTTGGCGTCGCTGCTGGACAACGCGACCCGCTACAGCCCGGGCGACGCGCTGGTCACCGGGCACCTGCTGGGCAACCGGGCGATCATCCAGGTCACCGACACCGGCCCCGGCATCAAGCCGGACCTGCTGGCCAGGCTCAACGCCGAGCTGGCCGAGCCCGCGCCAATGATCGAGGTGGAGCACATCCGGCGCCAAGGCCTGGCCACCGTCGCGCTGCTAGCCGCGGCGCACGGGCTGCGCGTGCGACTGCTGCCGGGACAGCCGCACGGCACGGTCGCGGAAATCGAGATCCCCGCGGCCAACCTCCTGATCAGCATTCCCGAGCCGGCCGCGCTGCCCGCCGGCCCTATCGCCGGCCGGCGTGCTCCCAGCGGCACGCCGGCATCCACCCTTACCCTGCCCGCGCCCACGGCGGTGCCAGCCCGGCGCGGCGGTCCGACCGCGCTGCCCGCCCGACGCCGGCCGCCCGCCCCGAGCACTACCGATGGCCCTACTCAGGCGCTACCGGTGATTCCGGTGCCGCGGCGGGTGACTGAGTCGGAGCCGACGCCGGCCTACGACGAGACAGCCCGACACCTGCCGCCACCGGCGTGGTTCGTCGAGGGAGCCACGGTGCACATGCCCTCCACTCCTGCGCGCGGGCTGCCCGGACAGGACACCACCACGGCCAACGGCCTGCCAAGGCGACAGCCCAAGGCCACGTTCACACCCCCGCCCCCGCCCGCTGCCGACGCGCCGGTCCGCTCGATGGGTGGCCTGGCCAGTACGGCGGGGGCCTACCAGCGCGGCCTCAACCGCCGCTCTCCCCAGTCGAAGGGCCAGTCATGAGTGATCTGAGTTTCCTGCTGAACAACAACCTGGTCGCCCGCGTACCGGGGATCAGCCAGGCCGTGGCGGTGTCGGCCGATGGGCTGCTGCTGGCTTGGACCGAGGGGCTCAACCGGGAAGCCGCCGAACGCCTCGCCGCGGTGGCAGCCGGGATGAACAGCCTGCTCAACGGTGCCGCCCGCGACCTGTCCGCGGGCGGGGTGCGGGGCAACCTGACTGAGCTGGCTCACGGGTTCCTGATCCTGGTTGCGGTGAGCACCGGCGCGTCGCTGCTCACCCTGGCCACCCGCGATGCCGACCTCGCGTTCGTCACCGAAGAGCTCGGTCGTTTCGCCGACCAGGTCGGTGACCAGCTCACTCCCGCTTTCGCGGGCACCCTCGCCGTGGTGGAAGCCGGCCGGCGATGAGTACACGCGCCATCGCGGCCTGCCCACCCGCGGGCGCGCCGCCGAACTTGAAGATCGTGCTGACCGGGCCGTTCGGCGTCGGGAAGACCACCCTCGTCAGGGCGGTCTCCGACATCGCGCCGCTGACCACCGAGGCCGCCATGTCGCCCGGCAACGCCGACGACACCTCCTATACCCCGGCCAAGACCACCACCACGGTGGCGATGGACTTCGGTCGTCTAGAGGTCGACGGTGTGACTCTCTACGTATACGGCACCCCGGGTCAGCACCGCTTCTGGTTCATGTGGGACGCCATCGTCCGTGGCGCCGCCGGCTCGGTGGTCCTCGTCGACACCCGTCGGCTGCAGGACTCGTTTCGGCACCTCGACTACGTCGACCACGTCCGGCTGCCCTACGTCGTCGCGGTCAACCAGTTCCCCGGCGCCCGTTCCTACCCCGTTTCCGCCATTCGTGAAGCCCTCGCCCTGACCGCGGACGTGCCGATCGTCGGCATCGACGCCCGCGACCGCGACAGCGTCCGCCGGCTACTGATCGCCCTCGTCGAGCACGTTCTCACCCGCGCCACGCCCCGCTCGGCGGCCACGCAGTCCTGACTCCACCGGACCCACCTGTCACCCCGCACGAAGGAGCACCTTCATGTCTGTTCCCCGCCCACGCCCGCGACGCGGACTCGCCGCCCTGACCGCGGCCGGTGTCCTGCTGACCGGCGCCGCGTGCAGCAGCACCGCCACCGACTCCGGCACGGTCCGTGTCGGGCTGCTGGTATCGCTGTCGGGCACCTACGCCACCGTCGGCGAGGACATGCGACGCGGCTTCCAGCTCTACCTCGACACCCACGACGGCAACCTCGGCGGCCGGAAGATCGACCTGATCGTCGGCGATGAGGGCGACGGTCCCGCCACGGCCGTCCCCGCCGCGCAGAAGCTTCTCGAACGCGACCGAGTCGTCGCCCTGACCGGCCTGGTCGGTGGCGCGACGGTCGACAAGGTGCAGACCCTGACAACCGAGCGGAAGGTTCCGCTGCTCGGCGCGAACGCGAGGCCGGCGTTCGCGCCGGTGGGCGGCAAGGCCCGCGACCTCGGCTACACGTGGCACACCTCGTACAACTCCGACGAGCCCGGCATCGCCATCGGCGAGTACGTCAAGTCGCAGGTCGGCGACGGGACGGTGTACGCGATTGGCCCGGACTACCAGGGCGGCTGGGACGAACTGCGCGGTTTCACCGACACCTTCACGAAGCTGGGCGGGAGACTCGCCAATCCGGACGGCAAGACGCTGTTCACCCCGTTCCCGGCCACGGAGAATTTCCTGCCGTACCTGAACCGGGCCGCCGAGTCGAAGCCGAAGGCCGTCTACACCTTCTACGCCGGTGCGGCGGCGGTGGCGTTCGTCAAGCAGTACGCCCAGTCCGACCTGCGCGACGTTCCCCTCTACGCCGCCGGTTTCCTCACCGAAGGGTCCGTGCTCGCCGCTCAGGGTCAGGCGGCCACCGGGATCCATAACGTCCTGAACTACAGCCCCACTCTCGGCAACCAAGCCAACCAGGAGTTCGTCGCGGCCTGGTCCGCCGCCGGACATCCGGGGCAGCCGACGACGTTCGCGATGGCCTCCTACGACGCGGCCGCCGTCCTCGACCGGGCGTTGTCCGCCGTCGACGGGCAGGTGACCGGGGAGAAGCTCAACGCCGCGATCGGGCAGGTCGGGCGGGTCGTGTCGCCGCGCGGGGACTGGCAGTTCGAGCCCACCGAGCACCGTCCGGTGCAGCGCTGGTACCTGCGCGAGGTCAAGCCTGACGGCCCGGTGCTGTCCAACGTCCTGCTGCAGGACCTCACCACCCTGCCCTGACCGAGACATCCAGAACGAGAGGGGGCGCTGTGCGCGTGGACGCCTATTTGATACCCGCCGTCGACGGAGTCGCCTACGGGCTGCTCCTGGCCATCGCCGCCGCAGGGTTGACCGTCGCGTTCGGCGCCGGGGGTGTGCTCAACCTCGCGCACGGCACCCTGATCGCCGCTGGCGGCTACGTCGCCGCTGCCACCAGCTCGGGAACCTGGGCCAGCCTCGCCCTCGCCGCCGGCTACGCCACCCTCGTCGGGGCCGCCGGTGGTGGGGTGCTCGCCGCCGCGACCGCCGGCCTGCGCGGCCGCGGGCATCTCGACCAGGCGCTGCTCACCTTCGGTGTCGCGCTCATCGGCGCGAACCTGCTTACCACCGCCTACGGCCACGACACCCTGAGACCCCGCCTGCCCGGGGCGCTGGAGACGACCGTGCGGGTTGCCGGGCACCGGTATCCGGTCGACCGGCTCGCCGTGCTCGGTATCGCCGTCGTGGTCGTCGCGGCGGGGTACGTGCTGCTGCACCGTACCCGCGCCGGGCGGCTCGTCCGGGCCACGGTCGACGACCGGGCCATGGTCGCCGGCATCGGTGTGAACCCCCGCATGGTGGACGCGGCGGTGCTGGTGGCCGCCGGGGCTCTCGCCGGTCTCGCCGGGGCGTTGACCACGCCGATCCTCGGCGTCGGCCCGCACACCGCCGACACCACCCTGCTGCTGTCCCTGATCATCGTGGTCTGCGGTGGTCTCGGCTCCATTCCCGGCGCGCTCGCCGCCGCCCTCGCCGTCGGGCTCGTGCAGACCGTCGGCGTGACGTCCTTCCCCACGGTTGCCCCGTACCTGCTGATCGCCGCCATGGCCGTGGTGCTGCTGGCCCGCCGGACCAGCCTTCCCGGACGGGCCTCGGCATGAGCGGTCAAGGACGCGGCTCGTCGCCGACGGTGGTACGGGCGCTGGCGCGACGCGGACGGCCGTGGGTGGCACCTGGTCTGGCTGCCACGGCGGTGGGCATTGTGGCGTTGTCACCGGATCCGTATCTGCACGCCACCGCGGCGCGGATGCTGCCCCTGGCGGTGTTGGCGGTCAGCGTCGCGGCGGTCACCGGCCACGCGGGCCTGCCCACCCTCGGCCAGGTCGCCCCGTACGCGGCCGGTGCCTACACCACCGCCCGCCTCGCCCTCGCCGGCAGCGACCTCGCCCCGCTGCACCTGCTGGCAGCGGCCGGCGCGGGAGCCCTGACCGCCGCAGTGATCGGGGTGGTGCTGGTCCGCTACCGCGCCACGGTGTTCCTGATGCTCAGCCTCGCCGCCGCGGAACTGACCGCGATCACCGCCGGCCAGTGGCGGACGGTGAGCGGCGGCACCGACGGACTCGCCGGGATCCCCGCCCCCCGCCTGCTGCCCGGCCTGCCACCACTGCTGGCCGACCGCACGGTACTGCTCTACGCCGCCGTCGTCGCGATCGCCGCGACAGCTGTCGCGATAGCGCTGCTCGGCGGTGACCGGCAGACGCTGCTGGCGGCCGTGCGCGGCAACGAGGCCCGCGCCACGGCCAGCGGCCACCGAGTCACCACCTACCTGTGGGTGGTACATGCCGGCGCAGGCGCGGTGGCCGGCATCGGCGGGGCACTGGTGATCCACACCCACCGGTGGATCACCCCAGCCGACGTCGGATTCACCACCGCCGCCCTCGCACTGCTCGCCGTGGTCATCGGCGGCGCCATGTCGCTGCCCGGCGCCGCCACCGGCGCGATCGCGGTCCTCACGGTGCGGGACGTTGTCGCCGCCCCGCTGCCCGGCCACGCGCCCCTGCTGCTCGGTGCCCTCTTCGTCGCCGCGGTGTATCTGCTGCCCGGCGGCCTCACCGCCCTACTCACCCGCCTCTCCCTCCGCCTTCACCCTCGCTCTGCCCACAGCACGGGCCACCCGGCTCCGGCAGACGAGGCGGGCTGATCCACTGTCAGGAGCACGCTGTGAAGACCGTCCACCGCATCGATCCCGCCGGGGTGCCCTCGCAGCGCCTACCGAGCGACATCGACCGCGCCCACGGCAACGGCCTGGTCGCCACCGGACTGCGTCACGCCTACGGCCGGCTGACCGTCCTCGACCTGGACGCGTTCACGGTCGCCCCCGGCGATCGGCACGCCGTCATCGGCCCCAACGGTGCCGGCAAGTCCACCCTGCTGGACCTGCTCGCGGGCACCACCCGCGTACAGGCCGGCGTCATCACCTACAACGGGCAGGTCATCACCCGTCGCGGCGCCGCCTGGCGGGCCCGCACGGGCATCGGGCGTACCTTCCAGCACCCCACCGCCTACCCCGACCTGACGGTCCTTGACTGTGTGCGGATGGGCGGCTGGCACCACCGTCACCATTCCGACCGCACGCCAGGCGAGGTCCTCGACCTTGTCGGCCTCGCCGATTACGCCGGACAGTTGGCCGTCACGTTGTCGCACGGGCATCGCCGCATGCTCGACCTTGCCGTCGCGCTCGCCGGGCAGCCTCGGGTGCTGCTGCTCGACGAGCCCGCCGCCGGCCTCACCGACACCGAAACCAGCCGGCTCCTCGACATCCTCGGCGGCCTGCCCGGGTGGATGGCGGTCGTGCTCGTCGAGCACCACATGGACGTCGTGGCCGCCCTCGCGGACTGGATCACGGTGCTGCATCACGGCCGTCGCCACACCGACGGCCCCGCCGACACGGTGCGCGCCGATCCGGCCGTCGCCGCCCTCTACCTCGGCAGCGGAGGTGGCGATGCTGACGGTCAGTGACCTCACGGTCGGCTACCACCGTGACACACCTGTCCTACACGACATCAACCTGGATCTGCAGCCAGCCGCAGTGCACGCCGTCATCGGCCCCAACGGCGCCGGGAAGACCACCCTGCTGCACACCCTCGCCGGACACCTACGCCCCACCACCGGATGGGTGTTCCTCGACAGCCACGACGTCACCGGCTGGAGCCCCACCCGGGCTGCCCGTGCCGGCGTCGCCCTCGCCCCGCAAGGTCGCCGCCTGTGGCACTCCCTGACCGTCGCCGAGCACCTCACCGTCACCCAACCGCCGAGACGCCGCGAACCCGGTCTTGCCTGGAGCGCCAGCGACCTGCTGGACCTGTTCCCCGCACTCGCGGCGCGGCTGCGACATCGCGGCGACCAACTCTCCGGCGGCGAACAGCAGATGCTCACCATCGCCCGCGCCCTGCGCACCGCACCCCGCCTGCTGCTGTGCGACGAGCCCACCGAGGGACTCGCCCCCACCGTGTCCGCACACGTCGTGCAGGTGCTGCGGGAACTTCCCGGCCACGGCGTCGGCGTCCTGGTCGCCCTCCCGCACGCACGCACCGCGGCAGCCCTCGACGCCACCGTGCAGGTGCTCGCCGCCGGACGCCTCACCAGCCCGATCGCGGCAACCGGCAGCGAGGCGGACCAGGCGTTGCGCGACCACCTCGCCTTCACCTCACCCGGGCGGACAGGCCGAACGGAGACCGAACGGTGAACCGCGCCGAACTCACGACGGTGACACCGGCTAAGACGCCGACTCCGATCGCCCGTCACCGCAACGCGGTGGTGCGCTGCGCGACCGCGGCCGTCCTGCTCGCCACCACCACTGCCGCGCCGGTCGGCGCACTCGCCCGACCCGGCGCCGCCGCCGATGCGGGGCGGTGCGTGCTGTCGACGTCACCTCAACCCCACCTGCCCGCCTGCGGCCACCACCATGCGGCACACGACAGCCACCCGCCTGTCCTATCCCCAACCGGCGGGCACTGCCCTGCAGCGACTGGCGGCGCACCTGACCTTCAGCCCCTGCGACCACGTCCCAGGCACCTACGACCTCGTCCACCACCGCCGACGCGACATCCCGCCGAAGTACGGCATCGCGGTGCGCGACGTGGTCCGGTGGCGCGCCGACGACGGATCCGGCGCCCAACTCCTCACCACCCACCCGCCCGGCCTCGTCGTCCCATCGAAGGAATGGTGGCTGCCCGGCCACCGGCCGCCGGAACTCAGCTTCAGCCGCCCCTTCACCCACACCGACCTGCTCCGCGCCGAGCTCGGCCTCACCGGCACGCCACCGACGAACGCTCGCGAGGTCCTCCGACACCTGAGGTATCTACTCAGCTGGCACAGCCCCCGCCGCGACGCCCGCGCCGCCACTCTCACCGTGCTGGTCAGCCTCGACGGGCTTCTCTACCACCCACACGTGTCCGACGAGGCCGGCCGCCGACGCATCGGCATCACCACCACGGGCGACAAGTGGCGCGAACTGCTCGTGCTGCACCCACAGACCGCAGAGGTACTCGCCTACGAGTCCGCCATCCGGACCCGATCCGGCTGGCAGCCGCAGGTCTACGTCCTCTACCTCACCCACAGCCACACCAGCGGCCGCTGGTGGGAACCAGCCCACCCGCCCCCGCCGCACCCTACGACCACGCGGCGCCTCTACCCAAGACCCCAACAGCACCAGCTACCCACTTCCACCCCGCCCTGCCACACGACGACGTAAGGAGCACCCCGATGACGAGAACCACCACGCCGCAGCGCTACCAGTTCCGCAACACCCCCACCCAACTGCACCCCCTGCAGGAGATGCTCGACCCGATCACGCTCGCCGAGCTGGCCCGACTCGGCATCAGCGCGGGACAGCACGCGATGGACGTCGGCGCCGGAGCCGGCTCCATCGCCGCGCACCTGTGCGAACTCGTCGCTCGCACTGGCAAGGTCACCGCCATCGACCTCGATACCACCCTCCTCGCGCCCACCGCCGTCCTCGACGTCTACCAACGCGACCTGCGCACCGACCCCCTGCCCACCCCGCCAGGGACCGTGGACGTCATCACCGCCCGCTGCGTCCTGGAGCACCTGCCCAACCGCGAACGCCTGCTCGGACAGATCATCACCGCACTGCGCCCCGGCGGCCGGCTCGTCCTCGGCGACATCGTCTACGCCCGCACCACCGTCCCGCACGCCCCCACCACGAGCGACGCCGACCTGATCGTGCGAGTCGTACACGGCGTCCTCGACACCCTCGCCGACCGCGGCGTCGACCTGCACTGGGGCGAGAAGACACCAGCACTCCTGCTCGACGCGGGCCTCGAGCAGGTCCACACCCGCTGGGTCGCCCAGACCTGGAACGGCGGCAGCCCAGGCTGCCGCCTGTACGCCGACAACGCCCGGCAGCTGCGCGAACACCTACTCAAGACCGACCTCACCACCGCCTACCTGGACCGCTTCGGCGAACTGATGACCGACCCAACCGTGGTCGTACGCGGCTACGAGTACGCCTCCACCACCGCCCGCAAACCCCACTAACGACCAGCGGACCAGGTGACCGGGCGGCTGGCACCTCACCGGCCTCGTCAGCCGCCTGCCCGCACGGACGTGGCAGTCGCGGCGCCGTTCGGCTGCTACGCCGTTTCGGCAGCCCGAAGGGCCAGACGGGCCGTAGGGGTGGGACACCACCCGGCTCGTCTCCCGCTCGCACCTGCCATCACCCGCCCCCACGGTGAGTCGGACGGGCCGCCGAGGTCGTTCGAAAGCGGGACCGCGCTTACCTGCTGATCATGGTGTCCGAGTCTCTGTGACCGCTCCGACGAACACCCCACCAGGCAGGGCGGCCGGCAAAGACCAGGCAGGGCAGCTTGAGGCGCTGGGAGGGCGTCTCCGCGGGGTTTGCGGTAGCGCGCTCAGGTGAATGGGCGATAGCCTGCGTCGCAGCGGAACAGGGCGCGCGTTCCAGCGGATCCGCGCCTGAGCGGACATCAACTCGCGCCCGGATGATCGGGTAGCCTGGTGACGCTGCGGGCCGTTAGCTCAATGGCAGAGCTGAGGACTTTTAATCCTTAGGTTCAGGGTTCGAGTCCCTGGCGGCCCACTCTTCCGCAGGTCAGCGGCCCTTTGTGGGGTCACTGCCGCCGTAATCCGGGCCGGTACAGCAGCGAAGTACAGCAGTAGTGCCTTACCGGTCCAGCGCGCTGCCGAGCCGCTTGAGGGCGTCGCGGGTGGCCGCCGAGGACACCACCGTGTAAATCTCCATCGTGATGGCGAACTGCGCGTGCCGAAGGATCTGCATAGCCACCCGAGGGTGCACGTCCAGGTCCGCCAGGAGCGAGGCGCAGGTCCGCCGGGCGTCCCGGACGGTGATCCGCCGGACTCCCGCCGCGTTGCAGCGACGGTCCCAGAAGCGGTTGAAGTTACGCGGCTCGACCGGCCGGCCGTAGCGGGTGGTAAAGATCAGGTCGGAGGGGTGCCAGGCCGGGCCGGCGGCGTCTTGGGCGGTGGTCTGGGCGGCGCGGCGGCGGTCGAGCGCCACGGTGCAGATGTCCGGCAGTGGCAGGGTGGCGTCAGAGGCCGCCGTCTTCGTCTCCCGGTGCAGCAGTTCGGCACCCACCCGCTGGAGCTGCCGATCGATGGTCAACTCCCCCGCGTCGAGGTCGACGTCAGCCCAGATTAGCCCCAACATCTCGCCCTTGCGCAGACCGAGCACCAGGACCAGGACGTACGCGGCGTAGAGCGGATCGTCGTCGGCGCGGGCCGACTCCAGGAAGCGCCGCGCCTCGTCGCTCGTCCATGCCTTCCGCTTGCGCTTGCGTACCGGTGGCAGCTTCACCAGGGAGCGACATTGCGGGTGATCAGCCCTTCGGTGATCGCATGGGAGAGCAGCGTCCGGAGCACGGTCCGCAGATGGGTGACGCTCGTTGCCGAGGGCAGATCCTTACAGCAGCGGCCGAGGGCACAGCAGCGACGCTGGGCGGGCTTTCGCCCCTCGTCCTTGCCCTGGGCGCAGCACTGGCAGGTCCGTCCGACCTCGTTGATCCACGTCTGGACGTCACTGACCCGAAGCTTGTCGAGCCGCTTCCCGCCGAGACCCGGCACGAGGTAGAGCCGGACCACCACCTCGTAGGTGACGCAGCTGCCCGGGGCGAGGTTCGGCTTAACGATCTCGCGCAGCCAGTAGCCGGCGTACTCCCCCACAGTCGGAGAGCGCGTCGCCACCGGGCCGGCTTTGGCCTGCCCGTGCAGCTTGCTCCACTTGTCGTGGACCTCCTCGCGGGTCTTGCCGTAGACCCACTTCCGGCCCCGCTTGCCGTCGGGCTTCTCGACCCAGACGTACGCGGCGAAGCCGTTGCGGTACGGGAAGATCGAGCCTTCCCCGTTGGCGCGAGATCGTCCGGGCATTAGGCCGCCTCCTGCCGCTCGACCTGGTCACGGATGTACTCGTCGACCCATTCGGGGAGGAGCCGGCGGTACTTGCCGTCCTTGATAGAGCGCAGCTCGCCAGTGGCGATCTTCATCTTGACCTTGGAGATGCCGAAGCCGAGCAGAACGGCGACCTCGGCGGGCGAGTACCAGCGCGGGGTGAGGTCTCTGCTCATGCGGCGGCCCCGACGAGCCAGGCTTCGTGGGCCAACTCTTCCCGTCCGATGCGTCTGGCCTGCCGGCGCTGGGCGGCGGCAGTGTTGGCCAGGAGCGCGTCGCCTTCGGTGAGCCATCCGGAGCCGGCGTAGGTGAGAACGCCAACGGTCACGGTGTCGGTGGGGTCGTTGTCCTCGGCGCGACGGTAGGTCGCGCGGGTGTCCCGAAGCAGGCCGAAGGTGACGGAGTATCGGCGGGCCTTGGTGAGGAAGTGACCGCCAAAGCCGAGCATGTGCGCCCAGCGACGCAGCCCAGCGTAGGCGTTCGGTTTGGTGTCAAGGCTGCCTTGACGGTCGTCGGCCGTTGCGGCGCCGCTGGCGGTGTCGGTGCCGGTGGGCCGTCCGAGGTGCCAGCAGGCGTCGATGAGGCGGGCGAGGTGGTCGCCTTCCGGATCGGCGTAGTCGTCGACGGCTTGCCGGAGTCGGTGACGACCTGGACAAAGGGAATGCCGCGTCGGCGGCAGAGTCCGGCGAGGTGACGGTCGACAGCCTGCTTGGTGCGCCGCCACAACTCGCCGGAGAAGTAGTTCCAGACGACCTGGTGGCCGTGGTCGTAGCACTCCAGGCATAACGGCTGCCCAAGCCGCAGATCGTCGGCGTCGTGACGGGCGAAGCACGCCGCCGGTTGCCCGTGCCGACCCGGCGCTGCTCCGGGCACGGCAGGGAGCCGGACGGCAGTCGCAGCGCTGCCGGGTGGCGCAGGTGTGACGCGGGATGTGGCGGTGGTGGACTGCGCCGAAGGACGGCGCGGTGAAGGTGGCGAAGACGACCGGATGCCGATCGACCGAGGCGGGGACGCCCTTGCCGCCAGTCAGGCCGCAGCGCACGACCTGGTAGGCGTCACCGGCGTAGACCCAGGCGCAGTCGGGGCAGTGCGATTCGCGGCGGTTGCCGCACGCCTTGTAGAGCGCCCCGTCGGGCATCTCGTCGGTGTGCTGCTCGCCCAAGACCCGGCCGGTCTGCCGATCGACAGAGGCGATCGTGCCGGTGAGGCGAACAGGGCGGGCGCAGCCGGCGGCAGTGCGAGTGTGCTCCATCCAGCCGGAGAACTCCGGCATGGCGGCCCGGTGTAGGGCTTGGGCGTCACGGCCGACGGCGAGGCCGGGACGGTACAGGTCGAGGGGTGTGAACACGACTTCTCCTCACGGGGGTGGCAGGGACGGAAGACGAAGCACCACCAGCCGTCTGTCCGCTAGTGGTGTTCGTCGTGTCTCCTGGCACCGCCGGAAGGGCGGCTCACGCCGGAGGGCGGCTGGCTGGTGATGCCAGTTACCGCCGATAGGTCATGTCCTTTGCGCTCGTGGACTCGGTAATGAGGCCGGCACGGGTGAGGAGCCTGGGATATCGGCATCCGGCGGGTTGCCGCAGGCTGCCCCCACCCGTGGAGGTGAGCGAATCCGGGCCATCGTGGACGGCAGAGACGCCGTACTGGACCGCTCAGCGGATTCGGGGAACCGGCACAGCGGC
>NZ_JBNCKV010000011.1:0-54998 GCF_049841695.1 Micromonospora sp. DT178
CCGGAGTACTCGACGACGGCGTTCCTGAAGGGCCTCAAGCAGGTCGACGGCTGGCAGGACATGCCCCTGACGAAGGCGGCGCAGACGGTGCAGGTGTCGGCGTACCCGGACCACTACGCCCAGTGGGAGCAGCAGGCCGCCGACCTCGTCGCCGAACACTGGAACAGCTGACACAGAACAGCTGACCCGACAACAACCTGACACAGACTTTCCACCACAAGGGGGATCGCCGGCCGGCACCGTTGACTCGGTGCCGGCCGGCGGCACATCCGCGCCGGTGGAACATCGCGGGCCGTCGGCTGGTTGAATGAGGTGTCGGTGTGTCCAGTGTCCCCGGGCCTCACCTAAATTGCCTTCGCGGAATACCGTCCGGCTGGAGCCGCGTCGCGCCACTCGCCGAGAGGCGACCTGCACACCGACACCGGCGCCGCCCCCGAGCCTCCGGGCCCGGGGGCGGCGCTGTCTTCGCCCCCGCCGGTGCCGCTCATGGTGTCGAGCAGCAACCCCCGCAGCGCGGGGGAGTGGGCGACCGCCGGGTGGCGATCCGCGGCACGGGTCGCGGTCCCGCGCGGCCTGGCCTATGTTCATGTTGGCGGCGTCGGACGGGCCGGGAGAGGGGGGTGCCGCGCGTGGGCCTGCGGACCTTCATCCAGGGCTGGCCGGTCTACCGGCAACTCACCGGCACCGACCCGCTGGGCCGGGGCGCCGCGGCGCAGTCCGGCCGCTCGGCGGAGTTGACCGCCCGCACCGAGACCGCCGACAGCGTGGCGCGTTCGGTGTGCCCCTACTGCGCGGTCGGCTGCGGTCAGCGCGTCTTCGTCAAGGACAACGAGGTCACCCAGATCGAGGGCGACCCGGACAGCCCGATCTCCCGGGGCCGGCTGTGCCCGAAGGGATCGGCCAGCAAGAGCCTCGTCACCAGCCCTCTGCGGCAGACGAAGGTCCGCTACCGGCGGCCCTACGCCACCGAGTGGGAGGATCTGGAGCTCGACGTCGCGCTCGACATGATCGCCGACCGGATCCTCGCCGCGCGCGCGGAGACCTGGGAGGACGTCGACGCGCAGGGCCGGCCGCTCAACCGCACGCTGGGCATCTCCAGCCTGGGCGGGGCGACGCTGGACAACGAGGAGAACTACCTCATCAAGAAGCTGTTCACGGCGATGGGGGCGCTCCAGATCGAGAACCAGGCGCGCATTTGACACTCCGCCACCGTCCCCGGTCTGGGGGCCAGCTTCGGTCGCGGTGGCGCGACGGACTTCCAGCAGGACGTCGCCAACGCTGACGTCATCGTCATCCAGGGCTCGAACATGGCCGAGGCCCACCCGGTGGGCTTCCAGTGGGTGATGGAGGCCAAGCGGCGCGGCGCCAAGGTGTTCCACGTCGATCCGCGGTTCACCCGCACCAGTGCGGTGGCCGACACGTACCTGCCGATCCGTGCGGGCTCCGACATCGCGCTGCTCGGTGGCGTGGTGCGCTACATCCTGGAGAACGAGCTGGACTTCCGGGAGTACGTGCTGGCGTACACCAACGCCGCGACGATCGTCAGCGAGCGCTTCGTCGACACCGAGGACGGCGACGGCTTCTTCTCGGGGTTCGACCCGGAGACGGGCAGCTACGTCCAGGACTCCTGGCAGTACGCGGGCCACGAGTCGGACTCCGGCAGCGGGCACACCGCGAAGGAGCGGGACACCGCCGCCGGGCTGCGCCACGAGTCGCACGGCGCCGAGGTGGGCGGGCAGGTCGAGCGGGACGAGACGTTGCAGCATCCACGCTGCGTCTACCAGATCCTCAGGCGGCACTTCGCCCGCTACACCC
The DNA here is from genome assembly GCF_049841695.1 of Micromonospora sp. DT178. NCBI lineage: Bacteria > Bacillati > Actinomycetota > Actinomycetes > Micromonosporales > Micromonosporaceae > Micromonospora > Micromonospora sp. DT178. The sequence continues at coordinate 1,816 of NZ_JBNCKV010000011.1, forward strand.
CGGAGATGGTGGAGCGGGTCTGCGGCATCCCCCGGGAGAAGTTCCTGGAGCTGGCCGAGGCATGGACGGCCAACTCGGGCCGGGAGCGCACCGGCGTGCTGATCTACTCCGTGGGGTGGACGCAGCACAGCGTCGGCGTGCAGTACATCCGCACCGGCGCGATCATCCAGCTGCTGCTGGGCAACATGGGCCGCCCCGGCGGGGGCATCCTGGCGCTGCGCGGGCACGCCAGCATCCAGGGCTCCACCGACATCCCGACGCTGTTCAACCTGCTCCCCGGCTATCTGCCGATGCCGCACCACGCCGACCATCCCACCTTCGACGAGTGGGTGGACAGCATCCGCCACCCGGGCCAGAAGGGCTTCTGGGGCAACGCCCGCGCCTACGCGGCGAGCCTGCTCAAGGCGTACTGGGGGGACGCGGCGGCCCCCGAGAACGACTTCTGCTACGGGTACATGCCCCGGATGACCGGCGACCACGGGACGTACCAGCAGGTGCTGAACATGATCGACGGGAAGGTGCGGGGCTACTTCCTGCTCGGCCAGAACCCGGCGGTCGGCTCGGCGCACGGCCGGGCGCAGCGCCTGGGCATGGCCAACCTGGACTGGCTGGTGGTCCGCGACCTGTTCATGATCGAGAGCGCCACGTTCTGGCGCAACAGTCCCGAGGTCGCCACCGGCGAGATCGTGCCGGAGCAGTGCAAGACGGAGGTGTTCTTCCTGCCGGCCGCCTCGCACGTGGAGAAGGAGGGCACCTTCACCCAGACCCAGCGGCTGCTGCAGTGGCGGGAGAAGGCCGTCGACCCGCCGGGCGACGCCCGCTCCGAGCTGTGGTTCTTCTACCATCTGGGGCGCCGGCTGCGGGAGAAGCTGGCCGGCTCCGACCTGCCGCGCGACCGGGCGCTGCTCGACCTGGCCTGGGACTATCCCACGCACGGCCCGCACGCCGAGCCGAACGCCGAGGCGGTGCTGCGCGAGATCAACGGCTACGAGGTGGCGACCGGCCGCCCGCTGTCCGCGTTCGCCGAGGCCCGCGACGACGGCTCCACCGCCGTCGGCTGTTGGATCTACTCCGGGGTGTACGCCGACGGCGTCAACCAGGCGGCGCGGCGCCGGTCGCGCCACGAGCAGGACTGGGTGGCCGCCGAGTGGGGCTGGGCGTGGCCGGCGAACCGGCGCACCCTCTACAACCGGGCCTCGGCGGACCCGCAGGGCCGGCCGTGGAGCGAACGCAAGCGCTATGTGTGGTGGGACCCGGACGCCGGGGAGTGGACCGGCTACGACGTGCCGGACTTCGAGCGGACCAAGCCGCCAACGTACCGGCCGCCGCAGGGCGCGTCCGGCCCGGAGGGGATCGCCGGCGACGACCCGTTCGTCATGCAGGGCGACGGCAAGGGCTGGCTGTACGCGCCCAGCGGCGTGTTGGACGGCCCGCTGCCGACGCACTACGAGCCGGCCGAGTCGCCGGTGCGCAACCCGTTCTACCGGCAGCAGGCCAATCCGACCCGCAAGGTGTACGCGCACCCGGTGAACTCGGTGAACCCGAGCCCGCCGCAGGAGCACAGTCAGGTCTTCCCGTACGTGTTCACGGTCAGCCGGCTCACCGAGCACCACACGGCGGGCGGGATGAGCCGCACGGTGCGGCCCCTGGCGGAGCTGCAACCGGAGATGTTCGTCGAGGTGTCCCCGGAGTTGGCCGCGGAGGCGGGCCTGGCGCACCTGGGCTGGGCGCACCTGGTCAGCGGGCGGGCGGTCATCGAGGCGAAGGTGCTGGTCACCGACCGGCTCAGCCCGCTGCGCGTGGACGGTCGGGTGATCCACCAGGTGTGGCTGCCGTACCACTTCGGGTTCGAGGGCCTGGTGACCGGCGACTCGGCCAACGACCTGTTCGGGATCACCCTGGACCCGAACGTGCTGATCCAGGAGAGCAAGATCGGTACCTGTGACGTGCGGCCCGGTCGGCGGCCCACCGGCCCGGCCCTGCTGGACCTGGTGGCGGACTACCAGCGGCGGGCGGGCATCGTTCCCGGCCGCCCGGCCCCGACGCTCACCCCGGGGGCGGTTCCCCCGCCGGCTCCCGCCGACGGCGCCGGGGAGGGCCGCGATGCTTCCTGACCCGCACAGCCTGTCCGGGCCGCTGGATCCCGCCCCGGAGGCCGGCTGGACCGACGCCCCGCCCCGGATGGGCTTCTTCACCGACACCAGCGTCTGCATCGGCTGCAAGGCGTGCGAGGTGGCCTGCAAGGAGTGGAACGACGTCCCCGGCTCGGGGCTGGACCTGCTCGGCATGTCGTACGACAACACCGGCGCGCTGACAGCGAACTCGTGGCGGCACGTCGCGTTCGTCGAGCAGCCCCGCCCGGCCGGGCACCGCAGCCCGCCGTTCGCCGGCACGCCGACGGGCGGCTCGGTCAGCGCCTCGTCGGCGGCGGTGGCCGCCGGCGTGGGCAATCCGACCGGCACCGAGCCGGGGGTGCCGCCGGGCGCGGCGGACGCGGCCGCACGCATGGCCGGCGGCACCGGCTCGGGGACCGGCACCGGCGGCGCGAGCAGCACCGGCAGGGGCACGGGCCCCGCCAGCACCAGCACGGACACGGGCCCCGCCGGCACGGGCACGGCCGACCGGACCGGCGGGCCGGAGTTCCTGGGGATGCCCGGGGCACAACCGCCGGGGCGCGCGGGGGGCGCGGAGGGGCGCACCGACTTCCGCTGGCTGATGATGTCCGACGTCTGCAAGCACTGCACCCACGCGGCCTGCCTCGACGTCTGCCCGACCGGCTCGTTGTTCCGCACCGAGTTCGGCACGGTGGTGGTGCAGGAGGACATCTGCAACGGCTGCGGCTACTGCATCTCCGCTTGCCCGTACGGCGTCATCGACCAGCGCAAGGGCGACGGCCGGGCGTGGAAGTGCACGCTGTGCTACGACCGGATCGGCGCGGGCGGGACTCCCGCCTGCGCGCAGGCGTGTCCCACCGAGTCCATCCAGTACGGCCCCCTCGACGAGCTGCGGGAGCGGGCCGCGGCCCGGGTGGCAACCCTGCACGAGCGGGGCGTGCCCGAGGCGCGGCTCTACGGGCACGACCCGGGCGACGGGGTCGGCGGCGACGGCGCGTTCTTCCTGCTGCTCGACGAGCCCGAGGTGTACGGGCTGCCGCCGGACCCGGTGGTCACCACCCGGGACCTGCCGAAGATGTGGAAGCGGGCGGGCCTGGCCGCGCTCGCGATGGCGGCGGCGGCCGTGGCCGCGTTCGTGGGAGGTTCCTCGTGACCGCGGATCGCCCGGTCGGCGACCTGTTCCGCCGATTCCTCGACCGCCTCGACGGCGGCACGGGGGCGGGTGGCGCGCGGCTGGCCGGCGATGGGACGGACGCGCCGGGCGTGGGCCGCCCGGCCGGGGGCGACGCGCCCGGGGCGGTCGCGCCGCGGGGCGACGCGCCCGTGCCCGGGACGCCCGCCAGGCGCGGGCGGCGGCGGGGCCGGCGTGGCGGCGAGGAGCTGGCCGTCCCGGAGGCCGAGTTCACCTCCTACTACGGCCGTCCCATCCTCAAGGCGCCGGTCTGGAAGTGGGACATCGCCGCGTACCTGTTCACCGGCGGGCTGGCGGCCGGCTCGTCGCTGCTCGCGGCGGGCGGGCAGCTCACCGGCCGGCCCGCGTTGCGCCGCGCCGGCCGGGTCGCCTCGCTGGCGGCGGTCACCGCCAGCACCGTCTTCCTGATCAAGGATCTGGGGCGGCCCGCCCGGTTCCACCACATGCTGCGGGTGGCCAAGCCCACCTCGCCCATGTCCGTGGGCACCTGGATCCTCAGCGTCTTCGGTCCGGCCGCGGGGATCGCGGCGGTCGCCGAGGGCGCGTCGTGGCTGCCCGGGCGGGGCCTGCCGGGGCTCGTCCGCCGGGCGCTGCCGCCGGTCGGGCACGCCGCCGGGCTGGCCGCCGCGGCGACCGCGCCGGCGCTGGCCACGTACACCGGGGTGCTGCTGGCCGACACGGCGGTGCCGTCCTGGCACGAGGCGTACCCGGAGCTGCCGGTCATCTTCGCGGGCAGCGCCCTGGCCAGCGGCGCGGGAGTGGGACTGATCGCCGCGCCCGCCGCGCAGGCCGGGCCCGCCCGCCGGATGGCGGTGGCGGGCGCGGCCCTGGAGCTGTACGGCGCGCACCGGGTGGAGACCCGCCTCGGGCTGCTCAGTGAGCCCTACCGCACCGGTCGGGCCGGTCGACTGCTGCGTGCCGGGCGGGCCCTGACGGCGCTCGGGGTGGCCGGAGCGCTGCTGGGCCGGCGCAGCCGGACGCTCTCCGCGCTGTCCGGGGTGGCTCTGCTGGGCGCCTCGGTGGCGACCCGGTTCGGCATCTTCGAGGGCGGCGTGGCCTCGGCGAAGGATCCGAAGTACACGGTGGTGCCGCAGCGGGAGCGCCTCGAGCGGCGCCGCGCCGCCGAGGGCTGACGCCCTCCCGCGCACGCCCGCCGGGCCTGTGGTTCACTGCTGCGTGGAGGCGTTCAGGCGGCTGGTGCCCCTCCCGGTCTTCAAAACCGGTGTGGTCCGGGATCCGGGCCAGGCGGGTTCGATTCCCGTCCGTCTCCGCCACGCTGCGGAAGTGAGGACCATGGGGGACGTCGCGGCCGATCCGCGCCGGCGGGTGCCGCGCACCGACGCGCTGCTCGCCGACCCCCGGCTGACCGCCGCGGCGGGCGCCCTGGGACGGGAGCGGGTCAAGGCCGCCGTCCACCGCGCCCAGGAGCGCGCCCGCCGGGGCGAGATCACCCCCGAGGCGGTACGCGACGCCGCGCTGGCCGCCCTGCCCGCGCCGGCGCCCCGGGCGGTGCTCAACGCCACCGGGGTGGTGCTGCACACCAACCTGGGTCGCGCCGCGCTGTCGCCCGCCGCCGTCGCGGCGGTCGTCGCCGCCACCGGGCACACCGACGTCGAGCTGGACCTGCGCACCGGGCGGCGGGCCCGGCGCGGACGCGACGCCCTCGACGCCCTCGCGGCGGCGGTGCCCGACGCCGGCGCGGTGCACGTGGTCAACAACGGCGCCGCCGCGCTGGTGCTCGCCGCCACCGCGCTGGCCGCCGACGCCGAGATCGTCGTCAGCCGGGGCGAGCTGGTGGAGATCGGCGACGGGTTCCGCCTGCCCGACCTGCTGGAGAGCACCGGCGCCCGGCTGCGCGAGGTCGGCACCACCAACCGCAGCACCCTCGACGACTACGCCGCCGCGATCGGTCCCCGTACCGGCTTCGTGCTCAAGGTGCACCCGTCGAACTTCCAGGTCACCGGCTTCACCTCCGCCGTGCCGGTGCGGCGGCTGGCCACCCTCGGCGTCCCCGTGGTCGCCGACATCGGCTCCGGGCTGCTCGCGCCCGACCCGCTGCTGCCCGCCGAGCCGGACGCCGCCAGCACTTTGCGGGCCGGGGCGGCGCTGGTCACCGCCAGCGGCGACAAGCTGCTCGGCGGCCCGCAGGCCGGGCTGCTGCTCGGTGCCGCCGACCTCGTCGAACGGCTGCGCCGGCACCCCCTGGCCCGGGCGTTGCGGGTGGACAAGCTGACCCTCGCCGCGCTCGCCGCCACCCTCGGCGATCCGGCCACCCCCACCCGGGCCGCGCTGCACGCCGACCCGGGCGCGCTGCGGGCGCGCACCGAGCGGCTGCGCGACGCGCTCGCCGCCGACGGGTGCGAGGCGCAGGTGGTGCCCGCCGGGGCGGTTGTCGGCGGCGGTGGAGCCCCCGGCGTCGAGCTGGCCTCGTGGGCGCTCAGCCTGCCCGAGCGGTACGCGTCTCCGCTGCGCGTCGGCGACCCGCCGGTGCTGGGCCGGGTGCTGCGCGGGCGGCTGCTGCTGGACCTGCGCTGCGTCCCCGCCGACGCCGACGCGGCGCTGCGCGCCGCCGTGCTGCGGGTGCCCGGGGAGGGCTGAGGCGTGTTCGTGGTGGCCACCGCCGGGCACGTCGACCACGGCAAGTCGACCCTGGTCCGGGCGCTGACCGGGATGGAACCCGACCGGTGGGCCGAGGAACGCCGCCGGGGCATGACCATCGACCTCGGCTTCGCCTGGAGCACGCTGCCCTCGGGCGCCACGGTCGCGTTCGTCGACGTGCCGGGGCACGAGCGGTTCGTGCCGAACATGCTCGCCGGCGTCGGCCCGGTGCCCGCCGCGCTGGTCGTCGTCGCCGCCGACGAGGGCTGGATGCCGCAGTCGGCCGAGCACCTGGCGGCGCTGGACGCGCTCGGGGTGTCGTACGGCCTGCTGGTGGTGACCCGCGCGGACCTGGCGGATCCGGGGCCGGCGACGGCCCGCGCCCGGGCGGAGCTGGCCGCCACCTCCCTGGGCGCGGTCGACGCGGTCGCCGTCAGCGCGGTGACCGGCGCCGGCCTGCCGCAGCTGCGTGCGGCGCTGGACCGGCTCGCCGCCCGGCTGCCCGCCCCACGGGCCGACGCCCCGGTACGGCTGTGGGTGGACCGCGCCTTCACCGTGCGCGGCGCCGGCACCGTGGTGACCGGCACCCTCGGCGCCGGCCGGCTGCGGGTGGGCGACGAGCTGGAGCTGGCCGGCAGCGCGGAGGCGGTGCGGGTACGCGGCCTGCACTCCCTCGGCGTGGCCCGGCCCGAGGTCGACCCGGTCGCCCGGGTGGCGGTGAACCTGCGCGGCACGCCCCGGGACCGCCTGGGGCGCGGCGACGCGCTGCTGACCCCCGGCCGGTTCCACCGCACGGACCTGCTGGACGTCCGGCTGGCCGGCGACCCGACCGGGGACCTGCCGGCCACCCTCACCCTGCACATCGGCGCGGCGGCGGTGCCGGCGCGGGTCCGGCCGCTCGGCCCGGACACGGCCCGGCTGCGGCTGGCCCGGCCACTGCCGCTGCTGGTCGGGGACCGGGCGCTGCTGCGTGACCCGGGCCGGCACCACGTCGCCGGCGGGGTGACCGTGCTGGACGTGGCGCCGCCGCCGCTGAACCGCCGGGGCGCGGCGGTGGCCCGCGCGGCCGTGCTGGCGACGGTGGACGGCCGCCCCGACCTGGCCGGGGAGCTGCGCCGGCGGCGACTGGCGCGGGCCGCCGACCTGATCCGCACCGGCGTCGAGGTCACCGGCCGGCCGGTCGCCGGCGACTGGCTGGCCGACCCGGAGCACTGGCGCAGCCTCGGCGCCCGGCTGGTCGAAGAGGTCGCCCGGCACGCCCGGGAGCACCCGCTGGAGCCGGGCGCCCCGGTCGAGCTGCTGCGGCAGCGCCTCGGCCTGCCCGAGCGGGCGCTGGTCGAGGCGCTGGTCCGGCCGCCGCTGCGGCTGCGCGCCGGCCGGGTCAGCGCGTCGGCGGTCGACGCGCTGCCGGAGCCGGTGGCCCGGGCCGTGGCCCGGGTGCGCGCCGAGTACGCCGACCGCCCGTTCCGCGCCCCCGAGGCCGAGCACCTCGCCGACCTGGGGCTGGGTCCCCGGGAGATCGGCGCGGCCGTACGGGCGGGCGCGCTGCTGCGGCTCGCCGAGAACGTGGTGCTGCTGCCCGGCGCGGCCGACGACGCCGTGCGGGTGCTGGCCGGGCTGCCCCAGCCGTTCACGCTCAGCGCCGCGCGGCGGGCGTTGGACACCACCCGCCGGGTCGCGGTGCCGCTGCTGGAGCTGCTGGACCGCCGCGGCGTCACCCGGCGGCTGCCCGACGACGCGCGGGTCGTGGTGACGGCCGGGTCCTGAAGCCGCCCCGGCGGGGCCGGCGGTCGCCTAGCGTGGCGCCATGGACCCTTCCGCGGTCTGGCGGGACAGGCAGCACAAATGGCGGATCGAGGCGTACCGGGCGCCGGACCTGCGTTTCGCGATCTTCGCGACCAACGGCACCACCGAGTCCGCGCCGCTGTGGCTGTTCGGGATGTCGGCGCTGGCACGGTGGCTGATGACGCACAAGATCTCCCTCGACGACCTGGAGGTCGACTGACATGGGGGCGCAGCTCGGTCAGCTGGCGTTGGTGGCGGTGCTGGTGCTGGTCAACGCGGCCCTGTCGGGCAGCGAGATGGCGTTGGTGACGCTGCGCGAGGGGCAGGTGCGGCAGTTGGGCCGGCGCAGCGGGTCGGGGGAGCGGCTGGCCCGGCTGGTCCGCGACCCCAACCGGTACCTGGCGACCATCCAGCTCGGCATCACCCTCGCCGGGTTCCTCGCCTCCGCCGCCGCCGCGATCTCCCTGGCCGAGCCGCTGGTGGGGCCGCTGGGCTTCCTGGGCGGGGCCGCGCGCGGCGTCGCGGTCGTCCTGGTCACCGTGCTGCTGACGTTCGTCACCCTGGTCGTCGGCGAACTGGCCCCCAAACGGTTGGCGATGCAGCGCGCGGAACGCTGGGGGCTGGTCAGCGCCGGCCCGCTGGACCTGCTGGCCCGGCTGTCCCGGCCGGCGGTCTGGTTGCTCAGCAAGGCCACCGACGTGGTGGTGCGGCTCGCCGGCGGGGACCCGCGCGCCAGCCGGACGGAGATGACCGAGGACGAGCTGCGGGAGATCCTGGTCAGCCAGCGGGGCCTGTCCGCGCAGCAGCGGGAGATCCTCACCGGCGCGTTCGACATCGCCGGCCGGACGCTGCGGGACATCCTGGTGCCCCGGCTGGACGTGACGGTGCTCCCCGCGACGCTGCCTGCCGCCGACGGGCTGCGCCGCCTCGCCGCCGCCGGCCGCTCCCGCGCCCCGGTCGTCGGGCCGGGTGGGCTCGACGAGGTACGGGGCGTGGTGCACATCCGCGAACTCGTCGAGGCGGACGTGGTGACGGTCGCCGACCGGGCCCGTCCGCCGTTGCTGCTGCCCGGCACCCTGCCCGTCTCCGACGCGCTGCGCGAGCTGCGGCTGTGCCACCAGCAGCTCGCCCTCGTCGTCGACGAGCACGGCGGGGTCGACGGCATGATCACCTTGGAGGACCTGTTGGCGGAGGTCGTCGGGGAGCTGTACGACGAGACCGACCGGGACGTGACCGGGGTGACCCGGGAACCGGACGGCTCGCTGCTGGTGCCCGGCGACTTCCCGCTGCACGACCTGGCCGACGTCGGCGTGCGCCTGCACTTCCGGCCGTCGCGGGAGTACACGACGGTGGCCGGGCTGGTCCTGGCCGGGCTGGGGCACCTGCCGACCGGACCGGGGGAGACCGTGCACCTGCCCGGGCTGACCGTCGAGGTGGTGGAGGTGTCCGGCCGTACGATCCGCCGGGTCCGGCTGCGCGGCTTCCCCGCCGGCCCCGACCCGGTCGGGTGACGGCGGGCCGAACCACCACGAACGGCGCGGAGGCGGACGTACGGTCCGGTACGTGAAAGACCGAGGGATGCGGACGTTCGTCACCGTGCTGGCCGGGCTCGCGGTGATCTACTTCGGCACCACCGGACGCAGCGAGGAGGACGGCCGCGGCGTGTCGGGCGGCCTCGTCGTGCTCGCGCTGCTGGCGGCGCTGCTGGTGTGGCACCTGACGAAGCCGGGCGACAAGACGGCCAAGTAGGCCGCGAGCCGCAGCACGTCCCGTTCCCGGGCGGTCAGCGTCAGGTGGCGGCGGCGCGGGTGACCTCACCGGCGGACTCCTCGCCGAGGGCCACCCGGACCAACGCCGAGGCGAGCCGGCCGAAGTCGGCCGGTTCGACCAGCCCGGCCAGCCGCTCCGCCGAGCCGGGCAGGCCGAGGCGTTTCGCGCCGGCCAGGGCCCGCCGGTCGGCGTACGGGCGCAGGTCGGGCCAGGCCACCTGCGCCTCGCGCAGGAAGATGTCGGCGCCGGTGGGGCCGATGCCGGGGAACTCCGTCAGCAGCCGGCGCAGCCCGGCCGGTTCACCACCGGCGTCGCGGTGCAGCCGGCGCAGGTCGCCCCGCCAGCGGTCCAGGCACAGCCGGGCGCCGGTGCCGAGCATCGTCGAGGTCCGCTCGTCGTAGCGGCGGTAGTGGCCCCGGCCCAGCGCGTCGACCCGGTCCTGCCAGCTCGCCGCCTCCATCGCCTGCGGGGTCCGGTAGCCGGCGGCGAAGAGTTCCCGCGCGGCGGCCACGGCCACCCCCGCCCGGATCCGGGCGCTCAGCAGCGTGGCGAGCACCAGCAGCTGGTAGAGCGGGGCGGGCCGGTCGGCGAGCGTGATGCCCGCCTCCTCGGCGTACGTGCGGCCCCGGCGGTCCAGCAGGACCCGCGCCACCTTCCGGTCGTCGCCCATCCTCGGGGTGTACCCGCCCTGCGCCCGGCCACCCCTGCGACCGTCCGCCCCGGCGGGTATGCCGCCGGGGCGGACGGGTAACCGGCGTGGGACACGGTCGGACCCCGGAAGGAGAAACCCGTGGTGAACCCGCAGCAGGAGGAATTCCGCCGCAACAACAAGGGCGCCACCAGCCAGGACAGCAAGGGCCCCAACCCCGCGGGGCACCCGCGCAACCGCGGCTCGTCCCACGGCGACGAGGGGCGCCCGGTGCCCCGGGGGCAGGTGTCGCCGTACGGCCCGGCCACCGAGCCGGTCGCCGACGACGAGAGCGCCCGGGGCTAACAGCCCCGGCCCGAGACGGGCGGCCGCAGCCGGTTCCAGGTGGCTGCGGCCGCCACGCCGTACGCGAGGTGCGGCACGAGGTCGGCCAGCCAGTCCGACCGGCGCCACGTGCGCGGATCGGTCACCCCCAGCACGGTCATCGACCCGTCGGACATCGTCATCACGGCACCGCCGAGCACCCCGGCGGCCAGCGGCAGCGGCATCCGGTGGCCCCGGGCGAGTAGGGCGTACCCGACTCCCGCCGCGACGCCGATTCCGTAGCCGAGCAGGGGCCCGAGGCCCGAGCGGCGGTTCGCCGCCCGGTCCTCGGGCCCCAAATCCACGTGCGCCACCTGGGCCACCCGCCCGGCGCTCTCCTCCGGGGTGCTGCTCGCCGGCCGCGCCCGGAGCACCATGTCGAGGTAGCTGACCACGTTCAGGGCGGTGCTGCCGACCGCGCCGGCGATCGCCCCGTCGGCCAGGTTCGTCGCCCTCACTTCGGGTCGCCCGGTTCGCGTTCGCCCTTGGGGCCGTAGACCCGCTCGCCGCGGACGACCCCCCGCTGCCCGCGGTCGGACTGCAGGATCCGGTTGGCCACGTCGTTGGCCTTGTCGTCCGGCACCCGCCGTCCCGAATCGTCGATCGCGTTCCGGATGCGTGCCCGCTGCTTGTCGTACGCGTTGCTGCCCGGCCGTGGTCCTGGCATCACTGCCTCCTCCGGTCGTCGTCGCCGTTGGCGTACCGCGGTCGTCTACCCGCCTGCGCGGGGACCAACCGCGCGACCGGTCCGCCGCACGGTCGCCGTGCGCCGGGTGGCGGGGATGGCTGGTCGGCCGACGTTGTCGCTACTGTCCGTTGGTGGTCTCCACGCGGGCGATGAGCTGCTTGAGTCGCGCGATCTCGTTGGCGAGCGCGGTGGTGCCGGTGGCGGTGAGGGTGATCCAGGTGCGACCGCGCCGGCCCTCGTAGCCCTTCTCGACCTCGATCAGGCCGGCCGATTCCAGCACGCTGAGGTGCTTGGAGAGGTTGCCGGCGGTCAGCTCGAGGTGGGTGCGAAGGTAGCCGAACTCGACCCGGTGGGCCTCGTGCGCGATGGTCAGGATGCCCAGCCGTGCCCGCTGGTGCACCACCTCGTCCAGCCCGGTGACCGGGTGCCCGGCATCCGGGTCCGGGGTGCCGGGCGCGGCTGTCACCGCTGCCGCCTGCGGGCCGCCCTGAAGAACCCGACGGCGCCGAGCAGCAGCACCGCGCCGCTGATGGCTTGCGGCACCGCGAATCGGGCCTGAAGTCCCCAGCCTGCCAGTCCCCAGCCCTCGTTCATCGGCAGCACCAGCAGCACCAGGGCCAGGTAGGCGAGGGTGAACAGCAGCAGCCCGATGTTGCGCTCGATCCGGGCCAGCACCACCAGCGCGATACCGATCATGCTCCAGGGTGAGACCAGCCGGTCCAGCACCAGCCACCAGTACGAGAGTGGCTGCATCGGCTCCGGGTGGCTCGGAAAATACAGGGCCGCGGCTACCCACGCGGCGGTGAACACGACGGTCGTCGCGGCGCCGGCGATCACGTACGGCAACACCCGGGCACCCAGCCCGCGTGCCCGGGCAGCCCGCACATAGGAGACGGCGATCGCCGCGTAGGCGAGCAGGAGCGCCGGCGGCCAGTAGTACAGCACGCCCCGGCGGGCGAATTCGCAGCTGGTGTCGGGGTGGCAGTGCACCGTCATGCCGAGCCAGTCGAACGGGATCCCGACGAACGTCACTCCGGCCAGCACAAGCAGCGCGACCCAGGTCATCCGTTGGTCGAGACGTACCCGGTGCGCCAGGGAGCGAACCTCGGACAGCAGCCGGCGGGGATCGCCGCCGGCGGATATCGGCTCAGTAGTCATGCCAATAGGTTTCCACAGCAAACCTGTCGGCGCTAGTGCCAGATTGGCGCTCGTTCAGCTTGGCGCGCGGATCACCGCGACCGGGCAGTCGGCGTGATGCAGCAGCGACTGGCTCACCGAGCCCAGCAGCAGCCCGGTCAGCTCCCCGCGCCCCTGCCGGCCGACCACCAGCAGTTGGGCCCGCCGGGACGCCTCGGCGAGCACGGTGGTGGGGCGGCCCCGGGTGGTCTCCCGGCTGACCGGCACGTCCGGCCACCGCTGGGTGAGCCCCGCCAGCGACTCGGCGACCACCCGCTCCTCCTCGGAACGCAGTTCGGTGTCGTCGTACACCAGTGGTCGCATGTCCCCGGGTCCGGTGGAGGTCGGATGCCGGTAGGCGTGCACCGCGACCAGCGCCGCGCCGCGTACCGACGCCTCCTCCACGGCGAACTCCGCGGCGAGCCGGGCCGTCTCGGAGCCGTCCACGCCGACGACCACGGGCCCGTCGGGGTGGTCGGTGCCCCGGGCGACCAGCACGGGACAGTCGGCGTACGCGGCGACCTGCACCGCGACGGACCCGACCACCAGTGCGGAGAAGCCGCCGAGCCCCCGGTCGCCGAGCACGATCATCGCGGCGGCCGGCGACTCGCCGAGCAGCACCGCGGCGGCCTCGCCGTCGATGATCTCGCCGGAGATCCGCAGCCCGGGCACCGCCGCCTCGGCCTCGTCCGTGGCGGCGGCGACGACCTGCTCCGCCTGGTGCCGCAGGCCGGCACCGGGCGGGCCGCCGGCGGGGGCGTCGACCGGCACGCGCAGCAGGGGCCAGATGAAGGCGTGCACGATCCGCAGCGGCCGGTGCCGGCGGGCGGCCTCGACGGCGGCGAGCCGCACGGCGCGCAGCGCCGAGTCCGAGCCGTCCACGCCGACGACCACCGCCGCGCCGTTCGCCGAGTTCACCGCCCACCTCCCGCCGGTTCCCGGCCAGTATCGCGGCCGGGAACCTGTCGGCGGGCCGATACCGCGCAGCCCGACCGGTGGGTACGCTGTCCACGCCCACCGGGGAGGGAGCGTCGTCGATGGTTGAGCCGGACCAGCCGAGCACCGCGCGGATGATCGACTTCTGGCTCGGCGGGGAGCACCACTACCCGGTCGACGTGGCGGCCGCCCGCGACTTCGAGCGGGCGTACGGGGCGTGCGCGCCGGTCTTCCGCGAGCTGCGCGCCTTTCTCGGCCGGGCGGTCCGGGCGATGGCCGCGCGGGGGGTGGACAGCTTCCTCGTCTTCGGCGCCGGGGTGCCCACGATGGGCAACGTGCACGAGGTCGCCCCGGAGGCCACCGTTCTCTACACCGACGTCGACCCGGTCACCATCCGCCTCGGCCAGCGCCTGCTGGCCGGCAGCGACCGGGCCGGCTACGGCTACGGCGACGCCACCGACATCGGCACGGTCGACCGGGCCCAGCTGCACCGGTTCGTGCCGGGGTGGGGGAGGAGGCCGGTCGGCGTGGTCTTCCTCGGTCTGGCCGCGTTCCTCGACGACGAGACACTGGCCCGCACCCTCGACGAGCTCTACGCGGCCACCGCGCCGGGCAGCCTGCTCGCCGTCGACTTCGACACGGAGGAACTGGCCGGCTTCCCGGAGGCCCTCGCGATGATGGGCCCGGCGTTCCGGATGCGCCCGCCGGCCGCGTTCGTGCCGCTGCTGGGCCGCTGGACGCCCACCGAGGACGGCATCGTCCCGATCGCCCGGTGGCGTCCGGACGGCCCGCCGGCCCAGCTGCCAGACGCCTTCCACGGCGGGCTCGCCGTCCGCTCGCCGGCCTGACCGACGCCACCGCAGATCCGGCCGACGCCCGAGGCCCCGGCCGCTGTGGCGGCAACCGGCCGCCTCCCGAGCACCCGGTTGCGGCCGCAGCCCCCTCGGCCCCGCAGCCCCCGGCCGCCGCGCCGGCGCCGCCCGAACCGACCTGGCCCCCGCGCCGTGCGTCCGTCCGCGCCCGGGGTGTGGCGGCCGGCCCCCTGCCGTGCGCCCGCCCGCCCGGAGGACGGGGGAGGGGCCTCCGTATGATGCTTGCCCTACGGCAAGCTTCCGGAGGATGATCATGTTGGAGGCACCGGGCCAGGTCTCGCGTGCGCTTCGTGCGGCCCCGCCCGACCAGGTGGTGGAGGCGGCGGACCGGGCCATCCGGTCCGTCCTGGGCGCCTCGCGTACGGACGTGTTCATCGCGGACTACCGGATCACCGGGCTCTGGCCGGTGCTCGACGCGGACCTCTCCGACGGCGGCTTCCTCGCCTGTCACGACGCGGCGCAGCGCTGCTTCAGCAGCCAGCAGCCGGTGACCGATGCCGACGACGAGGGCCGGTGCCGGCTCTACCTGCCGCTGTCGGTGTGGGGGGAGCGGCTGGGCGTGCTCCTGGTCGAGCTGCCCGCTCCGCCCGGTCCGGACGTCGTCGAGCGGGCCGCGGACATCGCCGGCGAGTTGGCGGTCGTGCTGCGCGCGGCGGACCGGGAGACCGACCGCTACCGCCGGGTCCGCCGACGGGAGCGGCTCAGCATGGCCGCCGAGATGCAGTGGGAACTGCTGCCGGGGCGCGGCGTGAGCCACGCGGCGTTCGAGCTCGCCGGCCAGCTGGAGCCGGCGTACACGGTGGGTGGGGACCACTTCGACTGGTCCGTGGACGACGACCGGCTCACCGTGACGGTGCTCAACGGCGCCGGCATCGGGCTGGCGGCGGCGCTGCTGACCGCCGTCACCGTGAACGCGCTGCGCAACGCCCGGCGCTCCGGAGGCAGCCTCGTGGAGCAGGCCGAGTTGGCCTCCGACACGGTCTTCTACCAGCACCGCGGCCGCCGGTACGTGGCCACGCTGCTGCTCGAACTGGACACCGTCACGGGCCGGGTGCGGGCGGTGGACGCCGGCTCCCCGCACCTGCTGCGGGTGCGCGGCGGCACGGTGACGCCCATCCAGCTGGAGCAGCAGCTGCCGCTGGGCATGTTCGCCGAGGCCCGCTACGACGTCCAGGAGTTCGAGCTGGAACCGGGGGACCGGCTCTTCGTGGTCAGCGACGGGGTGTGGGCCGCCGACCCCGGGGACCGCGGGGCGTACGGCGAGCGGACGATGGCGCGGGCGATGCGGTCCACGCGGCTGCAACCGCCGGCGGAAGCGGTTGGTACGGTGATGCGCGAACTGCACGCCTGGCACGCGGACGCCGACCTGCGCGACGACGCGGTCGTCGTCTGCCTGGACTGGCGTGGTTCCGCCGGGCGGGGCGACGGGTGAGAGCCGTCGTCGCACCGGCAGGACACGAGCGGGACGATCGCAGGGGACACCGGGTGGAGCGACCTCCGAATCTCGCCGCGGCGATCGACGCCGCCGCCGAGGCGCTCGTCGGTGTGCTCGACTCGGCGGTCTCCCGGCACCAGATGGCCGTCTCCCCGACGCAGCTGCGCGTGCTGTCGCTGATCAGCAACAGGCCGGAGACCAACGTCAACGGCCTGGCCGAGTTGTTGGACGTCGTGCCGTCCTCGGCGAGCCGGCTCTGCGACCGGTTGGAGGCCACCGGGCTGCTGCGCCGGGTGCCCGATCCCCGCGACCGGCGGGAGGTGCGGCTGATGCCGACGGCCGCCGCCGAGACGCTGCTGCGCGAGCTGCAGGAGCGCCGGCACCGGGCGGTGCAGGCCGTGCTGGACCGGATGCCCGGTCGGGCGCAGCACGAGCTGCTGCTGGCGTTGATGGCCTTCGAGCGCGCGGCCACCACCGCCCCGACCGAGTCGCCGGCGGACTCCCGGGCCCGCACCGCCTGACGGATCGTCCCCCTCGTGCACGCGCCTTCCGCCGCTCCACTAGTGTCCTAGGATGCTTTACGGGTAGTGACGCACCACACCCGACGACACCGCCGCCGGCAGGCCGGACGCCTGAGGCCGAAGGAGGCGCCGAGGGCCCGATATAGTGGCAGCGCAACCGGCCCGTGATCGTCACGATCGCGGGCCGATGTCAGGCGAAGGTCCCGTACGGGGGCCGCAGGGGACGCCGGCGGCAGCCGGCCCGACAGCGCCCACGTTCTCCGCGCCGCCGGTCCTCGGCCGGGCGGCGGAGCGTGTCGCGGAGGAGGTTCGGTGTCGCGTCCGCCGGCTCGGGAAGAGCACCCGGGGGCCACCGCCGGCACGGGCGGATCGGCCGTGGGCGACCGGATCCTCACGGTGCCGAACGTCATCAGCTTCGTCCGGTTGCTCGGCGTGCCGCTCTTCCTCTACCTGCTGCTCGTCGCGCACGCCGACGTGGCCGCGGTCGTGGTGCTGGCCATCGGTGGCACCACGGACTGGGTGGACGGCTGGGTCGCGCGCCGGATGCGCCAGGTCAGCCGGCTGGGGGAGCTGCTCGACCCGCTCGCCGACCGGCTCTACATCCTCGCCACGCTGCTCGGCTTCACCGCGCGCGACGTGGTGCCCTGGCAGTTCACCGCGGCGCTGCTGGCCCGGGAGCTGCTCCTGCTCGGTTCGCTGGCGGTGCTGCGTCGGCACGGGTACGGCCCGCCGCCGGTGCACTACGTGGGCAAGACCGCGACCTTCCTGTTGCTGGCCGCCTTCCCGGTCCTGCTGCTCGCCGCGGCGGTGCCGGGCGCCGCGACCGTGGCCGGGGCGATCGGCTGGGGCCTGGCCTGGTGGGGCCTGGTGCTCTACTGGGTGGCCGGCGCGCTCTACGTCGTGCAGGCCGGCCGGCTGGTCAGGGCGGTTCGGGCCGGGGGAGCGCCGGCATGACGGGCGCACCGGGCGAGGGTCGGGGACGCGGCGATCGGGTGTACGCCCCGGACTTCCTCACCGAGCTGTTCCGCAACCCGCTGGATCCCGGGTACGCCGACGCGGCGGCCCGGCGTCGGGAGCGGCAGACGCCGTACCCGGGGTGGCGGCGCTGGTCGGCGCGCTCCGTGACCCTGGTGGTGGCGCTGCTGCTGGGTTTCCTGTTCGCGGTGGCGTACCGGCAGACGCTGGAGGCCGAGCCGGGGCGCAGCCAGGCCCGGTCCGGCCTGGTCGAGCAGATCAAGCAGCGGGAGACGGAGACGGACCGGTTGTCGGTGCGGGCCGACGAGCTGCGGGCGGAGGTGGCACGGCAGCGGGCGGCGGCGCTGGGTGGCTCGGAGGCGGCGCGGTTGCACAACCTGGAGGCGGGCACCGGCCTGGGGCGGGTGCGTGGTGACGGCGTGGTGGTGCGCCTGGCGGACGCGCCGCAGAACCAGGACGCGGTGACCGGCGCGGACGTGGGGCCGTCCCGGGTGATCTACAGCGATCTGCAGGGTGTGGCCAACGACCTGTGGGCGGCGGGGGCGGAGGCGATCGCGATCAACGGTCAGCGGTTGACGGCGATGTCGACGATCCGTTCGGCGGGGCAGGCGATCCTGGTGGACTTCCGGCCGGTGACGGGGCCGTACGAGGTGTCGGCGATCGGTCCGGGGTCGATGCGGGACCGGTACGAGGACAGCCGCAGCGCGTTGACGATGCGGAAGGTGGCTGAGGACACCGGGTTGTCGTTCGGGGTGCGCGAGGCGGAGGACCTCACCCTGCCGGCGGCTCCGGACCCGCGGCTACGCTACGCGCAGCCCTCGGTGAGCCCGACGCCGTCGCCGTCGGGGGCCGACCGTTCCGTCAGTCCTGGGCCGACCGGTTCGAGGACGTCTCCCAGCCCCTCCGGAGGTGGTCGATGATCGCGGTGCTGGCGTTGCTCGCCGGTGTGGTCCTCGGGGTGTGGCTCGACCCCACGGTGCCCACGGCGTTGCAGCCGTACCTGCCGATCGCGGTGGTGGCCGCGTTGGACGCGGTGTTCGGTGGGGTGCGGGCGAAGCTCGACCGGATCTTCGACGACAAGCAGTTCGTGGTGTCGTTCATTTCGAACGTGCTGGTGGCGGGTCTGATCGTGTATCTGGGTGACCAGTTGGGGGTGGGCGGTCAGCTCTCCACCGGCGTGGTGGTCGTGCTCGGGGTGCGGATCTTCGGGAACGTGGCGGCGATCCGTCGGCACCTGTTCCGGGCGTAGGTTGGTGGCGATGAGCAGCGACGAGCACACCGAGACGGGCACGGGTTGGCCGCAGCCGGCGGGTCCGGGGCGGCCGTCGGGTCCGGCGGGGGAGCCCGATCCGCGGCCGGACGCGCCGGATCCGGACGAGTTGAGCCCGTTGGCGCCGGAGCGGTCGGCGCCGCCGGTGGAGCCGCCCGTGCAGGAGCCTGCGGTGGTGGAGCCCGACGACGGCGCGACGGTGGATCTGAGCCGGGCCGCCGAGGCGGGTGGGGTCGCGCCGGCGGTGTCCGGGGGTGGTGGGGCGCCGCGGCGGCGGGTGAGTTCGGCCGGGGTGATGATCGCGGCGTTGCTGGCGTTGCTGGGGTTCACCCTGGTGGTGCAGTTCAAGTCGACGTCGACGGATCCGACGGTGGCGGCGACGCGGCAGGAGGACCTGGTGCGGATCCTGTACGACCTGAATTCGCGGGAGGTCCGGTTGCGGCAGGACATCGCGACGCTGGAGGAGAGTCAGCGGCAGTTGCGTTCGGGTCAGCAGGGTCGGCAGGCGGCGTTGGAGGAGGCGACGCGGCGGGCCGACGAGTTGGGGATCCTGGCGGGGACGCTGCCGGCGACGGGGCCGGGGTTGTCGGTGCGGTTCGAGGCGGGTGAGAAGCCGATCTCGGCGTCGCGGGTGTTGGACGCGGTGCAGGAGTTGCGGGGCGCTGGCGCGGAGGCGATGCAGATCTCGGGTGGTGACCGGGCGACGGTGCGGATCATCGCGTCGACGTTCTTCCTGGACGGGGAGGGCGGGTCGTTGGTGGTGGACGGGCGTCGGTTGACGGGTCCGTTCACGATCACGGTGATCGGTGATCCGGCGACGATGCGTACGGCCTTGAACATTCCTGGCGGGGTGGTGGCGTCGGTGACGGGTGACGGCGGTAAGTTGATCGTTGAGGATCGTGAGGCTGCCGAGGTTTCGGCGCTGCACGCGCCGATCAAGCTGGAACACGCCCGTCCGGTCTCCTGACCGGCGCGGCTCGCACCGGGTTTCCGGTGCGCCGATGGATGAAGGACGCGTCTGGTGATTCCTGAGGATCTGCGGTATACCGCCGAGCACGAGTGGGTGGCGGGTGACGGCGGCGGCACTGTCCGGGTCGGCATCACGCACTTCGCGCAGGACGCCCTGGGTGACATCGTGTACGTCCAGCTGCCCGATGCGGGTGCGGTGGTGGCGGCCGGTGAGTCGTTGGGTGAGATCGAGTCGACGAAGAGCGTGTCGGAGATCTACGCCCCGCTGAGCGGTACGGTGGCGGCGCGCAACGAGGCGCTCGGCGACACCCCTGAGGTGATCAACACCGATCCGTACGGTGCGGGTTGGTTGCTGGAGATCACCCCGGACGATCCGGCGGCGGTCGACGGTCTGCTGTCCGCGGACGCGTATCGTGAGCTCACCGAGAGCTGAGTGCGTCCCCTCCGGGCGTGGCGGGTGTTCCGCGCGTCCGGTTGCCCTGCATTTCGGCGCTGGCTAGGCTCGCCCAGTCGACCGAGAACCAAATAGTTCAGCGTTGCGGAATTGCCTTTCCGGGCACGGGGAGCCAGCCGCCGGGTGTTGGAGTGCCCGGCGGCCAGACCCGCCATTACCCGACGCCGACCGAACAGATCCGTGAGGTGGTCCCATGACGCGCCCAGACGACGAGTTCCCCCCACTCGACGTCACTTCGACGCTCAATCTCGGTTCGCTCGACGAAGTGCTGGAGGGGCCGGACACCGATGTGGTGCCGAGCCGGATGTCCGGTTCGTTGCCGCCGGGTATGGCGCTGCTGGTGGTTCGCCGGGGTCCGAATGCGGGTGCCCGGTTCCTGTTGGATCACGACGTGACGACCAGCGGTCGTCACCCGGACAGTGACATCTTCCTCGACGACGTGACGGTGTCGCGGCGGCACGCCGAGTTCCACCGTGACGGTGGGACGTTCACGGTGCGGGACGTGGGAAGCCTGAACGGCACGTACGTGAACCGGGAGCGGGTCGAGGCGGCCACGTTGAGCAATGGTGACGAGGTGCAGATCGGCAAGTTCCGGGTGGTGTTCATCGCCGGTCCGCGTCCCGAGGAGGGGGCCGGCCGGGGGTGAACGAGCCTGCGGCCTCCACGCCGCCCGAGGCGGCCCGCGCCCGTCCGCTGATGAGCATCGGCGAGGTGCTGGGTCAGCTGCGGGTCGATTTCCCGGACGTGACCATTTCGAAGTTGCGGTTCCTCGAGGCCGAGGGCCTGGTGGAGCCGCAGCGGACGGCGGCGGGTTACCGGAAGTACAGCTGGGACGATGTGGCGCGGTTGCGGTTCGTGCTGACCGCGCAGCGGGACCAGTATCTGCCTTTGCGGGTGATCCGTGACCAGTTGGCGCAGTGGGACGCGTCCGGGGAGTCGCCGGGTCGGCAGCGGCCGACGTTGGTGGCGGTGGGTCCGGACGGTGAGGTTCCGGGGCGGGTGCCGGAGGAGCCGGTCGGGTCGCCGCAGGCGCGGCTCGGCCGGTTGGATCTGGTGGCGCGTAGCGGGATCGACGAGTCGACGCTGGGCGAGTTGGAGCGCCTCGGTGTGGTGGTGTCGGATCCGCCGGGTTGGTACGACGACGATGCGTTGATCATCGCGCGGGCGGTGGCGGGTCTGGCGGCGTACGGGTTGGAGCCGCGGCATCTGCGGGCGTTCCGGACGGCGGCGGATCGGGAGGTTGGTCTGTTCGCGCAGTTGGTGGCGCCGTTGGCGCGGCAGAGTGATCCGGCGGCGCGGGCGCGGGCGGCGGAGACGGCGCGGGAGTTGGTGGCGCTGTCGCAGCAGTTGCATGCGGCGTTGGTGCGGGTGGGGTTGCGGTCGACGTTGGGTCGGTGATCCGGCGGGGGCTGTGCGGAAAGATCTTCCCCGGGAAGCGTGTCGTAGGCTTGCCGGGGTAACCCCTTTCTGGCGCGGGCGTGTGCGGGTAGCGCATGGGACGGCCGTGTCGCGGTCCGTGTACCGTGCAGGGAAGGGCGCGGTGCGGCGTAGGTGACAACGACACGGAGGCGGCGGTGCGCGAGCTGAGCGTGGTCGGAGTTCGGGTGGAGCTGCCCAGCAACCAGCCGATCGTCCTGCTCAGGGAGGTCGAGGGGGACCGCTATCTACCGATCTGGATCGGTGCGGTCGAGGCGACGGCTATCGCCTACGAGCAGCAGGGGGTCAAGCCGGCCCGGCCGCTGACCCATGATCTTCTGCGGGACGTGTTGGCGGCGTTGAAGGCGCCGTTGCGGGCGGTGGAGATCACCGAGTTGAAGGAGAACGTCTTCTACGCGGATCTGTTGCTCGGGGACGGGGTGCGGGTGTCGGCCCGGCCGAGTGATTCCATCGCGTTGGCGTTGCGGGTCGGTGCGCCGATTCGTTGTGCCGAGGAGGTCCTCAGCGAGGCGGGGATCGTGATCCCGGACGAGCAGGAGGACGAGGTGGAGAAGTTCCGCGAGTTCCTGGACCAGGTGCGTCCGGAGGATTTCGCCGGCTGAGTCCGGTCTTCTGCGGGGTGTCACGCTCGGTGATGCTCTGGTGCTGTGGGTGATCTTCGTTGTCGTGTCGCGGCGTGTCGCGGCGGCTCCTGCGGGGCAATTCCTCAAGGCGGCTATAGGGTTGCCGTGTCGAGGGGTGCACGTCCCGGAAACGACGTGTCACCGCACTGGCGGGGAGGTTGTCCGGATGCACGAGCCGCGAGATTCCGATCCGGGTACGGAGCTGGACGAGCCGGGTGTGGCGCCGCCGGGGTGGGCGACCGAGGGTGACGGTGCCGTGGGGTACCGGGGCGTGACGGCCTGCCACGCGGTGGGGATCAGCTACCGGCAGTTGGACTACTGGGCCCGTACGGGGTTGGTGGTGCCGAGTGTGCGCGACGCTTCGGGTTCGGGCACGCAGCGGTTGTATTCGTTCCGGGACCTGGTGGTCCTGAAGGTGGTGAAGCGGCTGCTGGACGCCGGGGTGTCGTTGCAGAACATCCGGAAGGCGATCGAGGCGCTGCGCTCCCGTGGGGTGGAGGACCTGGCGGGCATCACGTTGATCTCCGACGGCACGACCGTGTACGAGTGCCGGTCGCCGGAGGAGGTGGTCGACCTGTTGCAGGGTGGCCAGGGCGTGTTCGGCATCGCGATCGGTGGGGCGTTCAAGGAGATCCAGGGTTCCCTGTCGCACCTGCCGTCGGAGCCGGCGACGTCGGTGGAGCCGCAGGTGGCGGCGGAGCCGGTGGGTGACGAGTTGGCGGCGCGTCGGGCGCGTCGTCGGGCGGGTTGATTCTCCGGCGCCCTTCGTTGGTGTCCTGGGGGCCAGGAGCCGCTGCGGTGATGTCCAATCTGGCCTGCTCGGAGGCAAATGCCCACAGTGGACGCCTTGGGCACGAGTCGCCTTGTTGACAGTCATTGCGTCACCGTGAATCCTGTGTGCGGCGTTCACGATCTTCTGCGTGCATATCACCCTCGGTGATATGCCGTGGCGGTTCGGGGAGGCTGTACGGACGACGCAGAAGGCGATGGCGACGCCTGCCCGACGATCGGATTTGAACGAGAGTGCAGACTGACTATCACGTCGACGCAATGATCTTGGATGCCGGTGAGCGTGCCATGGACGGCAACGCGTCGGGCTGTCCGGTGGCTCATGCCTCCCGGACGCAGGATCCCCTGGTGGAGGACGTGGCGGCGGAGGCCGTCGAGTTCTTGCAGCTCTATCACGCGGAGCGACGGCTGCCGGGCCTGATCGGACGGATCGCGGAGGTCCGGGAGGAGATCGCGCTGACCGGCACGTACCGGCACACCACGGAGGAGTTGGCGTACGGGGCGAAGGTCGCCTGGCGGCAGTCGGTGCGTTGCGTGGGGCGGGTCCGGTGGGCAGGGCTGAAGGTCCGTGACCGACGCGGGGTGACAACGGTGGCGGGCATCTCGCAGGAGTTGGCGCAGCACCTGGCGGTGGCGGACAACGGGGGGCGGATCCAGTCGGTGATGACGGTGTTCGCGCCCGACCGGCCGGGGGTGGGGCCGCGGGCGCGGATCTGGAACGACCAGTTGATCCGGTACTGCGGGCATCGGACGGACGACGGGTCGGTGCGGGGTGATCCGGCGCAGGTGGCGATGACCGATGCGGCGCGGCGTCTGGGGTGGCGTCCGCCGGCGGTACCGGGCCGGTTCGACCTGTTGCCATGGGTGATCGAGACAGCGTATGAGGACCCGACGGTGGTGGAGGTGTCCCGGGACCTCGTCCGGGAGGTCGCCCTGGTGCATCCGGAGTATCCGTGGTTCGAGGATTTGCGGCTGCGTTGGCATGCCCTGCCGGTGATCAGCAACATGCGCTTGCGGATCGGTGGGGTGGACTACAGCTGTGCTCCCTTCAACGGTCACTATCTGAGTGACGAGATCGGTACCCGCAACATGGGGGACCGGAGCCGCTACGACCAGTTGCTGCCGGTGGCCCGGGGGCTGGGGTTGGACACCTCCCGCGAGGACAATTTGTGGCGCGAGCACGCCGTGCTGGTGATCAACCAGGCGGTGTTGCACTCGTTCCGGCTGGCCGGTGTGCGGGTGTCGGATCCGCACACCGAGTCGGAGCAGTTCATGAGGTTCTGTGAGTTCGAGGAGCGGGCGGGTCGGCCGGTGCATGGTGACTGGTCGTGGCTCAACGGCAGTGTGGGGTGGGCGGCGTTGCATGCCGTGCACCACCGCTACTACGACGAGAGGATCCCGAACCCGAACCTGTGGCAGGCGGACCGTGCGTACGGGCCGTCGGGCGTGTTGCAGTCGACCCTGCGGCAGCGTCATGACGTCGCTCGCCGGAAGGAGGTCTGAGGCATGGATGTCGCGGCGTTACGCCAGAGTTGGGCCCAGTTCTGCGTGGCCGGTCCGGAGGCGGCGAAGCACTTCTACGCGACGTTGTTCGTGATCGCGCCCGAGGTCCGCACGATGTTCCCGACCAACATGGAGTATCAGCAGGACAAGTTGCTGGCGGCGTTGGGGCACGTCATCACCCACATCGACGACGAGCGGGTGGTGACGTCGTTCGCGCAGCGGTTGGGGGCTGACCACCGCCGGTTCCGGGGGGAGGACCGGCAGGGTCGGCCGGTGCCGATGGCGGAGTGGCACTACAGCCAGGTCGGGCAGGCGTTGCTGTTGACGTTGGAGCGGTTCCTCGGGCCACGGTGGACGCCGGCGCTGCGCGCGGAGTGGGCCGCGGCCTACGAGTTGGTGGCGCGGTTGATGCTGACCGGGGCGGCGGAGGCGGTGCGGTCGTCGCCGCCGTACTGGGAGGCGGAGGTGCTGAGGGTGCAGCGGCGGCGGTCCGACGTGTGTGTGTTCACGGTCCGCCCGAACTATCTGTGCGAGTACCTGCCGGGGCAGTCGTTGCCGGTGCAGGTGCCGCAGTTGCGGACGTGGCGCTATCTGTCGCCGGCGAACGCGCCACGCCCGGACGGGACGATCGAGTTCCACGTCCGCGCCACGGGTCGGTTCTCCACCCATCTGGTGCGCAAGGTGCGCGAGGGCGACCAGCTGCTGTTGGGGTTGCCGGTGGGTGAGGCGTTGGCGTCGTACGACCGGTCACCGCATCTGCCGCTGCTGCTGGTGGCCGGGGGCACCGGGCTGGCGCCGTTGCGGGCGGTGGTGGAGGCGTTGCAGCGGGGACCGGGACGTCCGACGACTCTGGTGGTGGGCGGCAAGACGCCCGACGACCTGTATGACGACCGGGCGTTGCGGGAGTTGGCGGCGATGCCGCCGGCGGGGTCGTGGCAGTCCGGTGAGGTCGGTGGGTGGCTCCGGTACGTGCCGACGGTCGAGAGCGGCTGGCAGTGGCAGGGTGCGATCGGTACGGCCGGTCACACCGCGGCACGGTTGGGTCCGTGGCGGGACACCGAGGTGCTCGTGTGCGGCAGCCCGGAGATGACCCGGGAGACGATCAGCGCCCTGGCCACGTCGGGGGTGACGCCGGAGCGGATCCTGACCGAAAGTTACGATCACTCCCTCTACCCACCTCTGGCGAGCGCGGCTGCCGCCGCGCCGTCCGATGTGATCTGGACCGGTGCGGCTCCCGCCGCACCGCGCGACTTGAGTTGGACAGGTGCGCGATGAGCATCGACCACGGTGACCGGGTGGTCGCCGATCCGCACGGTGAGCTGACCCGGTCGGTGGCCGCGCTGGAGGCGCGCCGGTTCCGGGGCAGCCGGTGGCTGTCGGCCGACGAGGTCGCCGGCCTGGCCCGGTCGGTGGACGAGCGGGTGGCGTTGCTGGGTGGTGAGGTGGACCGGCTGCGGCGGGAGAACGAGGCTCTGGCGCGGCAGGTGGAGATGTTGCGCCACGGCGCGTTGCCCAGCACCGCCCCGCAGGGCCCGGACCCGATGGTGATCGAGTTGGCGGTGCGGGCGCAGGACGAGGCGAACCGGACGATCAGTGAGGCCAGCGCGGAGGGCGCGGAGATCATCGCCGACGCGCGGCGGCAGGCCGAGGAGATCATCGCGGAGGCGCACGTGTTGGCCGGGGATGCTGCCGGCCTGGCGGGGAACGAGGGGTTGCCGCGGCAGGTGCGGGAGTTGGAGGGCCGACAGATGGCGTTGGTGGCGGCGGTGGCGGCGGCGCAGCAGCACCTGAGCCGGTGGCAGGCGTACCTGTCGGAGCAGTCGGAGCAGTTGCGTACCGACGCGGCGGCTGCTGGGGCCCTCAGCGCGCAGTTGCGTGCGGTGGTCGGAGAGTAGCGACGTCGGGTCAGTGCCGGTCGACGGCGGCGACGGCGTCGGCGATGGGGGTGTCGCCGGCGACGACTTCCAGGATCGCGCCGGCGCTGCGCGGGTGGTAGAGCAGGGCGACCAGCACCCGGGCGACGTCGGTGCGGGTCACGGCGCCCGAGGGGGCGTGTCGGGCGAGGGTGATCCGCCCGGTGGGCGCGTCGTCGGTGAGCCGGCCGGGTCGCAGGATCGTCCAGTCGAGGTCGCGGCCGGTCAGGTCGTCCTCGGCGGCCTTCTTGGCCCGCAGGTACGCCGCGAACACCTCGTCGGTGCCGGCGGGTGGTGCGCCTTCCACGCCCACCGAGGAGATCAGCAGGTAGCGGCGCACGTCGGCGCGTTGCGCGGCGTCGGCGAGCAGGGCGGCGCCGGCCCGGTCGACGGTGTCCTTGCGTTCGGCGCCGCTGCCGGGGCCGGCGCCGGCGGCGAAGAGGACGGCGTCGGCGCCCCGCAGGTGCGCGGCGAGTTCGTCGACGCCGACGTGTTCGAGGTCGGCCACGACGGGCTGGGCGCCGGCGGCACGCAGCGCGGCGGCGTGGTCTGGGTTGCGGATCAGGCCGACGGCGGTGTCGCCGCGTCCGGCGAGTTCGCGGTGGGTCAGCTGGGCGATCTTGCCGTGTCCTCCGGCGATGACGACGCGCATACCGCCAACCTAGCCGCCGTCGGACCACGGCGTGGCCGGTCGACGGGGGCCGGGCCGGTGTCGGGGGCGACGTCGGTGCCCGGGTGTTCGCGGGAGGGTGGTTGCCTGAGGCAGCATGGACGGGTGACGGAGACGGTCGACGCGCTGGCCGGCCTGGTGGCCGGCGGTGGTGTCGTGGTGTTGAGCGGGGCGGGGCTGTCCACCGAGTCGGGCATCCCGGACTACCGGGGGCCCAGTGGCGCGGCGCGGCGGCACACCCCGATGACGTACCAGGCGTTCACGCGCGACGCGCAGGCGCGGCGGCGCTACTGGGCGCGCAGCCACCTGGGGTGGCGCACGATCGCGCGGGCGGCCCCGAACGAGGGGCACCGGGCGGTGGCGCGGCTGCAACGTGGCGGGCTCATCGAGGGGATCATCACGCAGAACGTGGACGGGCTGCACACCGCCGCGGGCAGCTCGCAGGTGGTGGAGCTGCACGGCCGCCTCGACGAGGTGGTGTGCCTGGGCTGCGGCAACCAGACCTCGCGGGAGGAGTTGGACCGGCGGCTGCGGGAGGCGAACCCGGACTTCGACGCGCGGGTCGCGGCGGTCAATCCGGACGGTGACGTGGATCTCGCCGACGACGAGGTGGCCGGCTTCCGTACGGTCGACTGCACGTTCTGCCGTGGCGGCATGCTGAAGCCGGACGTGGTGTTCTTCGGGGAGACGGTGCCGGCGGCCCGGGTGGCCCGCTGTTTCGCGCTGGTGGCGCGGGCGCGGCTGCTGCTGGTGCTGGGCTCGTCGTTGACGGTGATGTCGGGTCGCCGGTTCGTGGTGCGCGCGGCGAAGCTGGGCGTTCCGGTGGTGATCGTCAACCAGGGGCCGACGCGGGGCGACGGGTATGCGGCGTTGACCGTCGACGCGCCGCTGGGGCGGCTGCTGCCGGCGCTGGCCGACCGGACGGCCGCCGCCGCCGCGGTGCCGACGGTGCCGACGGGGTTGACGGGCGTCGGCCGGTAGCGGTCCCGGCGGGGTCACGGGGGCTGGTGGGTGGTCCACCGTCGCCCGCGCCCGGCGGGGGTACGACCTCCGGTGGGTGATCCGGCGCTGGTAGCGTTGACCATGCCGGCAGCACCCACGTGGGAGAGACCGCCCAGCAGCACCTCGGGCGGCGCCGAAGGGGCAAATCCTCCCCGGAACCTCTCAGGCAAAAGGACCTCGTGGGCAGGCACTGTGGAGCGCCTCGCGGGGCGCGACAGAGGGGGAGGCCGACCTGTCGACCTCGCCCCCGGGAGTGCCGCCCATGACCGTAGAGCAGTTCGCCGCCCGCCACATCGGCCCTGATCCGGACGACGAGCGCCGGATGTTGGAGGCCGTCGGTTACGGCTCGGTCGAAGAGCTGATGGACGCGGCGATTCCCGAGGTGATCCGCTGGCACGGCACCCTGGACCTGCCGGAGCCGGCCAGCGAGCACGACGCCCTCGCCGAGCTGAGGGCCCTGGCGGCCCGCAACACGGTCGTGGTGTCGATGATCGGTCTGGGCTACCACGGCACGCACACCCCGGCGGTGATCCGCCGCAACGTGCTGGAGGACCCGGCCTGGTACACCGCGTACACGCCGTACCAGCCGGAGATCAGCCAGGGGCGGCTGGAGGCGCTGCTGAACTTCCAGACCATGGTCACCGACCTGACCGGGCTGGCCACCGCGAACGCGTCGATGCTCGACGAGAGCACCGCCGCGGCCGAGGCGATGACCCTCGCGCGCCGCGCGTCGAAGAGCAGGAGCCCGGTGTACGTGGTCGACGCCGACACCCTGCCGCAGACCATCGCGGTCATCGCCAGCCGGGCCGAGCCCCTCGGCATCGACGTGCGGATCGTCGACACCGAGCGCGACGAGTTGCCGGCGGAGTTCTTCGGGCTGCACCTGCAGTACCCGGGGGCGTCCGGGGCGGTGCGTGACCAGGCGGGTTTGGTCGAGGCGGCGCACGCCGTCGGGGCGTTGGTCACCGTGGCGGCGGACCTGCTGGCCCTGACGCTGCTGCGTGCGCCGGGGGAGATCGGCGCCGACATCGCCGCCGGCACCACCCAGCGTTTCGGCGTACCGATGGGCTTCGGTGGGCCGCACGCCGGCTACCTGGCGGTACGGGCGGGGCTGGAGCGGATGCTTCCCGGCCGGCTGGTGGGGGTGTCGCGCGACGCGGACGGCAACCCGGCGTACCGGTTGGCGTTGCAGACCCGGGAGCAGCACATCCGGCGGGAGAAGGCGACCAGCAACATCTGCACCGCGCAGGTGCTGCTGGCGGTGATGGCCGGCATGTACGCCGTCTACCACGGTCCGGACGGGCTGCGGGGGATCGCCCGCCGTACCCACGACATGGCGGCCCGGCTGGCGGCGGCGCTGCGGGGCGTGGACGGCGTCGAGGTGGTGCACGAGGCGTTCTTCGACACCGTCCTGGTGCGGGTGCCCGGCGGCGCCGAGGCGGTCGTCGCCGACGCCGCCGCCCGGGGCGTGAACCTGCGGCTGGTCGACGCCGACCACGTGGGGGTGTCCTGCGACGAGACGACCACCGTCGCGCACCTGCGGAAGGTGTGCGACGCGTTCGGGGCCACCGTCGCCGGGCGGGCGGTGGCCGTGGCGGACGCGCCGGTGGGGGGCGCGTTGCCGGCGGCGCTGGCGCGTACGTCGGACTTCCTCACCCACGCGGTGTTCCGCAGTCACCACTCGGAGACGGCGATGCTGCGCTACCTGCGGCGGCTGTCGGACTTCGACTACGCCCTGGACCGGGGCATGATCCCGCTCGGGTCGTGCACGATGAAGCTCAACGCCACCACCGAGATGGAGCCGGTGAGTTGGCCGGAGTTCGCCCACATCCACCCGTTGGCGCCGGACGCGCAGACCGCCGGCTACCGGGAGATGATCTCCCAGTTGGAGGGGTGGCTGGCGGAGGTGACCGGCTACGACGCGGTCAGCGTGCAGCCCAACGCCGGTTCGCAGGGTGAGCTGGCGGGTCTGCTGGCGATCCGGGCGTACCACCGGCAGCGGGGCGAGGCGCACCGGGACGTGTGTCTGATCCCGTCGTCGGCGCACGGCACCAACGCCGCCAGCGCGGTGATGGCCGGCATGCGGGTCGTCGTGGTGGGCTGCGACGACGGGGGCAACATCGACCTGGTGGACCTCGACGCGAAGATCGACAAGCATCGGGACGCCCTCGCGGCGATCATGGTGACGTATCCGTCGACGCACGGGGTGTACGAGACGGGCATCGCGTCGTTGTGCGCGAAGGTCCACGACGCCGGCGGTCAGGTGTACGTCGACGGGGCGAACCTCAACGCGCTGGTCGGGTTCGCCAAGCCGGGGAAGTTCGGGGCGGACGTGTCGCACCTGAACCTGCACAAGACGTTCTGCATCCCGCACGGCGGCGGCGGTCCGGGGGTGGGTCCGGTGGCGGTGCGGGCGCACCTGGCGCCGTTCCTGCCGGGTGATCCGCTGGGCGTGCACGTCGACGGACGGCCGGCGATCTCGGCGGCCCGTCACGGGTCGGCGGGGATCCTACCGATCCCGTGGGCGTACCTGCGGATGATGGGCGCGGCGGGGCTGGTGCGGGCCACCGGCGTGGCGGTGCTGGCGGCGAACTACGTGGCGGCGCGGCTGCGCGGGCACTTCCCGGTGCTGTACGCGGGCAACAAGGGCCTGGTGGCGCACGAGTGCATCCTGGATGTGCGGCCGCTGACGAAGGCGACCGGGGTGAGCGTGGACGACGTGGCGAAGCGGCTGATCGACTACGGGTTCCACGCGCCGACGATGTCGTTCCCGGTGGCGGGGACGCTGATGGTGGAGCCCACCGAGAGTGAGGATCTGGCCGAGCTGGACCGGTTCTGCGACGCGATGATCGCCATCCGGGCGGAGATCGACAGGGTGGCGTCGGGGGAGTGGCCGGCCGGCGACAACCCTCTCGCCAACGCCCCGCACACCGCGGCGATGGTGTCCGCGGACGAGTGGCCGCACCCGTACCCGCGGTCGGTGGGCGCGTACCCGGCCGGGGTGCAGCGGGCCGGGAAGTACTGGCCGCCGGTGCGGCGCATCGACGGCGCGTACGGCGACCGGAACCTGGTGTGTTCCTGCCCGGCTCCGGAGGCGTTCGAGAGCTGACGACGCGTGACGCCGGGGCGGTCGTGGTGCCGCCCCGGCGGGTGCGCCGACCTGGGCGGGGGGTGTCCCGACCGGGGGACTAGCCTTGATCGACGTGTCTGGAATGCGTGACGCAGCGTGACAGGGTCAGGCGACGAGGGCGTGTCGGGCCGGGCCGCGGTGCGGGGCGATGCTGCTGCCGTCGGGGAGGAGTTCGCCGGTGTCCTCGAAGACGATGACACCGTTGCAGAGCAGGCTCCAGCCCTGCTCAGGGAAGCAGGCGAGGACTCGGGCGGCTTCCCGGTCGGTCGCTTCGGCGGAGGGGCAGGTGGGTTGGTGCTGGCACATCGGGATCTCCGGACTGTGGGGGCACTGTGTCATGGTTCACATGACCAGTGACGCACAGTACCAAGCGAAACCGGCCAACATCGAGCACGTATGGACGTGGTTTCTTCGAAATCCACTGAACGGATGAGGCATGATGGGCCGGACGGCGTGGAAACGCTCCCAGGGCTAGGGGTCGAGACACCGGGGGCACCGGCCCGCTGCCGCCGTACGCTCGTCGAGCGGGCCCGGTGGCAGTGGCGGCCCGCCGACGGCGGGGACCCGGCGGCGCGGGCCGAGGAGTTCCTCGCCGCGCACGACCTGCCGCTGCACGAGCTGGCCCGCCCCGCCGGGCGCCACGACCCGGCCGGGGTGTGCGGGGCCGCCCTCTACGTCTCCGCCGCCGCCGGCGCGGCCCTCGTCGGCGCGCCCGCCGGCGCGGCCAACCCCGTCCCCGCGCTGCCGGAGGTCGCCGTGGTCGTCTACGGCCACGCACCGGCCGCACCGCTACCCACCGCGGCACCCGACACGCACTGGTGGCACGGCCACTGGGCCGAGAGCTGGACGCCGCGACAGCACGCCGACGCCGTGACGGCGGTCCGCGCGGCGATCGGCCGCGGCGACGTCTACCAGGTCAACCTCGTCGGCCACGCCGCCGCCCGCTACACCGGCGACCCGCTGCCGGCCCTGCGCCGGCTCGCCGGGCTGCCCGGCGCCCGCTACGGCGGCACCCTCGCCGGGGCGGGCTGGGCGATCGGCTGCGCCAGCCCCGAGACCCTGGTGGAGCTGGCCGACGGCCGGTTGATCACCAGGCCGATCAAGGGCACCCGGCCGGCCACCGCCGCCGGCCGCGCCGAGCTGCTCGCCTCGGCCAAGGAACGCGCCGAGCACGTGATGATCGTCGACCTGGAACGCAACGACCTGGCCCGCGTCGCCCGCACCGGCAGCGTGCGCGTCGACGAGCTGTTCGCCGTACGCCGGTGGTGCGACCTGTGGCAGGCGGAGTCGACGGTGTCCGCGGCGGTCGCCGACGGACTCGGCCTGGCGGACCTGCTGCGCGCGGTCTGCCCCGGCGGCTCGGTCACCGGCGCCCCGAAGCTCGCCGCCCTGGAGCACATCGCCGCGCTGGAGCCGGTCGGCCGGGGCGCCAGCATGGGCGCGCTCGGCTGGGTCGCCCCGGGACGCATCGACCTGGGCCTGACCATCCGCACCGCCGCCGTGGACGCCGAGCGGGTGCACGTGTGGGCCGGCGGGGGTATCACGTGGGGCAGCGATCCCGACGCCGAGGTCGCCGAGGCCGCCGCGAAGGCCGCCCCGGTGCGCGCCGCGCTCGCCGCCCGCTGAGCTGCGCGGGCCGGGATCCGGCCACCACCGCGTTCGCCGGTGGCTCACGGGACCCCGGCCATCACCGGGCCGGTCCCGCACGCACTGGCGCGCCGGTCTGCGCACGGTGGAAGAGGCGTCGCGCCGGCCGCGTCGGGTGAGATGAGCCGTACTGCCCGCCACCCGGGCCAGGGCGTCCGCAGCCGAGGCGGTCCGCGATGTACCAGCAACCCCTGCAACCCGTCGGCGGGTCGCTCGCGCTCAGCGCAGCCTGCGCCGCGCTGCCGTTGCTGACCCTGTTCGTGCTGCTCGGAGTCGTGCGTACGCGGGCCTGGGTGGCGGCGTTCGGCGCGCTGTCCGTGGCGGTCGTGCTGGCCTGGGGGCTGTGGCGGATGCCGCTGCCGCAGACGCTGCTGGCCGCCGCCCAGGGCGCCACCTTCGCCCTCTTCCCGCTCGCCTGGACGTTCGGCACGGCGATCTGGATCCACCGCCTGACCGTGCACACGGGGCACTTCGACACGCTGCGGCAGGGTTTCGCCCGGATCAGCGACGACCGCCGCGTGCAGGCCATGGTGATCGCGTTCTGCTTCGGCTCGCTGCTCGAGGCCCTGGCCGGGCAGGGCACGCCGGTCGCCGTCACCACGGTCATGCTGCTGGCCCTCGGCTTCACCCCGCTGCGCGCGGCCGCCGTGGCGTTGGTCGGCAACACGGTGCCGGCGGCCTTCGGACCGCTCGGCCTGCCGATCACCACGCTGGCCGGCGTGACCGGGCTGCCCGCCACCGAACTGGGCATGATGGCCGGCCGGCAGGTCCCGGTGATCGCGGTCGTCGTCCCGCTGGTCGTGCTCGCCGCCGCCGACGGCCGGCGGGGCGTACGCGAACTGTGGCGTCCGGCGCTGGCGTGCGGCGGCGCGTTCGCGGTAGCCCAGTTCGTCACGGCGAACTGGCTGACGGCCGCCCTGGCCGACATCACCGCCGCGTTCGCGGGGATGGGCGTCCTGCTGCTCGTCGTCCGCCGCAAGGTGGTGCGGCGCACGGCTGTCGTGCCGGTCGGCGGGGGGCCGCCGGAGCCCGACGCGCCGGAGCCGGCGGGGTCGCGGTGGCGGGCGTACGCGCCGTACCTGACGATCGTGGTGGTCTTCGCCGTCTCCCAGGTGCCGGTCGTCAAGCGGCTGCTCGACGCCGGCACGCTCGCGGTCTCCTGGCCCGGACTGCACGTGGTCACCGCGTCCGGTGACCCGTCGCCCCTGACGACGTTCCGTTTCGCCTGGCTCGCGGCCCCCGGGTCGTTGCTGCTGGTGGCCGGCCTGATCACGGTGGCGCTGCTGCGGGTGGCACCGCGCGAGGCCGTCGGGCTCTACGGGCGGACCCTGTTCGAGCTGCGGTGGGCCGTGCTGACGGTGGTCGGGCTGCTGGCGCTGTCGTTCACCATGAACGCCGCCGGGCAGGTCGCCACGCTGGGCGTCTGGATGGCCGGCGCGGGCGGCCTCTTCGCCGTGCTGGCGCCGGTCCTCGGCTGGCTCGGTGTCGCCCTTACCGGCTCGGACACGTCGTCCAACTCCCTGTTCGGCGCGCTTCAGGTGGCCGCGGCGCAGCGGGCCGGCCTCGATCCGGTCCTGTTGGCCGCGGCCAACGCCTCCGGCGGCACGCTCGGCAAGATGATCAGCCTGCAGAACCTCACGATCGCAGCCGCGGCGGTCGGACTCACCGGCCGGGAGGGCGACCTGTTCCGGCGGATGTTCGGCCCGAGCGTGCTGCTGCTCGCCCTGATGTGTGTGCTGGTCGGGTTGCAGGCGACGCCCGTGCTGTCCTGGATGGTGCCGTAGCCCGGGCCGCCCCCGCTGCCCTCCCGGGAGTCCTGTCACCGCCGCCGACAATATTTTTTGTCTTGACAGTTCCTGTCGTCGGCGGCAGGCTTCGGGTGGGCGGCGCTCCGCCGGAGGAACACACCGCAACCCCAGCCTGCACATCCCGCAGGCCCCTGCCAGGGAGGCATCGCATGCAGATCAGCGTCCACACCTTCGTCAGCCTCGACGGCGTCATGCAGGGCCCCGGCGGGCCCGAGGAGGACACCAGCAACGGCTTCACGCGCGGGGGCTGGCTCGTGCCGCACAGCGGCGACGGCCAGCTCGACGTCGTCGACGGGTGGTTCCGGCAGGCCGACGCCTTCCTGCTGGGACGCCGCACCTTCGAGATGATGCGCGGCTACTGGTCGCAGGTCACCGACCCCGACAACCTGGTGGCCACCGCCCTCAACACGGGGCCGAAGTACGTCGTCAGCAACACCCTCTCCGACGCCGACGCGGCCTGGGGACAGACCACCGTGCTGCGCGGCGGCGACATCGTCGCGCAGGTGCGGCGGCTCAGGGAGCAGCCGGGCGGCGAGCTGCAGGTGCACGGCAGCTGGCAGCTGGCGCGCGCCCTGCACGACGCGGGGCTCGTCGACACCTACCGGCTGCTGCAGTTCCCCGTCGTCGTCGGCGACGGCAAGCGCCTGTTCGCCGACGGCGCGACCCCGGCGTCCTACCGGATCACCGACTCGACGGTGGCCGGCGGCGGCGCGGGGGCCGTCGCGCTCACCCTGCGCCGGAGCGGATTCGGGGCCAGCGCCGCCGGCGAGTTCGTGGTGCGCGACGGCAAGGAGGCCGTGGCGTAGCGGCGTCGACTCGTCAGCGGCGCTCGGCGAAGTCGTCCAGCGCCGCCACCACCCGCTGCGCCATGCCGTTGCCCGACCCGTGCCCGGCGGCCTCCAGCAGCTCCAGCCGGGCGTCGGGCCAGGCCTGCGCCAGCTGCCACGCCACCTCCGGCGGGCTGCTGATGTCGAGCCTGCCGTGCAGCAGCACCCCGGGGATGCCGGCCAGCCGCCCCGCCTCGCGCAGCAGCTGCCCCTCCGGCAGGAAGCACCCGTTGCGCCAGTAATGCGTGACCAGCCGGGCCTGCAGCATCCGGAACACCGGGTCGGCGTAGCGGGGGTCGGGCCGGTGGCCGGGTGCGGTGGCGACGTGGGTGTCCTCCCAGTCGCACCACTGTCGTGCCGCCCGCTCGCGCACCGCCGGGTCCGGGTCGGCCAGCAGCCGGGCGTACGCGTCGGCCAGGTCGCCGTCGCGCTCGGCCGGCGGCACGCCGTCGCGGAAGCGGGCCCACTCGGCCGGGAAGATCCGCCCCATGTCCCGGGTGAGCCACTCGATCTCCCGGCGGGTGCCGGCGGTCACGCTGAACAGCACCAGCTCACTGACCCGCTCCGGGTGCCGTTGCGCGTACGCCAGGGCGAGGGAGGCGCCCCAGGAGGCGCCGAGCACCAGCCAGCGCTGCACGCCGAGGTGTGCGCGTAGCAGTTCGATGTCGGCGATCAGGTGGTCGGTGGTGTTGGTGGACAGGTCCACGGCCGGGTCGGCGGCGTGCGGGGTGCTGCGACCGCAGCCGCGCTGGTCGAACAGCGTCACCCGGTAGCGGGCCGGGTCGAACAGGGTCCGCCAGCCGGGCGCGCAGCCGGAGCCGGGCCCGCCGTGCAGCACGACGGCGGGCTTGCCGTCGGGATTGCCGCAGGTCTCCCAGTACACGCGCTGGCCGTCACCCACGTCGAGCATCCCGTGCGCGTACGGCTCGACCAGGGGATATCGCTCGGCCATCGCCCACTCCTTGCTCTCACCCATCGAACGCAACAGCGCTGTCACGTTAGCGGGGTGAGTGACGCGCCGGAACGGGAGGCACTGGGGACGCTGCTGCGGCACGTCTTCGACGTGCTCGCCGCGGTGCGCCGGCGGCCGCTGCGCCAACGCAGGCCTGCCGCCGCCCTGCCAGGCCCCGCCCCGCGCCCGCCTGGCGGGCGCGGAGAGCGTCGGTCACCGGCCGAGCCCGCGGTACCGGCGTACCGCCAGGGGCCCGAACACGGCGATCAGCAGCAGCGGCCACGCCACGGCGAGCACGACGGCGTGCTGCGCGGCGAACGACTCGCCGCCCCAGCCGGGGTTGCCGAACAGTTGCCGGCAGGCCCCGACGGTCGCCGACAGCGGGTTCCACCCGGCGAGCGTGGCGAGCCAGCCGGGCATGGTGTCGGGGGAGACGAACGCGTTGGAGGTGAA
This sequence comes from Micromonospora sp. DT178, assembly GCF_049841695.1. Taxonomy (NCBI): domain Bacteria; kingdom Bacillati; phylum Actinomycetota; class Actinomycetes; order Micromonosporales; family Micromonosporaceae; genus Micromonospora; species Micromonospora sp. DT178. The sequence continues at coordinate 38,337 of NZ_JBNCKV010000011.1, forward strand.
CCCGACCGGCCAGACCAGGATCTGCAGCATCACCACCGACTCGGGTCTGCGCAGCAGCAGCGCCAGGTGGATGCCGACCCAGATCAGGGCGAAGCGCAGCAGCAGGAGCAGCCCGACGGCGGCCAGCGCCGCCGGGGCCCCGGCCCGCCACTGCCAGCCGACGGCGACGCCGCAGGCGAGCATGACGGCCAGGCCGGCGGCGCAGTGCAGCAGGTCGGCGGCGGCGCGGCCGGTGAGCACCGCCGAGGGCGTCATCGGCAGCGACCGGAACCGGTCGGTGACGCCGCGCGCCGTGTCGGTGGCCACGGCCGCGTACGTCGACTCGATGCCGAAGAGCACCGTCATGGCGAACATGCCGGGCAGCAGGAACTCGCGGTAGTCGCCGCCGCCGGGCACGCTCATCGCGCCGCCGAACAGGTAGCCGAACATCAGCACCATCAGCACCGGGAAGAGCAGCCCGACGACGAACTGCCCGGGTTGGCGCCGCCAGTGCGCCAGCGCCCGGCCGGTGAGGGTGACGCCGTCGGCGACGGCCCAGCGCAGGCGGCGCGGCGCGGGGGGTACGCCCGTCGTGCTCATGCGCCCACCCTGTCCCGGTCGGGGCGGGTGGTGGGGGAGTCGTTGCCGGTGAGCCGCAGGAACACCTCGTCGAGGGTGGGGCGGCGCACCGCGACGTCGGCGGCGGTCAACCCGGCGTCGTCCAGGGCCCGCAGCACGGCGGCCAGCGCGGTCACCCGCCCGGTGACGGCGACGCTCAGGCGCAGGCCCGCCGCGTCGACGAGCGGGGTCGCGGTGACGGCGGCGCCGACGACGCGTACCGCCTTCTCCAGGTCGTCGGCGCGGGTCAGCACGACCTCGACGCGGTCGCCGCCGAGCGCGGACTTCAGTTGCTCCGGGGTGCCGTCGGCGATCACCCGGCCGGCGTCGACGACCCGGACGGTGTGGGCGAGCTGGTCGGCCTCCTCCAGGTACTGCGTGGTCAGCAGCACGGTGGTGCCGTCGGTGACGAGCCGGCGCACCGCGTCCCACACCTGCGCGCGGGCACGCGGGTCGAGGCCGGTGGTGGGCTCGTCGAGGAAGAGCACCGGCGGGTCGAGGATCAGGCTCGCCGCGAGGTCGAGGCGCCGGCGCATCCCGCCGGAGTACGTGCCGACCGGCCGGTCGGCGGCGTCGCTCAGGTCGAAGCGGGCGAGCAGGTCGGCGGCCCGGGCGCGGGCCCGCGCGCTCCCGAGGTGGTGCAGCCGGCCGAACAGCACCAGGTTCTGCCGGCCGCTGAGCACCTCGTCGAGCGCGGCGTGCTGGCCGACCAGGCCGATGCGGGCGCGGACCCGCTCGGGGTGGCGCAGCACGTCGGCGCCGGCCACCCGGGCCGTGCCGGCGTCGGGCCGCAGCAGGGTGCTCAGCACCCGTACCGCCGTGGTCTTGCCCGCCCCGTTCGGGCCGAGCAGGCCGCACACGGTGCCGGCGGGCACCGTGAGGTCGAGGCCGGCGAGGGCCTGGGTGCCGCCGTAGCGCTTGCGCAGCCCTTCGGCCTCGATGGCCGGTCCGTCGTCGTGCATCCGCGCCCCCGTCCCACTTGCGCCGTACGCCGTACCGTACAGCATACGGTACGGCGCACGCTACAGTGCCGGGATGACGACCGAGTACAGCGGCACCGGCGACCCCGCGCGCAGCCTCGCCCTGCTCTGGCGCACCCGCGAACGCACCAGCCGCAAGGGCCGGCCCGACCTGTCCGTGGACCGCATCGTGCGCGCCGCCATCGACGTGGCCGACGCCGAGGGCCTCGCCGCCCTGTCCATGCGCCGCGTCGCCGAACGGCTCGGCGTGGGCACCATGTCCCTCTACACCTACGTCCCCGGCAAGGGCGAACTGCTCGACGTCATGCTCGACACCGTCTACGGCGAGACCGCCCGCCCCGACGACGTGCCCGGCGGCTGGCGCGGCCGGCTCACCCACATCGCCCGCGAGACCTGGGCGCTCTACCTGCGCCACCCCTGGCTGCTGCAGGTCGCCACCACCCGCCCCCCGCTGGGCCCCAACGTCATCGCCCGCTACGAGTACGAACTGCGCGCCGTCGACGGCATCGGCCTGACCGACTTGGAGATGGACGCCGTCGTCACCCTCATCTCCGGCTACGTCCACGGCGCCGTACGCAGCGCCGTGGAGGCCGCCCAGGCCGCCGCGCGCACCGGCATGACCGAGCAGCAGTGGTGGCAGGCCCACGCCCCCTACCTGGAGAAGGCCCTCGACCCGCGCCGCTACCCCCTCGCCGCCCGCGTCGGCACCGCCGCCGGCCAGGAGTACCAGGCCGCCGCCGACCCCCACGGCGCCTTCGAGTTCGGCCTGGCCCGCATCCTCGACGGCATCGAGGTCCTCGTCGCCGCCCGCCCGGACGCCGCCACCACCACCGGCGACCGATAACCTTGCCGGCATGACGATGCGCCCCATCAGGATCATCGGTGACCCCGTGCTGCGCACCCCCAGCGAGCCCGTCACCAGCTTCGACGCCGAGCTTCGCGCCCTGGTCACCGACCTGATGGACACCCTGCTCGGCGCCCCCGGCCGCGCCGGCGTCGCCGCCCCCCAGATCGGCGTCAACGCCCAGGTGTTCGTCTACGACGCCGACGGGCACCGCGGCCACCTGGTCAACCCGACGCTGGAGGTGTCGGAGGAACTGCAGGACGACGACGAGGGCTGCCTGTCCATCCCTGGCCTCTACTTCCCGACGCCGCGCGCCCTGCACGCCACCGCCCACGGCTTCGACCAGCACGGCGAGCCGCTGACCGTCTCGGGCAGCGGATTCCTCGCCCGCGCCCTGCAACACGAGACCGACCACCTCGCCGGCCGGCTCTACGTCGACACCCTGCGCGGCGACACCCGCCGCAGGGCGCTGCGGGAGATCCGCGCCGGCCGCTTCGACTCACCCAGCCGCCGCGGCTGAGCCAACGTCGTCCCGGCGGTCGACGCCGACGCGGCCAACCCGCAGTTGATCGCACCGCACACGCGCGGGCCGCCGGCCGGGATGGGCACCGCTCGGCGCCGGCGGTCACCGACCGTGGGCGCTCAGCGCGTACTCGCCGTAGTCGGCCACCCGGGTGAAGCCCAGCCGCCCGTAGAGCCGCAACGCCGCCGCGTTGTCCGCCTTGACGTTGAGCGTGACGTGCGTGACGTGCTCGCGCAGCCGCCGGCACAGCGCGGCCACCACCGCGCCGGCCAGCCCCCGCCCACGCAACCGGGGATGGGTGGTCACGTTGCCCAGCGCCGCCACCCGGTACGCCGGGGAGAACACGTGCACCCCCGCGACCGCCACCAGCTCACCGCCGTCGCGCACGCCCACGTACTGGCCGGTGTCCAGCATCCGCGGGTCGAACCAGTTGCCCGGGTAGGCGACGTCGTACAGCCGGCGCAGCGCCGGCAGGTCGGCGGCGTCCAGCACGGTTCCCGCCGGGGTCACCGTGTCCAGCCGCGCCGGATCGGTCAGCGCCATGCGGTGGTGCGGGCCGGCCGCGTCCATCCGGAACGCCCCGGCCAGCCCCGGCTCCAGGCCGGGGGACAGGTGCGCCCACAGGCGGGCCGGCAGCACCGGCGCGAGCTGACGCAGCAGCGCCGCCAGCCGCTCCACCCGTGCCGGGGCCGCGAACGCCAGCAGCGTGGGCGGGTCCGCGCCGTGGTAGAGCAACGCGACCTCCTCGTCGCGGCGAAACCAGGAGGTGTACGGCCAGAAGAAGTCGTCCAGGTCACCCAGCTGGTACGCGTGCAGCACCGGGTCCCGCCCGAGCAGCGCGGCCAGGACGCTCCGGTCGTGTTCGGCGCGTACCGGCATCCGCCGATGATCACACATCCGCCCCCGGCGCGGAACGCTGCGCCCGGCGCCGGCGCCCCTCAGCAGCCCGGCGGCGTGGCCGTCTCCGGCTCGGCGGGAAGGTTCTCGTGCGCCCACCGGCCCAACGCGTCGAGCACCGGCAGCAGTGCCGCGCCCGCCCCGGTCAGCTCGTAGCTCACCCCCACCGGGGGACCCTGCCGGACCGTCCGGGTGACCAGCCCGAGCCGCACGAGCTCGCCCAGCCGGTCCGACAGCACCGACTCGCTGATCCCGGGCAGTGCGCGGGTCAGCTCCGCGAACCCGGCCGGCCCGTCGGCGAGGGAGCTCAGAAGCATGCCGTTCCACCGCTTGCCGAGAAACGCGAAGGCCCGGGCGACGCCCCCGTCACACGTGCGGGGCGTGTCGCCCACCTGCGGCCTGACCGTCATGATTCCAGGATACGGGGGACATCCCCCGAACAAGGGACTACTAAAAACCTAGCTGCTACCGTTACCGAAGCAGACCAGCCGATTCGATGGAGACGCCCCGATGACCGACGTCCACTCGCCCCTGATCAACCTCGACCCCGAGGCCCAGGCGCTGCTGTTCACCGACGCCCGCACCGCCAACACCTTCACCGACGAGCCGGTCACCGACGAACAACTCCAGGCGATCTTCGAACTCGCCAAGTTCCCGCCCACCGCCGCCAACACCCAACCCCTGCGCATCCTCTACGTACGCCCCGGCGAGGCCCGCACCCGCCTGGTCGCCCACATGAACGAAGGCAACCAGGCCAAGACCGCCACCGCCCCCATGGTCGCCGTGCTCGCCGCCGACACCGACTTCCACGAGTTCATCCCGCGGGTCTTCCCCATCCGACCCCAGATGCGCGACAGCCTCGCCGGCAACCTGGAGGCACGCGAGCGCATGGCCCGCTTCAACGCCACCCTCCAGATCGGCTACTACCTGCTCGCCGTGCGCGCCGCCGGCCTCGCCGCCGGACCCATGGCCGGCTTCGACGCCGCCGCCATCGACCGCGAGTTCTTCGCCGACACCACCTGGAAGACCCTGCTCGTGGTCAACATCGGCCGCCCCGGCGAGAACGCCTGGTTCCCCCGCCTGCCCCGCCTCGACTACACCGACGTCGTCCGGCACGCCTGACCCACCCACGACCAGTGGGTGGCGACCCGTCAGGCCGCCACCCACTGGTCGAAGCCCAACTTGCCGACCAACGCCAGCACCACCACCAACAGCACCACCCGCACGAAACCCGAGCCGCGCCGCAACGCCATCCGCGCCCCCAACGCCGCCCCGGCGATGTTGCACACCGCCATCGCCGCCCCCAGCAACCACCACACGTGCCCCGTCGCCGCGAACACCGCCAACGCCCCCAGGTTCGTGCCCACGTTCACGACCTTCGCCATCGCCGAGCCGTGCACGAAGTCCGCCCCCACCAGCGCCGTGAACGCCACCACCAGAAACGTCCCCGTACCCGGACCTACCAGCCCGTCGTACAGGGCGATGCCCACCCCGGCCACCGCGACCGCCACGCCCACCCGCACCCGCGTACGCCGATGCGGCTGCGCCACCACCCCCAACCGCGGACGCAACACCACGAACGCCGCCACCGACACCAGCACCACCAGCACCACCGGCCGGTACGCCGACGCCGGCACCGCCCCCGCCAACGCCGCACCCACCCCCGCGCAACACATCGCCAACCCCGCCGCCGGCCCCGCCACCGCCCAATCGATCTTCGTACGCCGCGCGTACGTCACCGCCGCCGTCGCCGTACCCGCGATCGCCGTCAACTTGTTCGTGCCCAATGCCGACGCCACCGGCATCCCGGGCGCCGCCACCAGCAACGCCGGCAACAACAGCAGCCCACCACCACCCACCACCGCGTCGATCCAACCGGCCATCGCGGCCGCGGCGAGCAGGGTCGTCAACGACAGGGGATCCACATCCACGGGCCGCCATTCTGCCCACCACCACCCGCCCCACGACCCGCCCTGTGGCCAGCCTCACCGGCGCCGCCGGTCACCGACCCCGCGCCCGACGCAGCCACACCCCCACCGCCGCCAACGCCACGAACAACAGCACCGAACACAACAACACCTTCAACACCGGGCAACCCTCCCACGGCCACGTAGGGTGCAAGCGTGCGCCTGGCCACCTTCAACCTGCTGCACGGCCGGTCCCTCGCCGACGGACTCGTCGACCCCGACCGGCTCACCGCCGCCGTCACCGCCCTCGACGCCGACGTCCTCGCCCTGCAAGAGGTCGACCGCGACCAGAGCCGCAGCGGCAAACTCGACCTCACCGCCATCGCCGCCCGCGCCCTCGACGCCGGCGAACACCGCTTCGCCGCCGCCGTCGTCGGCACCCCCGGCGAACAGTTCCGCCCCCTCACCCACGACGACGACGGGCACGGCGAACCCTGCTACGGCGTCGGCCTCGTCACCCGCCACCGCGTCCACACCTGGCAGGTCACCCGACTGCGCCCCGCCCCCGTACGCTCACCCGTCTACGTCCCCGGCCCCCGCGGCGGACTCATCCTCCTGCGCGACGAACCCCGCGTCGTCCTCGCCGCCGTCCTCGACACCCCACACGGCCGCCTCACCGTCGCCGCCACCCACCTGTCCTTCGTCCCCGGCTGGAACGCCCACCAACTCCGCCAGACCGTCCGCGCCCTACGCACCCTGCCCGCCCCGCGCATCCTCCTTGGCGACCTCAACCTGCCCGCCGGCCCCGCCCGACTCCTCACCGGCTGGCGCCCCCTCGGCCGCCGCCCCACCTACCCCGCCGGGCAACCCCGCGTCCAACTCGACCACATCCTCGCCGACCGCCACGGCCTCGACCAGCTGCCACCCGTCACCGCCGTACACACCCCCGTGTCCACCATCTCCGACCACCGCCCCCTCCTGGTCGACCTCGGCTGACACGACGCCGGGGGAGAGGACACCCTCACCAGCGGTGGCGTCACCATCACCCCACCCAGCGTTGACACCACCCCGCCGCATCGGCGAAGGTCTCTGGCGTGACGGCACCCACCCCAGGCCCGACGAGCCACCACGACGCCACCACCGAACACCACCGGTACGTCATCATCGGAGCCGGACCAGCCGGCCTCCAACTCAGCTACTACCTCCAACAGGCCGGCTGCGACTACGTCACCCTCGAACGCGCCCCCGCACCCGCCGAGTTCTTCCGCCACTTCCCCCGGCACCGCCGGCTCATCTCCCTCAACAAGGTCCACACCACCAGCACCGACCCCGAGATCCGCCTGCGCTGGGACTGGAACTCCCTGCTGCACGAACCCGCCGACCTGCCCTTCGCCAAATACAGCAGCGAATACTTCCCCCACGCCGACGACATGGTGCGCTACCTCACCGACTTCCAGCGCTACCACCAACTCGCCGTACGCTTCGACACCCCCGCCGACCGGATCGAACGCCTCGACGACGGCTTCCTCGTCCACACCCCCGACCGCGTCCTGCACTGCCGCTGCCTCATCGTCGCCACCGGCTGGGGCCGACCCAACATCCCCGACATCCCCGGCATCGAACACGCCACCGGCTACGAGGACATGCACACCGACCCCGCCGCCTACGCCGGCCACCGCGTCCTCATCCTCGGCAAGGGCAACTCCGCGTTCGAAACGGCCTCCGCGATCCTCGGCCACGCCGCCATGATCCACCTCGCCAGCCCCCGCCCACTGCGCCTCGCCTGGAACACCAAACACCCCGGAGACGTCCGCGGCCACCACGGCGCCGTCCTCGACAGCTACCAGTTCAAGACCCTGCACTCCGTCCTCGACTGCGTCATCGACGAGATCCGCCCCCTCGACAACCGCTACCAGGTACACCTCACCTACACCCACGCCGACGGCGAAACCGCCGTCATGGAATACGAAACCGTCCTCCGCTGCACCGGCTTCACCATGGACACCACCCCCTTCGACCCCACCTGCCGACCCGACATGGTCCCCAGCGGCCGCATGCCCACCACCACCGGCGACTGGCAGTCCACCAACGTCGACGGCCTCTACTTCGCCGGCACCCTCGCCCAGGACCGCGACCTCAAGAAAGCCTCCTCCGCCTTCATCGACGGATTCCGCTACAACCTGCGCACCCTCACCGCCCTGCTGCGCGAACGCTACGACGGCGTACCCCTGCCACACACCCTCGTCGACCGCGACGCCGACACCCTCACCACCCTCGTCCTCGACCGGGTCAACTGGAGCTCCGCCCTGTGGACCCAGTTCGAATTCCTCTGCGACGCCCTCGTCGTCGACCCCCACGGGCAGCTACGCCACTACACCGACCTGCCCGAAGACCACGTCCGCGCCCGCTTCCACGACCACCCGCACTACTACACCGTCAGCCTGCGCTGGGGCCGCGACGACTACGGCGACGTCTTCGCCATCGAACGCCACCCCCAACCCGACCGCGCCGCCGAAAGCGCCTTCATCCACCCCGTCATCCGCCGCTACCACGGCGACACCCTCGTCGACGAACTCCACCTGCTCGAAGACCTGCTCGCCGAATGGCGCCGCCCCGACCGCCACGTGACACCCCTGCGCGACTACTTCGCCCGCGAACTACACCGCGACCGGTGACCGGACCACCCCGCACACCTACGCCGGCTGCCGCTCATCCACCACCGTCTGCGCCACCAGAAAATCCACCACATCCGTCAACCGACCCCGACGACCCGCCGCCGCCCGCTGCCGCACCGCACCACCACCCACCACCAACAACCGCTCCGACCAACCCCGCACCAGCGCCTCATCCCCACACGCCCGCAACACCGGCGCCAACCACCCCACCACCTCACCCAACACCTCCCGCACCGGACGCAACCGACCCGAACCGACCTCCGGCAACGACCCCTCCAACCCGTCGCGCGCCGCCCGCCAGTACGCCGCCCGCAACCACTCCCCGGCAACCTCCGGACCGTGATCACCCCGATCCACCGCCTCCAACGCCCGCACCACCAACGCCCGCACCAACGCCGCCACCAACGCCGACTCCTGCGCCGACACCGGCACGTCCGACACCCGCACCTCCAACGTCGGATGCGTCACCGACGGCCGGATGTCCCAGAACAACGTCCCCGCATCCACCACCGCCCCCGCCGCCGACAACATCTCCACCACCCGCTCGTAGTGAGCCAGCGACGTGAACCGCGGCGGCGGCCCCGCCACCGGCCACCGCGGCCAGATCATCGACCGCCAACTCGCATAACCCGAATCCCGCCCCTCCCAGAACGGCGAATTCGCCGTCAACGCGATCAACAACGGCAGATACGCCCGCAGATGATTGCTCACCAGCAACGCCCGCTCCCGATCCGGCAACTCCACATGCACGTGCAACGCACAGATCGCCAACTCGTCGTGCAACCCCCGGAACGTCGCCGTACCCCGATCCTGCCGCGGCCCCCGCGTCACCGGCGGCGCCGTCGCACCCGGCAACACCGGCGTACCGGTCGCCACGATCCGCAATCCGTCGACCGCCGCACACTCCGCCACCACCCGACGAGCCTCCACCAACTGCGCCAACAACCCCCGCACCGACGACGTCGGATCCGTCCTCGTCTCCACGTGCAGCGTCGTGATCTCACCCGACACCCGCGCACCCAACCGCGCCACCGCCCGATCCACCACCGCACCCGCACCCGGCACCACACACCGACTCACCGGATCGACCAGCAGGAACTCCTCCTCCACCCCCAACCGCGGACCCGACGCCACACCATCCCCGCCGACCTGCACCGGCACCATGGCCTCCACTCACGACACCCCGGGCGACCGCCCGACTCGGACAGGCCGACAGGGTAGCCCGAACCAGTGACCAACGGGACACCCACAGTCAGTACACCGACCCGCTATCCCGACCGCACCGGGACACACCACACCCGACCCCCTGTGGCAAGCTGAACCCAGACGCGACTGGCGGCCAGAGGATGGGCACCAAACCATCGGGGAGCTCCACGCGCGGAGGTCGACCGCCTGGGCCCCGCCGGCAGAGGAGCACCATGCCCACCGCCCGACTCCTGCCCGGCACCCCCGTCGCCGAGAACATCCTCACCGACGTCGCCGCCGGCGTCACCGCGCTACGCGCCGCCGGCACCACCCCCGGCCTCGCCACCATCCTCGTCGGCGACGACGACGCCAGCGCCGGCTACATCCGCATCAAGCAACGCCAGGCCAGCGAACTCGGCTTCACCTCACCCCACGTACACCTGCCCGCCACCGCCACCCAGGCAGACCTGCACCACGCCATCGCCGACTTCAACACCGCACCCGACGTGCACGGCCTGCTCATCCAGCACCCCATCCCCGCACACCTCGACTACGACCGGGCCCTGCAGACCATGGACCCCGACCTCGACGTCGACGGCATGCACCCGCTCAACATGGGACGCCTCGCCCTCGGCCTGCCCGGACCCCTGCCCTGCACACCCGCCGGCATCGAAGCCCTGCTCGCCTTCCACGACATCCCCGTCGCCGGCCGCGACGTCGTCATCCTCGGCCGCGGCGCCACCCTCGGCCGCCCCCTCGCCCTGCTGCTCACCCAGAAACGACCCACCGCCAACGCCGCCGTCACCGTCGTGCACACCGGCGTCCCCGACTGGGCCACCCACACCCGACGCGCCGACATCCTCATCGCCGCCGCCGGCGTTCCCGGCATCATCCAACCCGAACACGTCCGCCCCGGCGCCGTCGTCATCGGCGGCGGCGTCCGCTACGAAGGCCGACGCCTCCTACCCGACGTCGCCGAAACCTGCGCCGACGTCGCCGGCGCCATCACCCCCCGCGTGGGCGGGGTCGGCCCCACCACCGTCGCCATGCTCTTCCGCAACGCCCTCGACGCCGCCCGCCGCGCCACCGGCCACGCCTGACCGTCCCCGGCCCGGCGTCGGGGACCCCGACGCCGGGCCGACCGCCCCTCGGCGGCCACGCCCGACACCCGCACGGGCCATGGGCGCGCGGTCCGACGAGCCCGCCGGCCGCGCCCCGCGACGCCCGCGGCGTACCGCCTCATGACCGCGCGTCGCCCTCCGCCGCCACCAACCCCGCCAACGCCCGATTGGTACGGTTGGACCGCACCGCCGCGCGCTGCTGCCCGGCCGTCACCTCGATGTACGTCTGCGACGACGCCAACGACGCGTGACCCAGCAACCGCATGATCTCCGCCGCACTCGCCCCGTCCTCCGCCAACCGGGTCGCGAAGGTGTGCCGCAGCGCGTGCAACCGCGCCCCACGCGGCACCCGGTCGGTGATGCCCGCCCGCCGGTAGCAGGACTCCACCAGGTACTGCAGCCCACCCCGACGCAGCGGCTCACCCTGCCGGTCCACCAGCAGCGGCGCGTCCGGCCGCACCGTGCGCGACCCGAACCGGCGCACCCGGCTGTCCAGGTAGCCCACCAGCACCCCGTCGAGTTCCGGCTCGATCGGCACCACCCGCGGCCGCCCGCCCTTGCCCGCCACGTCGACCCGCCGCTCGCCCGCGCGACCCGTCAACGACCCCACCCGCAGCGCCAGCAGCTCCGACAGCCGCAACCCCGCGCAGAGCGCCAACGCCAGCACCGCCAGGTCGCGCTCCGGCCACGGGTCGCGCTGGCGGCCCTCCTGCCGGGCCACCGAGGCGAGCAACTGCTCGGGGGTGTCCGCGCCGCGTAGCGGCTTGGGCTGGGGGAGAGGCGCCCGGGGGCGACCGACCGCCGGCATCGGGTTGCCGGCGACCACCCCGTCGGCGACCAGGAAGGAGAAGAAACTGTTCCAGGTGGACCACGCCCGGTGTACCGACGCGGCCGCGCGGGGAGCGGCGAACCGGGCGAATGCCGCGCGCATGACGCGGGCGGTGAGGGAGGCGACGGGCAGCGCGTCGAGGGGGAGGGGAGGGGTGCTCTCCTCGGCCGCCAGCGCGGCGACGGCGCGCAGGTCCCGCCGGTACGCCTCCAGCGTGTGGGGGGAGGGCTTGCGGGTCGCGCGGGCCGTCAGGAACTCCTCGATCAGCCGCTGTACCGATTCGTCCTGTTTGTCATGCATAAGGGATATTATGCATGATTTTCGGGTTGGCCGACAACCGCGGAAGAAGGGGGAGAGCATGCGGCGGTACGTACTGACGGGTGCGCCGGGGGCGGGCAAGACGACACTCGCCGACGCGCTGCGCCGACGCGGATGGGACGTCGTTGCCGAGGCGGCCACCGCCGTCATCGCGGCGGATCAGGAGCGGGGAGTGGCCGAACCGTGGCGGGAGGCGGGCTTCGTCGACGCGGTGGCGGGGCTCCAGCGGGAGCGCCGCGAGGCCTCCGGGGCACACGGGTCGGTGCAGGTCCACGACCGGTCGCCCCTGTGCACGCTGGCCCTCGCGCGGTATCTGGGGCGTCCGCCGGGGCGCGTGCTCACCGAAGAGGTGCGGCGGGTGCTCCGCGACGGCGCCTACCAGCGGCAGGTGTTCCTGGTCGAGCCGCTGGGCTTCGTAACGCCCAGCGGCGCCCGCCGAATCGGCTACGCGGAGTCGCTGGCGTTCGCCCGCGTGCACGAGGAGGTCTACCGGGCGCACGGCCATCGTCTGATCGCGGTGCCGCCCGCGCCGGTACGCGCGCGGGTCGCGCTGGTGGAGGCGCACCTGCGACGCCTTGCCGACCTGCCGTCCGAGCGGGCCGAGGGAGTGCCCGATCCGGTCTACTTGACATAATGTACATTATCGAACCTAGGGAATCACCTTGATGCGGCCCCGAGGGGCGGACTCGCGTGGCGGCAGTCTGGGGCTCTGGCGATCGGCGACGCGCGCCTCCGCGGTGGCGGGCTCGCGCGCTGGTCGGCGTCGTGATGGCGGTCCAACCCGTAGTGCTCGTTATGCCTGAGTGGACTCGGCTCGTTCCGGTCGACTCCACCGCAAGACCGCCGCCCGAGCCGGTGAGCTCTGCGGGCGGCGGTCCGGGGCGTCGCGGTCGAAGCTGGTGCACGCCTGAATCAGGCATACACGGAGCAGCCGGAGCGCCTCAGCTCTCCCCTAGCATGGCTGGGCGTACCAGTACGGATCGAAGTCCACGTACGGGGCCTCCCTGTGGTAGGCGAAGCCGTGGATCGGGTTGCGGTTCTGGTCCAGCAGGTCGGCCCACGTGCCCGGAGTCTGGTTGTTGACGACGGATCCGTGGCCGTTCCAGTTGAACAATGCGTAGTCGCCACATGCACACATCAATCCAGTCGATCTGTGTCGATGGCAACTCCGGACGATGGCTGCGTCGCATCGCGTAATTGGTCACGACGGCGCACTCCCCTGGCCTGTCTTCCTGCGGCGCGCCGGAACGTGCGGCCGAGTCGGTACCGTGGCGGGCGCCAGCCATCCGGCACGGTACCGACCGGGCCGCCTCCGGTCAGGTGCCGATGTAGGCCGCGAGGTGTTCGCCGGTGAGGGTGGAGCGGGCGGCGACGAGGTCGGCGGGTGTGCCCTCGAAGACGATCCGGCCGCCGTCGTGGCCGGCGCCGGGGCCGAGGTCGATGATCCAGTCGGCGTGCGCCATGACCGCCTGGTGGTGCTCGATGACGATGACCGACTTGCCGGAGTCGACGAGCCGGTCGAGCAGGGCGAGCAGTTGTTCGACGTCGGCGAGGTGCAGGCCGGTGGTCGGTTCGTCGAGGACGTAGACGCCGCCCTTCTCGGCCATGTGGGTGGCGAGCTTGAGGCGTTGCCGTTCGCCGCCGGAGAGCGTGGTGAGTGGCTGGCCGAGGGTGAGGTAGCCCAGTCCGACGTCGGCGAGGCGGTTCAGGATGGTGTGGGCGGCGGGGATGCGCGCGTCGCCGGTGCCGAAGAACTCCTCGGCCTCGGCGACGGACATGGCGAGCACCTCGGCGATGTTGCGGCCGCCGAGCGTGTACTCCAGGACGGCCGCCTGGAACCGTTTGCCGCCGCATTCCTCGCAGATGGTCTCGACGGTCGCCATGACGCCGAGGTCGGTGTAGATGACGCCGGCGCCGTTGCAGGTGGGGCAGGCGCCTTCGGAGTTGGCGCTGAACAGTGCGGGCTTGACGCCGTTGGCCTTCGCGAACGCCTTGCGGATCGGGTCGAGCAGGCCGGTGTACGTCGCGGGGTTGCTCCGTCGTGAGCCGCGGATGGCGCCCTGGTCGATGACGACGACGCCTTCGCGGCCGGCGACGGAGCCGTGGATCAGTGAGCTCTTGCCGGAGCCGGCGACGCCGGTGATGACGCAGAGTACGCCGAGCGGGATGTCGACGTCGACGTCGCGCAGGTTGTGTTCGGTCGCGCCGCGGATCTCGAGTGCGGCGGTGGGCGTGCGTACGGTCTTCTTGACGGCGGCCCGGTCGTCGAGGTGGCGGCCGGTGACGGTGTCGCTGCCCCGCAGTTCTTCCACGGTGCCTTCGAAGCAGACCGTGCCGCCGTGGGTGCCGGCGCCGGGGCCGAGGTCGACGACGTGGTCGGCGATGGTGATGGTCTCGGGTTTGTGTTCGACGACGAGGACGGTGTTGCCCTTGTTGCGTAGTTGCAGCAGCAGGGTGTTCATCCGCTCGATGTCGTGGGGGTGCAGGCCGATGGTGGGCTCGTCGAAGACGTAGGTGAGGTCGGTGAGGGATGAGCCGAGGTGGCGGATCATCTTGGTGCGTTGTGCCTCTCCCCCGGACAGGGTGCCCGAGGGCCGGTCGAGCGAGAGGTAGCCCAGGCCGATCTGGGTGAACGAGTCGAGAAGGTGTTGCAGGCCCTTGAGCAGGGGGGCCACCGAGGGCTCGTCGAGGTCGCGTACCCATTCGGCGAGGTCGCTGATCTGCATGGCGCAGACGTCGGCGATGCTCTTGCCGTTGATCTTCGACGAGCGGGCTTCCGGGCTGAGTCGGGTGCCGTCGCAGTCCGGGCAGGTCTGGAAGGTCACGGCGCGCTCGACGAAGGCGCGGATGTGGGGTTGGAGGGCGTCGACGTCCTTGGCGAGGAAGGACTTCTGGATCTGCGGGATGATTCCGACGTAGGTCAGGTTGATGCCGTCGATTTTGATCTTGGTGGGTTCGCGGTGGAGCAGGTCGTGCAGTTCCTTCTTGGTGAACTTGCTGATCGGCTTGTCGGGGTCGAAGTAGCCGCAGCCGCGGAAGATGCGCCCGTACCAGCCGTCCATGCTGTAGCCGGGGATGGTGAGGGCGCCCTCGTTGAGTGACTTGCTGGCGTCGTAGAGGGCGGTCAGGTCGATGTCGTTGACGGTGCCCATGCCCTCGCAGCGGGGGCACATGCCGCCGAGGCGGTGGAACGTCGCCTTCTCGGCCTTGGTCTTGTTGCCGCGCTCGACGGTGATCGCGCCGCTGGCCCGGACGGTGGGGATGTTGAAGGAGTACGCGTTGGGCGAGCCGATGTGGGGTTGGCCGAGGCGGCTGAACAGGATGCGCAGCATGGCGTTGGCGTCGGTGGCGGTGCCGACGGTGGATCGGGGGTTGGCGCCCATCCGTTCCTGGTCGACGATGATCGCGGTGGTCAGCCCTTCCAGCAGGTCGACCTCCGGTCGGGTGAGCGACGGCATGAAGCCCTGCAGGAAGGCGCTGTAGGTCTCGTTGATCATCCGCTGTGACTCGGCGGCGATGGTGCCGAACACCAGCGAGCTCTTGCCCGAGCCGGAGACGCCGGTGAAGACCGTCAGGCGGCGCTTGGGGATCTCGACGCTGACGTCCTTGAGGTTGTTCACGCGCGCGCCCTGCACGCGGATCAGGTCGTGGCTGTCGGCGACGTGCGCGGGTGCCTGGGTGTCCGTCCTCGTGGCGGTGCTCATCGGTGTCTCCATCGTCTGTGGCGCGGGGGCCGGCGCGAGGTGTTGCCTGGTCGGTGGCTGCGTGCGCCGGAGGGCTCAGCGCAGCTCGTTGATGCGGATGAGGTTGCCCGTGGGGTCGCGGAAGGCGCAGTCGCGCACGCCGTACGGCTGCTCGGTCGGCTCCTGGACGACGTCGGCGCCGCTGGCCTGCAGCCGGTCGAAGAGGCCGTCGAGGTCGTCGGTGGCCAGGGTGATGGCGCCGTAGCTGCCCTTGGCGATCAGTTCGAGGATGGTGCGGCGCTCGTCGTCGGTGATGCCGGGTTCGGCGGCCGGCGGGTGCAGGACGATGGAGGTGCCGGGCTGGTTGGCGGGGCCGACGGTGAGCCAGCGCATGCCGTCGTATCCGACGTCGTTGCGGACCTCGAAGCCGAGGGTGTCGCGGTAGAAGCTCAGGGCGGCGTCCGCGTCGGTGTGCGGGAGGAAGGCGTAGTGAATGGTGATGTCCATGCCGGTCAGGCTAGTTGCGGCTGCGTGCGGCGTGCTTCTCGATTCCTGATCGGTCGGGTCACCTGTTTCGCGATGCACGATGGCATCTCCGCCGTCGCCTGGGCTGTCCGGGCGCGGTAGGTGCTCGGCGGCACGCCGACCAGTTCGGTGAAGCGGGTGCTGAAGGTGCCCAGCGAGGAGCAGCCGACCGCGAAGCAGACTTCGGTGACGCTGAGGTCGCCACGGCGCAGCAGCGCCATGGCGCGCTCGATGCGCCGGGTCATGAGATAGGCGTACGGCGACTCGCCGTAGGCCTGCCGGAACTGGCGGCTGAGGTGTCCGGCCGACATGTTGGCGCCCCGGGCGAGCGCCTCGACGTCGAGCGGCTTGGCGTACTCGCGGTCGATGCGGTCGCGGACGCGGCGCAGCCGGGCGAGGTCGCGTAGGTGCTGTTCGGCGGCGTCTCTGCTGGTCACCTGCAAGATCGTGCCACGTGGCGCCGGGGTTGCCCAGCAGGACCGGCGGCGTGGCGGGCGGGGGGCGCCGCCGCCCCCCCGCCCCCCCCCGCGGGGGGGGGGGGGGGGTTTCGGGGGGGGGGGGGGAGCGAGCGGGGCTGC
>NZ_JBNCKV010000011.1:55008-161490 GCF_049841695.1 Micromonospora sp. DT178
GCGGGTCCCCTGCAAGAGGGGGCCCGGGGGCGCGGGGGTGGCCCCCCTGCACCGGGGGGGGGCGGTCGGGGGGCCGCGCCGGCACGCCGTACGCCCCGAGCGGCTGCGGCGGGTGGTTTCCGGGGTGCTGGGGCGAGCGACGGGTCAGGCCGTGTCGAGCGCGCGGCGTAGGCGTCGGGCCTCGGTGACGAGGCGGCTCGATCCGCCCCGGCCGGCGACGTCGGCCAGGCCGGGCACCTCGATGCGGACGCCGGTCGTGCCGGCCGTCTCGGCCGCCAGGCTTAGCAGGTCCGGCAGGCCGCGCGGGGGCTGGGGCGCGGCGAGCACCGGGGGCAGTGCGGCGGCGACCAGTCGCCACACGGTCAGCGGTGCTCCGGCCAGGGCGGCGTCGCGTAGGGGTTCGAGTGCCCTGGACAGCTTCACCAGCTGCCCGGCGACGAGTCGGCCCAGTTGTCCGCCCGTCGCGGTGGGGTCGAGCTGCCCGGCTGCGGCGAGGGTGAGCAGGGCGTCCAGGGCGGCGATCCGGTCGGTGCCGTGGCGGGCCGCGAGTCCGTAGGACAGGGCGAGGTCGAGGGCCGCTCCGCCGGGGCCGGTGCTCTCGGCGAGCAGCGGCAGCATGGTCGTGCCGCCGCGTTGGTCCATGTCCGCGGTGGCGGCCACGATCGGCAGGGCGTACGCGGCGACCACTGCGCGGTGCCCCGGCAGGATCGACGGCCACAGGTTCGCCCAGTCGGAGTGTTCGACACCGATCGGTGCGGGGTCGACGGTCAGCAGTCCGTACCGGTCGTCGTAGCCGTCGGGTGGGCGCAGCTCGACCGCGATGCGTTTCGGCGGTAGTTGGTCGTGCTCCCAGTCGTAGCCGTTTCTGCGGGGCCGCCGGGTGAGGGTGGTGATGCGCATGACGGGTGGTGGCAGTCCGCCGGAGCGGAGCCAGGTGGCGAGCCGCTCCCCCGCCGGGGTGCCCAGCGCCGCCGCCTTGCCGGCGACCGTCTCGTCGGTGTCGGCGGGCAGGCGCAGCAGGGCCTGGGTGAGGTCCCAGTGCCAGGCTGTGCGGTCGCCGAGGGCTGCGAGGCGCTCGATCAGGGCGAGTGGGTCGAGGGCGCCGTTGGCGTGGGTGGGGGTGGCGAGCAGGCCGGGGTGTCCGGGTTCGTTGAGGTGGGCGCCGATCTCGGCGAGGCGGGCGCGGAGCAGCCGGTGCGGTGCGGGTACCCGGGGGTCGGTGGTGACCAGTTCCGGCTGCGGTGTCTGCCGGTCGGTGCGGCGCAGCGCGGCGAGCAGTGTGTCCCACCGGCTGCGTCGGCGGGCCTGCTGGTCGGTGGTCGGGGCGGTGGTGAGGACGTCGACGACCACCTTGCACAGGCAGAGGGGGTCGTGGCGGTGTTCGTTGCCCCAGGACCAGTGGCAGCGTTCGATGACGGGGGCGAGGGCGGTGTGCACCCGTGCGCCGTCGGTGGCGGTGAGCCGGACCAGCGCGTCGAGGATGCGGTCCAGCGGTGTGCCCTGCGACGGGGTGCCGAGCAGGGCGGCGACCTCCTCGGCGAGTTCGTCGACGTCGGTGATGGGGGTGGGTGCCGGTGCCGGTGGTGCGGGCGGGGGCAGGTCGTCGCCGCGTGGCCGGGCCTTCGCTGGGCCGGTGCCGCCTGCCGTCGGGTCGTGTCCGTGGCGGGTGGCGAGGGTGTTGGCGCGGTCGCGTAGCTCGACGGCGGGGTGTTCGGCGGCGACGGCGATGACCTCGGCGACCTGGGCCGCCCGGTCGCGGTGTTGGCGGGCCAGGCGGTCGAGCCAGGTGAGCTGGGCTTTGACGAGTGCCTTGTCCGGTCGCAGCAGCACGTCGCGGGAGGTGTCGAGGACGGTGTCGATCTCGAGGTGGGGCAGGTCTCGTAGTGCCTTCTGCGCCATGGTGGCGGCCGGGGCCGGTGCGTCGGTGAGCAGGCGGAGGTAGTCGGTGGCGCGGGTGGCGACCTCGGTGGTGGTGGGTTGGAGTTCGGTGAGCAGGATGGTGAAGGCGCGCAGGGCCGCCGCCCGGTCGCCGCGCAGCAGCCGGCCGATCGCGCCGTCGATCAGGATCGTCCGGTCGATGGTGGCTTCGGTGGCGAGCCGGGCCAGCGCGGTCGGCAGGACGTGGCGTCGTCGTTCGTCCCAGGTCGTGGTGACCTCGTCGAACGTCATGCGCAGGCCGAGGCCGTCGATCTCGAACAGCCGGGGCAGCATGGCGTCGAGGAACGGGTCGTCGCGGAGCCGTTCGATCAGGGGTGCCGGTCGGCCGGCGCGTCGCCGGTCGGGCAGTTGCACCGAGTCCAGCCACAGTTCGACGAACCGGTCGTTGGCCGGTGGTGTCGTCCCGGTGACGCGCAGCAGCGCGGCGACGAACCGCCAGTGTTCGATTCCCGTCTGCTGGTTGATCTTCGTGGCCAGCCGGTGCGCCAGGTCGCCGAGCCAGGTGATGCCACGTTCCTCGGCGACCGTGGACATCAGGGCGGCGGCGCGTTCGCCGTCGGGGTTGACCGTGTTGCGGGCGAGGATCGTCGCGGCCTGCGCGGCGGTGGGTAGGCAGCCGACCACGGCGACGGCCAGGGCGGTGCCGGAGCCGGCCGTCCACCAGGTGGTGCGTTGCCGCTGCTTGAACCAGGTCGTCACCTCGGCGCCGATCTCCCGGCGGCGCTGCTCCGCCAGCCCGGCCAGGGCCGTCACGATCAGGCCGGCGGAGGCGTTCTGGATGAGGTCGAACAGGTCGCTGGTGCCGCCGGCGGCCAGTTCGCGTTGCCGCCGTACGGCGCTCTTCATGAACACCTGCTGTGCGTGTCTCACGCCCGCTCCTCCGCCCGGTCGACGGTCAGCATCCGGGTGGCCAACGCGTGCCGGCACGGCCCCCGTTGGCCGCGGTGCTTGGCCCACCAGGGGCAGGTGCAGGTGAAGTCGCCGTCGGGCAGTCGGCGGACCCGGTAGACCTGGTCGCCGCTGCGGACGGTGGCGGTCGTTGCGTCGAGTTCGACGGCTGCGGCGTCGAGCAGCGCCCGGGCGCCGACCAGGCGGGGGTTGTCGCGTTCGGCGCGGCCCGCGTCGTAGGGCATGACCCGGTGGAAGTACGCGGCCTCGGAGACGTCGTAGCCGACGCGGCCGGCGGTGCCGAGTTGGGCGAGCGCGGCGCGGACGCGGGCCGGGTCGAGGCCGGTGTCGGTGGCCAGCCGGTCGACGTCGATGGTGGGGTCCCAGGAGAGTACGGCGGCGACGAGGTCGGCGTCGTCGACGACGTCGTCGCCGGCCAGTGCGGTGAGGGCGGCGCCTTCGCCGGAGAATCCGCGGTACGGCTCGGGTGAGAGGGTGAGGGAGAGCCGCAGGGCGCCGGTGTCCAGTTCCCAGGTGCTCGGCACGGGTGCCGAGCCGGCGGCGACGGTGGGTCCGTACACGCGCAGGGTCTCGGCGAAGCGCAGCATGCCGCGTAGGGCGGTCAGTCGGCTCGCTCCGGCCAGGCAGACGGCGCCGGGGACGGGTCGGGAGGTCAGTCGCAGGGACCGGCCGGCCGGCACCGCCCAGAGCACCGACCGGTCGTTGGTGGTGGGTAGTCGGCGTAGGAACGTGGCCGCCTCGGTGGCGGGGATCTCGGCGCGGGGTTCGAAGGCGGCGCAGAGGATCTGCACCTCGGCGAAGCCGCGCAGCCAGCGCGCCGGGAGAGGGACCTTCTTCTCCACGATCGGGCCGTCCATGGTGGAGACGGTCAGGTCGTCGGGGCCGACGGACAGGTGCAGCGGGTCGAGGCCGCCGACGCGGGCCAGTGCCTCGCGCAGCGGGTTGTTGACGTCGACGTTGGTGGTGCCGTGCTCGATGATGTCGCCGTCGAGGCCGGCGGGCAGGGTGTCGAGGCGGGCGTAGACGCCGCAGCAGCCGGAGAAGGATTCGAACCGGAGCCGGTCGCGGCTGCCGGTGACCACCGGGTCGAGGCTGGCGGGGCTGACGGGTCGGTGGTAGCGGGTCCGGGCGACCTCGGCGACGGCGAGCAGGCCGACGGCCGCCGCCGGTGGGGTGGTGAGGAACCCGGTGAAGAACCGGGGGTGGGGTGTGGGCCCGCCGCTGGTCTGCAGGCCGAGGCCGCCGCGTGCGAGGGTGGAGGATCCGAGGTACCGGTACGTCTGCGTTGCGCTCACGTTCGCGGACGGTAGAGGAGCCCACCGACAGCAACCCGGCGTGCCGGCGCGGCCGGCGGGTTGCGCGACCCGGCGTCGGGGTGCCGGGTGGGACGGTCGGTGGCATCAGGGTCGGTGGGGGCGGCGGGCGAGGACGAGGGTGGTGCGCAGGCGCAGCACGACGCTGCCGCCGAAGCCGTCCACGAGGGTGCGCATCGCGGTGGCCGCCCGGGTCTGCTGCGCGGCGGTGCGCTGCCGGTACGGGCCGAAGGTCCGCAGCAGGCGCAGGTAGCCGTCGGTGGTCAGGGTGAGGTCGCGGTGCAGGGTGTGGGCGCGTACGTCGGTGAACAGGCCGCTGTCGGTGATGTCCTGGTGGAACCAGTCGGTGCGGCGGTGGGTGGCGGTGGGGTCGACGCCGCGCAGCGTGGTGTCGACGGCGCGGGCGTGCTCGGGGTCGGCGTAGCCGTATTCGTGGCCGAAGACGGCGAGGGTGCCGCCGGGGGTGAGGGCGTCGTGGGCGCGTGGGTTGCGGGTGGCCGGGTCGAGCCAGTGCCAGGCCAACGCGCAGGCGAGCAGGGGTACGCCGCCGGTGGGTGGCTGCCACCGCTCGAAGGTGTCGGTGACGGGGTGGATCTGCGGGAAGGTGGCGGTGAGTCGGGCGGTCATGCGGGGGTCGGGTTCGACGCAGGTGACGGGCGTGCCGAGGCGCAGCAGCACGGCGGTGCCCTTGCCGGTGCCGGCGCCGATCTCGGTGACCGCGGTGGGGGTGCCGCCGTGGTAGTCGCGGATGAGGTCGGCGAGGGCGCTCGGGTAGTCGGGACGTGCGTCGTCGTAGAGGTCGGCGACGTCGCCGAAGACACCGGTCACAGCGCGCATCGTCGCACGGACGGCGACGGTTCGGGGTGCGGCGGACGGGGTCAGAGGCCGCCGGCGACGCGCAGGACGGTGCCGGTGGTGTAGCTGGCGTCGGGGCCGAGCAGCCAGGCGATGGCGCCGGCGACCTCGTCGGGTTCGCCGGGGCGGCCCAGTGGGATGCGGGCGGCGGCCCGGTCGGGTCGGTCGGGTTGGCCGGAGAGGGCGTGGATGTCGGTGCGGATGATGCCGGGGGCGACGGCGTTGACGCGGATGCCGCGGGGGGCGAGTTCCTTGGCGAGACCGGTGGTGAGGGTGTCGGTGGCGGCCTTGACGGCGGCGTAGTGGACGTACTCGCCGGGGCTGCCGAGGGTGGCGGCGACGGAGGAGACGTTGACGATGGCGCCGCCTCGGTCCATGCGGCGGGCGGCCTGCTGGGCGCAGAGGACGTAGCCGATGAGGTTGACGTCGACGACGTGGCGCAGGTCGGCCGGGTCGAGGTCGACGAAGGCGCCGATGGGGCTGGTGACGCCGGCGTTGTTGACCAGGCCGGTGATCGGGCCGAGGTCGGCGGCGGCGTCGAACAGGGCGGTGACCTGGTCGGGGTCGCGGGTGTCGGCGGGCACGGCGAGGCCGCGTACGCCGGTGGCGTCGATGTCGGCGAGCACGGCGGTGGCGGCGGCGCGGTCGCGGCGGTAGCTGAAGGCGACGTGGTGGCCGGCGTGGGCGAGGCGGCGGGCGGTGGCGGCGCCGATGCCGCGGCTGCCGCCGGTGATCACGGTGACCGGTCGCATGTCCCTCTCCCCTGTCGTGGCTGCGCAGCCGACGCTACCGGGGCGGGCTCGTGGGCCGGCGCATAGGCTCGGGCGCGTCGGTGGACGGTGACTGGAGGTGTGCTGTGGCGGGTGTGGGTGTCGGCGACGTGGTGGAGGACTTCGAGCTGCCCGACGAGACGGGTACGCCGCGGCGGTTGTTGGAGTTCCTGGCCGGCGGGCCGGTGGTGTTGTTCTTCTATCCGGCGGCGATGACGCGGGGGTGCACGGCGGAGAGCTGCCACTTCCGGGACCTGGCGGCGGAGTTCGCGGCGGTGGGCGCGACCCGGGTGGGGATCAGCCGGGATCCGGTGGCGAAGCAGGCGGAGTTCTCCCGGCGGCACGGGTTCGACTATCCGTTGCTGTCGGACGTGGACGGGGTCGTGGCGGACCTGTTCGGGGTGCGGCGGCGGCTGCCGTTGGGCGCGCTGAGCACGCGGCGGATGACGTTCGTGATCGACACCGACCGGCGGGTGGTGGAGGTCGTCCACAGCGAGCTGAACATGAACGACCACGCGGACGCGGCGTTGCGGGCGCTGGGGGGTTGATCTTCCGCTTGTCGGCGTGGGCTGGTATCAAGGCAGGCATCTGAACAGGTGTACGACGGAAGAGGTTGCTGATGGGTGCCGCTGGCCAGGGTTTGTCCACTGACGAGGTGCAGAGCATCCGGGAGGCGCTGGCGGCGGGCCGCAAGCCGAAGGTGGTGTTCACCGCCTCGGCGGGTCAGATCGCCGGGCAGGTGGGGCAGGTGGTGGAGCTGACCGATCCGGCCGTGTCGGACGAGTTCGTGGTGGTCCGCTTCGGTCGCGACGAGTTGCCCTTCTCCCCCGCCGACGTGGCGGTGGCGCCGCGCGGTGCCGGGCGCAAGGCTCCGGAGCCGCAGCCGGAGCCGCAGGAGCAGGTGGAGGCGGCGCCGGCGGAGCCGGAGTTCGTGCTGGACCGGGTGCCGCAGCAGCGGCGGGAGGAGCCGAAGGTGGAGATGGTGGAGGCGAAGCCGGCGCCGGCGCGCAAGGCGGTGAAGGCCGTGAAGCCGAA
Source organism: Micromonospora sp. DT178 (assembly GCF_049841695.1). Classification (NCBI taxonomy): domain Bacteria; kingdom Bacillati; phylum Actinomycetota; class Actinomycetes; order Micromonosporales; family Micromonosporaceae; genus Micromonospora; species Micromonospora sp. DT178. Next base: position 61,829 of record NZ_JBNCKV010000011.1, read on the forward strand.
GGGTCCGGCGGGGCTGACGGTGACGCTGGCGTACGCCGACGGCGAGTGGACGGTCGCCGCGCAGCAGGGCAGCAAGTCCCTGGCGAAGCCGTACGTGGTGAAGCCGGCCGAGGCGCTGCGGATGGTGGCGCTGGTCGACGTGCCGGGGGTGCAGGAGGCGGTGGAGCAGATCATGGCCGCCGAGCGGGCCGAGGCGGAGCAGCAGGCGGAGAAGCTGCGCGCGGAGCTGGCGGAGATCGAGGCGCGCCTGGCGGAGCTGCGCGAGGCGCACTGACGCGGACGGCCGGCGGGGTGGGTGGCGGTGCCGCTCGCCCCGCCGGCGCGGGTCGGTGACGCAGCGGGGCGTGGTGGTCGACGAGCCCCGCCGAGCAGGGTGTCCTGCGCCCGGTGGCGGTAAGTGGGGCGAGGTCGGCCTGTATGGCGGGCGCCTTCGGTGGTCAGGCGCGCGGGCCCAGGAACAGGCCGCCACTGGCGTCGATGACCTGCCCGGTGACCCAGCGTGCGGCGTCGGAGGCGAGGAACGCGACCACGTCGGCGACGTCGCCGGGCTCGCCCAGCCGGTCGAGTGCCGTCATCGCGGTGATCAGCTCGGCCAGGCCCGGTGTCTCGAAGACCGGCTCGTTGGTCGCGGTCCGGGTGGCGCCGGGCGCGACCGCGTTCACCGTGATCCCCCTGGTGCCGAGCTGGTTGGCCAACGTCAGGGTCATCGTCTCGACCGCGCCCTTGGTCATGGCGAACGACGTTTGGGTGGCGTTGGCCATCCGGGTCGCCACGGACGAGATCGTGATGACCCGACCGCCGTCGCGCAGCAGGGGCAACGCTCGCTCGATGATGAAGTACGGCGCTCGTACGTTGACCGCGAACAGATGGTCGAAGGCTGCTCGTGTCGTGGCGCCGAGCGGGCCTGCGGGTGGCGCTGCCGCATTGTTGACGAGGATGTCGAGTGGTCGCCCGGCCAGGCTGGCCTCGACGCCCGCGAACAGCGTCTCGACATCTGCGTCGACGCCCAGCTCCGCACCGACGGCGTACGCCGTTCCACCATCCCGCACGATCTGGTCGACCGTCGCCGTCGAGCCGTCCCTGTCTGTGCCGAAGTGCACGATGACGACCGCCCCCCGCGCTGCCAGTCGGATCGCGATCGTCTGGCCTATGCCTCGCGACGCGCCGGTCACCAGGGCTGTTCTACCGATCAGGTCACACATGATGTGAGCTACTCCCAAGTTGTTAGTTACTACCAGTGCGATAGTGTCTACCACATGGGCGAACGGCATTCGACACTGCGGGCGCAACGACGGGCCGAGACGCAGCGCGTGATCCAGGCGCACGCGGTGCGGTTGTTCGTCGAGCGCGGGTACGACGGCACGACCGTGAACGACGTCGCAGAGGCTGCGGGCGTGTCTCCGATGACGGTGTACCGGCACTTCCCGACGAAGGAGGATCTCGTGCTGGTCGACCAGAACGGCCCGCTGGTCGCCGAACGGATCGCCGCGACGCCGGCCGGGCAGCCCCTGGTGCGCCGCATCGGCAGCGCACTCGTCGAGTCGGCGCGGACGCTGACCGCCGGCGACGACCGGCTCCTGCTGGCCCGCCTGCAGCTGATGATCTCGACGCCCGCCCTGCGCGCCCGACACCTGGACAACCACTACGTGCTGCAACAAGCCATCGTGGACGGTCTCGGGGACGAGGCCGCCGATCCGGACACGGCCTTCCACGCCGCGGCGGCGGCCAGCGCCTGCCTGGCCGCCATGCACACCGCGCTGGTGCGGTGGGCGAAGGACGACGGGCGTACCGACCTGCCGGACTTGATCGGGAAGGCGCTCAGGGCAGCCTTCGGCGACATCAGGCTCCGGCAGGAGTAACCTCAGCAACCCCCGACCGAGCGCATCCCCATGCGAGCACCACGTCACCTCGACCCAGCGAAAGGGATCGGGCGAGAGTGAGCTCGACTACCACCAGGGCCGGTCAGCCGTAGGTCGGCGCTGCGGTGAGCGAAGGCCCCTCGTGATGACCGGCGTACTCGTGCGCGCCGCCCTCCGTTCCGGGCCCCGTTGACGCGACACGGCCACGGGGCCGGCGCGGCAGGTGTGTCGCGTCGGCCCCGTGGTGGGTGCCGGTGGCGGCGGCGGGGCCCGCGGCCACCCGGCGGGGGTGGGTCAGTGCCGCGGGATGTGGGCCACCCCGATGCGCTTGCGGAACACCCAGTACGTCCAGCCCTGGTAGGCCAGCACGATCGGGGTGAACACCACCGCCACCCAGGTCATGATCTTCAGGGTGTAGGGGGTGGAGGCGGCGTTGGTGGCGGTCAGCGTGCCGGCGACGTCACCGGTGGAGGGCAGCACGTTCGGAAACAGTGCCGCGAACAGCGTCGCCACGGCCAGCGCGATCGCCACGGCGGTGCCGGTGAACGCCCAGCCCTCCCGGCGGGCGCGGGCGGCGGCGAGGCCGCCGAGCAGCGCCAAGGCCGCGCCGACGGCGAACACGACGGCGGCGGTGCTGGAGCGGATGCTCAGCGTCCAGGTCAGGAACGCCACCGCGAGGGCGGCGGCGGCCACGCCCACGCGTACCGCGAGGGCGGCGGCGCGCTCGCGGACCTCGCCGACGGTCTTGAGGGCGATGAACACGGCGCCGTGGGTGAGGAACAGCGCCGCGGTGGTCGCGCCGCCGAGCAGGGCGTACGGGTTGAGCAGGTCGAGCAGGCCGCCGACGTACTCGTGCTCGGCGTCGAGCGGCACGCCGCGCAGGATGTTGGCGAACGCCACGCCCCACAGCACCGCCGGCACCACCGAGCCGACGAAGATGGCGGTGTCCCAGCGGCGTTTCCAGGACGCCTCGGGGCGCTTGTGGCGGTACTCGAAGGCGACGCCGCGGATGATCAGGGCGAGCAGGATCAGCAGCAGCGGCAGGTAGAAGCCGGAGAACAGGGTGGCGTACCACTCGGGGAACGCGGCGAACATGGCGCCGCCGGCGGTGATGAGCCAGACCTCGTTGCCGTCCCAGACGGGGCCGATGGTGTTGATCAGGACGCGGCGTTCGCGGTCGTCGCGGCCGAGTACGGGCAGCAGCATGCCGACGCCGAAGTCGAAGCCCTCGAGGATGAAGTACCCGGTGAACAGGACCGCGACGAGCAGGAACCAGATGGTGGTGAGTTCCACGGTGTGTCTCCGGTGTTCAGTAGGCGAACGCGAGCGGGCGCTCGGCGTCGTCGTGGGTGTCGTCGATGTCGGGGTCGGGGGTCAGGTCGGGCACGCCGGCCTTGGCGTAGCGCAGCAGCAGCTTGACCTCGACGACGGCGAGGGCGGCGTAGATGAGGGTGAAGGCGGTGAAGGAGGTGAGCACCTCGGTCAGCGAGACGCTGCGGGAGACGCCGTCGCGGGTGAGCATCTCGCCGAAGACGATCCACGGCTGGCGGCCCATCTCGGTGAAGATCCAGCCGAAGGAGTTCGCGGCCAGCGGCAGCAGGGGCATCACCAGGCCGGCGCGCAGCAGCCACTTGCTGGTGGGGGTGCGGCCCTTGCGCTGGCTCCAGAGCACCAGCAGGGCGATGGCGGCGGCGGCCATCCCGAAGCCGATCATGAAGCGGAAGCTCCAGTATGTGACCGGGATGATCGGGGTGTAGCTGCCGGCGCCGTACTGGGCGGCGTACTGGGCCTGCAGGTCGTTGATGCCCTGCACGGTGCCGTTCGGGTCGCCGGTGCCCAGCCAGGACAGCAGGTGCGGGATCTTGAGGGCGAACAGCTCGCGGCTGCCGTCGAGGCTGCCGACGGTGAGTACGGAGAACGAGGCGGGGCTCTCGGTGGTGTAGAGGCCCTCGGCGGCGGCCATCTTCATCGGCTGCACCTGGGTCATGATCTTGCCTTGGATGTCGCCGGTGATGCCGACGGCGGCGGCGGAGACCAGAGTGACCCAGGAGCCGAACTTCGCGGCGAAGCGGTAGGCGGGGGTGTCGGCGGAGTCGCGGTTGCGCACCAGGTGCCACATGGCGACGGCGACCAGCAGCGAGCCGGCCACCAGGAACGCGCCGGCGATGGTGTGCGGGAAGGTGATCATGGCGACCTTGTTGGTCAGCACGGCCACGAAGTCGGTGAGTTCGGCGCGGCCGGTGTCGGGGTTGATCCGGTAGCCGACCGGGTTCTGCATGAACGAGTTCGCCGCGAGGATGAAGTACGCGCTGAGGTTGCTGCCGATCGCGGCGGCCCAGATGCTGGCCAGGTGCAGCCGTTTGGGCAGCCGGTCCCAGCCGAAGATCCACAGGCCGATGAAGGTGGACTCCAGGAAGAACGCGACCAGCGCCTCGATCGCCAGGGGGGCGCCGAAGATGTCGCCGACGAAGCGGGAGTAGTCGCTCCAGTTCATGCCGAACTGGAACTCCTGCACGATGCCGGTCACCACGCCCATCGCGAAGTTGATCAGGAAGAGCTTGCCGTAGAACTTGGTGAGCTTCAGGTACTTCTCGTCGCCGGTGCGGTGCCACATCGTCTGGAGGATCGCCACCAGCACGGACAGGCCGATGGTCAGCGGCACGAAGAGAAAGTGGTAGACGGTGGTGACACCGAACTGCCAGCGGGCGACGTCCAACGCGTCCACCAGTAACCCCCAGGCTGTGCATACTACGAGACGTAGTAAATACTACTGCGCGTCGTAGAAAATGCGGCAGGGGCGGGGGTCCCGAAGCGACCCGGGACCAATGACCCTGATCACCTCTGCCGGACGGCCCGCCGGCGCGCGCCCCGCGCCACGGCGGCCGGCCTGCGCGTGCGACCATTGCGCGCTGATGGACACCACCCGCCCGAGCTGGCAGCCACCGCTGATCTGGCGTGCCGCGCAACTGCTCGCCCGCGTCGTCGTCGCGCTCCTGGCCCGCCTGGAGGTCAGCGGCGACGTGCCCGAGGCGCTGCGCCGGGGCCCGCTGATCCTGGCCGCCAACCACATCAGCCCGTTCGACCCCGTCGTGCTCGCCGCCGCCTGCCGCGCCCGGGGCGTCGCCCCCCGGATCATGGCCACCGGCGGGCTGTTCCGCACCCCCGTCCTCGGCGCCGCGATGCGCCGCGCCGGGCACCTGCGTGTCGACCGGGGCACCGCCGCCGTCGGCCGCGCCCTCGACGACGCCGCCGCGGCGGTCTCCGGCGGCTCCGTGATCCTGGTCTACCCGGAGGGCCGCATCGGCCTAGACCCCGGCATCTGGCCCGAACGCGGCAAGACCGGCACCGCCCGCCTCGCCCTCACCTGCGGCGCGCCGGTGGTCCCGGTCGCCCAGTGGGGCTCCCACGAGGTGCTGCCCTACCGCGCCCCGAAGGGGCTGCTGCGCGGGGTCGCCCGCGCCGTGTGGCGCCGCCCGGTGCTGCGCGTGCACTTCGGCGAGCCCGTCGACCTGACCGACCTCGCCCACGGCGCGCCCGGCGCCGCCCGGCAAGCCACCGACCGGATCATCGACGCCATCACCGACGCCCTCGTGCCGCTGCGCCCCGACGAACCGGAGCGCCCCCGCCACGTCGACCCCGGCCGCCCGAGCGACACCAGCCGCGCGCACCGCCGGCACCGCTCGCCCGGCTGACCCGCCGGACCGCCGGTGCCCGCGCGCGCCGTCAGAGCCCCTGCGCCAGCCGCAGCAGCTCGCCGACCGCCGTCGCGACCGGCGTCACCGGAGCCGCCACCACCGCCAGCCGCTGCAACAACCCGGTGACCCGGCCCGGTTCGGCGTCCGGTCGGGTCAGCTCCGCACGCAACTGCGCGGCCGTCACCCGGGCCGGCTCCGACAGCTCGCCCCGGTGCCGGTCGAGCACCTCGAGCAGCTGCCGGACCAGCGCCGTGGCGTCGACACCGGCGGGCGCGGTGGCCCACAGACTGCCGCCGCTGGCGTACGCGCCCGGACCCACCGCCTGATTGCCCACCTGGCTCACCCCACCGGACTGCTGGACGCCGTAGTTGGTCGCCTCGGGCATGCCCTTCCTCCCCTGCGATTCAGTCGTCACGCGGCCGGCGGCTGCGCGGCGGCGCCCCCTCGGCCTGCTGCTCGGCCCGGGCGCCCTGGCCCACCGCCTGGTTGCCGACCACACTGAGGCCGCCGGTCTGGATGACGCCCTGGTTGAGGATCGTCGTCTGCCGGTTACGGAACTCGGCCGTGTCCACCCCACGGGCGTCCAGGAAGTCCATGATGGCGGCCAGCACGTGCCGCTCGACGACCTTCAGGTGCTTGGCGGCGTCGAGCACCTGGAAGTAGTTGTGGTACTCGGCGCCGGAGGCGACCTCCCGCACGCCGACCCGGGCACCGTAGTCGTAGCCCAGGTCCTCGCGCGCCAGTTGCCGCAGCCGCGCCTGACGCCGCCCACGCGCGGCGCCGCGCACCAGGTCCCGCAGCAGCCGCACCGGCGCGCCCAGCGCGGTGGGCAGCAACCGCTCGGTGCCGGTGGCCAGCACCTGCGCGAGCTGACTCACCGGCAGCCACTCGGTCAGCCGGTCCACGTCGTGGTACCCCTGCCGCGGCGGCTCCAGCACCGTGCGGGCGCACTCCAGGTAGAGCACCTGGCCGTCGGTGGAGAAGTGCAGGAACGTGGAGGCGACGACCTCCCCGCCCCAGGACGGCACCAGGGCGCACAGGTAGTGCCGCGCCGCGCCCTGCGGGCGGCCGGCGACCTCGCGTACCTCGTCGTCGGACCACCGCTGGCGCGGCATCCGCTCCCGGTGCGGCAGCAGCCGCGCGTCGCCGGTGAGCCGGTCGCCGCAGACGAACACCCGGTCTTCGAGCAGCAGCCCCGCGAGCCGCTGCGGGGTGGGATCGCCGGCCTGGTCCAGCCGGATCGCCGCCAGCCGGGCCCGCACGTGGTCGATGAGCTCCACGACGGTGAACGGCGCGGGGGCGGACACGTCGCCCGTGGGGGCGGTCCCGGCCGGCCCGTGGGCGTCCGCCAGGATCGGCAGGGCGAACGACCACCCCGCCACCGGCGTGCCGTGCCCGACGAACGGGGTGTAGCCGCCGTAGACCGTCACGTTGCCGCCCTGGGCGCGTTCGACGGCGGCCAGCCGCTCGGCGTCACGCGCCGGCAGCGACGCCACGTCGGGCGGCCCGGGCCGGAACCGGGCCCGGCGCAACCGGGTCACCAGCAGCCGCCGGGTGCCCAACAGGTGCCCCACGAGCACCAGGTAGGCGACCAGGCCGGCCGGCAACGCCAGCCACGGCCGGCCGACGACCCAACCGGGCAGGCCCGCCGGGTCGTCGCCCGGGGTGGCCGCGCCGAGCTGGAAGACCAGCACGAGCGAGACCGTCGCGATCGCGATCATCGACAGGAACGGGCCCACCGGGCCGTTGCGGCCGGGCCGCAGCGGGGCCAGTGAGCTGCCCACCGCCATCGTGACCCCGACCAGCACCGTCGCCAGCGGGGCGAGCAGCACCGCCAGGCCGCCGGCGACCAGCAGCCCGACGTCACGCAGACGACGCCGCCGGCGGGCGGACAGGCAGTGCCGCAGCACCGTGCCCAGGTCGAAGCCCACCGACGGGGCGACCGCGCGCAGGTCGTCGTCGAACACCTCGGCCAGCACCCGTTCGGTGAACGCGTCGTCGGTGTGGGCGGCCGCGCACAGGTAGCGGGTGGCCTCGCTGCCGGCGTCCGGATGCGCGCGTGCCGACGGCGCCTCGTCGCGCGGGCCGCTGTGCTGCCGTACCACCATGTCAGCCACCTCCGTGCCGGGTCGCCGGGAATCCCCCACGGCGCGGCCCCGGCCCGCGCACCGCCGCCCAGGCCAGCAGGACACCCACGACGAATCCGCAGTACAGCGCCCCGGAGATCGCGCCAAGCACCGCCGAGGTCAGGTCCACGCCGCGCAGCATGCCGCTGTCGGTGAGGACGTGCGTCGTCACGCCGCCCACCGCCGCGAGCACCGCCGCCGTCACGCTCGCGCCGATCACCGCGAGCACCCGGTGCGTACGCCGCGGCGCGAACGCCGGGGTGGCCAGCCGACGCAGCAGCGCCACCGCGATCACGACGAACAGCACGGTGCGGGCGTTCTCCGCCAGCCACCAGGCGACATGGTCGGCCCGCAACGGCCGCACGTCCCACCTCGGCCAGCCCAGCCCCGCCAGGGTCGCCTCGCCCAGCGCCCCCATGAGCCCGGCCGGTCCGTCGCCCCGGGGCAGTCGGTAGCGCCACTCGATGATCAGCCGGGCGGCCCACGGGTTACCGACCAGCAGGACCAGCCAGAGCAGCGGCCGGGCCTCCGGCGGGACGCGCCGGTGCGGGCGCTCCGGCGGCGGCAGCGCGATGCGGGCCGGCAGCGGGTCCAACGCCCGGGCCGCCACCCCCGGCGCGGGCGCCGGCGGCTCCCCGGCCCCTCCCGGCCGGGGAGGAGGCATCCATGGCATCACCCGGACATCTTCACCGCACCGCAGCGCGACACCGTCGTCACTGTCCGACATCCGCCAGCCGCGCGTCGACGCGGCGGCAACCGGGCGGCCACCCGGCGGCCAACGGGGCCGGGCATACTCCCCGCGTGACCCACGCCTACCTCGACGGCCCCGCACCGCTGGCGTTCGCCCACCGGGGCGGCGCCGCCGAGGGCGACGAGAACACCGCCGCGGCGTTCGCCCGGGCGGTCGGGCTCGGCTACCGGTACGTCGAGACCGACGTGCACGGCACCGCCGACGGCGTCGCGGTGGTCTTCCACGACGCCACGCTGACCCGGGTCACGGGCGAGCCGGGGCGCATCGCCGACCTGCGCTGGGCCGACCTGGCCTCGGTACGCGTCGGCGGCGCCGCCGTCGTCCCCCGCCTCGACGAGATCCTCGACGCCTGGCCGCAGGTGCGGTTCAACATCGACGTCAAGGCCGACGGCGGCGTCGAGCCGACCGTGGCCACCGTCGCGCGCGTCGGGGCCGGCGACCGGGTGCTGCTGGCCTCGTTCAGCGACGCCCGGCTGGCCCGGCTGCGCGCCCTGACGCAGGGGCGCGTCGCCAGCAGCCTCGGCATGCGCGGGGTGGCCCGGCTGCGGATGGCGTCGCTGACCGGGCGGGCGCTGCGGCTGCCCCCGTCGGTGGTCGCCGCGCAGGTGCCGGTGCGCTACGGGCGGGTGCCCGTGGTGGACCGCCGGTTCCTGCGCCACGCCCACCGACTCGGACTGCACGTGCATGTCTGGACGATCGACGAACCTGCCGAGATGCACGAGTTACTCGACCTCGGAGTGGATGGCATCATGACCGATCACGTCGGCGTGCTGCGCGACGTCTACCGCAGCCGCGGCCACTGGGCCGCCTGAACCCGTTCGAAGGACCCCGATGGCCGAGACCGTCACCCCCGCCGTGGACGACACCCCCGCCCCGGCGAGCACCCGCCGCGAACGCAGCGGCTGGTACTTCTACGACTGGGCGATGTCCGCCTTCTCCACGACCGTCATCACCGTCTTCCTCGGCCCGTTCCTGACCACCGTCACCGAACTCGCCGCCGGCTGCGAGCTCGGCGCCGACACCTGCGACGGCTACGTCCACCCGTTGGGCATCAAGGTCGCCGCCGGCTCGTACTTCCCGTACCTGGTGTCGCTGTCGGTGTTCCTCACCGTGTTCGCGCTGCCGGTCGTCGGGGCGATCGCCGACCGCTCGGCGCACAAGAAGCGGCTGCTCGCCGCCGCCGCCTTCACCGGCGCCGGCGCCACCGTCGGCATGCTCTTCGTCACCGGCGACCGGTACCTGCTCGGCGGGGCGCTGTTCATGGTCGCCAACATCGCCTTCGGCGCCGGCGTCGTGGTCTACAACTCGTTCCTGCCGCGGCTCGGCGGTCCCGACGAACGCGACGGCATCTCCAGCCGCGGCTGGGCGCTGGGCTACCTGGGCGGCGGCCTGCTGCTGGCGCTCAACCTCGTCGCGGTCAGCATGCTCGGCGAGGAGGGCAACCACCAGCGCACCCTCGACCTGGCCCGCTGGTCGATCGTGTCCGCCGGCGTGTGGTGGGCGGTGTTCACCCTGATCCCGCTGCGCTGGCTGCGCGAGCACCCCACGGCCGCCGCGCTGGCCGGCGGCAACCCGCTCACCGACGGGTTCCGGCAGCTCGGCCGCACCCTGCGCGAGATCAAGGCGTACCCGCTGACGCTGTTCTTCCTGCTGGCGTTCCTGGTCTACAACGACGGCATCCAGACCGTCATCGCCCTGGCCAGCCAGTACGGCACCGAGGAGCTGAAGCTCGGGCAGAGCACCCTGATCGTCACCATCCTGCTGGTGCAGTTTCTCGCCTTCGGCGGCGCGCTGCTGCTCGGCGCCCTCGCCAAGCGCATCGGTGCCTGGAAGACCGTGCTGATCAGCCTGGTGCTGTGGACCGGGGTGATCCTCGGCGCGTTCCGGCTGCCCGCCGAGGCGCCGCTGCCGTTCATGATCCTCGGCGCCGCCATCGGCCTGGTGCTCGGCGGCAGCCAGGCGTTGAGCCGGTCGCTGTTCAGCCAGCTCATCCCCGCCGGCAAGGAGGGCGAGTACTACGGCTTCTACGAGATCAGCGACAAGGGCACCAGCTGGCTCGGCCCGCTGGCCTTCGGCATCGTGTTCCAGCTCACCAACTCCTACCGGGTGGGCCTGGTCTCCCTGCTGATCTTCTTCGTGGTCGGGTTCCTGCTGCTGCTGGCCGTGCCGATCCGCCGGGCGATCGTCGCCGCCGGCAACACCCCGCCCCGGGTGCTCTGAGCGACGCGCGCCCGCCCGCACCGGCCGGATCAGCCGACGTCGATCGGCTAGGCTGCCCGACCGTGACCCACCACGCCGCCGCCCCGACCTGCCTGGCGCGCCCGCCGCTGGGCCCCGACGACTCCCCCGCCGGGTGCGCCGCGGCGCGGGGCGTGGACGGGCGTCCGCTGCACGCGGCGGCGTTGAAGTTCTTCTGGGGGCCGATGGACTGCGGCAAGTCCACGATGGCGTTGCAGATGAACCACAACCACTCCCGGCAGGGCCGCCGCGGCCTCGTCACCACCCGCATCGACCGCTCGCTGGGCCCGCAGGTCACCACCCGCATCGGCCTGGCCCACGAGGCCGTCGAGGTCACCGACGAGCTGGACCTGCGCACCCTCGTGCGCGACACCTGGGCCGAGGGCGTCCGCGTCGACTACCTGATCTGCGACGAGGCGTCGTTCTACAACCTGGAGCACATCGAGCAGATGGCCGAGCTGGTCGACAGCTACGACGTCGACGTGTACGCGTTCGGGCTGGCCACCGACTTCCGCTCGTGCCTGTTCCCGGCCGCGCAGCGGCTGTTCGAACTGGCCGACGAGGTGGCCCGCATCCAGGTCGAGGTGCTCTGCTGGTGCGGCCGGGAAGGGCTGCTCAACGCCCGCGTCGTCGACGGCCGGGTGGTCCGCGAGGGCCTGCAGGTCGTCATCGGCGACACCGTGGACAGCGCCGAGGTGCGCTACCAGGTGCTCTGCCGCCGGCACTACCGCGCGGGCGAACTCGGCCCCCGCCGCTGACGCCTCAGTACGGGTCACCGCACACCCGCCAGTCGCCGTCCTCGCGCACCACCGACAGCTTCCGCTCCTCGGTGAGGCCGCTGTCACGGGTCAGCCGCACCGTCACCGTGCCGCGCGGGCTGCCACCCCGGGTCGCCACCGACACGTCGACGATCTCGTAGCCGTCGACCACCGGCGGGGTGCGCAGCCAGCTGGTGAACCCGATGGGGCTCCACCGGCTGCGCGTGTCGGCGCAGAGCCGGTCGTACGCGCCGTCGGTGTCGCCCGCCGCCACCGACCGCAGGAACCCGTCGGCGGTCTCCCGCACCGGGCCGCTGGCCTGCGTGACCACCTGCACGTTCCAGGCGCCCAGCCCGGCCACCCCGACGCAGCACAGCAGCACGGTCACGCCCGCGAACACCAACCCGGTACGCACCGGGCGGCCCCGACGGGCCGGCCGGCTCCACGGCTGCTCAGCGCCCACCCGTCGACCGTAGAGAACCGGCGGGCCCGCCCGCAGGAAAGTCGGCCCTGTCGTTCCCGTGCCGGCCGGCCGGGTCGCGGTCGCCGCCCGCGCCCGTCACCCCCGCCGCGCGCGGTCACGGCTCGATGAGCCCGGCCCGGATGGCGTAGCGGGTCAGTTCCAGCCGGTCCCTGAGGCCGAGCTTCTGCAGCAGGTTGGCCCGGTGCCGTTCGACGGTCTTGACGCTGATGAACAGCAGGCGGGCGATCTCCTTGGAGGAGTGGCCCTCGGCGACGAGCTTGAGGATCTCCTCCTCGCGCTCGGTGATGGCCCTGGCCGGCAGGCTCTCGCCCCGGGCGCTGCGTTCCAGGTAGGTGCGGATGAGGGCGTTGATGGCGCCGGGGTAGAGGAACGGCTCGTCGCGTACGGCGGCGCGGCAGGCCTCGACCAGGTCGCGGTCGGCGACGGACTTGAGCACGTAGCCGTTGGCGCCGACCTTGAGGGCCTCGAAGAAGTACTGCTCGTTGTCGTACATCGTCAGGATGAGGATGCGCAGGCCCGGTTGCTGCCGGGACAGTTCCCGGGCCGCCTGCAGGCCGGTCAGCCGCGGCATGGCGATGTCGAGGATGGCCAGGTCGGGGCGCTCGGTCTGGGCCAGGGCGATGGCCTCCGCGCCGTCGCCGGCCTCGGCCACGACGGTCAGGTCCGGTTCGCTGTCGAGGATGAGGCGCACGCCACGGCGTACGAGGGCGTGGTCGTCGGCGAGCAGGATGCGGGTGGTCACGGCCGGGCCTCGGAGTCGCCGACGGGCACCCGCAGTCGCACCTCGGTGCCGCCGTCCGGGCCGGGCCCCACGCTGAGCTGGGCGCCGATGAGCAGGGCCCGCTCCCGCATGCCGCGTACGCCGGCGCCCTCGGCGGCGTCGCCGATGCCCCGGCCGTCGTCGCGGATCCGCAGCTGCACGTGGCCCGGTCGGCGGGTCAGCGACAGCTCGACGGTGGCGGCCCGCGCGTGCCGGACGGTGTTGGTGAGGGCCTCCTGCGCCACCCGGTAGATCACCAGTTCGGCCTCGCCGTCGAGGGCGGGCAGGTCCGCGTCGAGGTGCTGGCGCACCGACAGGTCCGTGTGCCCGGTGACCTCCGTGACGAGCGCCTTGAGGGCGCTGGTCAGGCCGAGTTCCTCCAGTACTCCGGGGCGCAGCCGGCGGGCGATGCGGCGGATCTCGTCGAGGCTGTCGCGGGTGGTCTCCTGCACCTGGGCGAGTTGGGCGCGGACCGGCTCGGGCGCGTGCCGGGCGACCTGCTTGAGTTCGAGCAGGACCGCGGTCAGCGTCTGGCCGACCTCGTCGTGCAGTTCCTGGGCGACGCGCCGGCGCTCGGCCTCCTGGGCGGACAGGGCGCTGGCCGCGCTGGAGGCCCGCTCCGCCTCCAGCCGGTCGATCATGGCGTTGAAGGCGCGGATCAGGTCCGCGATGCCGGCCTGACCGGCCGGGACCGGGCGGGGTTCGGGTTGCAGCAGGTCGATGGTGGTCATGGCCCGGGTCAGCCGGTGCAGCGGCGCGAGGCCGACGCGCAGCAGCGCGGCGTTGGCGACCAGCATCGCGGCGAGACCCACGGTCAGCACGACGGCCTCGGTGAGCAGCACGGGGGTGGACACCGTGACCGGGCCGAGCAGCAGCAGCGTGGCGGCGACGAGTACGGCGGCGTTGAGCAGGAAGATCCGCCAGAACAGCGACACGACGGTACCTCCCCTCCCGGTCCGGTTTCGACGCCGTCCGACGCCGGCGCTCGTCCGCGGCGCGGGACGCGACGGGCCGGCACGCGCCGCGGCGGTGATCACCCTCATCATGGCCAGCCTGTCGGCCGGGGCGCGTCCTGTAAATGCGTGCCGGCACCCATTATCCCGCGGGTCCGCCGGGCCGCGAACAAGCCGGGCAACGACCGGGCGGCCGACAAGCCGGGCATCGACCGGGCCGGCGGCAAATGGGTGTCAGCCCCGATGTCGGCCCGCAGCGGACCGATGACCATGAACGCGAGCCCGGGGCCGGGAGCCGCTCCGGGCTCCGATGCCTCGTGCCCGGCTCCCACCGTCGCCGCCCGTGCGGGCGTTGTCCGCCGCGCCGTGCCGAACCCGGGAGGACCCTGTGAACCGTCATCCGATGGTGACCGAACCCGCGCCACCGGAAGCCCGGACGGTCACCCGCGCGCACCGGCGCGGCGGCGTGGAGCACGGTCCGCCGCCGGGCGGGTGCCCGTGAGCGCGTGGCCCGCCCTCGCCGCGATCGTCATCTTCACGGTCGCCTTCGTCTTCATCGCCACCGAGAAGATCAACCGGGTCGCGGTGGTGCTGGGCGCCGCCGGCCTGATGGCCGCGCTCGGGCTGGTGCCCGGCTCGGACGTGTTCTACTCGCACCACGCCGGCATCGACTGGGACGTTATCTTCCTGCTCCTCGGCATGATGATCATCGTCGGGGTGATCAAGCAGACCGGCGTGTTCGAGTTCATGGCGATCTGGGCCGCACAGCGCTCGCAGGGGCGGCCGTACCGGCTGATGGTGCTGCTCGTCGCGATCACCGGTATCGCCTCGCCGGTCCTGGACAACGTCACCACGGTGATGCTGGTCGCCCCGATCACCATCTCCGTGTGCCGCCGACTCGGCATGCCCGCCGCGCCGTACCTGATCGCCGAGGTGCTCGCCGCCAACATCGGCGGCGCGGCCACCCTGATCGGCGACCCGCCCAACATCATCATCGGCAGCCGCGCCGGACTGAGCTTCAACGACTTCCTCTGGCACATGGCCCCGATCACGGTGGTGATGTTCCTGGCGTTCCTGGTGCTGGCGCGGGTCATGTTCCGCCGAGCTTTCGTGCACCGCCCCGAGCGGTTCGAGGCCGTACGCGACATGGACGCCCGCGCCGCCATCACCGACCCGCGGATGCTGATCCGCTGCCTGGTCGTGCTCGGCCTGGTGATCGTCGCCTTCACGCTCCACACGGTGATCCACATCGACGTGGCCGTCGTCGCGCTGCTCGGTGCCGGGCTGATGGTCCTGGTGTCCAGGACGGACAAGTCGACCTATCTGGGCGAGGTCGAATGGCCGACGCTGGTGTTCTTCACCGGTTTGTTCGTGATGGTCGCCGGCCTGACCGAGACCGGCGTGATCAGCTGGATCGGCGAACGGGCCAGCGCCGCCGTCGGCGACAACTACTTCGCG
This sequence comes from Micromonospora sp. DT178, assembly GCF_049841695.1. Classification (NCBI taxonomy): domain Bacteria; kingdom Bacillati; phylum Actinomycetota; class Actinomycetes; order Micromonosporales; family Micromonosporaceae; genus Micromonospora; species Micromonospora sp. DT178. Next base: position 76,911 of record NZ_JBNCKV010000011.1, read on the forward strand.
GCGGCGACGGGTCTGGTCTTCGGCTCGGCGGTGCTCGGCGCGTTCTTCGACAACATCCCCTACGCGGCGACCATGGCGCCGATCGTGGAGGGCCTCGTCGCGGGGGCCCCGGACCCGGGTACCGGCCAGGCGCTGTGGTGGTCCTTCGCCCTGGGCGCCGACCTGAGCGGGAACGGCACGGCCGTGGCGGCCAGCGCCAACATCGTCGTGCTGGGCATCGCCGCCCGCGCCAAGGAGCCCATCAGCTTCTGGCAGTTCACCCGGTACGGCATCGTCACCACGATCATGACCACGGTCATCGCCTGGGTGTACGTGTGGCTGCGCTACTTCGTGGCGTAGCCGAGCCCTGGCGCACCCACGCCGGCGACCGGCCAGCCGGCCGGTCCGCCGTGCAACACGACAGGAGGCAATGATGCAGATAGAACGCGTGCCGCTGCCCGGTATCGGCGTCGGCTACACCCTGCACACCGGGGAGGGACAGGTGATCGGGGTCGTCTGCCATCGCGGCGGCCGGCGCGACGTCGTCGTCTACGCGCCCGGTGACCCGGACACCGTGGAACGGTCCGTGACCCTCAGCGCGACCGAGGCGCAGGAGGTCGCCGAACTGCTGCACCCCGTCGCCACCATCGACCACGTCACGCACCTGGAACGGCACCGGGAGGCGATCAGCGTCGTCGAGCTGCCGGTCACGGCCGCGTCGCCGTACGACGGCCGGACCCTGGCCGAGGCGGTCGCGCGCGTCCACGGAGTGAGCGTCGTCGCCGTCGTACGCGACGGACGGACCATCACCGCACCGGGGCTGGGGCACGTCCTCGCCCACGGCGACGTCCTGATCGTCGCCGGGGGCCAGCAGAGCATCGAGGCGCTGAGCCGGGCGCTGATCCACACGGACCCGTAGGCCGCGGCTACCGGCCGGTGGATGCCGCGTACGCGCGGCGTCCACCGGCCACCGCGGCTCAGCCGCGGCGGCGGGCCCGCGCCGCCCAGATGGCGTACGCGGGATCGCGGTCGAGGTTGTGCCGGTCCCGGTCGTAGCGACGGGTGGTGCGCGGGTCGGCGTGGCCCATCGCGTCCTGCACGTCCTCCAGGGGCACGCCCTCGGCCCGGGCGGTGGTGGCGAACGCGTGCCGCAGCGAGTGCGGCGACAGCCTCGCCCAGGCCGGGATGCCGGCCGTGCGGGCCAGCCGGCGCACCAGCCGGAACATCGCGTGCCGGTCCAGCCGGGCCCCGCTGGCGGTGACCAGCAGCGGGCCGGTCAGCTCGTGCACCGCCACGCCCTGCGCGGCGGCCCGCTGGGCCAGGTACGCGTCGACCGCGTACGCGGTGCCGGGGGTCAGGGCGCGGCGGCGCGACTTGCCGCCCTTGCCGACGAACCGCACGCTGCGGTGGCCCCGCTCGGCGCCCAGGTCGGCCAGGTCGAGCGAGACCAGCTCCCCCACGCGCAGTCCGAGGTCGGCCAGCAACGCGAGCGCGGCCCGGTTGCGCGCGGCGGTCGGCCCGGTGTCGGCCTCGGCGGCGGCGAGCAGCGCGTCGACCTCCTCGGGGGTGAGCCCGACCGTCGCGGAGTGGTCCCGGTCGATGCGGGGGCGGTCGGCGCCGGCGACCGGGTTGGCCTCGACCGCGCGCAGCTTGACCAGGAAGTCGTACCAGCTGGACAGGGCGGAGAGCCGGCGCGCGACGGTGGCGGGGGTGAGCGGCTTGCCGGTACGCGCGCCGAGCGTGGCCTCCAGCGCCCGACCGTACTCGTTGACGTGCAGGAAGTTCGCCTGCAACGGGTCCAGTTCGCGGGCGGCGCACCACGCGAGCCAGCCGGCGACGTCGCGCCGGTACGCGTCGCGGGTGTGCTCGGACAGCCGCCGGTTGCGCAGCCACGCCTCGGTGAAGTCGACGGGTCCCCCGGGCAGGGCCAGCGGGGTGGGCCGGCTTGGCCGCGCCGGAGCGTTCGGGGAGAGCATGTGAAAAAGGTTCTCAGCTCCGGGTCGGGAACGGGAGGAGGCGCGCCCTACGCGATCGTGGCCACCGCCGGCTCCTCGACGATCCGCCGGTCGACCAGCCGCCAACGCCGGTCGACCCCGACCGCCTCGGCGAACCAGGCGTCGTGGCTGACCATCACCAGGGTGCCCCGGAACTGCCGCAGCGCCTCCTCCACCACGTCGAGGGCGTCGAAGTCGAGGTAGTTCGTCGGCTCGTCGAGCAGCAGCACCTCGGCCGGGCTGTTCACCAGCACCGCGAGCAGCAGCCGGCGCAGCTCACCCGCGGAGAGCACCCGCAGCGGCACGTCCCACCGCTCCGGGCCGAACAGGTGGGCGTCGAGCAGCCGTTCGGCGTCGTCGACGTACACCGGCACCCGGGAGCGGAAGTAGTCGCGCACGGTGACGTCGGTACGCAGCGCGTCGTGGGTCTGCGGCAGTACGGCGACCGGCTCGTCGGCGACGACCTCGCCCCCGGCGGGGTGTTCCTCGGCGGCGAGGGCCCGCAGCAGGGTGGTCTTGCCAGCGCCGTTCGCGCCGGTGAGCAGGATCCGGTCGCCGGCGCGGACGCTCAGGTCGACGCGGTCGAGCAGCACCCGGCCGCCGGCGCGCAGCGTCAGGCCCCGCGACCGCAGCACCTCCCGCCCGCCGGTGCCCTGCTGGGGGAACGCCAGCGTCAGCGGTGGCCGGGTACGGGGCTCGGCGAGCCAACGGATCGAGTCCATCTGCCGGCGCAGCCGCCGCTCGCGGGCCTTGGCCTTCTTCGCCACCTTCTTGGCGTAACGGCGCTGCTGGTCGGCGCCGAGGCCGCTGCGCACGGTCTCCTCGACTCCGCGGGCCTGCTCCTTGGTGCGGTCGATGTCGGCAAGCCAGCGCCGGTGGTCCTTCTGCTGTGCCTCGTAGTCCAGCAGCAGCCGCTGCCAGCGGCGCGTCTTCTCCGCCCGGTAGTCGCTGTAGCCGCCGGTGTAGGTCTGCGGCGCCTCGTGGATGCCGTCCAGCTCGACGATCCTGGTCACCGTGCGGTCCAGGAACGCCCGGTCGTGGCTGACCACCAGCACCGCGCCGGGAAAGCCCGCCAGCCAGTCGCCGAGCCAGGCGATCCCGTCGGCGTCGAGGTGGTTGGTCGGCTCGTCGAGCACCAGCAGGTCCGGGGCGTGCAGCAGCACCCGGGCGAGGGTGAGCCGGGCCTGCTCGCCGCCGCTGACCCGGCGCAGCGGGGTGTCGTCGTGCAGATGGTCGACGTCGAGGCGCTGGCGGACCTCCGTCAGCCGGGCCTGTGCCCGCCAGCCGTCCAGCGCCGCCCACCGTTCCTGTGCGTCGCCGTACTCGGCGAGCGCCGTGCCGTCGCCGTCGGCCATCCGCCGTTCCAGATCACGCAGCAGTGCGGCCAGGGGTTGCAGCTCGCCGAGCCCGGCGGCGAGGAACTGCCCGACGGTGGCGTCCGGGTCCGGCACCTGCTGGGCGAAGTAGCCGACCCGGACGCCGGGAGCCAGGGCGACGTGCCCGCCCGACGGTGGTTCCTCGCCGGTGAGCACCCGCAACAGGGTGGACTTGCCCACGCCGTTCGGGCCCACGAGGCCGACCCGGTCGCCGGCGTTCAGGATCAGCTCGACGTCGGTGAACAGCGGCTCGGTGTCGTAGTGCTTGATGACGGACGCGACCTTCAACACGGGTGCTCCTCCGCGGGACGACGGGCGGGGCCGTCGACGCCCGGGCGGGCGGACGGCCGGAACCGGCGGCGGCGGGGCGCTGCCCTGCCGCGTCCTGCGGGATCACATCGTCCGGTCGACTCCTGACGGTTCGGCTGCGGGATCGCCGTCGAGTGTGGCACCGGCCCACGGCCCTCGCCACCGATTTGCCCCTCCCGGCGTGACGCCGCGTACACCCCCGCCGTCGCGGCCGGCTCTCTGGCGCCGCCACCCGCGCCCCCGCAAGCGCCACGGGGCGGGCGGCCGCACCGGCCGTCCCGCCCCCGCCCGCCGGGATCAGGCGTTGATCTGCTTGCGGCCGTTGCCGTTGGCGCTGGCCGTGACGGTGACCCGGCGGGGCTTGGCCCGCTCCGCGACGGGGATCCGCAGGGTCAGCACGCCGTTGTCGTAGCCGGCCTCGAGCTTGTCGGTGTCGAGGGTGTCACCGAGGAAGAGCCGCCGGGTGAAGGTGCCCATCGGGCGTTCGGCGGCGACGAGTTCGACGTTGTCGCCGGCGGGCCGGCGGCGCTCGGCGCGCACGGTCAGCACGTTGCGCTCGACGGTGCAGTCGATGCTGTCCGGGTCGACGCCGGGCAGGTCGAACGCCGCGTAGAACCAGTCGCCGTCGCGGTAGGCGTCCAGGGGCATGATCGCGGGGCGCGCGGCGGTGCCGAAGAACTGCTCGGTGATCCGGTCGAACTCACGGAACGGGTCGGTACGCATCAACATGGCCTGCCTCCTCGGTTCTCCTGGCCGAAGGTCCTTGAGTTGAGCCGATGCGACTCAACTTCCTCCTCTGTATTTAGCGCGTTGCGGCCGCGTCGTCAACTCAGGACCTTCTCGAACCAGTGCTCGGCGTAGGGGCCGTCGTTGTACGCCGGGATCTCCCGGTAGCCGTGCCGGGCGTACAGGGCGCGGGCCTCGACCAGGTCGCCACGGGTGTCCAGCCGGATCCGGTCGACCCCGGCGGCACGGGCCCGCCCCGCCGCGGCGGCGAGCAGGACCGCCCCGCCGCCGCGGCCGCGGTGTGCGGGGCGCACGTACACCCGGGTCAGCTCCGCCCAGCCCGGCCGGTACCGCAGCCCGGCGCAGCCGGCCGGACGACCGTCGCGGTGCGCGACCAGGAGGATCCCGGTGGGTGCGGCCAGGTCGTCGCTCGGCTCGTCGGCCATCGCCGCCGCGACCTCACCCGGCCTGACCGGGCGGCCGTGGTAGCGGCGGACCATCTCCTCGAAGTACTCCTCGAGCAGGGCCGTCGCCTCGGGCCGGTCGGGACGGGTCGGGGCAGTCGTCCAGGCTGTCGCGCTCACCCGTAGATCCTCGCCGCCGGGTCAACGGGATATCTTGCGGGCCACGACGGGGGCGAGCCCGAGGCGGACGGTCAGTCGCCGATCCGCCAGTAGACGCCCTGCTCACGGGCCAGCAACTGCTCGTCGATCAGGTACCGGCGCAGCGCCGCGTGGTCGGAGCCGCCGCGCTCGCACCAGCGCCGCAACACCTCGTCCACCTCCCGCTCCGGATAGCGCACCCCCGGCTCGAAGGACTTCGCCACGTGCGCCAGGACCACCCGCCGCCGGGCGCGCTGCGCCGGCAGGCCGGTCAGCCTGTCGTCGCGCACGAAGGTGCGCAGCACGCGGTCCGTGGAGTCGCCGGCCGGACGGGGCGCCGCCGGCGTCCGGGCCGCCTGCCGCAGCCGATCGGCGTCGACCCGCAGGTCACCGTCGCCGCCGGCCACCAGGCCCGCGTCGACGAGCCGGCGGATCGCGGTCAGCACCTGCCGCGCCGGCAGGCCCGTCCGGTCGGCCACCGCCGGGGCGTCGGCGTCGCCCAGCACGATCGCTGCGAAGACCTGCCGCCGTACGTCGTCGGCGAGCGCCCCCGCCAGAGCCTGCGCTGTCATGCGGCCACCCTGCCAGCCGCCGTACGCGGGCCGCACCCCCATTTCCGCCCCCCGCAGAGGGGCACCGCCGCGAGCCCGGCGGGTCTACTCGCCGACCGCCTCGGCGCGCAGCACCACCCGGCGCAGCAGGTCGGACAGCTGCCGCCGCTCGTGCGGGGCGAGCGCGGCCAGCAGCCGGTGCTCCTCGGCGCCCCGGACGTCCATGGCCCCGTGCCAGGCCGCCTGCCCCGCCTCGGTCAGCTCCACGTCGACGCGCCGCCGGTCGGTGGTGGACGGGATCCGGCGCACGAAGCCGCGCCGCAGCAGCGCGTCGACGCGGGCGGTGACGGAGGCAGGGGCCATCGCCAGGTCGCGGGCCAGGTCCGAGGGGGCCGCCCGGCCGCCCCGCCCGGCCAGGGCGTGCAGGGTGTCGTACTCGTGGCCGTGCAGGTCGAGGGCGACCAGGGTCCGCTCCTTGACCTCGCGCAGGTGGCGGGTGAGGAACTGGATCCGGGTCACCGCTCCTTCGACCTCGGGGTCGAGCGTCGGCAGGATCGGCAGCCAGCGCTCGACGTGCCGGTCGACGTGGTCGCGGTCGCTCATGCGGCCCAGCCTATGCGACGTCGAATTATTCGTTGTCGAAAGGTTCGATGTCGAAGTACATTGCCCGGGTGACCCATCCCCTCCGCGTACGCGAGTTCCGGCTGCTCTTCCTCGGCCGTACCGTCTCCACCGTCGGCGACGCGGTCGTGCCCGCCGCGCTCGCCCTGGCCGTGCTGCGGGCGACCGGCTCCACGGGCGCCCTCGCCCTCGTGCTGGCCTGCGCGTTGGTGCCCCGCCTGCTCCTGCTGCCCCTCGGCGGCGTGCTCGCCGACCGCCTCGACGCCCGCCGCGTCGCGATCCTCGCCGACCTCGTACGCTGCCTCGCGCAACTCGCCGTCGGCGTCGAACTGCTCGGCGCCGCATCGCTCGACGTGATCGCGGTGGCCGCCGCCGTCGGCGGCGCCGCCGGCGCGTTCGCCCTGCCCACCGCCTCGCCCCTGGTCGCCGGCACGGTCGAACCGGCCCAACGGCAGCAGGCCAACGCCCTGATGGGCGTCACCGCCAACACCAGCCGCCTCGCCGGCCCCGCCCTCGCCGGCGCGCTGATCTGGGCCGCCGGGCCCGGCTGGGCGTTCGTCCTCGACGCCGCGACGTTCGCGCTCAGCGCGCTGCTGCTCGCGCTCGTCCGGGTCCGCCACGTCCCGATGCCGCGACGGAGCGTCCTGGCCGACCTCGCACACGGCTGGCGGGAGGTCCGCAGCCGCGACTGGTTCTGGACCAGCCTGCTCGGCCACGGCGTGTGGAACGGCGCGGCCGCCGTCCTCATGACCCTCGGTCCGGCGGTCGCCGTGCGTCGCCTCGGCGGCGAGGGCGTCTGGGTGCTGATGCTCCAGGCCGGCGCGGTCGGCATGCTCGCCGGCTCGCTGCTCGCCGCCCGGATCCGCCCCCGCAGACCGGTGCTGACGGCCAACCTCGGGCTGGCCAGCTACGCCGCGCCGCTGGTCCTGCTCGCCGTCGCCGCGCCCGCCCCGCTGGTCATCACCGCCTACGGGGTCGCGCTGAGCGCCATCGGCTACCTCAACCCGGTGTGGGAGACCGTCGTGCAGGGACAGTTCCCGCCGCACGTCCTGGCCCGGGTCACCTCGTACGACTGGCTGGTCTCCCTCGGTGCGATGCCGCTGGGTTACGCCCTCGCGCCGATGGCCGCCCGGACCTGGGGCGAGCCCGCACCGCTGCTCGCGGCGGGCGCTCTGGTCCTCGTCGCCTGCGCCGGCACCGCCGCCGTGCCCGGCGTGCGGCGGCTCACCTCGTCGCCGGTGCCGCCCGCCGACGAGACGAGCCGCCGCACGCTGAACGCACCGAGCGCGTGACCGGCCGGCACGGCCCCCCTCACAGACGAATCAGTCCGCGGGCCCTGGCGGCGGCGACGGCGGCGGTACGGGAATCGACGCCGAGCTTGCCGTAGACGTGCACCAGGTGCGTCTTGACCGTCGCCGGGCTGAGGTGCAGCCGCCGGCTGATCTGCTGGTTGGACAGCCCGTCGGCGACTAGTTGCAGGACCTCGGTCTCGCGACGGCTCAACGCGGTGCCCGGGGACCGCAACCGGCCCATCAGGCGACGGGCGACGGCCGGGGCGAGGGCGGACCGGCCGGCGGCCGCCGCGCGCACGGCCGCGGCGAGTTCCTCGGGCGGGGCGTCCTTGAGCAGATAGCCGATCGCGCCGGCCTCCACGGCGGCGAGGATGTCAGCATCGGTGTCGTAGGTGGTCAGCACCAGCACGACCGGGCCGTCGGGGCGGGCGGTGATGGCGGCGGTGGCGTCGGCGCCGTGCATCCCCGTGCCGAACCGCAGATCCATGAGCACCACGTCGACCTGGTCCCGTTCGGCCAGCGTGACGGCCCGCTCGGCGGTGGCCGCCTCGGCGACCACCTCGAAGTCGGGCTCGGTGGCGAGGACGGCGCGCAGCCCGGCACGCACGACCGGGTGGTCGTCGGCCAGCAACAACCGAATCCGACCGCTCATGCGCCCGCCGCCGTCGCCTCGGCGCCCGGAGACGGAAAGCTCACGGCCAGCCTGACGCCGCGACCGGGCGTCGACTCCACGGCCAGGGTGCCGCCGAGTTCCTCGGCCCGGGCCCGCATCGCGGCCAGCCCGAACCCCCCGTCGCCGCCCGGCCGGCTGACGGCGTCGCCCACGTCGAAGCCGGACCCGTCGTCGATCACGTCGAGGACCACACCCGGGTCGCGATATCGCAGCGTCACGTCGGCGCGGGTGGCCCCGGCGTGGCGCACGGTGTTGGCCAACGCCGACTGGGCGATCCGCAGCAGGGCCACCTCGTGGCCGGTCGGCAGGCGCACCGCCGTCCCGTCGAGATGCAGACGTACGGCCAGCCCGGACGCCGCGGCGGTGGCGGCGCACAGCCGCCGCAGCGCGCCCGGCAGCGAGGCGCCGTCGAGGCCGGGCGGGGTCAGTGCGCGGACGAACCGTCGGGCCTCGACGAGGTTGTCCTGCGCCGTGCGGCGGGCCTGCTCGACGTGCCCGGCCGCCACGTCCAGGTGGTCCGGAAGGGCCCGCTGCGCGGCACGCAACAGCAACTGGATGCTCGACAACCCCTGGGCGAGGGTGTCGTGGATCTCGCGGGCCAGGCGTTCGCGTTCGGCGAGGACACCGGCGGCGTGCTCGGCGGCGGCCAACTCGGCGCGGGTGGCGGTCAACTGCTCGATCAACCGCTGGCGGCGCTCGCTCTCGCGGTACAACGCCTGGTAGCCGAGCACCGTGCCCACCGCGACCGCGGCGCCGATGCCCGGGCCGATCACCACTCCCGGCGTGATCGTCCCCTGGTGGCCGGCGACACCGGCGACCGCCACCACCGTCGTCGCCGCCACCGCGAGGGTCCCCCAGCGGGCGGGCAGCAGGTGCAGGTGCAGCAGGAACAGCGGGAACGCGAACCACACCCCGTCCGGGGTCAGGACCAGCAGCACCAGCCACCCGGCCGTCAGCACCGCCAGCCACGCCACCGCGGCGCGGCGGGACCGGCGCACCAGCGGCAGCACCGCCCCGAGGGCATAGACGACGGCCAGCGTCACCGACGCGGCGAGCACGGCGGCCCGCTGCGGCCCCTGCCCGGTGACGGCACGTACGGCGGCGACCGCGAGGAGGACTCCGACCAGCAGGTGCAGGCAGACGCGCAGCACCCGCAGCGGCCGAGCGAGCGATTCCGGGTTCACGATGTCTCCAGGCTAGGACGCCTGCGGCCACCGCCATCAACCAAAAGGTTGATCCCGCCGTACGCAGTTCGACGTCGCGAACCCGATCGGTGGCGCGATGGCTGCGGCCGCGATCCGGACGACGGTTGGTGCCGTGCCACCACCGTGGCCCTGCCCCGCTACCGGAAGGCTGATGCGATCGTGTTCGTCGCATGGAGAGATCTGCGGTTCGCCAAGGGCCGCTTCGCCCTGATGGGAACGGTCGTCGCGCTGATGACGCTGCTGGTGGTCCTGCTGTCCGGGCTGACGGCCGGCCTGGGGCGGGGCAGCACCTCGGCCATCGCCGACCTGCCCACCGACCACCTGGTGTTCTCCGCCCCGGCCGGCGGGCAGAAGCTCTCGTTCACCGAGTCGACCGTCAGTCGGGAGCAGTGGCGGCGCTGGCAGGCCGTGCCGGGGGTGACCGGCGCCGCGCCGCTCGGAATCGCCACCACCAGGGTCGGCGCGGGCGACCGCAGCGCCGCGCTGACCGTGTTCGGCGTCCCGCGCGGGTCGGGCCTGGCACCCGACACCCTCGCCCCCGGTCGGGCCGTGTTGTCCCGGGGGGCCGCCGACGCGCTGGACGCCCGAGCCGGACAGACCGTGTCCGTCGGCGGACGCCGGCTGACCGTCGCCGCGGTGACCGGCGACGCCTCCCACAGCCACACCCCGGTGATCTGGACCGACCTGGACGACTGGCATGCCCTGGCCCCCGGCACCGACGGCGACGCCGCGACGGTCGTCGCGCTGAGAACCACCCGCGACGCCGACCTGGCCGCCGCCGACCGGCAGCTGGGCACCCGTACGGTCACCCGATCGGCGGCGCTGTCCGCGATCGGCTCCCACACCGCCGAGAACGGGTCGTTGCAACTCATGCGCGGGATGCTGTTCGCGATCTCCGCCCTGGTCGTCGGCGCGTTCTTCACCGTGTGGACCATCCAGCGCGCGCCCGACGTCGCCGTGCTGAAGGCGCTCGGCGCCACCACCGGCCACCTGCTGCGCGACGCCCTCGGGCAGGCCCTGGTGCTGCTGCTCGCCGGCACGGCCACCGGCACCGCGCTCGCGGTCGCGGTCGGCGCCGCAGCGGCCGGCGCGGTGCCGTTCGCGCTCACCGCCGAATCCGTGCTGTTCCCGGCCGCCGTGACGATCGCGCTCGGCGCGTCCGGCGCCGCCCTGTCCATCCGCCGCATCACCTCCGTCGACCCGCTGATCGCCCTGGGGAGCGCCCGATGAGCCTCGACCTCGCCGACGTCACGCTGACCTATCCCGACGGCGACGCCCGACTGACCGCACTCGACCGGGTCAGCCTGCGCGTGCCGGCGGGCACCACCACCGCCGTCATCGGCCCCTCCGGCTCCGGCAAGTCGAGCCTGCTGGCGGTGGCCGCCACGCTGATCACCCCCGATTCGGGCACGGTGGTCGTCGCCGGAACCGACACCGCGGGGCTCGGCCGACGGCGCACGACCGCGCTGCGGCGCGAGAAGATCGGAATCGTCTTCCAGCAGCCCAACCTCATCGCCTCGCTGACCGCCGCCGAACAGGTGCAGGTGATCGCCCACCTCGCTGGCCGTTCCCGCCGCGCCGGGCGCGCCCGCGCCGCCGAGCTGCTGGCGGCGGTGGGGCTCACCGAGCAGGCCGACCGTCGCCCGCACCAGCTCTCCGGTGGGCAGCGTCAGCGGGTCAACATCGCCCGCGCCCTGATGAACAACCCGGCGGTCCTGCTGGTCGACGAGCCCACCAGCGCGCTGGACCACGAGCGCGGTGCGGCGATCGTCGAGCTGGTCACCGGCCTCACCCGGCAGCGCGGCACCGCCACCGTCCTGGTCACCCACGACCGGGAGCACCTGCACCGCGTCGACGCGGTCGCCGAGATGGTCGACGGCCGGCTGCGCCTGCCGGCCCCGGCCTGAACACGCGTCGGCGGCTCGCGTACGGCCGGCGGCGGGGTGTCGCCGGAAAATCGCACCGGACGACGGGGCGGTGCGACCGGCCTTCACGGGCGATGATGGAGAGGTGACCGAACCCGTCGCCGACCTCGCCGCGCCGGCGCGGCGGCGTGCGACGCCCACGGGTGGGCGGCCCACCGCTGCCGGTCCCCGCGCCACCGGCGCGTGGGTGGTCGCCGCGACGACGACGGCGGTGCTGCTCCTGCTTGCCGGCCGTTACGGTCCTCACCGCGACGAGCTGTACTTCCTGCTCTGCGGCCAGCACCTCGACTGGGGCTACGTGGACCAGGGCCCCCTGGTGCCGGCGCTGGCCCGGCTGGCCGACACGATCGCCCCGGGCAGCCTGGTGGCGCTGCGCACCCCGTCGGCGGTGGTCGGTGGCGTGGCGGTTCTGCTGGTCGCCGCGATCGCCCGCGAGTTCGGCGCCGGTCGCGGCGCGCAGACCTGGGCCGCGTTCCTCGCGGCCACCGCCGGCATCGTGCTCGCCGGCGGGCATCTGCTCAGCACCACCACCGTCGACCTGCTGGTCTGGCTGACGGCCGCATTCTGCGTGGTGCGGCTGCTGCGTACCGCCGACAGCCGGTGGGCGCTCGGCGTCGGGCTCGCGCTCGGCGTCGGGATGCTCAACAAGCTGCTGCCGGCACTGCTCGCCGTGGGCCTGCTGGCCGGCATCACCATCGCCGGGCCGAGGCGGCTGCTGCGCGACCGGTGGGTGCTCGTGGCCGCCGCCGTCTTCCTGCTGCTCGCCGCGCCGGGCCTGATCTGGCAGGCAACGCACGACTTCCCGCAGCTGTCGGTGGCCGCCGCGATCGCCGACGGCGACAGCTCCTACAGTGGCCGGCTCGACGCGCTCGTCCTCCAGTTCGTCATCATCAGCCCGTTCACGGTCCCGATCTGGGTCGCCGGGCTGGTGGCGCTGCTGCGGCGGCCGGCCTGGCGCGCCTGGCGGTCCGTCGGATGGGCCTGGCTGGTGGTCCTCGGCATCGTGCTGCTCGCCGGTGGCAAGGGCTACTACGACGCCCCGCTGCTGCTGGTGCTCACCGCCGCCGGAGCCGTCGTCGCCTCAGGCTGGGCGTCGCGAGGTCGCGCCGTCGCCCGCCGAGGCCTGCTGGTGGTCGGCGCCGTGCTCACCGCCGCCAGCAGCATGGTGCTGCTGCTGCCCGTACTGCCGGCCGATCGGCTTCCCGGCTTCGTCGTCGCCGCCAACTACGACGCCGGCGAGACCATCGGCTGGCCCGCCTTCGCGGACTCGCTCGCCGCCGTCCATCGTGGTCTGCCCGTCGACCAGCGGCAGCGCGCCGTGATCCTCGCCGGCAACTACGGCGAGGCCGGCGCCGTGGCGCGGTACGGTCCGGCGCGTGGACTCCCGCGCGCGTACTCCGGCCACAACAGCATGGTCGACTTCGGCCGTCCGCCGCAGAACGCGGACGTGGTGATCGCGGTCGGGTTCGCGCGACCGGACCGGCTGCGGGGCTGGTTCACCGAGGTCACCCTCGCCGGGCGGGTGGACCAGCGCGTCGCTGTCGACAACGACGAGAGCGGCGGCCCGATCTGGGTCTGCCGTGGCCTGCGACGTCCGTGGGCCGAGATCTGGGACACCGAGGTACGCCACCGAGGCTGACCGCCACCACGCCGCTCCCGGCGATATCGGCCGCCCCGGCCCGGGTAGGAGCCCAGGTCACTTCCCGACCGGGCCCCCGGCGAGTTCGGCGACGATGTCCAGGTGCCCCAGGTGACGGGCGTACTCCTGGAGCAGGTGGAACAGCACCCGTTCCAGCGTCGCCGGATCGGCGCCGTCCCACCGGGGGCCCGGCGCGCCGACCGCCGTCAGGTCGTTGGCCGTCACCACCGCGGTCGTGTGCGCGCCCTGCGCGCGCAGGGCGGCCAGCACATCCGCGACGCTCTCCTCCGGTCCCACGTACCACGCGTCGCCCCGCCGGTCGCCCCACGGCTGCGCGACGTCGCGGCCCTGGAAGCCCCACTCGATCCAGCGCAGCTCCACGTACCGCAGGTGCGTGAGCAGTTCCAGCGGGGTCCAGCCCGACGGCAGCCGACTGCGGCGCAGCTCCTCCTCCGGCAGCGCCGACACCTTGGCCAGCACGCTGTCACGGAAGAAGTCGAGGTAGCCCAGGAACACCTCGGCGCGGTTGGCGGCCGGGACGGTTGGCGAGGGAAACGGCATCGTCACAGGACCAATTGTGTGCCCAGCGCCTATCCGGCCCGGGCGGGGCCGCGGACCGCGCGCCACCACCCGTCGTGCCCGAGGGCCAGCGCTGCACGGCGTCGCCCGGTGCGGCAGAGTGACACCGTTGGCGGCAGGCGAGGGAGGGCGGTGCGCGTGGAGGGTCCGACCGGGGTGGTGTTTCCGAAGACCGACGCGGGACGCAGTACGTCCGCGCTCGGGCGGGCGGTCGTCGCCGACGCCCTGCGCGCCGTCGATCCGGTCGGCGCGCGCTCGGCGGAACACGAGACGGACTGGCGCCACGGTTACCTCGGGCACTTCCGGCGGCTCGTCGAGGCCGGACTGCTCTCCCGCGAGGCCGCGGTGACGATCGCCCGCGACGGGCTCGCCTCGCTGCACCGCCGGATGACCGTGCTGCGCGCCGACGGCACCGAGATCGGCCTCGCCGACGCGTTCGGCACGCCCACCGAGGTCGCGCCGCTAGACACGGCGACGGTCGCCGGCACCGGCGAGGTCGACCGGGAGCTGTCCCTGCCGTACCGGGGCCGGCGGCTGCGCGGCGACGACCTGCACCGCCGGCTCGACGCGTGGGTGGGTGCCGGCGTCGTCGAGCCGTCCTGCGCCGACGCGGTACGCGCCGTCATGGCCAACCCGGACTGGCTCGACCTGCGCGACCAGCGCATCGTCGTGCTCGGCGCGGGCGCGGAGATGGGCCCGCTGCCGTCCGTGCTGCGCTGGGGCGGCGACGTCGTCGCGGTCGACCTGCCACGCCCGGAGATCTGGCGGCGGCTGCTGGACACGACGCGCCGCTCCGGCGGCCGGCTCCACCTGCCCGTCCCCGCTGGCACCGACCCCGACGACGGCGCGTTGGCCGCCCGCGCCGGCGCCGACCTGCTGCACAACCTTCCGCAGGTGGCCGACTGGCTGCTCGGTGTCGACGGCCGGCTCGTGCTGGGCAACTACGTCTACGCCGACGGCGCGACCAACGTCCGCGTCGCCACCGCGGTCGACGCGCTCACCCTCCGGGTGCAGGAGCGCCGCGACGACGTGGCGCTCGCGTTCCTGGCCACCCCCACCGACGTCTTCGCCGTTCCCGGCGACACGGTGCGCCACGCCGAACGCGGCTACGCGGCGCGCGGCATCGTCCGCCGGTCGTTGCGGGTCGCCTCCGGCGGCAGGCTCCTGCACCGCAACTACCCGCCGGGCGTCGACCCGGGCGTCAATGACAGCCTCGTCCCCCAGCAGGGCCCCAACTACGCGCTGGCGAAACGCCTGCAACGGTGGCGGGCGACGGTGGCCCGCGACGCCGGGGCCACCGTGTCGTTCACCGTCGCCCCGCCCACTCGCACCCGCTCGGTGCTGCGCAACCGGGCGCTGGCCGCCGCGTACGCCGGTGCGCACCGCTTCGGCATCGAGGTGTTCGACCCGGCGACCAGCAACACGCTGATGGCCGCGCTCCTGGTGCACCACCTGCGTACGGGCGGCCCGGCGCTGCCGCACCCGTGGCAGGACGAGGCGTACGGCGCCGCGCACGGTGGACTGTGGCGGGTGCCGTACGCCCCGCGCAGCGCCCTGGGCCTCGCCGTCCTGCTCGGTCTCGGCGGCGCGCGGACCTGACCTGCCCCGGGCCGTCCTCGGAGCGGACGCTGACGGCTCTCAGCTCAGCCGAGCTGGAGACGGTCGGCCAGGCCGGCCCGGGTGAACGCCTCGACCACGTCGTCGCGCCCCTCGGTGAAGTGGGCCCAGCTGTCCACGTGCACGGGCACGACCCGCCGCGCGCCCAGGATGCGGGCGGCCTCGGCGGCCTGGACGCTGTCGAGGGTGAGTAGCGCGCCGTCGAACATGGGGGTACGCACGGCCCCGGCGAACAGTACGGCGGTGTCGACCGGCCCGAAGCGCTCGGTGATCTGCCGGACCAGGTCCAGCGAGGCGTTGTCGCCGCTGACGTAGACGGTGGGCAGGTCGGCGGCGGTCAGGACGAACCCGACGACCTCGCCGGTGAGCGGCTCGCAGCCCTCCGGGCCGTGCCGGGCGGGCACGCCCGTCACGGTCACGGTGCCACCGCCGGGGCGGTCCAGCTCGACGGACTCCCACGCCGCCAGGCCCCGGGCGGTGCCGCCGAGGCGACCCGCCCCGCTGGGGGTCGTGACGGTCAGGGCGACGTCGGCCAGCAGGGCCCGACCGGTGTGGTCGAGGTTGTCGGGGTGCTGGTCGTGGGAGAGCAGCACCGCGTCGACGGGGCCGAGGTCGGCCGGGCCGGCGGTGGCGGGGGCCGTCTTGGTGAGGACCATGCCGGGGCCCAGGGGATAGTCGCCGGGGGCGTCGAAGGTCGGGTCGGTCAGGAACCTGAGCCCGCCGTACTCGATGAGGGCGGTCGGGCCGCCGAAGACGCGGACGGGGACGGTCGTCGTGCTGGTGTCGGTCACCACGGTTCCTCACGGTTGGGGAATAGCTTTGCCGTGAGGAACCGTAATCGACTCTCACGGATAAATGCAAGATGTACCATGAGAACCGTGACGGAGTCCGCGACCACCGAGGCCACCGGCCCCGCCGCGCTGCTACCGGCGCCGGGAGCGGAGCGGCACGTCGCGCTGGACTTCGCCAACAGCGCCCCGACGCTGCCCGGCGGCCAGTCCCTGGATCTCCTCGGCACCCCCGAGGCCGCCACGCGGTGGCTGGCCGAACGCCACCTCGCCCCGCCCGAGGCGGAGCTGCGGGAGGTGTGCGCGCAGCGGTTGCGCGCGCTGCGCGATCAGATCCGAGCCCTGATCGCCTCCCGGATCGACGCGCGACCCGCCCCCGTCGGCGCCCTGCGCGCGGTCAACGACGCCCTGACCACGGCTCCCGCCGCCGACCTGCTGCACTGGGACGAGGCACGCGGCCTGCACCGCGCCCCGGCGCACCCCGTCACGCAGATCGTCGACCACGCCATGGCGGTCCTGGCCGCCGACGCGGCCGACCTGCTCAGCGGCCCCCACGCCGACCGCCTCGCCGCCTGCGGCTCCGCCCCCTGCACCCGCTACCTGCTGCGCACCCACGCCCGCCGGCACTGGTGCTCGGTCCGCTGCGGCGATCGCGCCCGCGCGGCCCGCGCCTACGCCCGCCGCACCCGCACCGAGGCGCCCTGACCCGGGGGCCCTTCGGCGGCCCCCGCCGCTAAATGGAAGGCGGCACCCCGCGATGTCGCCTAGCCTCGCGAGGACACCCACCCGACACGAAGAGGAGATCGATCATGAGGACGTCCGGCTGTTTCCCCGGCTCCCCGTCCGTCTCCCCCGCCGGAAAGGCACTTCGTGTTCGGTCTGTTCGAAAACCCTGTTGATCCCTTCCCGACCGGCGACGACCGCACCCCGGCCGCCGGCGCCCGGCGGTTCCTCCTGGAGGAGCTGCGACCGCTACGACCGGTCGTGACGGCGGCCGTCGCCACCACCGTCCTGGCGGCCGCCATCGAGGTCTGGCTCATCGGGTACGCCGGACGCCTCGTCGACACGCTCGCCGCCGCGAGCCCGCAGCGGCTCTGGGCCGACCACGGCACCGAGCTGCTCACCGTCGCCCTGTTCGTGCTGCTGGTCAGGCCGCTGATCCACGTGGTCGGCGAGGCGCTGGACGACATCGCGTTCCGCGCCAACGCCCGCCCCCTCGCCCGCTGGCGGGCACACCGGCACGTGTCCCGGCAGTCCGTCGGCTGGTTCCGCGACGACCTCGCCGGACGCATCGCCACCTCGGTCCGCGACGGTGGCGATGCCGCCAGCACCGCCGCGTACTCGGTCGTGCACACGCTGGTGTTCGTGATCGCCTACACAGCCGGCTCGGTGTGGCTGATGTCCACGATCGACGTGCGCCTGCTGCTTCCGCTGGGCGCCTGGATCCTGGCGTACGCGATGCTCATGCGGTGGGTGGTGCCGCGCTACCGGCGCGCGTCGGAGCGCCTGCAGGACGCGGAGTCCACGCTGACCGGCCTGCTCGTCGACTCGTACGGCAACGTCGACACGCTCGCGTTGCTCGGCGGCCGGGACACCCGCACCGAGCACGACCGCCGGGTGTTCGCGCTGTCCCGGCGCGCGCACCTGGACCTGCAGCGGGTCGAGGTGACGATCAACGGCACCATGATGGCGCTGAGCAGCGCGCTGCTCGTCGGACTCGTCGGATACGGGATCGCGCTGTGGCGTGCCGATGCCGCGCCCCTGGGTCTCGTCGCGGCCGCGCTGGCGCTCAGCTTCCGGATCACCGCGATGGCGGAGTGGCTCCTGGACGCCGTGTCGTCGCTGTTCGGGTCCGTCGGCGCGCTGCGGCGGGCCCTGCGGACCGTCGCGCAACCGCTCGCGGTCCCGGACAGACCCGGGGCGACCGAGCTGCGGGTACGGGGTGGAGCGATCACCTTCGCACAGGTCAGCCACCACTACGGCCGTAGCGAGGGCGGGCTCGACCGGCTCAGCCTCGACGTCGCCGCCGGTGAACGCGTCGGCATCGTCGGCAGGTCGGGTGCGGGCAAGTCCACCCTGGTGGGTCTGCTGCTGCGGTTCCACGACGCGGAGTCCGGCACGATCATGATCGACGGCACCGACGTCACCCACGTGACGCAGGAGAGCCTGCGCGGCCAGATCGCCATGGTCGCCCAGGAGGCCACCCTGCTGCACCGCTCGGTCCGGGAGAACATCGCCGGACCCGGTGACGCCGACGACGCGCGGATCGAAGCAGCGCTACGCCGGGCGTCCGCCGACCGGTTCGTCGCCACGCTCAGGGACGCGGACGGCCGGACCGGCCTGGACGCACATGTCGGCGAACGCGGCGTACGCCTGTCCGGTGGCCAGCGGCAGCGGATCGCGCTGGCCCGCGCGTTCTACCGCGACGCGCCGATCCTGGTCCTGGACGAGGCCACGTCCGCGCTCGACTCCGAGGCGGAGGCCGCCATCCACGACACCCTCAGCGAGGTGATGACCGGCCGTACGGTGATCGCGATCGCCCACCGGCTCTCCACCATCGCCCGCATGGACCGGATCGTGGTCCTCGACGCCGGCCGGACCGCCGAGCAGGGCACCCACGCGGAGCTGCTGGAACGCGGCGGGCTCTACGCGGACCTGTGGTCGCGGCAGTCCGGCGGATTCCTCGGCACGGCCGCGGTCAGTGCCGCAGCGGTCCCGTGACCTCGATCGGCTCCACGTGCCCGGTGAGCGGCGCCCGACGGTGCAACTCGAGCCCGACGTCGATGACGACGGAGCGGTCCAGGGCGCTGACCCGCGTCATCGGGATCCACCGCGCCAGGTCGGTCGAACCACCCGTCTCATCACGAAGCTCGCCGCCGGTGACGCTTACTTCATAGAAGACGCCCACGCTGTGCAACTCGGCGCCGTCGGGGCCGCCCCACTCGACGTGCCTCGCCCGCGAGTCCACACCGAGCAACCGCTCGACCTGAACATGGTAGCCCGTCTCCTCGGCCACCTCGCGGACGACCGCGTCGAACGGATCCTCGGCGTGCTCGACCCTCCCGCCGGGCAGCGTCCAGTGTCGCTGGGATCCGTCGGGCGACACGTACCGGGCAAGCAGCAGATGTCCGTCCCGCAGACACACGCCGTACGCGGCGACCCGCAGCCGTTGCGCGACCACTTCGGCTCTCCTTCTCACAACGGGTCGCAGCGCTCGCCACGACGACCGACCGTTCGCCGTCCGGCACCCGTACCCCAGGCGCGGCACTGCCAGGGTAGGCGCTCGGGGACCGATGTTCGGGAGAGACCCGCCAAGGGCGATCTTGGCGCGTCGCGGAGGGTTGTCGTCACCGAGCGGCCTTGTTAGCGTGCCGATGAGGGTCGAGAGGCGCTGCGACGGATGACTATCCGCCACGCTCGGCCCGTTCCTTGGCCCAAGGGCGCCTCCCGCTGGGAGGTTGCCGTCCTTCCGGCGGATCACCCGCACGGTGAGGGTTGTGCATATGGCAACGGACCTGACTGACTTCATCGCCGGCCTGCCCAAGGTGGAACTGCACGTTCACCACGTCGGGTCGGCAACACCGCAGACCGTGGCTCGGCTGGCCGAACGGCACGCCGGGACCACTGCGGTGCCGGCCGACTCGGCGCTGCTGGCCGAGTACTTCACGTTCACTGACTTCGCGCACTTCGTCGAGGTGTACCTGTCGGTGGTGGACCTGATCCGCGACGCCGAGGACCTGGCCACACTCACCTACGACATCGGTGCCGGCCTGGCCGCCCAGTCGGTGCGGTACGCCGAGCTGACGCTGACCCCGTACTCCTCGATCGTGCGTGGTATCCCGGCCGAGGCGTACTGCGAGGCGGTGGAGGACGCACGGCTGCGGGCCGCCCGCGACCACGGTATCCAGCTGCGCTGGTGCTTCGACATCCCGGGCGAGCCCACGATGACCGGCGCCGACGTCACCCTGGAGGTGGCGCTCAAGCAGCGCCCGGACGGGCTGGTCAGCTTCGGGCTGGGCGGCCCGGAGTCCGGAATCCCCCGCGCCCGGTACGCCGGGCACTTCGCCGCCGCGCGGGCCGCCGGGTTGCGCAGCGTTCCGCACGCCGGTGAGTCGACCGGCCCGCAGACCGTGTGGGATGCGGTACGCCATCTCGGCGCGGAACGCATCGGCCACGGCATAGCCGCCGCCCGTGACCCCGAGTTGATGGCTTACCTGCGCGAGCACGACATCGCCCTGGAGGTGTGCCCGACCTCCAACGCCTGTACCCGCTCGGTGCCGTCGCTGGCCGAGCATCCACTGCCGCAGTTGGTGGCCGCCGGTGTGCCGGTCACCGTCAACTCCGACGACCCGCCCATGTTCTCCACCACCCTGAACAGGGAATACCAGGTGGCCGCAGATCTGCTCGACCTCGACGGGCGCGGCGTCGCCGAGTTGGCCCGCCAGGCCGTGCGGTACTCGTTTCTCGCCGCTGCGGACAAGGCCGCCGTGCTGGCTGAGATCGACGACTATCTCCAGGCGTTCTCGTGTCGCTCGACTGCGACGACCAGTCCGATCGCGGGAGATCACCGATGACCGCTGCCGGCGCCGGCAGCAGCCAGGTTGTCAGCCCGCGGGTGCGGCACATCGTGTGGGACTGGACGGCACGACTGGGTGACAGCGGCGCCTCGGCGAGTGCTTCCGTGAGGCACACGCTCGGCATCGCCGAGCGGTAGGCCTCACCGCCGATGCGTCCGTTGTCCAGCGGTGACGTGCCGTTGGACGAGAGCGGCGAGTTGAAGGTGTCGCAGACGTCCTACGACTACACCCGGCCGTACTGGGACCAGATCGGGGCGACAATCGTCGGCCGCCGGGTCTTCGACATGACGGAGGGCTGGGACGGGCAGCCGTGACGCTATCCAGACCAACGGCACCATCTTGCTGGCCTCGGTGAACCGGCTGTGGTTTGTAGCGCCGGTGAGGACCGTCAATCCTGGGGCCTCGCCGAAGTGCTTCGGCTACCTTCGCTGAGGAGTCGCTGCGCTTCACTGGTGACCTGTGGGGAAGCGATCGGTGCCCAGGCGGCGAACAGGGAGCGGAAGTATGCGCCGTACTTGTCCGCGGTAAGCGGGTCTTGCTCGACGATGTCCAACTCGTTAACGATGCTGAGATCCACAAAGGGTCGCATCTGGCCCGGGCTCAGGTGCCACGTCTGATCGGTGAAGCGGTCGACGACCTCACCGGTTGTCGCCAGCTCTCGCCAGGTCCGCCTGCGGTCGCAGGCCCCGTACAGGTAAACCAGGGCTTCAGCATCGTCGCCGATGAGGTTTCGGAGCGTGGCTCGATCGGTCCGGTCGAGCAGCGTCACATAGAAGCCGTCCGTGCCGTAGACGGCGTGCGCGAGACCGGCCAGTTGCGCGTCAACGCCACACCCCAGCTCAGCGAGGCGGTCGTGCAGTCGGCACAGGTGGGCGTAGAGAGTGCCGCCGGGGTGCTGGATCGTCTCGGCTCCACGCTGCCGTAGCCAGCGCCGTAGTTCAGAATCCGCGCCCATGGCCCGACCCTACGTAAGCCGCGTCCGACCGGTAGCCCTTCAGCGTGGGCGGTTCGTCACACCGCTGTACCCCCTTGCTTGCTCGTGCGCACAGGCGGCTGGGTCATCGGCCTGGCTCGAATCGCGTACGACAACGCGGACGCCGCGGCGTTAGAGGCGACCCGTCACCTCACCGACGACGGACTCTCCGCTTGGCGGGAGGCCGTGACGCGGCGCCTCGATCCCCGTGCCGGGGTGCGGGTGCTCGACCTGGGCTCCGGCACCGGAATGTGGGCGCAAGCCTTCACTGCCTGTACGACCGCATTGAGGTCATCGCGGTTGAGCCCTCCGAGGCGATGCGCGCCCGCTCGGTGAACCCCGCCTGTCGTGCCTGGCGACGCCGAGCGCATCCCGCTCGACGACGGCAGCGTCGACGCCGTCTGGCTCTCCACGGTTATCCACCAACAGCACTTTGATCCAGGCTCTCGCACCCAGCCGAGCAGCCGCCCATAACAGTCATTATGATGTGCGGCCGATTTGCGGCTTTCGTGCAGGCTCTTTATTGGTTTGTCATTACCGGTAATCCAATAATCGGCGAGGAGGGCGCCCGTCTCGTCTCAGGGCGCTGAGGCAGCGCCTTGCCGCGGTCGTCGGGTGAGCCGGCTGGGCGAGTGGGAGCGGCTCGTCCATACTGGTCCGCCATGGACCTGGACGAGTACCAGCGCGGGGCCCTTCGCACGGCCGCCCCGCGTGACAAGAAGAACGAACTGCTCCACCTCGTACTCGGACTGGTCGGCGAGTCTGGTGAGATCGCCGAGAAGTTCAAGAAGTGGGTCCGGGACCTCGACAGCGACGAGTCACGCATCGACCGGGCCGACATCGCCAAGGAACTCGGTGACGTCCTCTGGTACGTGGCGGTACTTGCCGACTACCTCGATCTCACGCTGGACGACATCGCGACCGGCAACCTGGCCAAGCTGGCCAGCCGCCAGGGCCGTGGCGTACTGGGTGGCAGCGGCGACAACCGCTGAGCCGGGGATTGCCCGCGTAGGCAGTGGGTCGGCTGGAGGACCTGAACCCGACCTGCGGCGGCCCGATGGTCACCACGCCTGGTCGACGGACCGCCTGGCTACCATGCTGCCATGATCGAGGAACTGGTCCGGGCGGCCGGAGCCGGCGACGACGCCGCGCTCGAGGAACTGATCGAGATCGCCGCCGCCGAGCCGGCACGCCTCGTCGGACACCTGGGTCAACTGCTCGACGCCGGCGTACTCTGGCCGCCGACCTTGTATCGCGGCGCGACCGGAGACGTGGTCCGCCGGATCATCGACGACGTCAACGCCGGCCGGGCGCCGCACCGGCTCAACCATCTGTTGCTCATCCTCGCGCACGCCTCCGACCCGCGCGCCGAGCAGGCCCTGCGGAGATGGCAGGAACAGCCGCCGGCCGGTGCGGACAGACTGCACGTCGGGGCGCTGGACTACGCCCACCAGGCCGGTTGGACGGTCGCTCCCGACGGCAGCCGCCGGGAGCTGTGCGCGCCTACGGCGTACCGGTTGACTCCGATCGAGGTGCCAAGGCCCGTCGACGGCCCTGCCTGCCCGTGGTGCGCCTCCCCGCTGTGGACCATCGCCGACCTCGACACCGACACCCCGGAGGTGGGTGAGGTCCTGGCCCACACCGGCTGGGCCGGCCGGCTGAGGATCGTGACCTGCCACCTCTGCGCCTGCTACACGACGCTGTGCTGCGAGGTCACGCCCGACGGCGACGCCGTCTGGTGGGCGGGCAACTGCCGCCCGGACTACGCGCCGGTCACCATCGAGCCGGAGGACCCGCCGGCCGTGCTTCCGGCTGTCGGCCCCCGCCGGACCTCATCGTTCGAGGCCAGCGCGTGGGACGAAGGCGGCTCCACCCTGGGCGGCCATCCCGACTGGATCCAGGACGCCGAGCACGTCGACTGCCCCGCCTGCCGGCAGCCGATGGACTATCTCGGCCTGGTCGGCGGAGCCGACGTGGGCTTCGGTGAGGGCGCCTACTACCTGCACCTGCACGCGCCCTGCGGCATCGCGGCGGTGAACTACCAGCAGAGCTGACCGCTGCGGCCGCACGAGCACCGTGATCGGCGTCGGTACGGTGAGGTGATGACGACGGAACCCAGAGTGCTGGTCTCGGCCGACATGGAGGGAATCTCGGGAATCGTCCACCCGACCGAGACGAATCCGGGTGGCTACGACTACGAGCGCTCCCGCAGGCTGATGACGGCCGAGGTGAACGCGGCCGTCCTTGGCGTGCTCGACGCGGAGCCGGCCGCGGACGTGCTGGTGGCGGACGCGCACGGGCCTTTCCGCAACCTCCTGCCCGAGGAACTCGACCGCCGGGCGCGACTCGTCCGCGGCAAGCCCCGCCCCCTGAGCATGGTCGCGGGGCTCGAGATGGGCGTTGACGCGCTGCTGCTCGTCGGGTACCACGCGCGCGCCGGTGCGGGACCGGCGGTGCTGGCCCACACCATGAGCGACGCGGTGCTCGACGTACGACTCAACGGACGGCCGACGGGCGAGATCGGCATGAACACCGCAGTGGCGGGTCACTTCGGTGTTCCGGTGGTGCTGATCAGTGGCGACGACGTCGCGTGCGCCGAGCTGCGCGACATGGTCCCCGATGCGGTGGCCGTCGAGGTCAAGCGCGCGCTGGGCCAGGCGGCTGCGGTGACGCTGCACCCCGGGGAGGCCCAGGACCGCCTTCGGCGGGCAGCCGCGACGGCGGTGGGACGGCGCGCGGAGGTGCCGCCGCTGGTCCTCGCCGGGCCCGTCGACGTCGAGGTCGATCTGTACAGCCCGACGACCGTGGACCAGGCGACGCTGGTGCCTGGTTTCGCCCGCGCCCCCGGCGCGCGTACGGTGACGTTCACCGGCCGGGACATGGTCGAGGTGTACCGAGGGGTGCAGCTGCTCGTGCAGCTCGGCCAGATCAAGCCCGGCTGACCTCTCGCCGGTCAGCGGTGGTCGTTCTCCTTCAACTCGATGACCCAGGCGCGCCGCTCGGCGATCTTGCCGTCGCGCAGGACGAACACCTCGGCCATCGACATGCGCATCTCCTCGCCGGTGTCGCGTCGCACCGAGCCGACGAGCTCCGCCATGACGGTGTCGCCCTGCTCCACCATGCGTACGACCGCCAGGTGGGGCGGCGGCACGAAACCCGGCCCCTCGATCGCGGCGTCGTACGCCTGCTTGCCCTTGAGCTGGAAGGCGCCGAACACCGTCCACTCGATGTCGTCGGTGAGGCAGGACAGGATCTGCGCGTGGTCGTTCTTCCGGAAGCCGTCCAGGTAGGTCTCGACGGTCTGGGTGTTGCGCGACATCAGGCGGTGTCCCCTCGTCTCGGCGGGCCTGCCCGACGGCAGACCTGCCGACGCTAACCCCGAGGTGTGACGGCCGGCCCGTGGGACGCGCCGGCCGTCACGCATGTCAGGACGAGGACCGCCGGGACCGCTGGTTGGCGTGCTTGCGGGCCGCGAAGTCGTACGCCTCGGCCAGTAGTTGCCGCACCGTGTCCACGCTCGCCTCGCCGGGGTTCACGACACACACCCAGTGCTGCGGCGCGTAGACCGGATGCGGCAGCACGGCGTCCGGCACCGTGTGGTCGACGTCCGGCCCGTGCCGCTGCGCGAACAGCGCCCCGTACGCCGAGCGGGTCAACCCGATGTTGAGCCGCCACGCACCCGGTCTGTCCAGGGCGGACGCGTCGTCGTAGTGGTCGCCGGTCACGATCGTCGCGAACGGCAGCTGTCGCTCGGCGGGCAGGTCCCGACCCGGGTCGTAGATGTAGAAGGTGTCCCCGTTCGCCTCCACGGCGTTCACGCCGTCGAAGGTCTCGCGGACGTACCGCTTCATGTCCTCAACGTCCATGCCTCAAGTTTTTCATTGAAGTGCTTCTTGAGGCTTACGCCCGATTTCCACCAGATGTGCGTCGTGAACCCTCAAATCGGGGTACCACCAGCCGCGCCGGGCTCCGCCCGCGACCGGGGCCGGCTCGCGCCGGATCCGGTCGCGGGCGCCGCCGTCAGCCGGTGCCGTCGAGGACGGGGATGAGCTGCTCCTCCTCGTACGTCAGGTGGGCCTCCAGTTCGGTGGTGAGACGCTCGACCTCCCGGCGGGCCTGGGCCGGGTCGGCGTCGGGGTCAGCGACTACCTGCTGGAGGCGTTCGACGAGCGCCGCGATGCGACGGTGTTCCTCGCGCAGCCGTGCCAGCGTCGGGGCGAGGTCCGGACGTTGCCCCTCCAGCCTGGCGAGCATGCCGTCGTCCTCGTTGCGGTGATGGTGGTGCAGGCCATGGCAGAAGGTCAGGCAGTTGACCCGCAACTGCGCGCCCAGGCCCGGACCGGAACGGGCGACCTCGTCGCGGATCAACGCCAGCTCCCGACGGAACGCGTCGTGGACCAACTTGAGCGCCGCGCCCCAGGACGCCGCCTCCGGTGGCCCGCCCGCCACCTGGTGCAGGGCCACCACGGGGATCACCCGTGTCGTCTTCGCCTGGTACGCGGCCCACCCGGGGTCGGCCTCCACGGCCCGGGCGAAGATCTCGTCGCGTTCGGCGCCGGTCAGCACGACCGCGCGGGCCTGGTAGGTGAAGACCCCGTCCTCGACGGTGGCGAGCGGGTCGGCGAGCAGGTTGTGGTACCAGTCCGGGTGCTTCGGACCGCCCCCGGCCGAGGCGATGACGAGGATGCGTTCCTCGCCGTCGGGCAGGTAGCCGACCGGGGTGGTGTGCGGGGCGCCGGAGCGGGCCCCGGTGGTGGTGAGCAGGATCAGCCGGGCCCCCTCGAAGGGGCCGCCGACCCGGCCGGAGTTGGCGCGGAACTCGTCGATGATCTGCTGGTTGAAGTCGTTGGGCAATGCTCTGCTCTCTGCTCGGGCAGGAGGGTGCGGCCACGGTGGATCGCCCGCCCGGCGACCGGTGGCGGCGAGGATGCGGATACGCCGGCGGACGGCCGGCGTGGACGGTGAGGCAAGCGTGGCGCGGTGGACGTGGCGTCGACACCGGCAGGTGCGGGGCGTCGGCGGGCCGCGGGCCCGCCCCCGGCTCACCTGGCGGCCGGGTGCCCTGTCCGCTCGTGGCCCATGGCCGACCCGGCAGTCACGGATCCGACCCTAGTGCCGAGGGGTCACGGCGGGCAAGCGTCATCCGGTTGCCGCAGCCGTGGTGCGATGGCACGGTCGGGAGATGCCCGAGCTGACCGGCGTCGACGTGGACCGCGCGGTGACCGAGATGACCGCCGTTCTCGGCCCGCACACCGGGCGGGACTGGGGCGTGCCGGCCGGCGGGCTGGAGTGGAGCTGCTGGACCACCGCCGCGCACGTCGCGCACGACCTGCTGGCGTACGCCGGTCAGGTCAGTGGGCGTCCCGACGACGGCTATCTGCCGTTCGACCTGGTCGTCTCCCCCGCCGCCGGCCCGGCCGAGGTGCTGCGGGTCGTCGTCGCCTGCGGTGGCCTACTGCGGGCGGCCGTCGACGCCGCCGGGCCGGACACGCGGGCGTGGCACTACGGTCCCTGCGACCCGGCGGGCTTCGCGGCGATGGGGGTGGCGGAGACGTTGCTGCACACCGACGACATCGCCCGCGGGCTCGGGGTGCCCTGGCAGCCGCCGCAGCGGCTCAGCGCCGCCGTGGTGCGGCGGCTGTTTCCGGACGCGCCCGCCGGGCCGGCGCCGCAGGTGCTGCGGTGGTTGACCGGCCGTGGCGAGCTGCCCGGCCGCGCCCGGCGTACGTCCTGGTCGTGGCGGGCGGCGGTGCACTGACGGCGGCTACGCCGCCCGACGACGCCAGGGCGGTCGCCAGCCCCGCCGGCGCGGTGCGGCCGGCGGCGCCGGGGGCGGGGTGGCGGCGGCGGTGGCCTCCCGCTCGGTCCGCCAGCGGCGGACCACCTCGTCGGCGTTGACCGGGCGCACCGCGACCCGGGGGCCGGTGGGCGTACGCAGCCAGGAGAGGATCTGGGCGTTGAGGTCGGCGACGAACGCGCGCACGGACTCCTCGGTCGGCAGGTCCCGCACCTCGTCGGGTACCTGTTCGATGCGGCGGCGCAGTTGCAGTGGCGTCGGCAGTAGCAGATCGGTGGGGAGCTTCTCCCGCTCCAGGAAGCTCTTGATCCACCACGACTCGTCGTAGGGCTGGCCGCGACCGGGGATGGGCTTGCCCATGCCGGGCAGGTTGTCGAACTCCCCCTGCTCCTGCGCCGCGCGGATGCGCGCCTCGACCGTCGCTTCCCAGCTGTCCACCTGCCGACACCTCCCCCGGCCCCACGGTAACGCGGCCACCGCGCCGTGGCCGCCGGGAGAAGTCAGCGCCCCGACCGGGCCGGGCATTCCCGGGCGTGCCGGTGGCCGTCGCGGGGGAACGGCGGTCGGGCCGGCAGCACCTCCTGGAAGAGGTAGCCGGCCTTCTCCGCGACGCGGCAGGACGCGGGGTTGTCGACCTGGTGCAGCAGGTCCAACCGCCGCAGGCCGGCGAACCGGGCGAACGCCCAGTCGGTGACCGCGGTCAGGGCGTGCGGGGCGATGCCCCTGCCCCGCGCGGGCGCGGCGGTCCAGTAGCCGACCTCGGCGTCCCCGCCGCCCTCGGTGACGTTCTTGAGGACCACCTGCGCCACCAGGGTCTCGCCGACCGGGTGCGGCTCCAGCACGGCGAAGCAGAACCGGTTGCCGTCGTCCCAGTCCCGGTGTGCCGCGGCCAGGAACCGGCGCGCCTCGGCGGCCGTGGTCACCGGCGCCCGGGTCCAGCGCCGCAGTACCGGGTCGCGGTACGCGGCGATCAGGGCGTCGGCGTCGTCGTCGCGCCACGGGCGCAGCAGGAGTTCCGGCAGGGTCGGGGTGGCCGGGGCGTGCAGCATCGGCACAGTGTGCCCGTCGCCGCGTCGGCGGTGGGGGCGGGCGGGCGGCGCGCGGCACGCCGAAACGGGTCGGCGGCGCGGTGGCGTACGGCGTAGGGTCGGCGCGAGTCGGGTGCAACGGGGGGACGCGGCATGGTCGGTACGGGTGCGTTGGTGGGCATCGCGCTGGTGGCGCTGGGGATGGTGTTGACCCCCGGCCCGAACATGGTCTATCTGGTGTCCCGGTCGGTGACGCAGGGCCGGCGGGCGGGGCTGGTGTCGCTGCTCGGCGTCGCCGCCGGATTCGGTGTCTACCTGGCCGCCGCGGTCGCCGGCATCGCGACGGTGTTCGTGCTGGTGCCCGCCCTGTACACGGCGGTCAAGCTGGCCGGCGCGGCGTACCTGCTGTGGCTGGCGTGGCAGGCGCTGCGACCGGGCGGGCAGTCGCCGTTCGCCCCGGCGCCGCTGCCGCCGGACCCGGCCCGGCGGCTGTTCACCATGGGCCTGGTCACCAACCTGCTGAACCCCAAGATCGCGATTCTCTACGTGTCGCTGCTGCCGCAGTTCATCGACCCGGCCCGTGGCCACGTGGCCGCGCAGAGCCTGCTGCTGGGGCTGACCCAGATCGCGGTGGCGCTGACGGTGAACGCGCTGATCGTGCTCAGCGCCGGCGCGCTCGCCGGGTTCTTCGCCCGCCGGCCGCTGTGGCTGCGGGTGCAGCGCCTGGTGATGGGCACGGTGCTGGCGGGGCTGGCGGTGCGCATCGCCGCCGACCGGTCGCGCGCCGCCGTCGCCATGCCCTGACCGCGAGCCCGCCGGCGACGGCGCGCCGGCAGCCCGCGGGCCGGACGCCGGCGGCGAGCGGCATCGGGGGTTCGCCGGGCGGCGGGTCAGCCGTCGGCGCGATCCGGGACGCCACGGCGGCCGGCGGCATCAGTTCTCCCGGAGCACGGCGGCGCCCCCGGCGGACAGGTGCACCTCCGTGGCGGCCGTCGCGCCGGTGAGCAGGTCGACCCCGGCCGCCGGGACCCGCTGCGGCCGGTCGGTGTGGTTGAGCAGGAACAGCCAGCTCGCCCCGGCGGCGCGTCGCCGGACCGCCTCGACCCCGGCCGGCGCCGCCGGGCAGACGGGTGCCGCGCCGGCCGCCCGCGCCGCGTCCGTCACCAGCCGGCGGTAGGTGCCGTCGTCGGGCCGGGTGGACAGGTACCAGGCCGTGCCGGCGCCGCTGCGGTGCCGGGTGACCGCCGGCAGCCCGGCGAGCGCGCCACCGGCGTACGAGGTCACCGGCTCCGCGCCGGCGAGGCGTACCGTCTCGGCCCAGAGGCGACCGGTCCCGCCGTCGGACAGGGGCACCGTCTCGCCGTCGGCGAGCGGGTGGAACTCCTCGACGCGCACGCCCAGCACGTCGCGGAACGCCCCGGGGTGACCGCCGAGCCGGACCCAGGCGTGCTCGTCGGCGACTCCGCTGAGCCAGGTCACCAGCAGGTGACCGCCGCCGTGGACGTACCCGCCCACCCAGTCGGCGGTGGCGTCGGAGGCCAGGTAGAGGGCGGGCAGCACCAGCAGCCGGTACCCGTCGATCCGGTCGCCGGGCAGCACCACGTCGGTGCCGAACCCGGCGTGCCACAGCGCCCGGTGCGCCGCGGCCACCTCGTCGCCGTGGCGCAGGTGCGGCGACGGCATCCCCGGGTGGCCCAGGGCCCAGCCGCTGGCGGCGTCCCAGGCGATGGCGACGGCGGCGTCGACCGTGCCGTCGTCGACCTCCGAGATCCGCTCCAGCGTCGCGCCGAGGTCGACGGCCTCCCGGAACACGCGGGTGTCGGGGCCGGCGTGCGGCACCAGCGCGGAGTGGAAGCGTTCCGCCCCGCCCGCCGGGGCCCGCCACTGGAAGAACATGGCGCCCCGCGAGCCTCGGGCGACGTGGGAGAGGCTGTGCCGGATCATCCGGCCGGGTTCCTTGGCGTGCATCCGCCCGCCGCTGTGGATCTGGTTGGGGGCGCTCTCCATCAGCAGCCACGACGCCGGCCGGTCGCCGTCGCCGGTGCGGTGGGCCGCGCCGTGGCGGGCCCAGCCCCGGGCCAGGTCGGCGGCGAGGGCGGTCTGTTCCTCGGCGCCGCCGTCGACCGCGTCCGGGTAGTGGTCGATCGCCACCACGTCCACCTCGGCGGCCCAGCGGGCGTGGTCGACGGGCACCCAGTCGGCGAGGACGTGGTTGGTGGTGACCGGGACCGCCGGGTTGGCCGTCCGCAGCAGGTCGCGCTGCTCGACGTACGCGGCGAGCAGGGTGTCCGACCAGAAGCGGCGGAAGTCCAGCAGGTGCCCCGGGTTGGCCAGGTACTGCGTGGCGCGGGGCGTGTCGATCTGCCTCCAGTCGGTGTAGTGCTGGCTCCAGAAGCTGGTGGCCCAGGCGGCGTTGAGCGCGTCGAGGTCGCCGTGCCGCTCGGCCAGCCAACGTCGGAACGCCCGCGCGGTGTGCGCGCAGTGGCAGGTGGTGCCGTACTCGTTGTGCACGTGCCACAGCGCGAGCGCGGGGTGGTGGGCGTAGCGGTCGGCGAGGGCGGCGGCGATGCGCCGGGCGGCGGCCCGGTAGGCGGGCGCGGCGGCGCAGTAGGTGTCCCGGCTGCCGTGGTGCAGGCGGACGCCGTCGGCGGTCACCGGCAGCGCGTCGGGGTGCGCCAGCGAGAACCAGGGCGGGGGCGACGCCGTCGGGGTGGCCAGGGCGACGCCGATGCCGCCCTGGTGCAGCAGGTCCAGCACCCGGTCCAGCCAGTCGAAGGTGTACCGGCCGGGCTCCGGTTCGAGCCGCGACCAGGCGAACACGCCGACGGTGACCAGGTTGACCCGGGCGCGACGCATGAGGGCGACGTCCTCGCGCCACACCTCGGCCGGCCACTGTTCGGGGTTGTAGTCGCCGCCGTAGCGCAGCCCCGCGCCGTCACCCCACATCGTCCACCGCCAGTTTGTTGGGGAGGCATCCAAAATATTGATCAGGTTTCCGCCTGTCAACGCCCACCTCGCGCCGACCCGGCGAAGGTTGTCGTTGACAGTTAGTTGGCAAGCCAAAGAAACTGACGGGACCGTCGGAACCATCCCGGAGGAGACGCCGATGCCCTACCGACCGCCGTTGGTCCCGTACGAGACCTTCGTGGCCGACCCACCCGACCTGCCGGCGCGCGGCCCCGGCGAGGAGGGTGCCGCCGTCGTCGGTCGGGCCGAGGTCGTCGCGACCGACCCACACGGGGTGACGTTCAAGGCCGCCCTCTCCGACGGCGCGAGCATGGTGGTACGCGTCGACGCCGCCGGCGAGGGGGTGATCCGGGTACGCCTGTCCGACGACCCGCAGGCCCGCAGCCGCTCCGCTCGGGCGCTGCCGCTGGTGCGCCCCGGCACCCACCCGGCCACCGTCACCGTCGACGACGCCCGCGTCCGGGTCGACGCCGGCGCGGTGGTCGCCGAGATCCGGCTGGACCCGTGGCACCTGCGCTTCCTCGGCGCGGACGGGCGGCTGCTGCTCGACCAGGACCCGGGCACCCGCGACATCAGCGGCCGGCGGCGCACCCTGCCGTTCGGCCGGTCCACCGTCGACGGCGCGCCCGTCGCCTGGCACGAGAGCTTCGTCGCCCCCGGCGACGAACGCTTCGTCGGCTTCGGCGAGAAGTTCACCCCGCTGGACAAGCGGGGGCAGCGGCCGCTGATGTGGAACTTCGACGCCTTCGGCGGCGAGTCGGACCGCTCCCACAAGAACGTGCCGTTCTACCTGTCGGACCGCGGCTACGGCGTGCTGGTCGACAGCGGGCTGCCGGTGCAGTTCGACGTCTGCCAGTCCACCCACAGCAGCGTGCAGTTCCTGGTCCCCGACGACCTGCTCGACTACTACGTGCTGGCCGGCCCGACCCCGGCCGAGGTGCTCGACCGCTTCGACCGGCTCACCGGCCGGCCGTACCTGCCGCCGAAGTGGGCGTTCGGGGCCTGGGTCTCCTCCGGCTTCTTCCCCGACTCGCAGGAGCGGGTGCTCGAGCGGGGGCGCCTGCTGCGCGAGCGCGGCATCCCCTGCGACGTGCTGCACCTGGACTGCTACTGGCAGGTCGCCGGGCGCTGGTCGGACCTGCGGTGGGACGACGAGGCGTTCCCCGACCCCGCCGCGATGCTGCGTACCCTCGCCGCGCGGGGGTTCCGGGTCTGCCTCTGGATGAACCCGTACCTGATGACCGACAGCCCGCTCTACGCGCAGGCGGCCGAGGCCGGGTACTTCCTGCGCCACGCCGACGGCAGCCCGTACGTCGCCGACGTCTGGCACGGCAGCCACCCCGCCAGCGCCATCGTGGACTTCACCAACCCGGCGGCCGTCGAGTGGTTCACCGGGCTGCTGCGGCCTCTGCTGGAGCAGGGGGTGGCGGTGTTCAAGACCGACTTCGCTGAGGGCGTGCCCGTCGACGCCGTCGCCCACAACGGGATGACCGGCGTCGAGCTGCACAACGTGTACGCGCTGCTGTTCAACGACGTGGTCGCCCAGGTGACCGAGGAGGTGACCGGGCACCGCACCGTGTGGGCCCGCTCGTCGTACCTGGGCGGGCAGCGGCACAGCGCCCAGTGGAGCGGCGACGTCAACGCCACCTGGCCGGGGCTGGCCAGCACCCTGCGCGGCGGGCTGTCGCACGGGCTGTCCGGCGTGCCGTTCTGGAGCCACGACACCGGCGGTTTCCATGGCACCCCGACGCCGGAGCTGTACGTCCGCTGGACCCAGTTCGGCGCGCTGTCGCCGCTGGTACGTCTGCACGGCACCACCAGCCGGCTGCCGTGGGACTTCCCCGCCGAGACCGAACGCGACGCGGTGGCCGCCCTGCGGCTGCGCTACCGGCTGATGCCGTACCTGTGGTCGGCGGCGGTGCAGTCGGCCGCCGGCGGGGCGCCGATGATGCGCGCGCTGCTGGTGGACACCCCCGACGACCCGACGGCCTGGACGACGGACCTGCAGTACCGCCTCGGCACCGACCTGCTGGTCGCCCCCGTCACCGACCCGTCCGGGCGGCGCGACGTCTACCTGCCGGTCGGCGACGACTGGGTCGACGCCGCCACCGGCGAGCGGCACCCCGGCGGGCGGCACCTGCGGGTCCACGTGCCGCCGCACCGGCTGCCGCTCTACGTCCGGCACGGCGCGCTCGTGCCGGTGGTCGCCCCCGGCGACACGGTGGGCGACGGGCCGTTCCGCGACGTGACCCTGGTGAGCTGGGGCGGGATCGACGCCCGCAGGGTGCTGCACGACGTCGACGGCGACACGGTCGTGGCGGCCGTCCGCGACGGCGACACCCTGCGCGTGGACACCGACGGGCCGCTGCGGGTGACGCACGTCAGCGTCGTCGGCGCGGACTGCCCCGCCCGGCTGCTGCTCAACGGCGAGCCGGTGACCCCGGCGCCCTTCGACGGATGGCTGCCCGACCCGGCCTGACGCGCCGCGGCGCCCGACCCGCGCCGGGTCGGGCGCCGCACGGGCCCGCTCAGCCCTTCACCGCGCCGGTGATGACGCCCTTGGTGAAGTGCCGCTGCACGAACGGGTAGACGATCACCGCGGGGATCACGGTCACCACCACCACCGCCATCTTCACCGCCAGCGTCGGCGGGTACGCGGTCACGCCGGGCAGGCTGACCGCCGCCCCGGACACATTCGGCGACTGCCCGGCGAGGATGTAGCTCTGCAACACCCGCTGGATCGGGAACTTGTCATTGTCGTCGATGTAGAGCACCGCGTTGAAGTAGGCGTTCCAGTAGCCGACGGCGTAGAAGAGGCCGACGACGGCGATCACCGCCTTGGACAGCGGCAGCACGATGCGCACCAGGATGTGGAACTCCCCGGCGCCGTCGATGCGGGCGCTGTCGAGCAGCTCACCGGGGACGTTCATGAAGAACGCCCGGATCACCACCAGGTTGAACACGCTGATCGCGCTGGGCAGGATCAGCGACCAGATGCTGTCCTTGAGCCCGAGGCCGGTGACCACGAGGTAGCTGGGCACCAGGCCGGGAAAGATCAGGAAGGTCAGCAGGAAGAAGAAGAGCAGACCCCGGTGCCCCACCGACCCGGGCCGGGACAGCCCGTACGCGGCGAGGACGGTGAGCACCAGGCTCACGGTGGTGCCGAGCACCGTGACGAGGGTGCTGATCCACACCGCCTGGGTGATCTGCCCGCCGCTGAAGATGGTCACGTACGCCGACGGGTCGATCTCGCGGGGCACCATCACCATTCCGCCGGCGGCGTCGATCGTGTCCCGCGAGGCGAGGCTGGTCACCAGCACCGCCCACAGCGGCACGAGCACGGCCGCGACGAGCAGCGTGAGCACGGCGCCCTTGGCCACGGTGCCCGGCACCGTGGGCGGCTCCTCCCAGGGGGGTCGCCGGGACCGTCGCC
This sequence comes from Micromonospora sp. DT178, assembly GCF_049841695.1. Lineage (NCBI taxonomy): Bacteria > Bacillati > Actinomycetota > Actinomycetes > Micromonosporales > Micromonosporaceae > Micromonospora > Micromonospora sp. DT178. The sequence goes on from NZ_JBNCKV010000011.1 coordinate 111,562, forward strand.
GCCGCGGCGACGGCGGGTCGGGGTTCGGGCGGGCCGGCACCGGGCCGGCGCCACTGAGCTGCGCGGTCATGTCTTTGCGTACACCCCCTGCTCGCCGAGCCGGTGCGCCACCTTGTTGGCGGTGAGGATGAGCACCAGCCCGACCACGGCCTTGAACAGCCCGGCGGCGGCGCCGAGGCCCCACTGCTGCGTGCTGATGGCCTGGTAGTAGACGAACGTGTCCAGCACCTCGGCGGCCTCCCGGCCGACCGCCTCGCGTTGCAGGATGAACTGCTCGAAGCCGACCGACAGCGCGTCGCCGAGCCGCATGATGAGCAGCAGCACGATCACCGGGCGCAGGCCCGGCAGGGTGATGTGCCACAGCCGCCGCCACCGCCCGGCCCCGTCGGCCGCCGCCGCCTCGTACAGGTTGGGGTCGATCGCGGCCAGCGCGGCCAGGAAGACGATGGCGCCCCAGCCGATGTCCTTCCACACCGCCTCGGCGGTGACCAGCACGATGAAGGTGTCCGGGTCGGTCATCACGTCGAACGGCTGCATGCCGGCCTCGCGCATCTCCTGGGCCAGCAGCCCGGCCCCGCCGAGCATCTGCACGAAGAAGGTGACCACCAGCACCCAGCTGAAGAAGTGCGGCAGGTAGACCACGCTCTGCACGAAGCCGCGCACCCGCCCGGAGACCAGGCTGTTGAGCAGGACGGCCAGCAGGATCGGCAGCGGGAAGAAGAAGACGAGCTGGAACGCGGTGATGCTGAGGGTGTTGCGGACCGCGTCCCAGAACAGCGGGTCGCCGAAGAGCGCCTCGAAGTTGCCGAAGCCGATCCACTCGCTGTACCAGAACGCCTCGACGGGGTCGTCGCCGACGAACGGGTTGTAGTCCTGGAAGGCGATGACGTTGCCCAGCGTCGGCAGGTAGTGGAAGACCAGCAGCAGCGCGGCGGCCGGCGCCGTCATGGCCAGCAGCGGCCAGTCCCGGCGCAGCCGGTCCCGCAGGGTGCGTCGGGGCCGCACGGGCGGGGTACGGCCGGCGGCCGGGTCCTGCCCAACGGCTGTGGCCTCGCCGGTGGCCGCCGGCGCGTCGACCGCGCCGGCGGTGCCCGGGCCGCTCATCGGCCGTTGTCGGCGAGCGCCTTCTCGTGGAACGCGCGCCCCTCCTCACCTCCGGAGGCGAGGAACTCCTTGCGGACCTGGTCCAGGTCGCCGACGGGGCGGCGGCCCCGGAGGATGTCGCGGATCTTGTCGTCGGTCGGCTGGATGATCTTCGACCAGTTGGCCGGCAGTTCCAGCTTGATGCCGGCGAACAGGTCCTTCTCCATCCGGGCGATGTTCTTCTGGTAGTAGCCCAGGTAGTCGCGCACGTAGTCGGGGGTGTCCCCGCTGCGCACCTTGACCGGGACCCGGCCGCCGATGTGCGTGTACTGCGCGCCCAGCTCCTTGCGGCCCAGCTCGGTGGGGATGGGGCTGCCGTCGGCCGAGCGGGTGAAGTGCTTGCCCTCCACGCCGTACTCGCGCAGCTCGAACTCGCGGCTGCCGAAGGGCGCGGCGCACCAGTTGAGCACCCGCAGCAGCTCGTCGACGCGCTCGGCGCCGAGGCCCTTCTTGAGGAAGGTGAAGAAGATGGGCTTCTCGCTGCCCCAGATGACCGGTTGCGCCCCGGCCACGCCGAAGACCGGCAGCGGCTGCATGTCGAAGCTCGGCAGCTGCTTGACCCGCTCGCCCTGCATGCCCTGCCAGGCGCCGAGGCCGTCCTGGTACATCAGGATCTTGCCGGCCTTGAACAGCTGCTTCTCGTCGGCGCCCTTGCTGGCCACGGTGTCGGGGTGCACGAGCCCGTCGGCGAACAGCTTGGCGGTGAACTCCAGGGCGGCGGCGAAGGCGGGGTTCTCGAACTTGTGCTCCAGGCCGCCGTCGGGCTTCTTGCGCCAGTACTGCTGGCAGCCGAAGAACTGCTGCACCATCTCGAAGACGCTGCCGAAGGCCCACACCCCCTTGGCGGGGTCGGTGACCCTGCGGCCGAACTCGTGCAGTTCCTCCGGCGACGTCGGCGCCGCCAGGCCGGCCTGGGCGAGCAGGTCGGCGCGGTGGAACAGGGCGTACCCGAACGGCCCGTCGGTCGGGAACGGCACGGCGTACAGCCGCCCGCCCCACACCGAGTACTCCCAGGCGCCGGTGGGCAGCGCGGCCAGGTAGGGGTACTTCGCGGCGGCGTCGCCCTTGAGGTGGTCGGTGAGGTCCTCGAACAGCGCCTTGACCGCGTCGGAGAACCGGGCGACCTTGTCGACCTCCCAGTTGGGGGCGCTGAGCAGCTCCGGCACGTCGCGGGCGCCGAGCATCGCGTTGAGCTTGTCGGCGTACGTGGTGCCGTCCTGCAGGCTCGGGTGCACCTCGACGCCCAGCCTGGCGTTGACCGCCGCGAGGTAGGAGTTGCGGCCCGCCGTCGGCGGGGCGGGGCCCCACCACGGGCTCATGGTGCGGATCGGCGGCCCGCCCCGGCCGGGCTGCTCGGTGACCGCGTCGACGAGGCTGCGCGGGTAGCTGAGGTAGCCGTCGGGGATCGGCCCCTCGCCGGGGATGTCCGGCGGGAGCAGTTCGGCCGGCTTGTGGGTGGGCAGCACCGAACGGATGGCGTCGGCCTTCGTGGCGCTGCCCTTGCTCCCGGCCTCCTTGCTGCAACCGGCCAGGGTGGTGCCGCCCATCGTCGCGGCGGCGCCGATGCCGAGCAGGCGCAGCAGGGACCGGCGGTCGGTGGATGCGCCCGGCAGGGACGGCTTCACGGCGCACTCCCTTCGTCTTCGGTGGCGGTTTCGCGGACCGCGCGTGTCCGGCTAGAATTAGTTGGGGTTCTAGCCGAACAAACTAATCGACGGTGATCCGTCCCACAAGACAGCGGCTCCGACGACGTACGCGATGATGGGGCGCGCGGCACCACCGGGATCGCGCACCGTCGCCCAGGGAGCGGACAGATCGTGATCAGCAGCCACAACGAACCGCGGCCGAGCGACCTCGGCGACGTCCGGACGGCGAACCGGGCCGTCGTGCTGCGGCACGTCCGCCGACACGCCCCCTGCTCCCGGGCCGACATCGCGGCGCACACCGGGTTGAACAAGGCCACGGTGTCCAGCCTGGTCGGCGAGCTGATCGAGCGGCGGCTGCTGCGCGAGACCGGGCTGACCGAGAACCGGGTCGGGCGCCCCGCCACCATGCTCGTCCTCGACGGCGCCCCGTACGCGGCCCTGGGCATGCAGATCGCCGCCGACGAACTGGTGGTGGTCGCCGTCGACCTGGCCGGCACCCGGCTGCTCACCTGGCGGCGTGCCTTCGCCGCGCCGTCGTCCTCCCCCGCCGAGACGGTCCGCGCGCTGGCGGCCCTGGCCCGGCGGGCGATCACCCGGCTGACCGGGCAGGACCGCCGCGTCCTGGGCCTGACCGTGGGCGTGCCCGGCCTCGTCGACGCCGACGGCGCCGTCCCCCGGGCCACCGCACTGGGCTGGCGGGACGTCGCCCTCGCCGCCGACCTGCGCGCCGCACTGCGCGAGCCCGGCCTCACCGTCGACGTCGACACCGACGCCAACCTCGCCGTCCTCGCCGAGCACCGCCACGGCGCGTACGCCGGGGCCGCCCACCTGGTCCACCTCACCGGCGGGGCCTCCGTCGGCGCGGGGATCGTCGCCGGCGGGCGGCTGCTGCGCGGCGGCCGGGGATTCGCCGGCGAGATCGGGCACCTGACGCTCGACCCGGCCGGTCCCGCCTGCGCGTGCGGGCGGCGCGGCTGCCTGGCCGCGTACGCCGGGTTGCCGGCGGTGGTCGGCCGCCTCCTGCCCGACACGCAGCAGGACGGGCCGGTCACCGACTTCCTGCCGGAGATCGAGCGGATCCAGGCGCTGGCCCGCCAGGACGACCCCACCGTCCTGGCGGGACTGGCCGACGTCGGCTGCCGGCTCGGGCACGCCGCGTCCGTCCTGGCCAACCTGCTCAACCCCGAGGCCGTGGTGGTCGGCGGACACTTCGCGACCCTGGCCCCGTGGCTGCTGCCGGCGGCCCGGACGGAGTTCGCCGCGCGGACCCACGCCCCGGGCGCCGGCGGCTGCCTGCTCGACGCCTCCACCCTCGACCCGGCGGCCACCGCGCTCGGTGGCGCCACCGCCGCGCTCGCCGCCGTCGAGTCGGGCCGGCTTCCCGCGGCGTGACCCGGGGCCGCCGGGCCTTGACCGCAGCGGCCCGGCAGTGCCAACCTCGAACCGCCGCCCTGTGGCTCGGGCACCCGGGGCGGCATGTCTCGCGCAGTCGTCGAAGCGCTTCAACGCTTCCGGGCCGGCGACCGCCACCCTCCACCGCGACGCCGCTCGCGCCACCGTTCGTCGAAGCGCTTCGACACGGTCGCGACGCGGACCCACGGAAGGCGACACCGACCATGACCGAGCACCCCGCCCCCTCCCCGCACGCCCTCGTCGACGACCTGCTGGGCCGGCTCACCCTGCCGGAGAAGCTCGGCCTGCTGCACCAGTGGCAGGCGCCCGTGCCCCGGCTCGGCCTGCCCCCGTTCCGCACCGGCACCGAGGCGCTGCACGGGGTGGCGTGGCTCGGCAAGGCCACCGTCTTCCCGCAGGCGGTCGGGCTCGCCAGCAGCTGGAACCCCGAGCTGGTCCGGGCCGTCGGCGCCGCCGTCGGCGACGAGGTGCGCGCCAAGCACCACGCCGACCCCGAGCGGGTCGGCCTCAACGTCTGGGCGCCGGTGGTCAACCCGCTGCGCGACCCCCGCTGGGGACGCAACGAGGAGGGCTGGTCCGAGGACCCGTGGCTGACCGGCCGGCTCGCCACCGCGTACGCCCAGGGACTGCGCGGCGACCACCCGGACCGGCTGCGTACGGCGCCGACGGTCAAGCACTTCCTCGCCTACAACAACGAGACCGACCGGGCCACCACCTCCAGCGACCTGTCCCCCCGGGTGCTGCACGAGTACGAGCTGCCCGCCTTCCGCGCCCCGCTGGCCGCCGGCGCGGCCGTCGCCGTGATGGCCTCCTACAACCTGGTCGACGGGGTGCCGGCGCACTTGAGCCCGCTCATCGAGAACGAGCTGCGCCGGTGGGCGCCCGGGGAGCTGATGGTGGTCGGGGACGCCGGTGCGGTGACCAACATCGCCGGGGTGCAGGGCCACCTGCCCGACCACGTCAGCGGCTTCGCCGCCGCCCTGCGCGCCGGGATCGACAGCTTCACCGAGGACGACGCCGACAGCGCCCCGACCGTCGCGCGGCTGACCGAGGCGCTGGACCGGGGGCTGATCAGCGTGTCCGACGTGGACCGCGCCGCCCGGCGGATCCTCACCGTCCGGGTCCGCCTCGGCGACCTGGACCCGCCGCGCGACGACCCCTTCGCCGGCGTCGCGCCGGACGTCGCCGACCGCCCCGCGCACCGGGACCTGGCCCGCGAGGCCGCCCGCCAGTCGATCGTGCTGCTGCGCAACGACGGGCTGCTCCCGCTGACCGGCGCGGGGCTGCGGGTGGCCGTGCTCGGCCCGCTGGCCGACGCCGTGCACACCGACTGGTACAGCGGCACCCTGCCGTACGCGGTGACCGCGTACCAGGGACTGGCCGAGCGGCTGTCCACGGTCACCACCCACCCCGGCACCGACCGGATCGCGCTGCGCGTCGACGGGAAGTACGTCGGTTGCCCCGACAGCCCCGACGGCGGCCCACTGACCGTCGGCGCCGACGCCACCGGGTTCGACGTCTTCGACTGGGGACGCGACGTGGTGGCGCTGCGCGCCGCGGGCAACGGCCGCCACGTCGGAGCCGACGAGGCCGGTGCGCTCGCCAACGACCGCCCGGGACCGGGCGGCTGGGTGGTGCGCGAGACCTTCCGCTTCCACGACGGCCTCGACGGCACGGTGCTGCTGCACCACCTCGCCACCGACCGGTACGTCGCCGTCGACGCGCACGGGCGGCTGCGCGCCGACGCCCCGACCCCGGGCGACGCGACCCGGTTCACGGTGGAACTGCTGGTCGACGGGGCCGCCGAGGCCGCCGCCCTGGCCGCCGCCGCCGACGTGGCGGTGGTGGCGCTGGGCAACCACCCGATGGTCAACGGCCGGGAGACCGAGGACCGCGTCGACCTGGCCCTGCCCGCCGGCCAGGAGGCGCTGCTACGGGCGGTGCACGCCGCCAACCCGCGCACCGTGCTGGTGCTGACCAGCAGCTACCCGTACGCCGTCGGCGGGGCCGGCACGCACGTGCCGGCGGTGCTGTGGTCCGCGCACGGCGGCCAGGAGCACGGCACCGCGCTGGGCGACGTGCTGCTGGGCGACGCCGAGCCCGGCGGCCGACTCACCCAGACCTGGTACGCCGACGCCGCCGAGCTGCCCGACCTGCTCGACTACGACGTGATCGGCTCCGACGCGACCTACCTGTACCACCGGGGCGATCCGCTGTACCCGTTCGGCCACGGGCTCAGCTACACCCGATTCGACTACGCCGGCCTGCGGTTGAGCGTCGCCGAGGCCACCGCGGGCGAGGAGGTCGAGGTGAGCGTCGAGGTCACCAATGCCGGCGACCGGCCCGGCGAGGAGGTGGTGCAGCTCTACACGCGCCAGCGCCGCTCCCGCGTCAAGCAGCCGCTGCGCCAGCTGCGGGACTTCGCCCGGATCAGCCTCGCGCCGGGGCAGCGGCAGGTGGTCCGGCTGCGGCTGCGTACCGCCGAGCTGAGCTGGTGGGACGAGACCCGGGGCCGCCGGGTGGTGGAGGACGCCACCCACACCGTCCTCGTCGGACGCTCCGCGCGCGACGTGCGGCTGGTCGGCGCCCTCGCCGTACGCGGCGACGAGGCGACCGACGGCCGGGCGGCCGTGCCGGCGTCGGGGCGGGCGCGGTGAGCGGGTCGCGCGGGCGCACGTCGCCGGAGCAGCCGACCATCGCCGACGTCGCCCGCCACGCCGGGGTCGCGGTGAGCACCGTGTCGTACGTGCTCAGCGGCAAGCGCACCATCTCCGAGGTCACCCGCAACCGGGTGCTGGCCAGCATCCGCCTGCTCGGCTACCACCCGCACGCCGGCGCGCGGGCCCTGGCCAGCCGGCGGGCCAACGTGATCGCGCTGGTCCTGCCGCTGCGCGCGGGGATGCAGGTGCCCGTGGTGATGCAGTTCGCCATGGCCGTGGTCACCACCGCCCGCCGCTTCGACCACGACGTGCTGCTGGTCACCTCCGACGAGGGGCCCGCCGGCCTGCGGCGCGTCGCCGCCACCGCCCTGGTCGACGGCGTCCTGGTCATGGACGTGGAGCTGGACGACCCGCGGGTGCCGCTGCTGCGGGAGCTGGCCCGGCCCAGCGTGCTCATCGGTCTGCCCGCCGACGCCACCGGCCTGACCTGCGTGGACCTGGACTTCCACCGGGCCGGGTGGGCCTGCGTCGCGCACCTGGCCGGGCTGGGGCACCGGCGCGTCGCCCTGCTCGGCGCGCCCGCCGCCGTCTACGACCGGGGCACCGGCTTCGCGCACCGCACCCGCGCGGGCGTGGTCGAGGCCGCCGCCGGGCACGGCGTCGACGCGCTGGCGCTGCCCTGCGAGGAGGGGGCGGTGGCCGTGCGCCGCGGCCTCACCGACCTGCTGGAGCGCCACCGGGACGTGTCGGGGCTGATCGTGCAGAACGAGGCCGCCGTGGACCCGGTGCTGGCCACGCTGCCCGCCCTCGGCCGGCGGGTGCCGCGGGACGTGTCAGTGGTGGCCGTCTGCCCTGACCGCTTCGCCGAGCAGGCCAGCCCGATGCTCACCGCCGTGCCCGTCCCCGCTGAGGAGATCGCCACGCAGGCCGTCTCGCTGCTGATGCGCAAGCTCGACGGCGAGGCGGTGCCGGAGGTCACCCTGCTGCCACCCCGGCTGACCGTACGCGACAGCACCGCCGCCCCCGCCCCGACGGCGAGGGCCGGCCGGTGACGGGCGGGCCGTCCCCCGCCGCGCACCGCATCGTCGACACCGCCCCCGCCGCCCGCTGGGAGGACGCGTTCCTCTCCGGCAACGGCGAGGCCGGGATCATGGTGTACGGCCGGCCGCACGCCGAACGCATCATCGTCAACCACCACCGCTTCGTCCTGCCCAACGGCACCCGCGACGCCCGGCCGCCCGAGCTGGCCGCCCTGCTGCCGCGCGTCCGTGAGCTGATCCTCGCCGGCCGGCGCGCCGAGGCCAGCCGGCTGCTCGCCGGCGACGGCGTGCTGCGCTGGACGCAGTCGTTCCACCCCGGCTTCGCCCTCACCGTCGACGCCGTGGCGCCCGGCCCGGTCGACGACTACCGGCGCCGCACCGAGTTCACCACCGGTGAGGTTGTCGTCGAGTGGTCGGGCGGCCGTCGGCGCTCGTTCGTCTCCCGCGCCGACGCGCTGGTGGTCACCCACGTCGACGCGGGCCCCTGCGAGGTGGGCGTCACCGGGGACCTGCCCGGCCGGCCGGCGTCGGTGCGCTACGGCGCCGCCGCGTACCGCCGGGGGGATCTGGTCTTCCTGCGGGTGCGGGGCCGCTACCCCGACGCGGGCGGCGCGTACGGCTTCGAGGGGCTCACCCTGCTGCGCGGCGACGTGGCGGTCGTCGGCGACGACCGGGTGGCGGTGCGCGGCCCGGCGCTGCTGACCACGGTGCTCGACCGCCCCGACACCCCGCCGTGGCGCACCGGCGACCTGGAGGACCGGCTGGCCGCGCACGCCGGCGACGACTACGAGACCCTGCTGGCCCGGCACGCCGCCCTGCACGGGCGCGCCTACCGGCGGGTGAGCCTGGACCTGCGGGTGCCGGACGCGCAGCGGCAGCGGCCCGTGGGCGAGCTGGTCGCGGCGCAGAACGCCGACCCGGGCACGATCCAGCCCGCCCTGCTGGAGCGGCTGTTCCACGCCGGCCGGTACCTGCTGCTCAGCTCCAGCGGCGTCCTGCCGCCCCGGCTGACCGGGCTGTGGCTCGGCTCGTGGGACGCCGCCTGGGCGGGCGACTTCACCACCGACGCCAACCTGAACCTGCAACTGGCCGGCGCGAACGTCGGCGCCCTGCCGGAGGTGACCGCCGCGCACGCGAACCTGGTACGCGGCCAGGTCGACGACTGGCGGCGCAACGCGCGGGCCATCTACGGGGCCCGGGGCCTGCTGGCGCCCAGCCGCACCGACGGCGAGCACGGCCACCTGTTCCACCTGCACGAGGACTGGCCCTTCGCCGCGTGGCTGCCCGGCGCGGACTGGCTGCTGCACCCGCTGCACGAGCACCACCTGGTCACCGGTGCGCCCCTCGGGGAGGTGGCCGGCTGGCTGGCGGAGGTGGCGGACTTCTTCGCCGACCTGCTCACCGTCACCGACGAGGCGGGCACGGTGGTCGTCGTGCCGTCGTACTCGGCGGAGACCGGCCCGTACGACGAGCGGGGGCGGGCGGTGCACGTGGCGGTGAACGCCACGATGGACATCGCCGCCGCCCGGCACGCCCTGCGTACCGCCGCCGAGGTGACCGGCTCGGACCGGTGGGCGGGGCTGCTCGCGCGGCTGCCCGCGTACCGGGTGGACGGGCGCGGGGCGCTGGCCGAGTGGGCCTGGCCCGGCTACCACGGCGACGACGACCACCGCCACGTCAGCCACCTCTACCCGGTGTGGCCGCTGGACGAGATCAACCCGGACGACACGCCTGAGCTGGCCCGGGCCGCGCACCGGGCGCTGACGCTGCGCGGCGACGAGAACCTCTCCGCGCACGGCAGCCTGCACCGGGCGCTGGCCGCCGCCCGGCTGCGCGACGGCGCGCTGACCGCCGGTAACCTGCTGAAGATCCTCGGCAACGACATGTTCTTCCGGTCCCTGATGAGCGCGCACAACCCGGGCCTGGTGACGTACAACGCCGACGCCGCGCACGCCCTGCCGGCGGTGCTGATCGAGTCGCTGGTGCAGTCCCGCCCAGGGCTGCTGCGGCTGCTGCCGGCCGTCCTGCCGGGACTGGACGCCGGGGCGCTGCGCGGGGTGACCTGCCGGGGGCGCGTCACCGTCGAGGAGCTGTCCTGGTCGCCGGGGCGGGTGCGGGCACGCCTGCTCTCCCCCGTCGCGCAGCGGATCAGCGTGCGCAGCCCGTACGGCGGACGGGGCGTGGACCTGGCCGCGGCGACGCCGGTCGAGGTGGCCTTCGACGCCCCCGGATGAGCGGCGCTCGGCGTCGAGGCCGGGGGCCGTGCCCGCACGCCCTGCGCCGACGGGCGGTCAGAGCGCGTCGGGCCGGGCGAGCGCCGGATGCCGCTCGCCGGGAGCGGCGTGCCAGACGGGGGCGTCCTCGCGCAGCGCGGTGTCGACGCGCAGCCGCGCCCACTCGTTGATCTCCGGCAGGTCGGCCGGGTCGAACCAGGCCACCTCGGTGGACTCGTCGTCGTTGACGCGCGGCTCGCCGCCCACCGCCCGGCACCGGAACCACACGTTCAGGTACTCGCAGACGTCGCCGTTGGGGTAGACGACGGGGTGGGTGGCGACGCCGGCGACCCCGGCGACGCGCACGTGCACGCCGGTCTCCTCGTACACCTCCCGCACGACGGCGTCGGCGGGTTGCTCGCCGGGGTCGATGAGGCCGGCGGGCACGGACCAGCGGCCGTTGTCGGCGCGCCGGGCCAGCAGCACCCGTCCGGCGTCGTCGCGCACGACCGCGCTGACCCCGGGCAGCAGGAGCAGGTCGTGACCGACGTGGGCGCGCAGCCGGGCGACGTACGGGGAGATGGCCACGCCGGCCACGCTAGCCGGTGGCGTCGCGGTGCCGGCGCAGCATCCCCGCGGCCAGCGGCGCGGCGTCCAGGTCACCGGCGGCGACCCGGGCGGCGACGGTACGGCGCACGAGCCGGTCGGCCAGCGTCGGGGCGTGCCGGGCGAGGGCCAGTTCGAGGCGTCCGCGCCGGGTGGTGGCCACGTCCCGGGGTGCCCGCCGGGCGGTGGCGGCGCGCAGGATCGCGGCGACGACCCCCTGCACCGGTTCCGGGCGGGACACGCCCCGCAGGGACAGGCCGGCGTCGGCGGTGCTGTCGTGGATCGGCGAGGCGACCATGCTCGGGTAGACGACGCTCACCCCGACGTGGGTGCCCACCTCGTGACGCAGCGCGTCGGCGTACGCGACCAGGGCCCGCTTGCTGACCCCGTACGCGGCGGCCAGCGGCAGCGGCAGCAGGGCCATCCGGCTGGCGACGAACACCACCCGGCCGCGGGCGGCCTCCAGGGCGGGCAGCGCGGCGGCGGTGGTCCGCCAGGCGGCGAGCAGGTTCACCTCCAACTGTTGGCGCACCACCGCGTCCGGTGCCAGCTCGGCCGGGGCGGGGCCGCCGACGCCGGCGTTGTTGACCAGCAGGTCCAGCCCGCCGAGCCGGTCCACGGCGGCGGCGACCGTGGCCGGCACGGCGGCCGGGTCGGTCAGGTCGCAGCCGAGCACCGGCACGCCGCCGACGGTGCCCGGCCGACGGTCGATGCCGACGACCCGCGCCCCGGCGGCGGTGAACGCGGCGCACAGATGCCGACCGAAGGTGCCGCTGGCCCCGGTGACCAGCACCCGGCGGTGCTCCAGCCCGCTCACGCCGTGGCTCCGGTGGCGCGGGCGCGGCGGGTGCCGGCGGCCAGTTCCCGCCTCAGCTCGGCCAGGTACGCGTCGAAGTCCACCCGCATGGCGGGCCGGCGCTGTCCCCAGCGGGCGGTGGCGGCGCGCAGTTCGGCCCGGCAGGCGGCGCGCTGTGCGTGCGGCTCGGGCAGCGCGTAGCGGCCGGACAGCCGCGCCGCGACCAGCTTGGCCTGCGCCTCGACGAGCGGGAACGCGGCGCCGGTGGACTGCATCAGCCCGACGAACGCCAGCCCGGGCGCGTCGAGGTGGAACACGTGCCGGTACAGCGGCAGGGTGTCCGCCCCGTCGCCGAGCAGCGCGGGGTCGAGGAACGGAATCTCCACCCGGTAGCCGGTGCACCAGATCACCAGGTCGACCTCGTCGACGCGGCCGTCGGTGAAGGTGACGCGTTCGCCGTCGAAGGCGGCGATGCCGGGGCGGGGCTCGATCTCGCCGTGGGTCAGCCGGGACAGCAGCCCGTCCGACAGCGTCGGGTGGTCCTGCAGGAAGCCGTGCGCGGGGGCGGGCAGGCCGTAGCGGGTGGGCGCGCCGACGGTCGCGGTGAGCAGCCGCTGGGTGATGCGCTGGCGCAGCCGCCACGGCAACCGTCGGGCCAGGGCGCCGTTGAGGGTGTCCGACGGGCGGCCCAGGAGGTGTTTCGGCACCACCCAGACGCCCCGGCGCAGCGACAGCAGGGTGCGCCGGGCCGCGTACGAGGCGTCCACGGCGATGTCCATGGCGGAGTTGCCGCCGCCGACGACCAGGACCCGCCGGCCGGCGAGCTGTTCGGGCCCCCGGTAGGCGTGGCTGTGCAGCTGCTCGGCGGTGCAGGCGCCCGGCGGGGTGGGGGCGGCCGGCTTCGGCACCCGGTTGTGGCCGTTGGCGACGACCACGGCGTCGACGCTGACCTCGACGCCGCCGTCGGGTCCGTCGGCGTGCACCGTCCACCGGCCGTCGCCGCCGCGCTCGACCCGGTCGACGGTGTGCCGCAGCCGCACCGCGTCGTGCAGCCCGAACCGGTCGGCGTAGTCGGTGAGCCAGCCGGCGACCCGGGCGTGGTCGGGGTAGTCCGGCCAGTGCGCCGGCATCGGGTGGTCGACGAACTCGGTGCGCGCCTTGCTGGTGTTCAGGTGCAGGGTCCGGTACGCGGGCGAGCCCGGCGCCCCGTACACCCAGAGGCCACCGACGCGGTCGGCCGCCTCGAAGCAGACGGCGGGCACGCCGACGTCGGCGAGCGCCTTGAGGGTGGCCAGTCCGGCCGCGCCCGCGCCGATGACCGCCACGGACGGCTGCGCACCCATCGCCGACTCCTTCCCATTAATCCAACGTGCGTTGGATAATGGCCCGGTGCGGGCGGCACGTCAAGGCGTCGCCGGCCCGTACAGCCCGTCGAGGAAGCGGTGCACGAAGGCGCGGAACTCCCGCCGCTCGCGCGCCTGCGATCCCCCGCCGGCGGCCAGGGCCACCACGTGCCCGTGCACCGCCCACACCAGGCTGCGCACCGTCACGTGCGGCGTCGGCTCGACCAGCGCCCCGGCCGCCGCGGCGGCGCTGAGCAAGTCGGCGACGAGCCGGTACAGCGGGGCCGCGTACCGCTCGTCGAGTTCGGCGTGCCGCTGCGGCTCCAGCCAGCGGCGCAGCCACAACGCGGTGGTCTCCGGCCGGTCCTCCAGGAAGTCCACGAACACGTCCACCAGGTCGTGCAGCGCGCCCCGGACCTCGGCCGGCCCGCTGTCCAGCGCCTGCCGGGCGCGCCCGGCCGCCGCCTCGAGCGCCTCCCGCTCGGCGGCGAAGACCCGCGCGAAGCAGGCGTCGTAGAGCTGCGCCTTCGTACCCGTGTGGTGCGAGACCGTGGCCACGTCGACGCCGGCGGCCGCCGCGACCTCCCGCAGCCCGACGGCGTCGAAGCCCCGCCGGGCGAACAGCGCGGTCGCGGCGGTGAGCACCACCTCCCGGGTCGGTCGGGTCTCGTCGCGGCGGGGCCGCCCGGGTCGACGGCGGGGCATGGTCATGGCCGCCATTCTGCCCCTACAATCCAGCATCCGTTGGATTGCGGGCGGCGTGCCCGCCGAGGAGGCCGCCATGACCGGGCTCGACCAGCAGCCGGCCGGTACGGACACCACCACCGCCCTGCCGCGCGGGCCGTTGCTCGGCTTCGCCGCCGGTTCCCTCGGCATGGGCGTCTGGGTGACGGTCCCCGGCCTGCTGCTGCTCTACTTCCTCACCGACGTGCTGGCCGTCGCCCCCTGGCTGGCCGGCCTGGCGCTGCTGCTGCCGAAGGTCGCCGACGTGCTGCTGCACCCCTGGATCGGGCACCGCTGCGACGTCGAACAGGCACGCCGGGGCGACCGGCGTCGGCTGCTGCTGCTCGGCTGCGCCCTGCCGCTGGCCTTCGCCACCCTGTTCGCCGTGCCCGGCGCGCTCACCGGTGCGCCGGCCGCCGCCTGGGTGGCGCTCGCCTTCGTCGCCGGCAACCTGCTCTTCGCCGCCTACCAGGTCCCCTACCTGGCCACCCCCGCCGACCTGCGGATCGGCTACCACGAGCGGACCCGGCTGATGGCCTTCCGGATGGTGGTGCTGACCCTCGGCATCCTCGCCTCCGGGCTGCTGGCACCCCTGCTGGCCGGCGGCGAGGACGCCACCCGGGCCGGCTACCAGCGGATGGCCGTGCTGCTGGCCGTCGGGATGCTGGCCGCCATGCTGGTCGGCGTGGCCGGCATCGCCCGGCTGCGCCGGGCCGCCGCCGCGCCGCCCGCACCGCACGGCGGCGGCTGGCGGGGGCTCGTCGTGGCGCTGCGCGACCGGCAGTTCCGTTGGCTGGTCGCCGCGTACCTGGCCATGTCCACCACCACCCACCTGGTCCTGGCCGCGGTGCCCTACTACGCCGAGTACGAGCTGGGTCGCCCCGGGCTGACCACCGTGCTGGTGGCCGCCTTCGTCGCCCCGGCGCTGCTGGTCACCCCGGCCTGGCTGACGCTGGCCCGCCGCGTGGGCAAGCAGCGGGCGCTGCTGGGCGCCCAGGGCGCCTTCGCGGCCGGCTCGCTGGTCCTCGCCGTCGGCCGCCCCGCGGGCCTGCCCGTGCTGGTGGCCGCCGTGGCGGTGCTCGGCGTCGCCTTCGCCGGCATGCAACTGCTGCCGTTCTCGATGGTGCCCGACGTCATCCGGGCGGGCGGCGGCGCCGCCGGCACCTACACCGGGGTCTGGACGGCCACCGAGGCCACCGGCGCGGCGCTGGGCCCGTGGGCGTACTCGCTGTGCCTGGCCGCGGGCGGGTTCGTCGCCTCCACCGCCGGCGAGGGCGTCACGCAGCCCGACGGCGCGCTGACCGCGATCCGCTGGGGCTTCGGGCTGCTGCCCGCCGCGGCGATGCTCGTCGCGCTGCTGCTGCAACGCCGCTACACCCTGGACCGCACGGCCCGCACGGCCGGCTAGCAGCCCACACACAGGTCCGCGCGCCACCCACCGCCGGCGGCCCGCCCCCGGCAGCGCCGGCCCGCGCCGCCCATGCCGCAGGCGGTCCGCCGCGCGGCGGACCGGCCGGGGTCGCTCCGGCCCCGGGGGCGGCCGCTCATGCCCGGGGGCGCGGGGCGCTGCGCCGGGGGCCACCGGGCCCGGCAGTAGACTCCGCCCTCGATGGACGCCGAGCCCACCCCCGCCGAGACCCGCCCCTGCGCCCACTGCGGACGCCAGGTGCCGCAGCGCGTCGGCGCCGGCCGGCCGTTCCGCTACTGCCGCGACAACGACGGCGCCTGTCAGCGGGCCTCGCGCAACAGCCGGATGCGGCACCGCAACGCCCCCGGCCTGCCCGGTCAGGTGGCCCGCACCTGGGAGGCGGTGGACCGGCTGGAGCAGGTCGCGGAGACCCTCGCCGACGCCCTGCACGCCGAGCTGTCCCCGGTCGGGGTGGAACGCCAGCTCGCGCAGGCCCGCGCCGACGCCGCGACGCAGGTCGCGGCGGCCCAGACCGAACGCGACGAGGCCCGCCGCGACGCCGAGGACGCCGCCGCGGCCGCCGTCCGGGCCCGCGAGGAGGCCCGGTCCGCCGCCGCCGAACGCGACGCCGCCCACGACGAGGCCCGGCGCGCCGCCGAGCGGGCCACCGCCGCCGTCGAACGCGCCGACCGGGCGGAGGCCGCCCGCGACGACGCCCGCCGGCAGGCCAGCGCCGCCGAGGCCCTGCGCACCCAGGCCGAACGCGACCGCGACACGGCCCGCCACGAGCTGCGTGCGCTACGCGTCGAGGCCGACGCCGAGCGCCGCCGCGCCACCGAACTCACCGGTGAACGCGACGCCGCCCGCGCCGACGCCGACCGGGCGACCCGCGCCGCCACCGAGGCCCTCGACCGCGCGCAGCGCCTGCACGCCGAGGCCGAGCAGGCCCGCGAGCGTGCCGGACAGGCCCGCGCCGAGGCCGACGCCGCCCGCGCGGCCGCCGCCGAAGCCGACACGGCCCGGCAACGCGCCGAAGCCGCTCGCCGGGACGCCGAGGCCGCCCGCCAGCGCGCCGAGGCGACCGCCGAGCAGGCCCGTACGGAACTGGCCGCTCTCACCGGCCGACACGACACGCTGCGCGCCGACCTGGCCGCCGCGCGCGAGGCCGCGAGCGCCGCCGAGGGTCGCGCCGCCGAGTTGACCGTACGGCTGCGCGCCGCCGAGACCGACCGCGACGAGGCGCAGCGGCGGACGGCCCAGCTCGCCGAGCAGGTCAGCCACCTCGCCGCCGCCCTGGCCCACCTGGGCGCCCGCGAGGCCGGCTGAACGGTCCGGTCATCCGCCCGCGGTGGCGGTGTAGCGGCGCGCCAGCCGCGCGAAGGCGTCCCTGAGCTCGGCCGGGCCGACGACCTCGATGTCGACGTCGAAACGGCCGATGGAGGCGGCCAGACCCACCCACGACCACGAACCCAGGACGAGCCGGCAGCGGTGCGGGCCGAGTTCCTCGACGAGCGCGTCGTGGAGGTACCTGGACACCACCGCGGCCGGCAGGTCGAGGATCACCTCCCCGCGGCAGGGCCAGCCGTCGGCGCCCCCGGAGCCCCGGAACCGGCTGGTTACGAAGGCCGCCACGTCACCCCCGGGCAGCTCACGCGGGGTGAACCGGGGCCCGGTGGGGGTACGCGGGCTGATCCGGTCGGCGCGGAAGGTGCGCCAGTCCCCGCGGTCTAGGTCCCACGCCACCAGGTACCAGCGTCCGCCCCACGTGACGAGATGGTGCGGCTGCACCCGGCGCGGCGCAGGCAACCCACCGTCGCCGTCGGCCTCCGGTGGGGTCACGGGGCTGTAGTCGAAGCGCAGCACCTCGCGGGCGTGCACGGCGGCGCCGAGCGCCATGAGCACGCCGCTGTCGACCTGCCGGACCCCTCGCGTCGGGGACCGCTCGACGGCGGTGACCTGGAGGATGTCGATGCGGTGACGCAGCCGGGCGGGCATGACCTGCCGGACCGTGTGCAGTGCGCGCGCCGCGGCCTCCTCGATACCGGCGCCGGCGGTGGTGGCGCTCTGCAGCGCGATGGCCAGGGCCACGGCCTGCTCGTCGTCGAAGAGCAGCGGCGGCAGCTGCGCACCGGCGGCGAGGCGGTAGCCACCGTCGGGTCCCTTGACGGCCGCGATGGGATAGCCGAGCTCGCGCAGCCGATCGACGTCGCGCCGTACGGTGCGCGCGCTCACGTCCAACCGCGCCGCCAGCAGCGCCCCCGGCCAGTCCCGGCGTGCCTGCAGCAGCGACAGCAACGCCAGCAGGCGCGCGGAAGTTTTCGGCATTCCCCCATGGTGCCCGCAGAAGCGGACACATCCTGTCCGCTTCGACTGCGAACGTAGGTCACGTGCCCACCGACGACAAGAAGGACCCGAACGCCGTGACCGACACCGCCACCGCCACGCCCTCGTCGACCCTCGACCCCGAGCGGGCCGACCTGCTCGCCGCACTCTCGACCGCCCGATCCGCCCTGACCGGCACCGTCCGCGGCCTCACCGACGAGCAGCTCGGCCAGCGCCCGACGGTCAGCGCGCTGTGCCTGGGCGGGCTGATCAAGCACGTCGCGGCCATGGAGCAGTCGTGGCTGCGCTTCGTGGTCGAAGGCCCCTCGGCCATGTCCTTCGACCTGCCCGAGGGGGTCACCTGGGCCGACATCACGGCCGGCACGGCCCGCGAGGTGCCGCAGTGGCTCGTCGAACACGAGGCCGGCTTCCAGATGCTGCCCGGCGAGACCCTGGCCGGGATCCTCGCCCACTACGCGCAGGTCGCCGCCCGCACCGAGGAGACCGTCGCCGCCGTCGCCGACCTGTCGACGACCCACCCGCTGCCGCCGGCGCCGTGGCACGAGGTGACGGGGGTGCTCAGCGTACGCGGGGTGCTGATGCACGTCATCGCCGAGACCGCCCAGCACGCCGGGCACGCCGACATCCTGCGCGAGAGTCTCGACGGGCAGCGGGCCACCTGAGCGGGACCCGCCCGAACCCGTCCCGTGGATCCGCAGGGAAGACGTGCACCCGATGACCGTTCTCGACAGCCGGGCGCTCAACCGCGCCACCCTGGCCCGGCAGCTGCTGCTCGACCGCGCCGACATGCCGGTCCTCGACGCCGTCGCGCACCTGGGCGGCCTGCAGGCGCAGGAACCACAGGAGCCGTTCGTCGGGCTCTGGTCCCGGGTGCGCGGGTTCGACCCGGCGGCGCTGTCGGACCTGCTGACCGGCCGGGGCGTGGTGCGGATGCACCTCATGCGCCGCACCGTGCACCTCGTCACCGCCGACGACGCACTGGCGTGGCGGGCCCGCCACGACGGCATGCTGCGCCAGCGGGTACTCGGGGCCTACCGGAGCGAGCTCGCCGGCGTGGACCTCGACGAGCTCGCGGCAGCGGGCCGGGAGGTGCTGGCCGACGGCGAGCCCCGCTCGATGAGCGGGCTCGCGCGGACGCTCGCCGACCGGTGGCCGGCACCGGGACCGAGGGCGCTGGGCGAGATGCTGCTCGCCGCCCTCGTCCCGGTGGTGCAACTGCCGCCGCGCGGGCTGTGGCGCACGACCGCGGGCGTACGCAACGTGCTGCTCTCCTCCTGGCTGGGCCGCGAGATCGACGCGCCGGCCCCGCCCGGCTGCGACCCGGTCGGTGAGGCGCTCGTGCGGCGCTACCTGGCCGCCTTCGGTCCGGCCTCGACGGCCGACCTGCGCGCCTGGTGTGGCCTCGCCGGGCTGCCGGCCGCGGTGGCCGCGATCCGCGACGAGCTGGTCGCCTTCCGCGACGAGCGCGGACGGCGGCTGTGGGACCTGCCCGACGCGCCGCGCCCCGACCCCGACACACCCGCCCCGGTGCGGTTCCTGCCGGCGTTCGACAACGCGCTGCTCGGCTACGACGACCGCAGCCGCATCGTCGACGACGCCCACCGTGGCCTGTCCGTCGCCGGCGCCCGCGTCGTCCTGGTCGACGGCCGGGTCGCCGCGACCTGGAGCGGCACGGCCGACACCGTGCTCGTCACCCCGCTGCGGCGCCTCTCCCGCGCCGAGCGCGCCGCCGTGGCCGAGCAGGGACGGGCGCTGGCGTCGTTCCTCTCCGACGACGACAGCGACCGCGTACGCATCGCCGCGTCCACGCCCTGAGCACCGCACCGCCCCGGGGCAGCGCAGGGACCGTCACCGGGCCATGATGCGCAGGTGGGAAAGACATACGAGCGCATCGAGGGCCGGCTGCGCAGCTTCATCGAGGACCAGCCGCTGTTCTTCACCGCCACCGCCCCGCTGTCGGGCGACGGCACCATCAACCTGTCGCCGAAGGGACTGCGTGGCTCGTGGGCGGTCGTCGACGCGCACACCGTGGCCTACCTGGACTTCGCGGGCAGCAACGCCGAGACGATCGCGCACCTGCGGGAGAACGGCCGGATCACCCTCATGTGGTGCGCGTTCGACGGGCCGCCGAACATCGTGCGGGTGCACGGGCGCGGCGAGCCGGTGTTCCGTGACGACCCCCGCTGGGGTGAGCTGGTGGGCCACTTCCCGGACATCGACACCAGCGTCCACGGCCTGCGGGCGATCATCGTCGTGCGCGCCGAACTGATCCGCGACACCTGCGGCTACGCGGTGCCGTTCATGTCCTACGACGCCGACCGCGACCTGCACGCCCGGCGCTTCGCCCGGGAGGACGACGCGTCGCTGAGCGACTACTTCGCCGGCAAGGACCACGTGGCCCGCAGCATCGACGGGCTGCCGGGCCTGCCGCTGCCGCTGCCACCGACCCCGGCGGCCTGAGCCGGCCGCCGCGTCGCTGTGCCGTTCCCCGCGAAGAGTCGCTGTGCCGTCCCCGCGAGGAGGAGCGGGCCGGGCTTTCGGGTGAGCGGTCGGAGTGCGCATCCGCGCGGCGCGGCCGGCGCGTCACCGGCCGCCGCGACCTGCGCCGCCTCGGGGCGGCTACCATCGCCGGTGGCACAGCGGAAACACTCCACCCGCCCGATGCGGCCCGGGGCGACCCCGTCGGGCGGCTGGCGTGGCCGGCTACCCTTGTGCAGGCCCGCCCGGCGTCCGGGCGGGAATGGCCCGGCGGGAACGGACCGTTACACCGAGAAGACCAGCACCACGAACGAGGGGAAGTCGATCATGGGCGAGCGTATGCTGCGTGGCAGCCGTCTGGGCGCGGTCAGCTACGAATCCGACCGCAACACGGAGCTCGCGCCGCGTCAGACCCGCGAGTA
The DNA here is from genome assembly GCF_049841695.1 of Micromonospora sp. DT178. NCBI lineage: Bacteria > Bacillati > Actinomycetota > Actinomycetes > Micromonosporales > Micromonosporaceae > Micromonospora > Micromonospora sp. DT178. The sequence goes on from NZ_JBNCKV010000011.1 coordinate 131,796, forward strand.
CCTCTGCGCCAAGGGCCACCAGTTCGAGGTTCCGTTCGCCGTCGACGCCGAGGTCCCCACGACCTGGGAGTGCAAGTTCGACGGCAGCGTGGCCCGGCTGGTCGACGGCAACGAGCCGGAGCAGAAGAAGGCCAAGCCGCCGCGCACCCACTGGGACATGCTGCTGGAGCGGCGTTCCATCGCCGAGCTGGAGGACATCCTCGCCGAGCGGCTGCAGGAGGTCCGCACCCGCCGCGGCCGCGCCTGAGCCACACCTGGACGCCACGGCGCCCCGGGAGCATCCGCTCCCGGGGCGCCGTCGTGTCCGGATCAGTTCCGGCCGGGCTCGACGATCTCACCCTCGATGGCACGACCCCCGTCGACGACGACGGTCGGCTCGGCAGCCGGCTGCGGCTGTGCCGGCTGCGGCGCACCCCGACGCACCCGCACCCGGCGCGGCCCGAACAGGTCACCGGCGACCATCGACGACACCCGCCGCTCCGCGGCCCGCTGCACCCCGTTGCGGGCCAGCCGGCGCACCGGCGGCACCAGCAACGACACCCCCACCAGGCCGCTGAGCAGGCCCGGCATCGCCAGCAGCAGCGCGCCGAGCAGCCCGACGAGACCGTCGGTGACCTGCCGGCCCGGCGGCTGACCGGCCTGGGCGGAGGCCTTGAAGCCACGCCAGGCGCGCATCCCCTCCCGACGCAGCAGCACCAGCCCCAGCAGCGACACCGCGAACACCGCCAGCAGCGCCGAGCCGAACCCGATCGCCCGCCCCACCGCGACGAACACCACCAACTCCAGCAGCGTCGCCGCCAACAGGGCCAACGGCACAAACCTCAGTCCTCGGCGCATCTCACCCCATTCGCCATCAGCGGCGCCTGCGGCGGGGCCACCCCGCACGGGCGCCGGCGCCCCGTCCAGCATGACACGCCGCCGCTCAGGGCCACCGCACCTGACCGGTGGGGGTACCGTGCAGGCCCCGCCGCACCGCCAGCCGCCGGTCCTGCACCCCCCACGCCGTGATCCGCCACAACGCCTCCGCCACGATCAGCGGGCTCATCTTGCTGCTGCCGCGCTCCCGCTCGGCGAACGTGATCGGCACCTCGACGATGCGCGCCCCGGACCGGTGCGCCAGCCGCGACAACTCCACCTGGAACGAGTAGCCCTGCGAGCAGACCGACGCCAGGTCGATCTCGTCCAGGACCGCCAGCCGGTACACCCGGTAGCCGCCGGTCGCGTCGGACAACGGCATGCCCAACACCAGCCGCGCGTACAGGTTGCCGCAGCGCGACAACAGCAGCCGCCGCAGCGGCCAGTTCACCACCCGCGCCCCCGCGGTCCAGCGGGACCCGATCACCACGTCGGCGTCGCGGGCGGCCGACAGCAACGCGGGCAGGTCCTCCGGGGCGTGCGAACCGTCGGCGTCCATCTCCACCACCGCGTCGAAGCCGCGCTCGCGGGCCCACGCGAACCCCGCCAGGTAGGCCGCGCCGAGGCCCTGCTTGCCCTCGCGGTGCAGCACGTGCACCCGACGGTCGTCGCCGGCCAGGGCGTCGGCGAGCGCACCGGTGCCGTCCGGGCTGTTGTCGTCGGCGACCAGGATCTCCACCGCCGGCGCGGCGCGACGCACCCGCGCCACGATCCGCGCCACGTTGTCGGCCTCGTTGTAGGTCGGGATCACCACGAGCACCCGACCCACCCCCGGATGACCGGTTTCCGTCCGGGTGCCGGTCGTCTCGCCCACCGTCGCTCCCCCTCCGCCGGCGTACCGGCTGGTGTCACCCGGCGTGCGGCCGGCGGCGCAGCACGCCCGCGCCGACCAGGGCCACCACGGCCAGGGTGGCCAGCGCCACCTCCGGCCACAACCCGACCCGGGTGGCCAGGGTGCGCCCGTCGTCCAGCCGCAGCTGCCGCACCACGACCGCTCGGGTGTTGAACCCGGTGGCGTCGCTTACCCGCCCGTCCGGGGCAACGAACCCGGACACCCCGACCGTGGAGGCCATCAACGCCGGCCGGCCGTGCTCGACCGCCCGCAACCGCACCATGGCCAACTGCTGGCGTGCCTCGGCCACGTCGAACGTGGCGTTGTTGGTCTGCACCACCAGCAGCTGCGCCCCGCCCGTGACGGTGTCACGCACCACCTCGTCGTAGGCGACCTCGAAACAGATCACGTCGCCGAGCACCGCCGCCCCCGTACGCAGCACCCCCGGCTCACTGCCCGGCACGAAGTCGGCGCGGACCCGGTCGACCTGCTTGCTGACCATCCGGGCCAGATCACGCATCGGCACGTACTCGGCGAACGGCACCGGATGCCGCTTCGTGTACAGCTGCTCCAGGTCCGGGCCGCTGCCGGGCCGCCACAGGATCCCCGCGTTGCGCACCTGCCCCTCCCCCGGGCCGCGCAGCACCGCACCGACCAGGATCGGCGCGCCGACCGCGTCGGCGGCCTGTGAGATGCGCGCCCCGGCGTCGGTGTCGCGCAGCGGGTCGATGTCGCTGGAGTTCTCCGGCCACACCACCAGGTCGGGGCGGGGCCGCACACCGGCGGACACCTGCCCCGCCAGCTCGATCGTGGCGTCGACGTGGTTGTTCAGCACCGCCTGCCGCTGGGCGTTGAAGTCCAACCCGAGCCGGGGCACGTTGCCCTGCACGATCGCCACCGTCACCGCGTCGCCGCCCCCCGCACCGGACACCGGCACCAGCAGCCCCACCATGGGCACCGCGACCGCCCCGGCCGCCAACCCGGCCACCGGCACCCACCAGCGCCGCCGACCGCCCCACGGCCGCCACAGCGCCGCGACCAGCAGCCCACCGGTCAGCGCCACCGCGAACGTCACCAGCGGCGCGCCACCCCACGCGGCCAGCCGCAGCAGCGGCGAGCCGTCCTGGCTGAACGCCAGCCGCCCCCACGGGAACCCGCCGAACGGGGTGCGGTCGCGCAGCGCCTCCTGCCCCACCCACAACACCCCGGTCACCGCCGGCCAACTCCACCGCACCCGGTCGACCAGCGGCGAGGCGTACGCGCCCGCCGCGCCCAGCAGCGCCAGGTAGCCGGCCTGCAACAGCGACAGCAACACCCACGGCAGGTAGCCGGTGTGCAGATTCGTCCAGCTCAGCAGCGGCGCGAACAACGCCACCCCGGTCAGCAGCCCCAACCCGGCGCCCCCGCGCACCCGGCGGCGGTGCGTCGCCGCGGCCAGCAACGCCACCCCCAGCGGCGCGAGCGGCCACAGCCCGTACGGCGGAAACGCCGCCAGCAACGCCAGCCCGGCCACCACCGCCATCGGCGCGGCCACCGGCAACGGCAGCGCCCGCGGCACACCCGCCCGCCCGGCAGGCGGCCCGCTGTCGTCCCCGGTCGGCGCCGGCACCATCCCCACGATCACGGGCCGAAGGCTACCCGCCGGCCGGTCGCCGCCCCACCGGGCCACACACCCCGCAGGGCAGGCCACGGACACAAATCGGGGCGCGGCTCGCGCCGCGCCCCGATGCTCCCAGGCCCTTCCCGGCCGGTGGGGCGAGAATGAGCTGCGCCGACCTTCGGACCGACCCGACGCGGACTGGCTGCCCCCGCCTGGCCGTTGTCTACTGGCCGTGCACCTCACCCTGCCCGTACACCGGTAACCGCGGCCGGTTCGCGCCGCCCCGCCGACCCCCGCCCGCTGGACCTGGCCGCCGCGACGCACTGCTCACATGTCGCTCGGCCAGCGGACGAAGGGACGAAGCGAACAACAGCCGCTTCCCGTAGTAGGACTCAAAGACGGTACGGCGTGGACCCCCGCCGCTGTCAACCCACCCGGGCCTGTCGTGCGATACACCACGGCGTGTCGCGTCGGCGAGTCTCAATCCGTGGCGAGGTGCCGGCGCAGCAACGCCCCCGCCGCCTCCGGATGCTCGGCGGCCAGCAACCCACCGGCGGCCAGCACGTAGTCCACGTCGACGACCGGCCGCGCCGCCCGCGGCAACGGCCACCCACCGGCATGGTCGGCCAGCACCGCACCCAGCACACCCGCCGCGTCCACCGGCGCGGCGTGCCGCAGCACCCCACCGGAACCCACCAGCAGCCGCACGTCGCGCAGGTCCCGCCCGGCCCGCTCACCCGTGGCCGCCCCCCGCGCGTGCCGCCGCAACGCCACCGTCGCCGCCAGGGCCGCGATCCGGGCGTCCACCGCACGCTCCGCGTCCCCCACCGGCAGGAACCCCGGATCGCCGGCACGCACCGCCGCCCCCGCCGCCAGGTCGTCGCGCTGCCCGTCGGTCAGCAACCGCTCCTCGACGGCCGCCCGCACCACCCCCGGCGCGCTCCACCGCATGCCCAGGTCCCCCTCGACGGTACGGGCCCGCCACAGCGACCCCGCCACCTCCCGCCCCGGCCCGGTGGCCCGCTCGTCCGGCGTGAGCACCGAATACACGTCCGTCGTGGCGCCACCCACGTCCACCACCACCAGATCACCACCCAGCGTGTCGGCCAGCACCTCCACGCCGGTCAACACCGCGTCGGGGGTGGCCGCCCGCACCAGCCGCGCGAACCGCGACCCCCGCGACAACCGCTTCCCACCGATCACGTGCCGCAGGAACACCTCCCGGATCGCCGCCCGCGCCGACGCCGGCGCCAACACCCCGATGCGCGGCAGCACGTTGTCGGCCATCGTCACCGGCACCCGCGCCCCCGCCAGCACCGCGTGCAGGTCGTCGCGGACGTCGGCGTTGCCGGCCAACACCACCGGCACCCGCCAGCGGGCCCTCGCCAGCCGCGTCGCGTTGTGCGTCAACGTCTCGGCGTCACCGCCGTCGGTGCCGCCCACCAGCAGCACCACGTCCGGGCGGGCCGCCCGCAACCCGGCCAGCTCCGCCGCACCGAGCCGACCCGCCGCCACGTGCACCACGTCCGCGCCCGCCGACAGACCCACCCGCCGGCCCGCCTGCGCCGTCACCAGACGCTCGTAGCCCACGACCGCCAGGCGCAACCCACCACCGGCCGACGAGCACACGTACCACGGCACCCGACCCACTGCCAGGCCGGCGGTGGCCGCCGCCACCGCCGCGTCCAGGCCGTGCAGCACGTCCGTGCCCACCGTCGTCGGCGCCGACGCCGACGCCACCAACGCGCCCCCGTCGAGATCCACCACCGCCACCTTCGTGTACGTGGACCCGACGTCGGCGCAGACCGCGTACCTCACGCCACCGGCGGAACGACCACCGTGCCGGTCGCGGTGACCGCCACGATCGGCTCGTCGAGCACCTCCGCGGCCGACTCACCCCGATCCGGCCGGCCCCGGCACACCACCCTCGCGGCGAAGTCGATCGTGCGGCTACGCGTACCCACCCGGGTCACCGTCGCCGTCACCTCCAACACGTCACCCGCCCGCATCGCCGCCCGGAACTGCACGTCCGAATACGACGCGAACAACCCCTCGTCACCGTCGGTGCGGATACACACCTCCGTGGCCACGTCCCCGAACAACCCCAACGCGTACGCCCCGTCGACCAGGTTGCCGGCGTAGTGGGCGTGCGAATACGGCACATACCGCCGGTGCACGACCGTCAGACCCACCCGGGAATCACTCATGCCTTCGCCCTCTTGTCCGTGATCAACGCGTGCACCAGGAAACTCGCCACCTCACCCGGGGTCGTCCCCCGGCCGAAGATCCGATCCACACCCAACTCGCCGGCCATCGACTCGTCGAAACGCGGCCCACCCACGATCAGCAACGGCCGACGCCCCGCCGGCATCGCCTCCCGGAACGCCGCCGACATCTCCCGCGTGTTGTGCAGATGCGCGTCGCGCTGCGTCACCACCTGCGACACCAACACCGCGTCCGCGCGCTCCACCCGCGCCGCCTCCACCAACTCCGGCACGCTCACCTGCGCACCCAGGTTCGTGACCTTCAACTCCCGGTAGTACTCCAGGCCCTTCTCCCCGGCGATGCCCTTGACGTTGAGGATCGCGTCGATGCCGACCGTGTGCGCGTCCGTGCCGATGCACGCCCCCACCACCGACAGCTTGCGCCGCAACCGCCGCTTCACCACCGCGTTGACCTCCTTGGCGCTCAGCAGCGGAAAGTCACGCTCCACCACCTGCACCGCCGACAGGTCCACCAGATGGTTCACCCGCCCGTACACCACGAAGAACGTGAACCCGTCGCTCATCGGCTTGGCGTGCACCAGCATCGCCGGATCGATGCCCATCTTGTTCGCCAACTGCACCGCCGCGCCCTCGGCCCGCTTGTCGTGCGACACCGGCAACGTGAAAGACACCTGCACCATGCCGTCGCCCGTCGTGTCCCCGTACGGCCGCACGATCCTCTTCCCGGCGTCCCCGCCGGCCTCGACGGCGCTCACGCCCGTGCCACCTCTCCACCCGCCACCGCCGGCGCCTCCAGGATCTCCGTGGCCGGATTGAAGTAGTCCGCCTCGTGCGCGGCCACCCCCGCCAGCCCCTTGCCCCGGTCCGCCGGCCGCTTCATGATCCCGAACGTGCCCTCGGCGATCGCCGTCAACAGCGACTGCTCACCGATGCGCTCCAACAGCTCGACCGCCTCACCCAGCACCCGGTTGGCCCGCTGCTGGATGAACCCGCCCGGCGCCGGCACGAAGTCCTCGTGCAACCCGCCCGCCGCACCCAGCACGTACCGCACGTTCTGCAGCGCGATGTCCCGATCCGACAACCACGGCGTCACCACCGCCTCGGTCATCATCCCCACCAGCAGGATCCCCTGACCGGTCACCGTCCCCACCAGGTTGAAGAACCCGTCCAGCAGGTTGCCCCGGAACACGTCGCCCGTCATGTGCTTCGTCGGCGGCATCCACTTCAACGGCGCGTCCGGGAACAACTCCCGCGCCAGCAACGCGTGCGCCAACTCCAACCGCAACGACTCCGGCACATCAGGGTTGATCTCGAACGCGTGCCCCAACCCCAACTGCCAGTCCGCCAACCCCGCCTCGTGCGCGAAGAACTCGTTGAGCAACTGCGACACCGTCACCGTGTGCGCCTCGTCCACCGCGTCCGCGGTGGTCAGGTAGTTGTCCTCACCGGTGTTGATGATGATCCCCGCCCGCGCGTGCACCTGACGCGAGAACCGCTGGTCCACGAACGTCCGGATCGGGTTGATGTCCCGGAACAGGATCCCGTACATCGAGTCGTTCAACATCATGTCCAGCCGCTCCAGGCCGGCCAACGTCGCCATCTCCGGCATGCACAGACCCGACGCGTAGTTCGTCAGCCGCACGTACCGGCCCAACTCCCTCGACGACTCGTCCAGCGCCGCCCGCATCAACCGGAAGTTCTCCTGCGTCGCGTACGTGCCCGCGAAGCCCTCCCGCGTCGCACCCTCCGGCACGTAGTCCAGCAACGACTGCCCCGTCGACCGGATCACCGCGATGACGTCCGCACCCGCCCGCGCCGCCGCCTGCGCCTGCGGAATGTCCTCGTAGATGTCCCCCGTCGCCACAATCAGATAGATCCACGGCCGCTGCCTCGGATCCCCGAACCGCCTCACCAGCCGGTCCCGCTCCGCCCGCCGCCGGTCGATCGCCCGGATCCCCGCACCCACCGACCGCCGCGCCGCCTTCCGCGCCGCCGTGGCCGCCTTCCTCGTCGGCACCTCGAACCGCACCGACCCGGCCGCCGCCTTCTGCGCCAGCAACGTCACGTCACCGAGCTGCTCCCGGGCCAGCGCGTCGAACACCGGCAACGCCACCCCGTGCCCCAACCCCACGTCCGCGACCACCGCGTCCACGAGCCGGTTCACCCACGGAATCCCGTCCGGATCGGCACCGGCCACCCCGGCCAGCCGCAACACCGCACGCTCCACCGACACCGTCGTGTGGCTGCGCGCCAGATCCACCACCGGCTGCCCCGCCCGGCGCGCCAACTCCCGCGCCCGCGCCACCAGCCGCGGATCCAGGTCAAGCTTGCCCGTCACACCGTCACCCCACTCCGCCCGGCGACGGCGCCACGCGCCCCCCGTGCCGTACCGATGGTTCGCTCGCTCACGAAGACCCTTCCTCGAAGATCACGTCACCGCGCAACACCGTGCGCCGACACACCGGCAGCGGCGTCGGGTCCAACGGACCACGCGCCTCCACATCCGCCGCCAACAACACCGGCAACCCCCGGTCCACCCCCGCCGGCGTCGACCACACCGCGAACGTCGCCGGCGCCCCCAACGCCAGCACACCCTCGTTGTCCAGACGCACCGCCCGCCACCCGCCACGGGTGTGCGCCGCGAACGCCGACCGCACACTCATCCGCTGCGTCGGGCTGTGGTGCCACACCGCCGCCCGCACCGAACCCCACGGATCCAGCGGCGTCACCGGCGAATCCGACCCGAACGCCAACGCCACCCCGACGCCGTGCATCGCCCCCATCGGATTCGACTCCAACGACCGCTGCAAACCCAGCCGCGACTCGTACATCCGACCCGCGCCACCCCACAACCGGTCGAACGCCGGCTGCATGCTCGCCACGATCCCGTACTCCACGAACCCCGCGATCAACCGCTTGTTCATGATCTCCGCGTGCTCGATCCGGTGCCGCGCCGCCCGCACCCGGTCCGTGCCCAGCTTCTCCGCCGCCCCCGCGAAGCCCTCCAGCACCGTCGAGATCGCCGCGTCACCGATCGCGTGGAACCCACCCTGCACACCGTGCGCCGCACAGTCCAACAGATGCTCACGCACCTGCTCCGCACTCAGGTAGCCGTGCCCACAACCCCCGTCACCGTCCAGGTAGTCACGCGACACGTGCGCCGTACGCGACCCCAACGCCCCGTCGGCGAACAGATCACCCCCGGCCCCCACCGCACCCAACTCCCGGGCCCGCGCCGCACCCAGCAGCTCACCCCAGTACCCGTACACCTCCGCCACACCGTCGCCCGACAACGCCAACAAACCCGTGAAGTCCTCCTCGTCGGAGATCTCCGGACCACCGCACTCGTGCACCGCCGCGATACCCAGCGACGCCGCGTGCGCCAACGCCGCCCGCTGCGCCGCCACCCGCTGCGCCCGCGTCACCGACGCGAACGCCGCCGCCCGCACCACATGGTGTGCGTCCCGCCGCAACCACCCCGACGCGTCATACCCCGCCGCCGACACCACCTGCGGACACGCCGCCAGCAACGCCGCCGACACCAACGCCGAATGGATCGACGCCTGCGACAGATACACCCGCCGACCACCGGCCGCCCGGTCCAACACCACCGCGTCCGGCAGCTCCGGCACCGACCAGCTCGACTCGTCCCAGCCGTGCCCCAGCACCACCGCGTCCGACGGCAACCCCGCCGCGAACCCCGCCACCGCGTCCAGCAACTCCGCCGCCGACCGCACCCCCGACAGGTCCAGCCCCGACAACGCCAACCCCGTGTCCGTCGCGTGCACGTGCGCGTCGACGAACGCCGGCGTCACCAACGCCCCGTCCAGATCCACCACCCGCTCGGCGGCCGGCGCGTCCGCGTCCACCCCCAACCAGGAGATCCGGCCGTCGGTGACCAGCAGAGCCGTCGCGCTCGGATCGGCCGGGCAGTGCAGCGTCCCGCCGCGGTACAGAGTCGAGGGGTTCGTCATGACCATCAGTCTGCCGCCAGACGCGCCTCGAACAACGCCCGCACCCCCGACTCCGCGCGCAGCAGACCCAACGCGAACTCCGCGTGCCCCGGCACGTAACCATTGCCGACCAGCATCGTCACGTCCGCCGCCAGGCCCTCCGCCCCCAACGCCGCCGCCGCGAAACTCGTCGCCATCGAGAAGAACACCACCGTGCCGCCATCCGCCGTCGCCAGCACCGCACCGTGCTCACAGCCCGGCACGTCCACGCAGACCACCGTCACGTCCGCCGGCGCCTCCAACGCCGTCGTCACCGCCGTCGACAACGCCACCGGATCCCGGGCGTCGGCCAACGCCACCGCGTCCGCCAGACCCACCGCCGCCAGCGCGTCACGCTCCGCCACCACCGGCACCACCCCGACCGTACGGGCCGCACCCGCCCGCCGCGCCGCCGCCAGCGACAGCGACCCGCTCTTACCCGCGCCACCGATCACCGCCACCCGCACCGGCGTCGCGTCCCCCGCCCGCTCCCGCTCCGCCACGTAGCGCGACACCACCCGCGCCGTCAGCGCCGGCGCCCCGCACACGTCCAGCACCGCCAGGGACAGCTGCGGATCGAGATCCGCCGGCAGCACCGCCGCGATCGACCGGGCGAACAGGATCGCGTACCCGTCGCACGGCACCTGCTCGCTGCGCCCGTCCCAGCGGGCCAACCCGTCGAGGATCGTCAGCGGCGTCAGCGTCAGCGACACCAGGGTCGCCACCCGCTGCCCCGCCCGCAGCCCCAGCGGGGAACGCCGCCCCGCCTCCTCCACCGTGCCGATCAGCATCCCGCCCGATCCCGTCACCGGGTTCTGCATCTTGCCCCGGGCGGACACGATCTGAAGCACCTCGGCGCGGACCGCGTCGCCGTCCCCGCCGTGCTTCTCCCACAGCTGCCGGAAGCTCGCCGCGTCCAGGTTCAACCGCTCCACCCGGATCCGCACCTCGTTCGGCGCGATCTCCGGACTCGCGTCCAGCCGCCACGCGGCCTGCGGCAGCACCCCCGCCGGTTCGACAACGCGGTGCAGACCCACCGGTGACGTCACGCCGACCTCCCCTGTCACGCCGCTCGAAGCCCCGACCAGGGCTCGCGTAGCGGGAAAACTTACGGCAGACTAATTTCTTCACCGAATATTTTCCAGTAGCCTTCGGGGTCGCTGATCAACCGCACCAACATCGAGGAGGGGCCGTGACCCAGACCCAACCGGCGGAGACCCTGTCCCCGCCCCGCCCGGCGCCGGTCGCGGTCCCCACCGCCGGACAGCCGTACGAATACCGCCGCGCGCCCCTCGTCGAACCCGACTGGACCCGCTTCCCCGGCTGGCGCCACGTCACCCGCGACCAGTGGGAGAACGCACAGTGGCAGCGCGTCAACTGCGTCAAGAACATCAAACAGCTGCGCACCGTCCTCGGCGACGCGGTCGACGAGACCTTCTACGCCGACCTCGAGGCCGACCAGAAGGCCCTGGCCACCATGTCCATGCTGGTGCCGCCGCAGATGATCAACACCATGGTGCCGTTCGCCCCGATGACCACCGAGGCGTTCCTCGCCGACCCCATCCGGCGCTACATGATCCCCGTCGCCTCCGACCGGCGCACCGACTGGCCCTCCCACCCGTACGCCAGCCGCGACTCCCTGCACGAACACGACATGTGGGTCGCCGAGGGCCTCACCCACCGCTACCCCACCAAGGTCCTCGCCGAGCTGCTCTCCACCTGCCCCCAGTACTGCGGGCACTGCACCCGCATGGACCTGGTCGGCAACTCCACCCCCGCCGTCGACAAGCTCAAGCTGACCCTCAAGCCCGTCGACCGCTACGACGCCCACATCGGCTACCTCAAGGCCCACCCCGGCGTCCGTGACGTCGTCGTCTCCGGCGGCGACGTGGCCAACGTCCCGTGGAAGAACCTCGAGTCCTACCTGATGCGGCTGCTGGAGATCGAGACCATCCGCGACATCCGGCTCGCCACCAAGGCCCTCATGGGCCTGCCCCAGCACTGGCTCCAGCCCGACGTCGTCGAAGGCCTCGAACGGGTCGCGCGCACCGCCGCCCGGCGCGGCGTCAACCTCGCCATCCACACCCACGTCAACCACGCCCAGTCGCTCACCCCGCTGGTCGCCCGGGCCGCCCAGACCGCCCTCGACGTCGGCGTACGCGACGTGCGCAACCAGGGCGTGCTCATGCGCGGCGTCAACGCCACCGCCCCCGACCTGCTCGACCTCTGCTTCGCCCTCCAGGGCGAGGCGGGCATCCTGCCGTACTACTTCTACATGTGCGACATGATCCCCAACGCCGAGCACTGGCGGGTCCCGGTCTGGCACGCCCAGCAGCTCCAGCACGACATCATGGGCTACCTGCCCGGCTACGCCACCCCGCGCATCGTCTGCGACGTCCCCTTCGTCGGCAAGCGCTGGGTGCACATGCTCACCGAGTACGACCGCGACCGCGGCATCTCGTACTGGACGAAGAACTACCGCACCTCCATCGAGTCCGCCGACGCCGAGGCGCTCAACAAGCGCCACGCCTACTACGACCCGATCGACACCCTGCCCGAGACCGGGCAGCAGTGGTGGGCCTCGCACCGCAACGACTGACCCCAGCGCACCGTCACCCCCGGAGCCGGCACCGGCCCGGGGGTGACGCGTTTCCAAACCCACCCGACCCGGCACACGACTCCCGCCACGTCTCCCCCGCCGGGCACGGCGACATCTCTCGGCACACCCACGTCGGGCGGACCGCCCTCCGGCTAGCCAGCCCCCTCCTCCGACGCGCTCTGTGGGCTCGCGGTGTTGTCGGCGGTCTCCCTTCGTGGTCTGCGGCGGCCCGCACATCCGCTAGGGCATCCTAGGACACTAGGTGAACGAGGGAAGACGGGCCGTCTGGTTGACTGGAGGGATGGGAGAGCTCCTGCTGATCCGGCACGGCGAGACCACCTGGAGCGCCAGCCGCCGGCACACCTCGTACACCGACCTCCAGCTCACCCCCGACGGCGAGCGGCAGGCCCGCACCCTCGGCCGCTTCCTCGCCGGCCGGCGCTTCGCCGCGGTCCTGACCAGCCCCCGCGCCCGGGCGCTGCACACCGCGCGGCTCGCCGGACTCACGGTCACCGGCACGGTCGACGACCTGGCCGAGTGGAACTACGGCGAGTACGAGGGGCGCACCACCGCCGACATCCGCGACGACCACCCGAGCTGGTCCATCTGGGCCGACGGCTGCCCCGGCGGGGAGTCCCCGAACCAGGTCGGCGAGCGCCTCGACCGGGTGCTCGCCCGGGTCCACCCGCTGCTCGACCGGGGCACCGTCGCCCTCGTCGGGCACGCCCACAGCCTGCGCGTGCTCGGCGCCCGCTGGGTCGGCCTGCCGCCGTCGGCCGGAGGGCTGCTGCGCCTGGACACCGCCACGGTCAGCGTGCTCGGCCACGAGCACGGCCGGCGGGTCATCCTGCGCTGGAACCAGCCGGTTCCCCCGACGCCCGCGACCGCACCCGAGTCTGCGGCTCGGCACTGATCTTCGGCGGCCGGTTCTCGTACGGCGTCGACAGCACCACCGTCGTGCGGGTGGTCACGTTCGCCGCCGTACGGATCTCCTGGAGCAGCCGCTCCAGGTCGGCGGGGCTGGCCACCCGCACCAGCAGGAGGTAGAAGTCCTCCCCCGCCACCGAGTAGCACGAGTCGATCTCGGGCAGGTGGGCCAGCCGCTCCGGCGCGTCGTCGGGCTGCGACGGGTCGAACGGCCGGATCGCCACGAACGCCGTCAGCGGCAGGTCGAGGGCCTCGAAGGAGACCCGGGCGGCGTACCCCTTGATCACGCCGCGCTGCTCCAGGCGACGCACCCGCTGGTGCACGGCGGAGACCGACAGGCCCACCTTCTCCGCCAGATCCGTGTACGACAGCCGACCGTCAGCGGTCAGCGCGGCGATGATGGCGCGGTCGATCTCCTCCACGGCGTGCAACCTACCGGGAAAACGGCGTCGCGGCGACGACGCGGCCCGCCGACGCGACGCGGCACACGTGCCGCGTCGGCGGGGCGACGCCCGTCAGCCCTTCGCCAGCGCCCGGGAGATGACCAGCCGCTGGATCTGGTTGGTGCCCTCGACGATCTGGAGCACCTTGGCCTCGCGCATGTACCGCTCCACCGGGTGGTCGGCCACGTAGCCGGCCCCGCCGAGCACCTGCACCGCGTCGGTGGTCACCCGCATCGCCACGTCGGTGGCGAAGAGCTTCGCCTTCGCCGCCTCAATCGAGTACGGCCGGCCGGCGTCGCGCAGCCGGGCTGCGGCCAGCGTCAACGCCCGGGCCGCGGAGATCTGGGTGGCCAGGTCGGCGAGCGTGAAACCCAGCCCCTGGAAGTCGATGATCGCCCTGCCGAACTGCTGGCGCTCCCGGGCGTAGCCGACCGCGTAGTCCAGCGCCGCCTGGGCCAGCCCGACCGCGCAGGCGGCGATGCCGAGCCGCCCCGAGTCGAGGGCGGCCATGGCGATGGTGAAGCCCGCCCCCTCGCCGCCGATCAGCCGCTCGGCCGGCACCCGGGCCGAGTCGAAGGCGATCTGCGCCACCGGGGAGGCGCGCAGCCCCATCGTCCGCTCGGCTGCCTGCGGCGCGATGCCGGGCGTGGCGCGGTCGGCCAGCAGGCAGGAGATGCCCTTCGGGCCGGGGCCGCCGGTGCGGCAGAAGATGTTGTAGAAGTCCGCCACCTGCGCGTGGGTGATCCACGCCTTGGTGCCGTCGACCACGTAGTCGTCGCCGTCGCGCACGGCCTTCGTGGTCAGCGCGGCGGCGTCCGACCCGCCCTGCGGCTCCGACAGGCAGTACGCCCCGAGCAGCTCCCCGCCGATCATGTCGGGCAGCAGCTTGCGCTGCTCGTCCGTGCCGAACTGGGCCAGCGGGTAGCAGGACAGGGTGTGCACGCTGACCGCCTCGGCGACCGCGAGCCAGCGGCTGGCCAGGATCTCCAGCACCTGGAGGTAGACCTCGTAGGGCTGGGCGGCGCCGCCGTGCTCCTCGGCGTAGGGCAGGCCGAGCAGGCCGGCCCGCCCGAGGGTGCGCAGCACCTCGCGGGGGAACTCGGCGCGTTCCTCGAACCCGGCGGCTCGCGGCGCCAGCTCCCGGTCGGCGAGCTCGGTGGCGAGGTCCAGCAGGTCGTGGGCCTCGTCGGTGGGGAGGATCCGGTCGACAGTCATAGCGCGATGAGCTCCGTGGGGGTGGTGTTGAGCCGTTGCACGCCGTCCGTGGTGCAGACGACGATGTCCTCGATGCGGGCGCCGTGCCGGCCCGCCAGGTAGATGCCCGGTTCGACGGAGAACGCCATCCCCGGCTCCAGCGGGCGGGCGTTGCCGGCCACCACGTAGGGATCCTCGTGGCCGTCCAGGCCGATGCCGTGGCCGGTGCGGTGCAGGAACGCCGCGCCGAAGCCGGCGGCGGCGATCGGCTCCCGGGCCGCCGCGTCGACGTCGGAGGCGGTGACCCCGGGGCGGACCGCGGCCACCGCGGCCCGCTGGGCGGCGTGCAGCACCGCGTAGTAGTCGACGAACTCGGCGGGTGCCGGGGCGCCCGCGACGTAGGTGCGGGTGCAGTCGGAGCGGTAGCCCGACGGCATCGTCCCGCCGATGTCCACGACGACCGGTTCGCCGGCGCCGATCGGGCGGTCGGAGGTGCCGTGGTGCGGGCTGGCGGCGTTCGGGCCGGCGGCGACGATGACGAAGTCCACGCTCACGTGGCCGGTGGCCCGGATCGCCGCGGCGATATCGGTGCCCACCTCCGCCTCGGTGCGCCCCGGCCGCAGCCACTCCCCCATCCGCTCGTGCACCGCGTCGATCGCCGCGCCCGCCTCGGCCAGCGCCGCGACCTCGGCCGGGGACTTGCGCAGGCGCATCTCGCGCAGCACCTCGGAGGCCAGCCGCTGGGTGGCGCCGGGCAGCGCCGCGCGCAGGGCCAGGACCTGCTCGGCCCACATCCGGTCGGCCAGGCCGACCGTCGCCACCGGTCCGCCGAGCGCGGCGACGAGCAGCGGGTACGGGTCCGTGCCGTCGGCGTGGTCGACGATGCGTACGCCGGTGGCCGGCGCCGGGGACGCCTCGGCGGCCGGCCGCTCCAGCGTGGGCACGATCAGGGTGGGCTCGCCCTGCGCGGGCAGCACCAGGCAGGTGAGCCGCTCCCCTTCGTGCGCGTCGTAGCCGGTCAGGTACCGCAGGTCGGAGCCCGGGGTCAGCAGCAGGGCGTCCAGGCCTGCGGCGGCGGTGGCGCGCCGGGCCTCGGCCAGCCGCCGGGGCGGATACAGCTCGTCGATTCCCACCCGGTCAGCTTAACGGTCGTTCGGGCGCGGACCCAGCCCGCCCGGCGGCACGGGAGCGCCCGCCAATCCATCGAACATCGTCGTTGACGTGACAGTTAACACTCCTTAGGATTTGGCTGCCTCGAGGATGTCCACCCCGTCCCCACCCGTACGCCCGCACCCGGCGCCACGCCGCCGACGCGGGCGGCACGGCCGCCACCACCCGCCACGGGAAGGCCCCCGATGCCCTCATCGCTGTCCCGCCTCAGGTCGGCCCTCGCCGCCGGCCTGCTCACGCTGGCCACCGCCGCCACCACCCTCACCCTGGCCCCCGCCCCCGCGCAGGCCGCCGTGCTGCCCAACGGCTTCCGCAGCGTCGGCTACCTGCCGTCCTGGACCGGCGACGTCAACGCGGTGCAGTACGCCAAGCTGACCCACGTCAACTACGCGTTCGTGCTGCCCAACGGCGACGGCAGCCTCCGCCCGGTGGAGAACCCCGCCAAGCTCTCACAACTGGTGTCCCGTGGCCACGCCAGCAACGTCAAGGTGTCGATCGCGATCGGCGGCTGGAACAACGGCGACGACTCCGCCTTCGAGGCGCTCGCCGCCAACGCCGGCACCCGCACGACGTTCGTCAACAACGTCGTCAACTTCGTCAACCAGTACAACCTCGACGGCGTCGACATGGACTGGGAGTACCCGGACCCGGGCGCCTCGGCGACCAACTACACGGCGCTGATGCAGCAGCTGGCCGGCGCCCTGCACAGCCGGGGCAAGCTGCTCACCGCCGCCGTCGTCTCCGAGGGCTGGTACGCCGAGGGCGTGCAGCCGGCCGTGTTCGGCCACGTGGACTGGCTCAACATCATGGCGTACGACGGCGGCAGCCCGCACGCCAACTACGACTGGTCGATCAACGCCGTCAACTTCTGGAAGTCCCGTGGCCTGCCCGCCCGCAAGGCGGTGCTCGGCGTGCCGTTCTACAGCCGGCCCGGCTACCACACCTACGCCTCGCTGGTCGCCATGGACCCGGCCAACGCCAACCGCGACTGCACCACCGTCGGCGGGACCCAGCAGTGCTACAACGGCATCCCGACGGTGAAGCGCAAGACCCAGTGGGCCATGGCCAACGCCGGCGGCATGATGAACTGGGAACTCAGCCAGGACACCACCGGGGCCACCTCCCTGGTCAGCGCCATCTACGACACCGCCACCGGCGGCACCACCCCGCCGCCCGTCGGGCGTACCGGCCCGATCACCGGAATCGGCGGCAAGTGCGTCGACGTGGCCGCCGCCGGCACCGCCAACGGCACCGCCGTGCAGCTCTACGCATGCAACGGCACCAACGCCCAGACCTGGACGGTGGGCACCGACGGCACCCTGCGCGCCCTCGGCAAGTGCGCCGACGTGACCAGCGCCTCCACCGCCAACGGCGCCAAGGTGCAGCTGTGGGACTGCAACGGCACCGGCGCGCAGGTCTGGCAGGCCCAGGCCAACGGCACGCTGCGCAACCCGGCGTCCAACAGGTGCCTCGATGCCACCGACAACAGCTCCGCCGACGGCACCCGGCTGCAGATCTGGGACTGCTTCGGCGGCGCCAACCAGGTCTGGCGACTGCCCGCCTGAGCGGCACGGGCCCCGTCACCGCCCCGGCGGGGCGGGGCCCCGCGCGCCGCCGGTCGGCCCCTCGGGCACCAGCCGCACGCCGGCTCGGCCGGCCCGGCACCGTCCACCGCCGGTCCGGCGCGCCCGCCGCCACCGGCCTGTTCCCCTTCGGCCTGGCCCGGCCGGTCCGGTGTCAGCCCGGTTCGTGCGCCGCCACCGGCAGCGCGGCGGCGAGCCGGCGGGCACGGTGCGCGTGGGTCAGCACGTCCACGCTGTCGACGTACTGGTCGACCGCGCCGAGGGGTGCGCGTGCGCGCAGCGCCGGATCGGTGATGGCGGCGCGCAGCGCGGCGGCGACCCGACCGGCGTCCAGGACCAGGAACGGCCGTCCGTGGAACGGCCGGGGCCGGGCGCGCACCGGGGCCGCGAGGCCGGTGTCGTCGGTCCGGGCGGCGAGGGCCTCCAGCGCCCGGACCAGCCCGTCCTCCCGCCGGCGCCAGTCGCCGGGGCCGAGCGCGTCGGCCAGGGCCGCGACCAGGGGCGCCGCGTCGGGCAGCCGGGCGAACAGCGCGCCCAGCCACTTGTCGTACGGGGGCCAGCGGCGGTGCAGCAGCAGGCCGAGCCGCATCAGGTCGCGGGCCAGCCCGGCGGTGACCACCCGGCTGCCGAGGTCGTCGCCGGTCTCGGCGCAACGGCCGGGCAGGTGCTCGGCCTGGGCGACGCGGGTCCACGCGGCGGCGAGCACGTGCCGCCACACGTCGTCCGGGTACCACGCCAGCGCCGCCCGGGCCCCGGTCAGCGCGCCGTCGAGGCCGTCGTGGAAGACCCCGCCGCCGGTCACCTCGGCCAGCCGCTGCGTCGGCGTGGCCAACCAGTCGGCCGTGGTGACGCCGGCGGCCGGGTCGAAGCCCAGCCGATCGCGCCACCAGCCGCCCAGCTCGTCGATCGTGACGCCGTGGCGGCTGCCCGCCGGGTCGGCGACCCCCAGCCGGCCCTCCCCGGTGAAGCGGGTGGGCCAGCCGAGGAACTCCGCCGGCAGGTCGGCGTCCAGCGCCGCGCGCAGGTGCGGGATCCGGGCCGCGTCGGACGCGGCGACGAAGAGCTGCCCGCGCGGCCCCCAGTCGTGGTCGGTGGAGCGCGGGGTGTCCAGCCCGAGCAGCTCGGAGCCGCCGTCGAGCAGGCCGGCCGCGTAGCGCAGGCCGGGAAGGCGGCGTCGCAGGATCGGGGCGAGCACCTCGTCGTGGAACCGGCGGCCGAGCGTCAGGCCCGCAACGAACGTCACACCGGCAAGTCTGCGCCCCGCAGCGGCGGGCCCGCAGCCCGGTTCCGCCGCCGGCGGCCGTACGCGCCGATAGGCTCGGCTCGTACGGGTCGCCGACGGAGAGGACCGACCGCCGTGGCAGCGACGGACCGGGAGCGCGCCGCGACCCGACGCCGCCGGCTGCTCTGGGCGGGCATCCTCGCCGTGGCGGGCCTGGTGCTGCTGGCCGTCGGCCTGACCGTCGCCGACGGCACGGCGGCGTGGATCGAGGTGGCGGTCGCGATCGTGCTGCTGCTCGCCAGCTACGGCCTGCAGTACGTGGTCCGCCGCGAGACGTTCCACCGCGACCACGAACGCCCCTGACCGGCCGCGCCGTGCCCCCTGATCGTCGGTGGCATGTGCCAGGCTGTCGGGCGTGGCACAGCGACCCCCGATCCTGCTCATCGACGCGCCCAGTCTCTACTTCCGGGCCTACTTCGGCATACCCGAGTCGGCGGCCCGGGCCGCCGACGGCAGCCCCGTCAACGCGGTGCGCGGCTTCCTCGACATGCTGGCGAGCCTGATCCGCACCCGCCGGCCCGACCGGATGGTCTGCGCGATGGACCACGACTGGCGGCCCGACTGGCGGGTGGCGCTGCTGCCGTCCTACAAGGCGCACCGGGTGGCCCCCGAGGGCGGCGAGGTGGTGCCCGACACCCTCAGCCCGCAGGTCCCGCTGATCCTGGAGGTGCTCGACGCCGTCGGGATCGCCCACGTCGGCGCGGCCGGCTACGAGGCCGACGACGTGCTCGGCACCCTCGCGGTGACCCAGCCGGCGCCGGTCGAGGTGGTCTCCGGCGACCGGGACCTGTTCCAGCTCGTCGACGACGCACGCCCCGTGCGGCTGCTCTACGTGGGGCGGGGCGTGGCCAAGCTGGACGACTGCGACGACGCCGCGGTGCGCGCCCGCTACGGGGTTCCGGCGGACCGCTACGCCGACTTCGCCGCCCTGCGGGGCGATCCCAGCGACGGACTGCCCGGCGTGGCGGGCGTGGGCGAGAAGACGGCCGCCCGGCTCGTCGAGCGGTACGGCGACATCGCGGGCATCCTGGCCGCCCTGGACGAGCCGGGTTCCGGCTTCGCCCCCGGGCTGCGCACCAAGCTCACCGCCGCGCGAGACTACCTGGCCGTCGCGCCGCAGGTGGTCCGGGTCGCCCTCGACGTGCCGCTGCCCGAGCTGGCCACCGAGCTGCCGACCGCACCGGCCGATCCCGACCGACTGCTCGAGCTGGCCGGCGAGTGGAACCTGGCGGGCTCGGCACGCCGCCTGGTCGACGCCCTAGCGCAGCGGTCCTGACGCCGCCCGCCGTGCCGGGGCCCGGCGGGCGGCGTCGACCCGCTGGAACGGGTCAGCGCGGCGGGTTGCCCCGGCGGGACGGGAACGGGGTGCCCGGCTGGCCGAGTGTGGACCGGGCCCGCAGCCCCACCGGGTCCGGCGCCGGCGGCGGCGACGCCTCGGCCGGCTCCTGGCCCCGCAGGTCGTCGAAGTACGCGGTGGCGGCCCGGTCCTCGGCGGTGGGGGCGGCCAGCAGTGCGTAGACCAGCCCGACCACGCCGAACACCACCGCGAGGATGATCGGCACGAGCAGGGTGCTGACGCCGGCGCCGGACACCTCGCCCTGCCCGGCGTGCCGATGCACCGACATGGCGCTCATCCCGGTGAAGTGCATGCCGTTGACGGCCACGCCCATCAGCAGCGCCGAGCCGACGATCGCCAGCCCCCGGCGGACGGTCATCGCCAGCCAGAGCGCCACCGTGGCCGCGACCACCGCGATCACGACCGAGAGCACGACCCGGGTGGTGTCGTAGTCGATCCGGCCGTTGAGCCGCATGGCCGCCATGCCGGTGTAGTGCATCGCGGCGACCCCCGCGCCCGTGAACAGGCCCCCGGCGAGCAGCCGCACGGCGGAGAACCGCCCGGTGCCGACGATGGCCAGGCCGATGCCGACCGCGATCACCGCGATCATCGCGCTGGCCACGGTGATCGGCACGTCGTACCGGATCCGGGTGCCCTGGACGGCGAAGCCGAGCATCGCCATGAAGTGCATGGTCCAGATCGCGGTGCCGCCGATGGCCCAGGCCGCCAGAGTTCCCCACCAGGCGCGCTGGCCCGCGCTGCCCGCGGTGCGGATGCGGATCGCGCAGATCAGGCCCAGGGCCGAGCCCAGCACCGACAGCGCGTAGCTGAGCGCGGGGGTGATCCACCCGTACTCAAAGTGATTGATCTCCGCCACGGCGGCCTTCTCCCAGATCGATCCACCGACGCGCGATCTCGCGCCGGAGCAATGATCAGGGATGCCGCTACCAGGCACGACGGCACCCCCCGGACAATTCGGGGGGTGCCGTCGCGATGACTTTGCGATGCGTCGATTTCGATGTCCGGTGACGGACAGTTACGGTCAGGCCGGGGTGTGGTAGGCCAGCACGCCCCGGTTCACGGCGCCGATCGCCTGCCGGGCGGTCGACCTGAGCTCCGCCGAGGCGCCGCCGGAGTCGGCGAGCTGGCCGAGCAGGTCGACCACCTGCCGCGCCCAGCGGACGAAGTCACCGGCCGGCATCTCGCCGTCGATCTCGTGGCCGCTGCCGAGGACCTTCGCCAGCGCTTCCCCCCGCGCCCACCGGTAGACCGGCCAGGCGAAGCCGAGGTCGGGCTCGCGGGTGACGGTGAGGCCGCGGGCCGCCTCGTCGGCCTCGATCTCGCTCCACAGCTTGAGCGTCTCGTCGACCGCCTCGGCCACGGGGCCGCGCGGCAGCGACGCCCGCTCGTCGACGTCGCGGCGGGCCTCGAAGACCACCACGGAGACCGCCGCCGCCAGCTCCGCCGGGGAGAGCCCGTCCCACACCCCGCGCCGCAGGCACTCGGCGACCAGCAGGTCCGCCTCGGTCCAGATCCGGCCGAGCATCCGGCCGGCGTCGGTCACCGCGCCGTCGGGCGTCAGGTAGCCCCGGGCGGTGAGCAGCGCCACGATCCGGTCGAACGTGCGGGCCAGCGAGCCGGTCCGGCCGGCCACCCGCTGCCGCAGCTCCTCGGTGTCGTTCTCCAGGCGGCGGCGCCGCTCCGCCCAGCGGGCGTGCTCCTCGCGGTCGGGGCAGGCGTGGCAGGGATGCCGGCGCAGCTCGGTGCGGAGCTGGCTGAGCCGGTGGTCCTCGCCGACGGCCTGCCGGGACCGGCCGCCCCGGCGGCCGCCGTGCCGGTCCAGCCCGGTGCCGCTGACCTCGGCGGCCAGGTCGCGCCGGGCCGCCGGGGACCGGTGGTTGAAGTGCTTCGGCACCCGGATGCGCGCCAGCACCTCGGCCGGGGCGGTGAAGTCCCCGGGGCTGACCCGGCCCGCCCAGCGGTCCTGGGTGAGCACCAGCGGCCGGGGCTCGCCGAAGCCGCCGGTGGCCGGGTCGAGCACGACGGCCAGGCCGGCCCTCCGGCCCGACGGCACCCGGATCACGTCGCCGACCCGCAGCCGCTCCAGCGAGGCCACCGCGGCGGCCTTGCGCTGGCTCTGCCCCTGCCGGGCGATGGCCCGCTCCCGCTCGCCGATCGCCACCCGCAGCGCGAAGTACTCGTCGAAGTCGCCGTGGTGGCAGGCCGCCTCCACGCCGTACGCCTCGATGGTCTCGGTGTTGCGCTGCACCTGGCGGGCCAGGCCGACCACCGAGCGGTCCGCCTGGAACTGGGCGAACGAGGACTCCAGCAGCGCGCGGGCCGGCTCGGCGCCGACCGTGCCGACCAGGTTGACCGCCATGTTGTACGACGGCCGGAAGCTGGACCGCAGCGGGTAGGTGCGGGTGGAGGCGAGACCGGCCACGTGCCGGGGGTCGGTCTCCGGGGACCAGACGACGACGGCGTGCCCCTCGACGTCGATGCCCCGCCGGCCGGCGCGGCCCGTGAGCTGGGTGTACTCCCCCGGCGTCAGGTCGACGTGCGCCTCGCCGTTGTACTTGACCAGCCGTTCCAGCACGACGCAGCGCGCCGGCATGTTGATGCCCAGGGCGAGCGTCTCGGTGGCGAAGACCGCCTTGACCAGACCCCGGACGAAGAGCTCCTCGACGACCTCCTTGAACACCGGCAGCATGCCGGCGTGGTGGGCGGCCAGGCCGCGTTCGAGGCCGTCGAGCCATTCCCAGTAGCCGAGTACGGTCAGATCCTCGCCGGGGATGGCGGTGACCCGCGACTCGACGACGCGACGGATCTCGGCCCGCTCGTCGGGGGAGGTGAGCCGCAGGCCCGCGGCGAGGCACTGCTGCACGGCCGCGGCGCAGCCGGCGCGGCTGAAGATGAACAGGATCGCCGGCAGCAGCCCCTCCCGGTCGAGCCGGTCGACGATGTCGGGGCGCATCGGGCCGCGCCAGCGGGGCCCGCGCCGGCCGCCGCCGGGGCCGGCGCTGCGCCCCTCGCCGAGTTCCAGCCGGCGCATGGTGTCGCGGGTGTAGCGCAGCAGCTCGGGGTGCACGTCGTGCTTGCGGGCGGCGTCGGCGTCGTGGAACAGGTCGAACATCCGCTTGCCGACCAGCATGTGCTGCCACAGCGGCACCGGGCGGTGCTCGCTGACCACCACGGCCGTCTCGCCGCGCACGGTGACCAGCCAGTCGGCGAACTCCTCGGCGTTGGACACGGTGGCCGACAGGGAGACCAGGGTGACCGAGGCGGGCAGGTGGATGATCACCTCTTCCCACACGCCGCCGCGGAACCGGTCGGCGAGGTAGTGCACCTCGTCCATCACCACGTAGGCCAGGCCGTCGAGGGTGGCCGAGCCGGCGTAGAGCATGTTGCGCAGCACCTCGGTGGTCATCACCACCACCGGGGCGTCGCCGTTGATGGCGTTGTCGCCGGTGAGCAGCCCGACCTGCTCGGCGCCGTAGCGGTCGACCAGGTCGTGGTACTTCTGGTTCGACAGGGCCTTGATCGGGGTGGTGTAGAAGCACTTGCGCCGGCGGGGTGGGGCGCCCCCGTCGCCGGCCGCGGGCGCCGTCGCGTCGCCGGCCGCCGTGCCGCGCGCCGGCGTGCCGCGCAGCGCCAGGTGCACGGCGAACTCGCCGACCACGGTCTTGCCGGCGCCGGTCGGGGCGCAGACCAGGACGCCGCTGCCCCGTTCCAGAGCCTGGCACGCCTCCCGCTGGAAGTCGTCGAGATCGAACCCCAGATCGAGGGCGAACTCGTCCAGTGCCGGGAACTGTGAGGCCTGCGCGGCCCGGCGGCGCGCCGCGGCGTACCGCTCGGCGGGGCTCGACATGCCTCCAAGATTAATGCGTGCCGCCGACAGCCACCGGACAAGGCCGACCGGCAGTGGGGTCGGAGGCGGTCGGTAGGGTGCACGACGTGCCGGATCATGCCGAACCGCCCCACGCCTCGCGCGGCGCCGACGACGCCGTCCGCCCGGGTCCGTCCCGCCGGCCGGTGGAGGCGGTCCTGCTCGACTTCCACGGCACCCTGGCCCAGGTGGAGGAGCCCCGGGACTGGGTGCTCGCGGCCGCGGCCGCTTGCGGGGTGACCCTGGAGCGGATGCGGGCCACCGCGCTGGCCGACCGGCTGCTGACCGCCGGCCGGGCGGGTGGGCCGCTGCCGACCCGGGTGCCGCCCCGGCTGACCGAGCTCTGGGCCGACCGGGACCTCTACCCGCACGCCCACCGGGGCGCCTACACCGGGCTGGCCGAGACCGTGGACGCGGGCATCGAGGGCTTCGCAGAGGCGCTCTACGAGCGGGTGCTGGTGCCCGAGGGCTGGGTGCCCTACCCGGACACCGCCCCGACCCTGGCCGCGCTGCGGGCCGGGGGCGTCCGGGTGGGCGTCGTCAGCAACATCGGCTTCGACATCCGGCCGCACTTCGAGGCTTGGGGGCTGGCCGGGCTGGTCGACGCGTTCGTGCTCTCGTACGAGGTGGGGCGCTGCAAGCCGGACCCGGGGATCTTCCTGCGCGCCTGCGGGATGCTCGGCGTCGACCCGGAGCGGACGCTGATGGTGGGCGACACCCCGGCCGACGCGGGGGCCGTCGCGGCCGGGTGCGCGGTGCTGGTGCTGCCGGCCGCCGAGGCGGGCCGGGCCAACGGACTGGGCGCCGTGCTGGACCTGGCCGGCGTCGAGAAGCAGAGCTAACGGCACGCCGACAGCGCCGTTAACACGCGGCGCTAACGCGAAGGCGTTATCGTCGCTGCCATGATCACCGAGACGTCGCCGCGGGACCGGATCGTCCGGGCCGCCGCCGCGCTGCTCGCCGAGGGTGGCCGGGAGGCCGTCTCCACCCGCGCGGTCAGCCGGGCGGCGGGGGTGCAGGCGCCCACGATCTACCGCCAGTTCGGCGACATGCGCGGCCTGCTGGACGCGGCGGCCAGCTACGGGTTCGCCGCGTACCTGCACGCCCAGGCGGCCGGCGACCTCGTCGACGACCCGGTCGACGACCTGCGCCGGGGCTGGGACCTGCACGTCGGCTTCGGCGTGGCCAACCCGGCGTTCCACGCCCTCATGTACGGCGACCCGCGCCCCGGCGAGACCCCGACCGCGGCCCGGGTCGCGGCCGACATCCTGCGCCAGCTCGTGCACCGGGTGGCCGAGGCGGGCCGGCTGCGCACGGGCGTCGACCAGGCGACCGAGATGCTGCACGCCAGCTCCTGCGGGGTCACCCTCACCCTGATCCGGACCCCGCCGCCGCAACGCGACCCGGCCCTGTCGACCCGCACCCGCGAGGCGGTGCTCGCCGCCCTGGTCACCGACTCCCCCGCCGCCCGGGCGACCTCCCGGGCCGACCGACCGGTCCGGCACGCGGTGGCGCTGCGCGCCGCCCTCGACACCCTCACCACCGACCTCACCCCCGCCGAACGGACCCTGCTGGCCGAATGGCTCGACCGCATCACCCGCACCCCCTCCTGACGCCGGGGCGGGAGATCAGCGGAGGAGGTGGAGGGCGGCGGGGGTGGCCGTGACCGTCAGGGGGAGGGGCAGGGCGCGCTCGCCGTCGGCGTACGTGGTGATGCCCTCGGCGCTCAGCTCGACCGTACGGGCGCGGTAGCTGCGCACCAGCGGATGCGTCACGTGGGTGCCCCGGTAGATGCGCGGCTTGACCCGCATCAGGGTGCGCCGGTCGAAGCGGCCGCCCACCACCACGTCGAGCAGGCCGTCGGTCGGGTCCGCGTCCGGACAGATCCGCATGCCGCCGCCGTAGCTGGCGCAGTTGCCCACCGCCACCAGCACGGCGTCCACCTCGTGCGCCACCCCGTCGAGGCGCAGCGTGTAGCGGCGCGGGCGCAGCCGGGCCAGTTCCACCAGGATCGCCAGGTCGTAGCGGCGCGGACCGCTCGGCCAGCGCATCCGGTTGGCGCGCTCGTTGACGATCGCGTCGAAGCCGGCCGCGAGCACCGCCCCGTACCACCGGTCCGCGCCGTCCGCTCCCGTCATCCGCGCCAGGTCCACCGGGCGGGTGCGACCGTCGCGCAGCGCTGCCGCGATCACGTCGACGGCGGCGAGCGGGTCGGCCGGGAAGCCGGTGTCGGCGGCGAAGTCGTTGCCGGTGCCGGCGGGCACCGGGCCGAACGGGACGCCCGTCCCCGCGATGGCCTGCACCGCGCGGTGCACGGTCCCGTCGCCGCCGACCGCGACCAGGGCCGACGCGCCGTCGCGCACCGCCGCACGGCAGGCCGCCTCGGCCTCGTCGGCGGTGCGCGCGTGCAGCGGGCGTACGGGCCGGCCGGCGGCCGCGAGCCGGTGCAGGACCTGCGGCAGCAACCCCCGGTGCCGACCCCGGCCCGCGGTCGGGTTGGCCAGCACGGCGACGGGCCCGACGCCGGCGACGGAGGGGTGATCGTCTGCGGTCACGGCGAGCACCGTACCGCCACCGGCCCGGGTGGGCGTACCGCCCGACCCCATGGCCGGCGAACCGCCGGCGGGCACCGCGCGCCCTCTGCCGGGCGTACCTGGCCAAGGAGCCTGCGGGCGCAACTGACATTTGTCACGGCCGACCCGTGCGGCACGCATTCGTCGTCATGACTGAACGCACTGGAGCCGCCATAGCCCGAACGGACAGACTCATGTCCATCGACAGGCCGGGGCCATCGGCCGAACGGCAAAGGCACCGACCGAACAGCGGAGGGAGTGGTCAGGGTGGACGAGCGCTACGACAGCTACTGCGCCGCCGACCGGCTCTTCTACGACTCCCTCGGCAGCGCGGTCGAGCAGCCCACCTTCGCGGCGGCCCAGCGGCCCGTCCCCGACGGTTGGCGCTCCGAGCCGCTCGACGACTGGCTGATCTACGCCCCGGAGGGTGGCACGCTGCCCCAGCAGGGCTGGAAGATCCACGTGTCGGCGACGCTCGACAACGCCGAGCGGGTGCTGGCCGCCGTCTGGGACTACTGCGTCCCGCGTGGACTGTCCTTCAAGTTCCTGCGCGGCCCGCGCACCCTGCTGCTGCGCAACTCCAAGTACGCCTCCCGGGCGGCCAGCGGCAAGTTCGTCACCGTCTACCCCCGCGACGACGCGGAGCTGGAGCTGGTCTGCAAGGAGCTCGACGAGCTGCTCGCCGGCGAGCCCGGCCCGTACATCCTCAGCGACCTGCGCCACGGCGCCGGCCCGGTGCACGTACGCTACGGCGGCTTCGCCGCGCGCTACTGCCACTCCCCCGACGGCCAGGTCGTCCCGGCGATCGAGGACGACACGGGCACGCTGGTGCCCGACCGCCGCGACCCGGTGTTCCACGTGCCGTCCTGGGTGACGCTGCCCGACTTCCTCGGCCCGCACCTGGCCGCCCGCAGCGCCACCAGCACCGACGAGGTGCCGTACCGGATCGAGAAGGTCATCCACTTCTCCAACGGCGGCGGCCTCTACGTCGGCCGGGACGTGCGGACCGACGCCCAGGTGGTGCTGAAGGAGGCCCGGCCGCACGCCGGTCTCGACGCCGACGGCACCGACGCGGTGGCCCGCCTGGCCCGGGAGGCCGACGCGCTGCGCCGGCTGGCCGACCTGCCGCAGGTGCCCCGGGTGCACGACGAGTTCGCCCTCGGCGAGCACCGGTTCCTCGCGCTGGAGTTCATCGAGGGCCGCGCGCTCAACAAGGTCCTCGTCGACCGGTACCCGCTGATCGACGCCGACGCCACCGACGCCGACCGCGCCGACTACACCCGCTGGGCGCTGGACGTGCACCGGCAGGTCGAGGAGGTCGTCACGGCGATCCACGACCGCGGCCTGGTCTACGGCGACCTGCACCTGTTCAACGTCATGGTCCGCCCGGACAACCGGATCGCGCTCGTCGACTTCGAGGTCGCCGCGCCCATCGACGGTCACCGCCGGCCGGGACTGCGCAACCAGGGCTTCGCCGCACCCCGGGACCGCACCGGTCCCGCCGTCGACCGGTACGCCCTGGCCTGCCTGCGGCTGGCGCTGTTCCTGCCGCTGACCCAGCTCGTCCGGCTCGGGCCGGACAAGGCCGCGCACCTCGCCGACGTGATCGCCGAGCACTTCCCGGTGCCGAGGGAACTCCTCGACGACGCCGTACGGGAGATCACCGGCGCCGCCCCGGCGGACGCCGGACCGGCACCCGACCTCACCGTCGACGTCGGACCGGCCCACCGCGACCGGCTCGCCCGGGCGATCCTCGCCAGCGCGACACCGGAGCGGGACGACCGGCTCTTCCCCGGCGACATCGAGCAGTTCCGCAGCGGCGGGCTGAACCTCGCCCACGGCGCGGCCGGCGTCCTGTACGCCCTGCACGTCAGCGGCGCCGGACGGTGGCCGGAACACGAGCAGTGGCTGGTCCGCCGGGCCACGGCGCCCGCCTCCGGCACCCGGTGCGGCTTCTACGACGGCCTGCACGGCGTCGCGTACGCCCTCGAGGCGCTCGGCCGCCGGCAGGACGCCCTCGACGTGCTCGACATCTGCCTGCGCCAGCCGCTCG
Organism: Micromonospora sp. DT178; assembly: GCF_049841695.1. Classification (NCBI taxonomy): domain Bacteria; kingdom Bacillati; phylum Actinomycetota; class Actinomycetes; order Micromonosporales; family Micromonosporaceae; genus Micromonospora; species Micromonospora sp. DT178. The sequence goes on from NZ_JBNCKV010000011.1 coordinate 160,406, forward strand.
ACGGCCTGGACCACAGCCTCTCGGGCGGCCTGTCCGGGATCGCGCTCAACCTGGCCGAGCTGGCCGGGCGCACCGGCGAGACGGCCCTGCGCGACGCGGCCTGGCGGGCCACCGAGCGGGTGGTCGACCAGCTCGCCGACGACCCGGGGCCGGACATCAGCGGCGGACGCAACCCGTACGCGGGGCTGCTGCGCGGCCGGACCGGGCCGGCGCTGCTGCTGGTGCGGCTGCACGAGCTGACCGGCGAGCAGGCGCTGCTGGAGCACGCCGCCACGGCCCTGCGCCAGGACCTGCGCCGCTGCGTGGTACGCCCCGACGGCGCGCTGGAGGTCAACGAGGGCTGGCGCACCATGCCCTACCTCGGGCAGGGCAGCGTCGGGATCGGGCTGGTGCTCGACGAGTACCTGCGGCACCGCGCCGACGAGCGGCTCGCCGAGGCCAGCGCCGGCGTGCGCCGCGCCGCCCGGTCCCCGTTCTACGCGCAGTCCGGCCTCTTCGCCGGACGCGCCGGCATCGTGGCCTACCTGGCGGCGTACCCCGACGATCCGCAGCGCTGCCGCGAACGCGACGCCCAGGTGGCCCGGCTGGCCTGGCACGCCCTGCCCTACGCCGACGGCACCGCCTTCCCCGGCGAGCAGTTGCTGCGGCTGTCCATGGACCTCGGCACCGGCACCGCCGGCGTGCTGCTGGCGCTGGCCGCCGCGCGGCCCGACGCCCCGGTGAGCCTGCCGTTCCTCGCGCCCCTGGCGGGCGCCCCCGACTCCCCCGCCTCGGCGAGGGCGACCGATCCGACCGACCAGCACGGAAGGAGGTGACACGACATGGCGCTTCTCGACCTCCAGGGCATGGAGATGGCCCCCGCCGACCGTACCGGCGGTGGCAGCCGGGCGAGCCTGCTGCTCTGCGGCGACAGCTCGCTGTCCGTCACGACCTGCAACTGAACCGAACGCCCTCACCGGCGACGTCAGGGCACGACCACCCGATAGACCAGCACAGAAGGAGATGACTCGACATGGCGCTTCTCGACCTCCAGGGCATGGAGATGGCCCCCGCCGACCGTACCGGCGGTGGCAGCCGGGCGAGCC
>NZ_JBNCKV010000011.1:161589-241602 GCF_049841695.1 Micromonospora sp. DT178
CTGCTGCTCTGCGGCGACAGCTCGCTGTCCGTCACGACCTGCAACTGATCAGGTCATCACGCGAGGCCCTGGGCGGATGGACGTGTCCGCCCAGGGCCGCACGTCTTCTGCGGGAGGACCGATGCGGACGCCGACCGGCTCCGACCAGCTGCTGCGGCGGGTGGTCCGCGACGGCGGCGGCTGGACGGTCCTGCTCGGCGCGGTGGCGCTCACCGGCGCCGCCGCCGAACTCGCCCTGCCCGCCGCCCTCGGGCTCGCGGTCGACGCCGCCGTCGGCGGCGACGGGGGCGTCCGGTGGCCGACCGCCGCCTGCGGCCTGATCGCCGTCCTCATGGCCACCGACATCCTCACCGACGTGGCCAGCGGGTACGGCGCGGCCCGGGCCACCGCGCGGCTGCGCCTACGCCTGCTGCGCCACCTGTTCGCCTGCGACGTCCGCACCGTCCGCCGCTATCCGGTGGGCGACCTGGTCAGCCGCCTCGCCGCGCAGGCCGCCGACGCCGGGCAGGCCGGCACCGCCGTGGTCCTGGGCGTCGTCGCGCTGCTCCCCCCGGTCGGCAGCGTCGTCGCGCTCACCCTGCTCGAACCGCTGCTCGGCGTCACCCTTCTCGCCGGGCTGGCCCTGCTCGCGCTGCTCATGCGCGCCTTCGTCACCGACGCCTCCGCCGCCGTGGCCGGCTACCAGCGGGTGCTGGGCGTGATCGCCGGCCGGCTGCTGGAGGCGCTCGGCGGCGCCCGCACCATCGCCGCCGCCGCGACCGTCGACCGGGAACGCGAGCGGGTGCTGGCGGCCCTGCCGGAACTGCGCGGGTACGGACTGCTCAGCTGGCGGCTGCTGGCCCGGGCGAGCGCCCGCACCGCCGCCGTCGGGCCGCTGCTTCAGGTGGCCGTCGTGGCCGTCGGCGGGTACGCGCTGACCGTCGGCTGGCTCACCCCCGGCCAACTCGTCGCCGCCGTGCAGTACGCGGCCCTCGGCGCCGGGCTGGGCGCGGTGCTGGCCACCCTGAACCGGCTGGTCCGCAGCCGCGCGGCGGCCGGCCGGATCGCCGAACCGCTGGCCCACCCGGTACGCCCCGACGGCGCCGAGGCGCTGCCGCCCGGCCGGGGTGAACTGCGGCTGCGCGGGGTCGGCGTGCGCGCCGAGGACGGGCGGCCGGTCCTCGACGGGATCGACCTGACCGTCCCGGCGGGCGCCACGGTGGCCGTCGTCGGCCGCTCCGGCGCCGGCAAGTCGACCCTCGCCGCGGTGGCCGGCCGGCTGCACGACCCGGACGCCGGCGAGGTGCTGCTGGACGGGGTGCCGCTGCGCCGGCTCGACCCGTCCACGCTGCGCCGGGCCGTCGGCCACGCCTTCGACCGGCCCGTGCTGGTCGGCGAGACGGTGCACGACGCGATCGGGCTTGGGCTGCCCGCCGACTCGGCGCGACCGCCCGCCGGCGCCGCCCCGGCCACCCCGGCGGTGCTGACCGCGGCACGGGCGGCGCAGGTCGCCGACGTCGTCGCCCGGCTGCCCGAGGGTTTCCGCACCCGGCTGGCCGACGCGCCGTTCTCCGGCGGCGAGACGCAGCGCCTCGGGCTGGCCCGCGCGTTCCCCGCCGAGCGGCTGCTCGTCCTCGACGACGCCACGTCCAGCCTGGACACCGCCACCGAACACCGGATCGCCCGCGCGGTGGCGACCGGCGCCGGCGGGCGTACCCGACTCGTGGTGACCCACCGCGCGACGACGGCGGCGGCGGCCGACCTGGTGGCGTGGCTCGACGGCGGGCGGCTGCGGGCCGTGGCGCCGCACCGGCAACTCTGGTCCGACCCGGCCTACCGGGCGGTCTTCACGCCCGGCGGAGACGCCCGATGAGCGGCCCCGGCGTACGCCGGACCACCTGGGCGGCGCTGCGGGCCCGCCGCCGGGCCCTGGGCCGGCTGGCCGCCTGGTCGGCGGTGGAGGCCCTGCCGGCGTTGCTCGCCGGGGTGCTCGTGGCCCGGGCCGTCGACCGGGGTTTCCTGGCCGGCCAGTTCGGCACCGGCCTGGCCTGGCTGGCCGGGCTCGCCGCGGCGGTGCTGGTGGGCGCGGCGGCCACCGGACAGGTGTACCGCACGCTCGGGGCCGTGGTGGAACCGTTCCGCGACGAGTTGGCCGCCCGGGTGGTGCGGGGGGCGCTGCGCGACGCCACCCGGGCCGGCGGCCGGGCGGACAGCGCCACCGTGGCCCGGCTGACCCACCAGGTCGAGGTGGTCCGGGACACCTTCGGCGGGCTGCTGCTGGTGGTCCGCGGGTTCCTGTTCACCGCCGGTGCCGCGCTGCTCGGCCTGCTCGCCCTGGCCCCGCCGCTGGCGGGTGCGGTGGCCGCCCCGCTGGTGGTGGGGCTGGCCGTGTTCGGGGCGTCGCTGCCGGCCATGGTGGCGCACCAGCGGGCGCAGGTGACCGCCGGCGAGCGGCTGGGTCGCGCGGCGGCGTCGGCGCTGGCCGGGCACCGCGACGTCGTCGCCTGCGGCGCGCAGGAGCGCGTGGTGTCCGACGTGGGGCGGCGGGTCGCGGCGCAGGCCGACGCGGAGCGGACCCTCGCGCGGATGGCGGCGTTGCGCAGCCTCAGTCTCGGCGTGGGCGGCTGGCTGCCCGTGGTGGTGCTGGTGCTGGCCGCGCCGTGGCTGGTCCGGCAGGGGCTGAGCGCCGGCGCCGTGCTGGGGGCGCTGGTCTACGTCACCACCGGGCTGCAACCCGCCCTGCACGCGGTCGTGCAGGGCGTCGGCGGCGGCGGCCTGCGCTACGCCGTCACGCTGGGCCGGATCCTGCGCACCAGCCCGCCCCCCGACCTGCGGCCGCCCACCGCCCTCCCGTCGCCGCCGGTCGCCGCCCCGGCGGGCCCCCCACCGGCCGCCGCCGGCCCGGCGCCGTCGTCCGCCGCTGCCGTCGGCGCCCCGCCGGCGGTCGCGCTGCGGGGGCTGACCTTCCGGTACGGCCCGCACGCCCGACCCGTCCTGGCGGACCTCACCCTGACGGTGTCGGCCGGCGAGCACCTGGCCGTGGTGGGGCCGAGCGGCGCCGGCAAGTCCACCCTGGCCGCGCTGGTCGCCGGGCTGGCGGCACCGGAGTCGGGCACGGTCCACCTGGCCGGCGTACCGGTCGACGGCACGCCGCCGGAGGCGCTGGCCCGGCTGCGGGTGCTGGTGCCGCAGGAGGCGTACGTGCGCACCGGTTCCGTCGGCGACAACCTCCGCTACCTGCACCCCGACGCCGACGACGCGACGGTCCTGGCCGCCGTGCGTACCCTCGGCGCCGGTCCCCTGGTGGCCCGCCTCGGGGGTCTCGACGCCGAACTCGACCCGGCCGCCCTCTCCGCCGGGGAGCGTCAGCTCGTCGCCGCGGTCCGGGCCTACCTCGCCCCGGCGCCGCTGGTGATCCTCGACGAGGCGACGTGTCACCTGGACCCGACCCTGGAGGCGACCGTCGAGCACGCCTTCGCCCGCAGGGGCGGCACCCTGGTGGTGATCGCGCACCGGATCAGCTCGGCGACCCGGGCGCGCCGGGTGCTGGTGTTCGACGGCGACCGGCCGCTCGTCGGCACCCACGACGACCTGCTGATCCGCTCGCCCACCTACCGCGAGCTGGTCGGACACTGGGAGGACGTGGCGCCGCCGGACCGCGTGCCGCTCGGCCGCTCCTGACCGCCGCGGGGCGGCGCCGGGCGTCAGATCCAGCCGGCCTCGCGGGCGACCCGCACGGCCTCGATCCTCGTGCGCGCGCCCGCCTTGCGGGCGATCCGGCCGAGGTGGTTGCGCACGGTCCCCGGGGCGAGCCCGAGCGCCCGGGCGACCTCCACGACCGGCGCACCGGCCGCGGTCAGGTCGAGGATCTCCGTCTCCCGCGAGGTGAGCGGGCTGTCCCGGTTCAGTGCCGCCATCACCAGGTCGGCGTCGACCACCGACTCGCGGCGGGCGAGGCGCCGGATGCCGTCCAGCACCCGGTGCGGTGAGACGTCGCTGCCGAGGATCCCGACGGTGCGCCCCGGCACGAAGACCCGGTGCAGGCTGCGCGCGCGGCGCCGGTCGGCGAGCACCAGCAACGGACACTGCCCCGCCACGCCCGCCTCGCCGATGAGGTCGAGGTCCACGACCGCGACGTCGGGACGCTGCGTCCGGACCGCCGGCGGCAGGGCGTCGCCCCGGTCCAGTTCCGCCACCACGCTGATGTCCGCCTCGGCGGCGAGCACGAGCGACAGGGCGCCACGGACCAGGGCGCCGTCGAGAGCGAGCAGGGTACGGATCAACGTCGACCCCTCCGGAGCGTCGTCAGACAGATCACGGACCGTCAGAATTCAAACACGCCCCGCCGGGTTCCGCTCGGCGAGCGACCCGCCATCGTCCAGGCCGGACGGGGGCGGCCGGCGCCGGCACCTCCCGGCCGGCCGGGCGCGCCCGGCCCGCTACATCCAGCCGTCGCGGCGGGCGCGCCACACCGCCTCCATCCGGTTGCGGGCACCGGTCTTGCGCATGATCGCCGACAGGTGGTTGCGCACCGTCCCGTGCGCCAGGTAGAGCCGGCGGGCGATCTCCTTGAGCGGCAGGCCCTCCGCGGCCACCCGCAGCACCTCCACCTCCCGGCGCGTCAGCGGGCTCGACGCGGGGCGCAGCGCCGTCACGGCGGCGGCGGCGTCGATGACCTTGCCTCCGGCGGCGAGTTCCCGGACGGCGCCGACCAGCGCCTCCAGGGAGGCGTCCTTGCCCACCAGGCCCCGTACGCCGGCGGCCAGCAGGTCCCCGACGATCCGCTGGCTCCACCGGCGGCCCATGGCCAGCACGGCGGTGTCGGGCATCGCCCCGGTGGTCTCGGCGACGACCTCGACCGGGTCCGGGGCGTCCGGCGCCAGGTCCACCAGCACCACGTCCGGCCGGTGCCGACGCACCAGGGCGGGCAGCTCCGCCACCCCGGTCACCTCGGCGACGACCTCGATGTCCTCCTCGCTCGACAGTGCCGCGCACAGCGCGGTACGCAGCAGGCCCATCTCCTCGACAACGACGACGCGGATCAACGCGTGGCTCCGATCTGGGGTGCGGGGGCGGCGAGCGGTCCCGTTCACGGGACTGCGCAGGCCGGCCGGACGGAACGGCTGGATCATGAAGCGCGACTACGACGATCGACGGCGGGACATCCGTGTGGCCCGGCCCGGGGCGGAGGGACCGGACGACCGCGCGGGCGGGCCCGCCCGGACTCAGCCGGGGCGGGCACTCACCCCGGCAGACCGGTCACCCGGGGCCGCCGCCGGGGCGACGGCGGCCCCGTCCACGGCGGCGGCCGGCTCGCGGGGCGGGGCGACAGTCAGGACGCCGGTCCCCACGGCAGCTCCCCGCCGCACGAGGAACCGGGCGACGGGCACCCCGGGCCGCGTCGGCGGGGAGGTGGCCTCCGGGCCGGTGACGGGTGGACGACGACACGTCGGGCGACGCACTGGACAGCGACCTCCCTCGTCGGACACGTCGACACATCGTAAAGATCTGCTTACCCGATTGCAGCTCGTGGGTGTCACGTGACGGATTGCCGACTGGGTGCTGACGGCTGACGCGCCGTGCGTTAGGGGCCGTTCCGCGGTGCCGTACGCACCGGGGCGGCAACGGAACAAGCCCCCCGGTGAAGGAGGGCTTGTTCCGTTCGTCGACGGGGACGACCGGCCGGTCAGGTCATGTCGTCGTAGCGGCGCTCGATCGGCGCCGGCGCGGCGACCGGCTCCGGGGCGGTGATCGGCGCGCTGGCGTCCACCCGCTGCCCGGCCTCCACCGGGTCGGGGTCGAACTCCAGCGGCGACACCTCGTCGTCGCCGACGCCCGCGTAGACCTCCTTGCCACGTCCCCTGCGCTTGTCGTTGAGGAACGCCACCCCGACGGCGACGAAGTAGAGCAGCGACAGGCAGAGCGCCAGCAGGGTCATGCCGAACGGCCCGGGATCGGGGGTGGCGATCGCCGCGAACGCGAAGCAGATGAAGACCACGGCCCGCCACCAGCTGAGCAGCCGGCGGGCGCTCACCACCCCGGTGAAGTTGAGCATCAGCAGGGTGAGGGGGAACTCGAACGCGACCCCGAAGAGCAGGATCATGCTGGTGACGAACGAGATGTACCGGGTCACCTCCAGCTGGGTGTCGGTGCCGGTGACGCCGGCCTCCAGCAGGAAGGCCAAACCCTTGTCGACCACGAGGTAGGCCAGCACCGCGCCGGCGGCGAACAGGGGCGCCGCGATCGCGACGAAGACGTACGCCCACTTGCGCTCGTGCCGATGCAGGCCGGGCGCGATGAACGCCCAGAGCTGGTAGAGCCAGACCGGGGCGCCGATGATCAACCCGATCCAGAGCGCCAGCTTCAGCTTGAGGACGAACCCGTCGGTCGGTGCGAGCAGCAGGAAGTTCTGGCACTCACCGTCGACGATCATGCCGGGAAGCCGGCAGTACGGCTGCTTGAGCAGGTTGAACGCAGGCTGCGCGAGCAGGAAGCCACCGATCAGCCCCACCGCGATCGCCAGCGAGGCGCGGAACAACCGGGTGCGCAGCTCGCGGATGTGCTCGATGAGCGTCATCGAGCCGTCGGCGGCCCGTTCGAAGTTGCTCGGGCCGCGCTTCTTGAGGGCGAAGGCCACGGTCTCGGGCCCTTCGGTCAGTTGTCGCGGACGCGCTGCGCCGGGTCGTTGACCGGGGGTGCGTACGGCTGCTGCTGCGGGGCGACGTGCGGCTGCTGCCCGGCGGGCGGCGGCGCGTACGGCTGGCCCTGGACGGTCTGCGGCGGGAGCGGCTGGTAGCCGGACTGCGCGTCGGCCTTCTCGGCGAGGTCGCGGTCGTCGTCGTGCAGGCTCTTGGTCTCGGCCTTGATGATCCGCAGCGAACGGCCCAGCGAACGGGCCGCGTCAGGGAGCCGCTTCGCGCCGAAGAGCAGGATCAGCACGACCACGAGTACGGCGATGTGCCACGGCTTGAGGGCACCCATGGGAAGCTCCAGTCGCTCTGTGTCGTCGTGTGGGGTGTACCGCAGCCCATCGTACGTCCGCCGACGGCCGCTGCCACCCGCCGGGTGGTGGTGGTTCGTCCCGGCCGGTGAAGTCTTGACCAACGCGGGACGTCCCGTCAACCATCTGCCGGAGGATCATTCCTGCGTGCGACCGGACCGGATCGCGCAGGGACCGGGCACCGACCGATCAGCCGCCGCGTTTCGCCTTGATCACGGCCAGCCGCCGCTGGGTGGTGTCGAGCTGCTCCTGGAGAGCCTCCGCCCGCGCCTGGAGGGTCTCGGCGGTCTCCCGCAGCGCCTCCGCTTCGGTCGCCCGGCGTTGCAGGGCCACGGCCGCGCGACGCAGCCGGGGCAGCCGCGCCAGCACCGGCCGCAGGGCCAGGGCGAACACGACGAGCGCGAACAGCACCACCGCGAGCACGATCCACTTCACCACGGCGGCCAGCCTACTGCGTGCCCGCGGTCACCGCCGGGTCGGCCGGGGACACCGCCCGCGGCGTGTCCGCCCCGCCGACGGGCACGGGTGGCGGCGGCGACGCGTACGCGTCGAGGGCGGCCACCGCCGCGGCCCGGACCTGCTCGGCCAGCTCGACCGGGGCGACCACGGCCACGTCCGGGCCCAGGCCCAGCACGAACCGGCGGGCCCAGCCCAGGTCGGTGACCCGCAGCGACACCAGCCAGTGGTCGCCGTCGCCGGCCTCGACCCGCTCGCACGGGTAGTACTCCGTCAGCCACCGCTCGCCCCGACCGATCTGCAGGGTGATCAGCGGCAGGTCCGGCGATGGGCGGAACACGCCCTCGGTGAGGTCGTGCGGGCGGGCCTGCGGCGGCACCACCGCCCGCTCGTCCAACTCGGTGACCGCGTCGATGCGGTCGGCCCGGAACAGTCGCACCGCCTCCGCCCGGCGGCACCACGCCTCCACGTACGCCCGCCCGCCGACCATCAGCATCCGCAGCGGGTCGACGACGCGGTCGGTGGTCTCGTCCCGCGCGGCCGTGTAGTAGGTGATGCGCAGCGCCCGGCCGCTCTCGACGGCCGCCCGCAGCTCCGCCACCCGGCGGGTGTCGGCGGGCAGCCGGACCTCGACCGGCGCCGCCACCAGGTCGCCGGCCGCGTGCTCGATCTTGGCCAGCGCCCGCTCGACGGCCTCCCGGTTGGTCACCCCGGGCGTCTCGGCGAGCATCCGCAGCGCCACCACCAACGCGAGGGCCTCGTCCGGGGTGAGCCGCAGCGGCCGGTCGATGCCGGCGTCGTAGGTGATCGTCACCCGGTCGCCGTCGAAGGCCATGTCGATCAGGTCACCGGGGCCGTAACCGGGCAACCCGCACACCCAGAGCAGCTCCAGGTCCTCGCGCAGCTGCCGCTCGGTGACGCCCAGGTCCCCGGCCGCCTCGGCGAGCTCGATGCCGGGCCGGGCCAGCAGGTAGGGCACCAGGTTCAGCAGCCGGGCCAGCCGGTCGGCCGACGTGCGGGAGCCGCCCCGGGCGGCCGGCCGGGTCACCGGACACCCCCGGCGACCACGAGGTCGTCGTGCCGGGCGGCGATCTCCTTGAGCCGCTGGATCACCGCGTCGCGCACCTCCGGCGGATCGAGCACCCGCACGTCCGGGCCGTAGCCGACGAGCTGGCCCGCGAGGACGTCCGCGTCGGCGTAGGGCAGGACGAGCCGGTCGCCGTCGGGGCAGGCGGTGACGTCGACCGCCCAGCGGCGCAGCCCGGCGGCGCGGCCGGCGGCGACCAGCACGGTGGCCCGCCCGGTGCGCTCCGTCGGCCCCGACCAGCGGGCCACGTGGCTGATCAGGTCGACCCCGGCCGGCGGCTCGTAGCCCCCGGGGGCGCCGGTCGCCCGGACCGTGCCGACCACCCGGGACAGCCGGAAGCAGCGGGTCGCCTCGCGGTCGAGGTCGTGCCCGACCACATACCAGCGGCCCCGCCAGCAGACCACGCCCCACGGCTGGAGGCGGCGGCGGGTGGAGTCGTCGCGGTCGGGCACCCGGTAGTCGAAGCTGACCTCGCGCCGGTCCCGGGCCGCCGCGGTGAGCGGCGCGAACGCCGGGTCCACCGTCACCATCGGCTCCAGGCCCAGCGTGGCCTGCGGGTCCACGTCGACGCCGGCGGCGCGCAGCTTCGCCAGCCCGGAGGAGGCGGCGGCGGCCAGGCCGGCGTGCTGCCACAGCCGGGCGGCGATGCCGACCGCGGCGGCCTCGTCCGGTTCGAGGGGGATGTCCGGCAGCGCGTACTCCCGGTGGGCGATCCGGTAGCCGGGCTCCGCGTCGAAGACGCTCGCCGTCCCGGTCTCCAGCGGCACGCCCAGCTCACGCAGCTCGGCCTTGTCCCGCTCGAACTTGCGCTGGAAGGCCTCGTGGTCACGGGCGTCGTCCGGATCGTGCTCGTAGCCGGGCACGGTCGCGGCGATCTGCGCGGCGGTCAGGAACCGTCGTGTGGACAGCAGGCAGATAACCAGGTTGACCAGGCGTTCGGTGCGGGTCCGCGACACGCGGTAGACGCTAGCAGCCCGCGCGCCGCGCCCGTGCACCCACGCGGGCAGGACGTGCCCGGCGTCGCGACCGGCCCGAACGCTGCTCGCCGGGCGGAGCGCCGCCGACGACCCTACAGTGACGTGGTGACCCAGCCGGAGGTGCGGACCGAGAGCGTCGGCACCGTCGTGGTCGCGGGGGCCGCCAACCTCGCCATCGCGGTGGCCAAGCTCGTCGCCGGGGTGATCTCCGGGTCGGCGGCGATGCTCTCCGAGGCCGTGCACTCCGTCGCCGACACCACCACCGAGGTGCTGCTGTACCTCGCGCTGCGCCGCGGGGCGCGGCCCGCCGACGCCCGGCACCCGTTCGGGTACGGCAAAGAGAGCTACGTCTGGGCGTTCCTCGCGGCGCTGTTCACGTTCGTCGCCGGCGCCGGCTTCGCCATCACCCACGGCGTCACCACCATCCTGGTGCACGAGCACAGCGGCGACTACCTGGTCACCTACGTCGTGCTGGCGGTGTCGTTCGCCATCGAGTCGGTCTCGCTGGCCCGCGCCGTGCGCCAGGTCCGCACCGAGTCACGGCGCTGGCGCACCACGCCGCGCCGGTTCCTGCACCTGACCTCCGACACTGCCCTGAAGGCGGTGTTCCTGGAGGACAGCGCGGCCCTGATCGGGCTGGTGCTGGCCGCCGCCGGGGTGGCCCTGTCCCAGCTCACCGGTGACGAGTTCTTCGACGGCGCCGCCTCCGTCCTGATCGGCGTGCTGCTGCTCGTGGTGGCCGCCGTCCTGGCCCACAACAACATCTCGCTGCTGGTCGGTCGGGCGGTGCCCGAACGGCTGCGCGGCGAGATCAGCGAGGAACTCGCCGGCCTGCCCGCCGTGCGGCGGATCGACACCCTGCTGACCATGCAGCTCGGCCCGAGCGACGTCCTGGTCGCCGCGAAGGTGGACTTCGACGACGAGGCGAGCGGCGCGACCATCGAGGCCGCCGCCGACCAGGCCGAGCGGCGGCTCACCGCCCGCCACCCGCAGATCCGGTACGTCTTCCTCGACCCCACCCGCAGCGGCGACGCCCCGGAACCCGGCGGCCCCGGCGGCTGACCGCCGACCGGCCGTGCCGCCCCGGGCGCGCCCGCTCCGGGCGGCGACGCTAGCGTGCCGGGCATGGTGCGATGGCGGTCGGGAACGGTGACGGCGCTGCGGCGGCAGTGGACCGGGGCGGTGGAACTGGATGTCGACCTGTCCGACGGCGGCACCGTACGCGCCCTTGCCTACCCCGCCCTCGTCGGCCGGCCCGAGCCCGGCGACCGGGTGCTGCTCAACGCCGGCGCGCTGCTGATGGGCCTCGGCACCGGCGGGTACGCCCTGGTCGTGGCGTTGCCCGACCGGCTGCCCCCGGACCCGCCGCAGGCCCTCGACAGCCGCGACGCCGGCCACCTCGTCAAGGCCCGCTACACCCCGCTGCAGCCGATCCTGCTCGGCGTCGACGAGGAGGCCTCCCCGCACCGGGAGGTCATGGCAGCCGCCGACGACCTGGCCGGCCTGCCCGTCGTCACCGCCGACCTGCACTCCGCGCTGCCGGCCGTCCTGGCCGGCATCCACGCCGACGCCCCCGCCGCCCGGGTGGCGTACCTGCTGACCGACGGCGGGGCACTGCCGGCCTGGTTCTCCCGCACCCTCGCCGCCCTGCGCGACCACCTCGTCGGCACGGTCACCGTCGGCCAGGCGTTCGGCGGTGACCTGGAGGCGAGCACCGTGCACAGCGGTCTGCTGGCCGCCCGGCACGTGCTGCGCGCCGACGTGGCGATCGTCGCCCAGGGGCCGGGCAACCTGGGCACCGGCACCCGGTGGGGCTTCTCCGGGGTGGCCGTCGGCGAGGCCGTCAACGCCGTCGCCACGCTGGGCGGGCGCCCGATCGGTTCGCTGCGGATCTCCGACGCGGACCCCCGCCCCCGCCACCGCGGCGTGTCGCACCACAGCCTCACCGCGTACGGCCGGGTGGCCCTCGCCCCCGCCGAGCTGGTCGTGCCCGACGGCCTGGCCCCGGCGCTGGCCGGCGAGGTGGACGCGGCACTGGCGCCCCTCACGGCGCGGCACACCGTCGTCCGGGTGCCGACCGACGGGCTCGACGCCGCGCTGCGGGCCGCGCCGGTGCCGCTGTCCACCATGGGCCGGGGCCTCGACGCCGACCACGCCTACTTCCTGGCCGCCGCCGCGGCCGGCCGGCACGCCGCGCGCCTGCTGTCCTGAGCCGCCCGGCCCCCGGGGTGCCCCCGCGACGCCCTCGGGCGGGCGGGGTCGACGCTTCGGCGGACGGGCGGGGTCGGCTTCGAGGCGGGCGGGGCGCAGGTCGGCCCGGCGGCGGTCCGGTCAGATCGCGCTGTAGCCGTGGCGCACGATGTGCTCGGCGGTCCGCTCGTACACCGCCGGGTCCTCCGGGGCCAGCGTGCCCAGCCCGTCGACGTACCGGTTGAACATGCAGAACGCGGCCGCGATCAGGACCGTGTCGTGGATCTCCAGATCCGTCGCGCCGGCGACCCGGGCGGCCTTGACCAGCTCCGCCGTCACGTCCCGGCCGCTGCGCTGCACGGCACCGGCGATCTCCAGCAACGCCCGCAACTTGTCGTTGACCTCGGCGGTCGCCGGATCGGCACGGACCTGGTCGACGAGCCGCATGCCCGAGGGCAGCTGCGCCGCCGCGAACGCCGAGTGCGACGCGCAGCAGAACCGGCACTCGTTGAGCCCCGACACGTACGCCGCGATCAGCTCCCGCTCCCCCGGGGTCAGCGTCGGGTGCGGGGCGCGCAGCAGCGTCTCCGCCAGCTCGTTGAGCGGCTTGGCCGTCTCGGGGCGAAACCGCATCGGGCCGCTGATGCCCGGATGCGCCCGCTCGTCGAGGCCGAGGTCGATGTGTGCCATGCGGTCACCCTCCCTGCCACGACCACGCAGCGTGCGCGGCCGGTCACCCGACAAAGTCGAACGGGCACGACTGTGCCAGCTTCGCCGCAGCCGGCACAACTTCGATTGTGCGGAGTTGCCGGGTCGGCAGGAACGGCGCCGGGACGGCTCAGGACAGGAAGATCAGGGCCAGCCAGGCGCCCACGATCAACACCAGCGCGAGCGCCAGCACCCAGGTGGGCACCGTGTATTCGCCGCGCCGGTTGCGTTCGATCTCGGCGCGGATCTTCTCGCGGCGGCGCTCGGCCCAGTTCTGTCGCTGGCGGCCGCTCTCGGGAGGTTCGGAAGTCGTCATGGCGCGGTCAGCCTACCGGCCCGGCCGGCCCGGACGGCGGTCAGCACCGCACCGGGCCGGCCGCACCGTCACATGCTGGCGATCAGCCGCTCCACCCGCTCGTCGTACGCCCGGAACGGGTCCTTGCAGAGCACGGTGCGCTGCGCCTGGTCGTTGAGCTTCAGGTGCACCCAGTCGACGGTGAAGTCGCGCCGCTTCTCCTGTGCGTGCCGGATGAACTCCCCGCGCAACCGGGCCCGGGTCGTCTGCGGCGGGGTCTCCTTGGCCTCGAAGATCTCCGGGTCGGTCGCCACCCGGTCCACCTCGCCGCGCCGCTCCAGCAGCCCGTAGAGGCCCCGGCCCCGGCGCAGGTCGTGGTAGGCCAGATCCATCTGGGCCACCCGTGGGTGCGACAGCGGCAGGTCGTGCTTGCGCTGGTAGCGCTCGATGAGCCGCAGCTTGGTCACCCAGTCGATCTCCCGCGACACCGGTTCCAGGTCGCCGGTCTCCACCGCGCGCAGCACCCGGCCCCACAGCTCCACCACCCGCTTGGCGGTCTGGTCGCCGCCGCGCCGCTCCACGAACTCGGTCGCCTTGGCCAGGTATTCCTGCTGGATCTCCAGCGCGCTGACCTCCTTGCCGGAGGAGAGCCGCACCTTGCGCCGGCCGGTGATGTCGTGCGACACCTCGCGGATCGCCCGGATCGGGTTCTCCAGCGTCAGGTCACGCATCACCACCCCGGCCTCGATCATCCGCAGCACGATGTCGGCGGTGCCGACCTTGAGCAGCGTGGTGACCTCGTTCATGTTGGAGTCACCGACGATGACGTGCAGCCGGCGGTAGCGCTCCGCGTCCGCGTGCGGCTCGTCGCGGGTGTTGATGATCGGCCGGCTCCGGGTCGTCGCCGACGAGACGCCCTCCCAGATGTGCTCGGCCCGCTGCGAGAGGCAGTAGACCGCGCCGCGCGGCGTCTGCAGGACCTTGCCCGCGCCGCAGATCAGCTGCCGGGTGACCAGGAACGGGATCAGCACGTCGGCCAGCCGGCCGAACTCCCCGTGCCGCGACACCAGATAGTTCTCGTGGCAGCCGTACGAGTTGCCGGCCGAGTCGGTGTTGTTCTTGAACAGATAGATCTCGCCCGCGATGCCCTCGTCGTGCAGCCGCTTCTCCGCGTCGATGAGCAGACCCTCCAGGATCCGCTCGCCGGCCCGGTCGTGCGCGACCAGGTCCACCACCGAGTCGCACTCCGGGGTGGCGTACTCCGGGTGCGAGCCGACGTCCAGGTAGAGCCGGGCGCCGTTGCGCAGGAAAACGTTGCTCGACCGGCCCCACGACACCACACGGCGGAAGAGGTACCGGGCGACCTCGTCAGGGGACAGCCGCCGCTGCCCACGGTAGGTGCAGGTGACGCCGTACTCGGTCTCGAGGCCGAAGATTCGCCGCTCCATGATGAGACATTAGCCGCCCGAGGCCCCAGATGGGCAGCGCACACCGCGCCCGTCTCGCACGGGATCGACGACGGTCGGCCCCGGACACCGCAGCGACAGGCCCGGCGAGCGCGCGGCGGTCACGAGGCGCGGGATGGCCACGGCCGCTCACCGTACGCCCGCCGGGTGGGGGCGCCGCCACGCCGCCCTACCGCGCGGAGCGTCCCCGTTGGAC
Organism: Micromonospora sp. DT178; assembly: GCF_049841695.1. NCBI lineage: Bacteria > Bacillati > Actinomycetota > Actinomycetes > Micromonosporales > Micromonosporaceae > Micromonospora > Micromonospora sp. DT178. The sequence goes on from NZ_JBNCKV010000011.1 coordinate 175,944, forward strand.
CCTCGGCGGGACGCACCGTTGGGGTGCCGGATGGGACGGCCGGCGGCATCAGGGCACGGGCGGCCGGTCCCGTACGTCGACGTCGGAAGGCCTCTGCGACGCCCGGGAACGTCGGACGTCGGCGGCGCCGGCCCGGTGGTTGCGCGACGCGCGGACCGGGCCCGACCCGCTGGCAGGCCGGGCCCGGGAGGACGGTTCGGGCGTCTTCCACGCCCGGACCGTCCTCCCGGCGCGTGCCCCGCTACGCCTCGGGGGTGTCCCGGCCCTCCAGGTCCGCCGAGCCGGCCGACGTGGTGGGCTTCTTCGCCTCCTCGGTCGGCGAGGTCGGCGTCTCCGGGCGGGCCGACACCGGCTCCTCGGCCTTGTCGCCGTCGAGCAGCGCGGTCAACGCGGCCCCGGTGATACGGCGGAACGTCCGCCCCACCCGGCGACGGTCCAGGACCGCCACCTCCAACTGGTTGGCGGCGATGGTCCGGGCGGCGCCGCCCTCTCCCCCGACGCTGCTCAGCGCCTGCATCGCGACCTTCACCGCCTCGCCCAGCGACATGTCCGGACGGTGGTGGGACTTCAGCACGCCGGTGATCGCCTCGGCCTGCCCGCCCATCGCCATCCGGCCCGGCTCGTCGTTGACGGATCCGTCGTAGGTGAGCCGGTAGAGCTCGTCGTCCTCGGCGGTGGTGCCGACCTCGGCCACGCAGATCTCCACCTCGAACGGCTTCGACTGCTCGGTGAAGATGGCACCCAGGGTCTGCGCGAAGGCGTTCGCCAGGGCCCGGCCGGTGACGTCACGCCGGTCGTAGCTGAGGCCGTTCAGGTCGGCCATCCGCACGCCGGCGCGGCGCAGGTTCTCAAACTCGTTGTAGCGGCCGACGGCGGCGAAGCCGATCCGGTCGTAGATCTCACTGACCTTGTGCAGGGCGCTGGAGAGGTTCTCGGCGACGAAGAGCACCCCGCCTTCGTAGCTCAGGACCACCGCGCTGCGGCCCCGGGCGATGCCCTTGCGGGCCAGCTCGGAGCGGTCGCGCATGATCTGCTCGGGCGAGGCGTAGAACTGCATGGCCACGGCGGCGGTTCTCCTTAGGGCGCTGTGCTGACGGCTGCTGACTGGTGCGGGCGGGAGCGGATCAACCGCCCGGGTTCTCCATCCGGCCGGAGACGACGCTCTCGGCGATGGCCGACATCTCCTCGTCGTTGAGCCGGTGGGTGCCCTCCGCCGTCGCCGTCATCACCACCGGGTAGATCCGCCGGATCAGGTCCGGGCCGCCGGTCGCGGTGTCGTCGTCGGCCGCGTCGTAGAGCGCCTCGACCGCGAGTCGCACCGCCTCGTCGATGGAGAGCCCCGGCTGGAAGCGCTTCTTCAGCGCCGACCGGGCAAAGAGCGAGCCGGAGCCGATCGCGTCGTAGCCGGTCTCCTCGTAGGGGCCACCGGTGACGTCGAAGCTGAAAATGCGGCCGGCCCGCGCCGGGTCCTTCGCGGCCAGGTCGTAGCCGGCGAAGAGCGGAATCACCGCGAGACCCTGCATCGCGGCGCCCAGGTTGCCACGGATCATGGAGGCGAGCCGGTTGGCCTTGCCGTCGAGCGAGAGCATCGCGCCCTCGATCTTCTCGTAGTGCTCCAGCTCCACCTGGAACAGTCGCATCAGCTCGATGCCGATACCCGCCGTGCCGGCGATGCCGACCAGGGAGTACGCGTCGGCCGGGTGCACCTTCTCGATGTCGCGCTGGGCGATCAGGTTGCCCATGGTCGCCCGCCGGTCGCCGGCCATCACGACACCGCCGGCGGCCGAGATGGCCACGATGGTCGTCGCGTGCGGCGCCATGTCGGCGGCCATGCCCGGCGGCAGCGGCCGGCGGCCGGGCAGCATCTCGGGGGCCACCTTGCTCAGGAACGAGGTGAAGGAGGACGTCCCCGCGTTGGTGAACACATCTGGTAGACGCCCGGATGGATCAAAGCCCGCTGCCACGTGGTTCCTCTCAGATATGTGATCGCCCCGGCCAGCCGCGACTGATCGTCACGGAACTGGCCGAGACCACCGTTGCAGTTGAAGCACAATATCCCGCGCACCCACCCGGTGCGATGATCGTGGTCGAGATGTTGGGGATCCGGCGTGCCGCAGATCGCGCAGACGCCGGACTGCTCGGCCAGGAGCTCCTGGAACTCCTTCTCCCCGATGCCGTAGCGCCGCCGCAGGTGGTACTCGCGGTTCCCCCCGTACAGGCGCTGCTTGGTCTCGCTGGTCCTGGCGTTGTGACAGGGCTTGCAGTAGGTGGCATAGCCGGTGCTGTCGGACCGGTTACGGGGAAAGTCGGTCGCCGGTTTCACCGCCCCACAGTCAGCGCAGAACCGATGCCCCTCCGGGAGTTCCCGTATGGGCTTGACGTCCCGCCCGTGCGTCTCTCTGACCCGCTTGGCGTAGCTGGCCTTGGACCGCTGGTTGAAGCACGGTTTGCAGTAGCTGCCGCGACCGCTGGGCCGTTTGCTGCTCGCACAGAAATCCTCGAGCGGCTTCCAGTCCCCACAGTCACGGCAGCGCCGGCGCCCGTCCCGGTCGTCAGAGGGAAGTGACATGTCCGTTTCGTCCTGGTATAGTCACTGACCTCCCTTTTGCACGTAACCGCGCACGAATTCCTCGGCGTTCTCCTCGAGGACGGAGTCGATCTCGTCGAGCAGGTCGTCGACATCCTCGGTGATCTCGGCGTGCCGCTCGGCGACCTCCGGGTTCGCCTCCGTGGTGACGTCCTCGATCTCCTCGCCCTGACGCGACTTGCCCGACTGCGACTGCCCGCCGCTGTCACGAGTGGCCATTGCTGCCTCCTCCACGATCGCCCTGCGATCAACTTACCTCGCGGAGGCGACGAAAAGCCCGCCGCGCGCCGGCTTCGGCGCACGGCGGGAATCCGTCGACGACGCCTCAGCCGCCGGTGAGGGTCTCCAACAGGTCCTTCGCGCTGGGGCAGCGGTCGAAGAGCGCGCCCACGTGCTTGCGGGTGCCACGCTCCGGCTCCATCATCGGCACCCGCACCAGCGACTCCCGGCCGACGTCGAAGATGACCGAGTCCCAGCTGGCCGCGACGACCTCGGAGGCGTACTGGGCCAGGCAGCGGCCGCGGAAGTAGGCCCGGGTGTCCTCCGGCGGTTCGGTCATCGCGGTGCGGGTCTGCTCGTCGTCGAGCAGCGTCTTCATCGCGCCCCGGGAGACCAGCCGGTGGTAGAGGCCCTTCTCCGGGCGGACGTCGGAGTACTGGAGGTCGACCAGTTGCAGCTTGTGCGAGCCCCAGCCGAGCTGCTCCCGCTCCCGGTAGCCCTCCAGCAGCCGCAGCTTGGCCACCCAGTCCAGCTCGTCGGCGCAGAGCATGACGTCGCGGCCCAGCCTGTCCAGCACGCGTTCCCAGCGGGCGAGCACGTCGAGGGTCTGCTCGTCGGCGTCGGTGCCGTAGCGGTCGTCCACGAAGGACCGGACCCGCTCGTAGTAGGCCCACTGCACGTCCAGGGCGGTCAGCCGCCGCCCGTCACGCAGCCGCATCCGGTGCGTCAGGCTCGGGTCGTGGCTGACGGCGCGCAGCTCGCTGACCGGGTCGGCGATGCCGAGGTCGGGGCCGAGCGCCTTCTCCTCGATCATCGTGAGGATCAGCGCCGTGGTGCCGACCTTGAGGTAGGTGGAGATCTCCGACAGGTTGGCGTCGCCGATGATGACGTGCAGCCGGCGGTACTTGTCGGCGTCGGCGTGCGGCTCGTCGCGGGTGTTGATGATCGGCCGCTTGAGGGTGGTCTCCAGGCCGACCTCGACCTCGAAGAAGTCCGCACGCTGGGAGATCTGGAAGCCGCTCTGCCCGCCGTCCTGGCCGATGCCGACCCGGCCGGCGCCGCAGACGATCTGCCGGGTCACGAAGAACGGCGTCAGGTACGCGACGATGTCGGCGAACGGCGTCTGCCGGCGCATCAGGTAGTTCTCGTGCGAGCCGTAGCTGGCGCCCTTGTTGTCGGTGTTGTTCTTGTAGAGGTGGATCGGCTGGGTGCCGGGGATGGTGGCGGCGCGGCGGGCCGCCTCGGCCATCACCCGCTCCCCCGCCTTGTCCCAGCGCACCACGTCCAGCGGGTTGGTCACCTCCGGTGTGGAGTATTCCGGGTGGGCGTGGTCGACGTAGAGGCGTGCGCCGTTGGTGAGTATCACGTTGGCCAGCCCGAGGTCCTCGTCGGCGAGTGCCTCGGCCGGGTCGTACGCGGCGCCGGAGTAGGTGAAGCCGCGCGCGTCCCGCAGCGGCGACTCCTCCTCGTAGTCCCAGCGGGCGCGGCCACCCCGGTTGAGTTCCGGGCGCGCCCCGTAGGCGTTGACCACCTGGGAGGAGGTGACCATGGGGTTGGCCCCGGCCTGGCCGGGAACGGAGATGCCGTACTCGACCTCGGTGCCCATGATCCGTCTTACGCTCATCGACCTACCCGCTTCGCTCGCCCGACCCGGTCCCCCGTCACGTCGAGCGTAGTCGGCCGCGCGGCGGAAGGGGGCGCGGCGGACCGGGGCGACGGGGGCGGAGAGGCGGGCGCGGACGGGACGGGGCCCGTGACGCGTCGCGTCACGGGCCCCGTGCGGGTGTCCGTCAGAGGTACTGGCCGGTGTTGCTGGCGGTCTCGATGGACCGGCCGGCCTCCGCGCCCTTGCCGCCGGAGACGAGCGTGCGGATGTAGACGATCCGCTCGCCCTTCTTGCCGGAGATCCGGGCCCAGTCGTCGGGGTTGGTGGTGTTGGGCAGGTCCTCGTTCTCCCGGAACTCGTCGACGCAGGCGTCGAGGAGGTGCTGCAGGCGCAGGCCCTTGCGTCCGGAGGTGAGGAACTCCTTGATGGCCATCTTCTTGCCCCGGTCGACGATGTTCTGGATCATCGCGCCGGAGTTGAAGTCCTTGAAGTAGAGGACTTCCTTGTCGCCGTTGGCGTAGGTGACCTCGAGGAAGCGGTTCTCCTCGGTCTCCGAGTACATCCGCAGCACGACCGCGTCGATCATCGCCGCGACGGTGGCCTGGGGGTCGCCGCCGTGCTCGGCCAGGTCGTCCGGGTGCAGCGGCAGCCCGGAGAGGATGTACTTGGAGAAGATGTCCTTGGCCGCCTCGGCGTCCGGCCGCTCGATCTTGATCTTGACGTCGAGTCGGCCGGGGCGCAGGATCGCCGGGTCGATCATGTCTTCCCGGTTGGAGGCGCCGATGACGATGACGTTCTCCAGCCCCTCGACGCCGTCGATCTCGCTGAGCAGCTGCGGGACGATCGTGTTCTCCACGTCGGAGGAGACGCCGGAGCCGCGGGTCCGGAAGATCGAGTCCATCTCGTCGAAGAACACGATCACCGGGGTGCCCTCGCCGGCTTTCTCGCGGGCCCGCTGGAAGATCAGCCGGATGTGCCGCTCGGTCTCGCCGACGTACTTGTTGAGCAGCTCCGGGCCCTTGATGTTGAGGAAGAAGCTGGTGTGCTTCTCCTTTCCCTCCCGCTCGGCGATCTTCTTCGCCAGCGAGTTGGCCACCGCCTTGGCGATCAGCGTCTTGCCGCAGCCGGGCGGACCGTAGAGCAGGATGCCCTTCGGCGGGCGGAGCTGGTGCTCGCGGAACAGGTCGGCGTGCAGGAAGGGCAGTTCCACCGCGTCGCGGATCTGCTCGATCTGCGAGTGGAGGCCACCGATGTCGGTGTAGTCGACGTCGGGCACCTCCTCCAGGACCAGTTCCTCGACCTCGCTCTTCGGGATCCGCTCGTACGCGTACGCCGAGCGGGGCTCGATCATGAGCGAGTCGCCGGCCCGGATCGGCGCACCGATCAGGGTATCGGCGAGGTGCACGATGCGCTCCTCGTCGGAGTGCGAGACCACGAGAGCCCGGTCGCCCGGGCCGCCGTCGGGACCCGCGAGGATCTCCTTGAGCATCGCCACCTCGCCGACCCGCTCGAAACCGAACGCGTCGACGATGTTGAGCGCATCGTTGAGCAGGACCTCCTGGCCGCGCCGCAGTTCGGCGACGTCCAGCGAGGGCGAGACGGCGACACGGAGCTTGCGTCCGCCGGTGAAGACGTCCACCGTGCCGTCGTCGTGCCGCGCAAGGAAGACGCCGTAACCACTCGGCGGTTGCGCGAGGCGGTCGATCTCCTCCTTGAGCGTCACGATCTGCGCGCGAGCCTCCTTGAGGGTGCTCACGAGCCGGTCGTTGTTCTCGGTCAGCCGCGCCAACTGTGCCTGGGTGGCCGCCAGCCGCTCTTCGAGCTGCCGGACGTGTCGGGGGCTTTCGGTCAACTTGCGCCGCACCAGAGCGAGTTCCTCTTGAAGGAACGCGACCTGCGTGGAGAGATCGTGGGCCTCCTTCTCCCACCGTGCGGCGCGCGAGTCCGCGTCGTCGCTGCGTGCCACGTCCCACCTCCCCGGGGGGCTTGAACGTTCTGCCCTAACACTAGCCGCTATGAGGCCGATTCGGTCCCACGCAACGCGCTCGTCACCGAACCTTGATCGCGAAGGGTGGCCCGGGGGGCCGGTACGGGCGTTCGGGTACCGTCGGGGCGTGGGACGGGAGAACATGGGGGGTGCGCCGTGGCGGAGGTCGTGACGGACGAGTTGCAGGTCTGGGTTGACCAGGATCTCTGCACAGGCGACGGGCTCTGCGTGCAGTACGCGCCCGAGGTCTTCGAGTTCGACGTCGACGGGTTGGCGTACGTCAAGGGCCCCGACGGCGAGCTGCGGATGGCGCCGGGCAGCCGGGTCGACGTGCCGGAGCACCTGCGCCTCGAGGTGATCGACTCGGCGAAGGAGTGCCCGGGCGAGTGCATCCACGTGGTGCGCGGCAGCGACGGCGTCGAGGTGGCCGGTCCGGAGGCCGAGGAGGACTGACGGCCCGGTCCTCCCGCGCCGTCGGGCGCGGGAGGACGACACGTCCGGGAACCCCGCTCGGCGCGGCCCACCCGGGCGTACGGCTTCAGAGCATCGGGCGGCCGACCACCGAGGCGACGAGGCGGGCGAACTCCTCCAGGCGGGCGATCTGTCCGGCGCCGCCGTCGTCGAGGGTCTTGCCGAAGCGCAGCGCGTCGTGCCGGGGCGCGCCCACCGCCTCGTCGCTGGGCGGCGCCTCGTCCAGCGACGTGAGCAGCAGATAGACATCGATGCTGTCGACCCTGATCCCGCCGTCGTCGGCGCGGGTCAGTCGGCGCCGGCAGCCGACCTCGGTCACCGTGGAGACCGGCACCACCCGCAGCGACGAGGTCATCGACCCCGGTGGCCCGTCCTCCGGCGGCACGTCCTCGCCGTGCCAGAGGACGAGGCGGCTGCCGTCGCAGACCACGACCTCCTGCCACACCCCGTTGACCTCGTTGACGAAGCGTTCCAGGGTGAAGCCCAGCACCGAAGCGCCGCGCAGCACCCCGCCGAGCGCCTCGAGCGCGACGTCCGGGTCGCGCAGGTACGCCCGGGCCGCCGATTCGAGGTCCTGGTAGGGCGACCAGTCCGGGAACACCGCCGGCAGGTCACCCCCGCCGAAGCCGGGCCGGCTCATGCCACCTCCCCGTGCCCGGCCCGCCGGCACGCGCCGACGGGCGGGATCCGTCCGTTCACTCCTCGTCGCCCCGCCGCGCCGTCACGGCCGTTCCGTGTCCTCGGCGGCCGCCTGCTGCGCCGAGGCGGCCGCCGCCTGCCTGGCGGCCTCGGCCTCGCGCAGCGCCTGGCGGCGTTCGGCGTACGCCTCGGCGCCCTTGCTGGGCTTGCGGCGCCGCGGCGGTGCGGTGACGCCGGGGGCGAGCTTACGCGCGGAGACGAGGAACGCGGTGTGCGCGATCATGCGGTGGTCCGGTCGCACGGCCAGGCCCTCGGCGTGCCAGTCGCGCACCAGCGACTCCCAGGCCCGCGGCTCGGTCCAGCCGCCGCGCTCGCGCAGCGCCTCGACCAGCTCGGACAGCTGAGGGGTGGTGGCGACGTAGCCGATGAACACGCCACCGGGCACCAGTGCCCGCTCGACCATGTCGAGGGTCTCCCACGGGGTGAGCATGTCGAGGATGATCCGGTCGAAGCCGGTCTCGGCGCACCCGGCGACGTCGCCGACGTGCAGGTGCCACGCCGGGTGCGGCCCGTTGAAGAACGCCTCGACGTTGCGCCGGGCGATCTGGGCGAAGTCGTCGCGCACCTCGAACGAGTGCAGCTCGCCCCCGGTGCCGACCGCGCGCAGCAGCGAGCAGGACAGCGCGCCGGAGCCGGCGCCGGCCTCCAGGACCTTGGCGCCGGGGAAGATGTCGCCCATGGCGACGATCTGGGCGGAGTCCTTCGGGTAGATCACCTGGGCGCCGCGCGGCATGGAGAGCACGTAGTCCGACAGCAACGGCCGCAGGGCCAGGAACGCGGTGCCGCCGCCGGTGGTGGTGACCACGCTGCCGTCGGGCAGGCCGATCAGCGCGTCGTGCTCCAGGATGCCGCGGTGGGTGTGGAACGCCTTGCCCGGCTCCAGGGTGACCGTGTGCATCCGCCCCTTGGGGTCGGTCAGCTGCACCCGGTCGCCGATCCGGAACGGGCCACGGTGCACGGGGGGCAGCGCCGGGGTGTCGGCGGTCACCGGGGTGCCCGGGTCGGCCGGGGCGGCGGGGGTTGTTGCGGTCACGTGTTCATCTTCCGTTGAGGTTCGAGGAGCTGAGCCAGATCCGCGATGTGCAGAATGCCCACGACATCTTCGCCTGAGGTCACCACGTACTGCGCGCCCGGGTGGGTCTGCACGGTCTCCATCACGCGTTCCCCGTCGAGCCCGACCGGCATCGCGGGCAGGTTGGCCAGGGATCGGGCGACCGCGTCGACGGCCAGCCAGGGGCGGCGCTCCACGGGTACGGCCTCCGCCGCCGCCGGGTCGACCAGGGCGACCGGCCGGCCGGCGGTGTCGGTGACCACGAGGGCGGCGCCCGGGGTGCTCCCGTCGGCGCGCCGGCGGTGCGCCTCGGCCAGCGGCGTGCCGGTGGGCACGGCGAGCACCGGCCGGGCCAGCCGGGACAGGTCGATCAGCGGGAAGCGGCGGCTGATCCGGGCCATCCGGATCGACTGCCCCGCGCCGCGCCACAGGGTGAACGCGACGAGCAGCATCAGGGGCAGCGCCAGCGGCGCCAGGTCACGGGTGAGGGTCAGCAGGGCGACCAGCGCGGCGGTGCCGACGGCGACGACGCGTCCCACCCAGCCGGCGACCTCGGTGCCGCGGTGCCGGTCGCGGGTGACCGCCCAGACCGCCGCCCGCAGCGCCCGGCCGCCGTCGAGCGGCAGGCCCGGCAGGATGTTGAACAGCGCGACGATGACGTTGCTGACCGCCAGTTGGAAGGCGAGCTGGTTGGCCAGGGTGCGGTCGGGCAGGGCGAGGGTGGCGGCGACCGCGAGCACGCCGAGCACGGCGGAGACGGCCGGGCCGGCGAGCGACACCAGCAGGTCGATCCGGGGCGTCGGGGCGTCGCGGTCCATCTCGGTGTATCCGCCGAGCAGCTCCAGGGTGATCCCGCGCACACCGATGCCGTAGCGGCGGGCGGTGAGGGCGTGGCCGAGCTCGTGCAGGAGCACCGAGCCGAGCAGGGAGACCACGAAGCCGAAGCCGATGAGGTAGCCGGCGAGCTGGGACAGGTCGAGCTGGCGGCGGGCGAACTCGGCGTACAGCACCGTCACCAGCAGGGTGAGCAGCACCATCGAGCCGTTGAGGTGCAGCGGCACCCCGAACACCCGGCCCACGGTCAGGCCGGTCCGCGCGTCGGGCCGGCGGCGCGGTCGCCTCGTCTGCTCCATCGGATCGATGCTACGCGGCGGAGATCATGCGCCGGCGCGGCGACGGGACCACGCGCCGGCGGGGCGCGGCGATCATGCGCCGGTGCGGCGACGGCGGTGGTGTCACACCGGTGCCCTAACCTTCCGGGCATGACGGCGGAACCGGTGACCACGCAGCATTCCCCGACCCCGGCCGAGGTCCCGGCGACGGTGCGGGCCTCGCTGTCGCCGTCGCGGGCGGCGGACTTCAAGACCTGCCCGCTGCTCTACCGGTTCCGCAGCATCGACCGGCTGCCCGAGCGGCCGACCGTCGAGCAGGCCCGGGGCACGCTCGTGCACGCGGTGCTGGAGCGGCTGTTCGACCTGCCGGCCGCCGGGCGCACCCCGACGGCGGCGGGCGACCTGGTGGCCCCGCAGTGGGACCGGCTGGTCACCGAGCAGCCCGAGCTGGCGGCGCTGTTCGCCGACGGCGACGCCGCGGCGGCGGCCGAGTTCCTCCGCTCCGCCGCCGGGCTGCTGGAGGGCTACTTCGCGGTGGAGGACCCGCGCCGGCTGGAGCCGGCCGAGCGGGAGAGCCTGATCTCGGCGGTGGTCGACGAGGAGCTGCTGATCCGGGGCTACGTCGACCGGCTCGACGTGGCGCCCGACGGGGCGCTGCGGGTGGTCGACTACAAGACCGGCGGCGCGCCGCGCGAGGCGTTCGAGGCCCGGGCGCTGTTCCAGCTCAAGTTCTACGCGTTGGTGCTCTGGCGCACCCGGGGCGTGGTCCCCCGGGTGCTGCGGCTGCTCTACCTCAAGGACTCGGAGGTCTGCGACTACACGCCGGACGCCGACGAGCTGCTGCGCTTCGAACGCACCGTGGTGGCGTTGTGGCGGGCGATCGAGCAGGCGACCGCCCAGCAGGATTTCCGCCCCCGACCGAGCCGGCTCTGCGACTGGTGCAGCCACCAGGCGCTCTGCCCGACCTTCGGGGGCACCCCGCCGCCGTTCCCGACGCAGGCGGCACCGGATCCGCTGCGCGACGCCCGGTCCCGCCCGACGCCTCCCGGCGCCGACGAGTGACCGGCTGACCGGCACCCCGGTGAGGTCCCCCGCCGGTCGGCGGCGGGTCCGCGGTGAGACCGCCGTCGATTCGGCCGGTCTGCCGCTGGGGCCACGCGGCCGGTCGTGCCGGGCCCACGTGACGAGCGGCCTCGCGCGGCCGCTCGTGCGAGGCCCATCCGGCGCGTGGCCTCGCGCGGTCGTTCGCTCCGGCGGGGATGAGCTGGACTCCTCCTGAGGGAGGAGGCCGGGCTCACCGCCGGCGACGATCAATCGGCCGCGACGCCGGATAGCGTCGCGGTATGACTTCGGGCCCCCGGGCGTGGCTGCGCCGGCACCCCCTCGCCGCGGACGCGCTCCTCGCCGGCGGGCTCGTCGTGGCGGAGGTGGTGCTCATCGCGCTGACTCCCCGCGACTACTGGCCGGGGCGCCTGCTGCCGGCGCTGGGCTGGAGCGTGGTCTGCGCCGTGCCGGTGGCGTGGCGGCGGGTGGCGCCGTGGGCGGCGGTCGCGATGGCGGTGGCGACCCTGGCGGTGCCCCTCCTGCTCGGCCCCACGCCGACCACGCAGGGCATGACCTTCATGGTGCTCACCTACACGGCGGCCGCCGCCGGGCCACCGCGTACGGCGGCCGTGGCCGCGCTGGTGCTGTGGGTGTCGGTCGGCGCCACCAGCGCCCTCACGCCGCCACCCGACGAGCTGCTGGCGAACGTCAGTCCCGCCTACCTCGTGCTCAACAACCTGCTGGTCGGGGCGGTCTCATACTCGGTGGGACGCGCGGTGCACGCCCGTCGGGCCTCCACGGAGGCGCTGCGGGAGCGGGCCCGGGCGGCCGAGGAGAACCAGCGTTCGCTGGCCGAGCGGGCGGTCGCCGACGAGCGCCGCCGCATCGCCCGCGAGCTGCACGACGTCGTGGCGCACCACGTCAGCGTGATGGGGGTGCTGGCCACGGGCGCGCGTCGCGTACTGCCGAGGGACCCGGGCGCGGCCGACGGGGCGATCGCCACCATCGAGGAGACCAGCCGGGCGACGCTGCGGGAGATGCGCCGGCTGCTCGACGTGCTGCGTACCGACGCCGAGCCGGCCGCCGACCTGGCCCCGCAGCCGGGACTCGCCGGTATCGAGGCGCTCGTGGAGCAGGTGCGCGAGGCCGGCCTGCCGGTGACCCTGCGGGTCGAGGGCACCCCGGTGACGCTGGAGGAGGGAGTGGCGCTGACCCTCTACCGGATCACCCAGGAGGCGCTGACCAACGCGCTCAAGCACGCCGGCGCGGCCACCGCCCAGGTGCTGCTGCGCTTCGACGGGGACACGGTCGACGTGGAGATCGCCGACACCGGGCGCGGCCCCGCGCCCGACGGCGACCGGATCGGGCACGGCCTGGTCGGGATGCGGGAGCGGGTCGCCCTCTACGGTGGTGTTCTGCGCACCGGGGCGCGGCCGGGCGGGGGCTTCCGCGTGTCGGCGAGGATCCCGGTGGAGTCCCGGGGCGCGGCGGCGTGACCGGGGATCGGGACGGGGGAATCAGGTGACCGAGGCGACGGTGCCGGCACGGCCGGTACGCATCCTGCTCGCCGACGACCAGCCGCTGCTGCGTACGGGCTTCCGGATGGTGCTGGGCACGGAGGACGACCTGGACATCGTGGCCGAGGCCGCCGACGGCCTGGAGGCGGTGGAGCTGTCCCGCCGGCTGCTGCCCGACGTGGTGCTGATGGACATCCGGATGCCGCGGATGGACGGGGTCGCCGCGACCCGGGCCATCGTCGACGCCCGGCTGCCCGTGCGGGTGCTGATCCTGACCACCTTCGACCTGGACGAGTACGTGGTGGGGGCGCTGCGGGCCGGGGCGAGCGGCTTCCTGGCCAAGGACGTGCCGGCCGACGACCTGGTGGCCGCGATCCGCACGGTGGCCGCCGGGGACGCGGTGGTGGCGCCGCGGATCCTGCGGCGCCTGCTGGACCGGTTCGCCGACGCGCTGCCCGACCCCGCGGCCGCGCCGCCCCGCACGCTGAGCGCGCTGACCGAGCGGGAGCGGGAGGTGCTCGTGCACGTGGCGCGGGGGCTGTCCAACGCCGAGATCGCCCGGGCGTTGTCGGTCAGCGAGACCACCATCAAGACCCACGTCGGGCACGTGCTGACGAAGCTGGGGCTGCGCGACCGGGTGCAGGCCGTGGTGCTGGCGTACGAGTCGGGCCTGGTCCGTCCGCGGGCGTAGCGCCTCGTCGCCGACGGCGCGGGCGGCGTACCCGGGGATGCGCCGCGGCACGGCGGTGCGGTTGTCGCCGTCACCTACCGTGACCGGAGACGTCGCCGCGTGGTTGACCCTGACGCGGCGTCACTGTGCAGGATCGGTCCCGGCCGGGCGGAAAAGCCCTCGACCGGCCGCCCACTCAGGGGCAACCCTGAGTCGGCATTGGGGGGCACCCGCAGCGCGAAATCCGCCACGGCTCCGACCGGAGTCGGACGGATCGGGGCCGGCGAGCACAGATGATGGGACTGCCGCGCCGGACCAGCGGGGGCGGCGCGGACCGAAGACAGACGGAAGAGGTAGATGACGTGACCGCGACGGTAGGCCAGCAGGCGCAGGCCGCGGCCCGGGCGAGCGACGTGTGGAAGGTGTACGGCAGCGGCGAGGCGCAGGTCGTCGCGCTGCGGGGGGTCAGCGCGGAGTTCGAGCGGGGCCGGTTCACGGCGATCATGGGGCCCTCGGGCTCGGGCAAGTCGACGTTGATGCACTGCCTTGCGGGCCTGGACTCGGTGACCCGTGGCACGGTGTCGATCGGCGACACGAAGGTCACCGGTCTGGGCGACGCGGGCCTGACGAAGCTGCGCCGCGACAAGGTCGGCTTCATCTTCCAGCAGTTCAACCTGCTGCCGACGCTGACGGCCAAGGAGAACATCCTGCTGCCGCTGTCGATCGCCGGGCGCAAGCCGGATCCGGCCTGGTACGACACGGTGATCGCCACGGTCGGGCTGCGGGACCGGCTGGACCACCGGCCGGCGCAGCTCTCCGGCGGCCAGCAGCAGCGGGTGGCGTGCGCCCGGGCGCTGGTCGCCCGGCCCGAGGTCATCTTCGCCGACGAGCCGACCGGCAACCTGGACTCGCGGGCCGGCGCGGAGGTGCTGAACTTCCTGCGCAACTCGGTACGCGAGCACGGGCAGACCATCGTGATGGTCACCCACGACCCGACCGCCGCCGCGTACGCCGACCGGGTGGTCTTCCTCGCCGACGGGCAGATCGTCTCCGAGCTGATCGAGCCGACCGCCGACACGGTGCTGGACACCATGAAGAAGCTGGACACCCCCGCCGAGGTGGGGCGCTGATGTTCCGCGCGACCCTGAAGAGCCTGCTGGCCCGCAAGGTCCGGCTGATCCTCTCCGGCCTGGCCGTGGTGCTGGGCGTCATGTTCGTCTCCGGCGCGTTCGTGCTCACCGACACCCTCGGCCGCTCGTTCGACGCGATCTTCGCCGACGCGTACGAGGGCGTGGACGTCAACGTGGCCGCCAAGCCGAAGATCGACGTCGGCGAGGCGGAGGGCATGCCGGTGGCCGCGCCCGTGCCGGCGGCCACCCTCGACAAGGTCCGGGCGGTGCCCGGCGTGGCCGAGGCCACCGGCATCGTCGGCGTCGACGGGGCGCGGCTGATCGGCGGCAACGGCAAGGTCGTCGCCTCGTTCGGCCCGCCGCAGCTGGGCGAGAACTGGACCGGCGAGAGCGACCTGGTGCGGTTGCGTGAGGGGCGGGCCCCGCAGGCCGACGACGAGATCGTCATCAACAAGGCGCTCGCGGTGGCCGGCAAGGTGAAGGTCGGCGACCGGGTCGGCGTGCTGACCCTGCAGCCCAAGCAGGAGTTCACCATCGTCGGCGTGTTCGGCTACAGCGGCGGCCGGGACTCCATCGGTGGCGCCAACGAGATCATGTTCACCACGCCGGTCGCGCAGCGGCTGATGCTCGGCGCGCCCGACACCTTCAGCAACATCTCGGTCACCGCCGCCGGCGGGACGTCGGACGAGGCGCTGCGCGACGCCGTGGCCGCCGCGGTGGGCGCCGACTTCGAGGTCAAGACCGGTGCGCAGTTGTCCGAGGACGCGGCGGCCGGCATGAAGGAGGCGCTGTCCTTCTTCAACCGGATCCTGCTCGGCTTCGCCGCGGTGGCGCTGCTGGTGGGCACCTTCCTGATCCTCAACACCTTCTCGATCATCGTGGCGCAGCGCACCCGGGAACTGGCGCTGATGCGCGCCGTGGGGGCCAGCGGCCGGCAGATCATCGGTTCGGTGGTGCTGGAGGCCGTCGCGGTGGGCCTGGTCGCCTCGGTGCTCGGCCTCGGCGCGGGCATCGGCATCGGCGCGCTGCTGGCGTACCTGTTCAGCACGTTCGCCGGCGGGCTGACCCTGGCGGGGATCGGCGTGCCGCTGTCCGCCGTGGTCGGTGCGTTCGCCGTCGGCCTCGTGATCACCGTGGTGGCGGCGCTGCTGCCGGCGCTGCGGGCGTCGCGGATCCCGCCGATCGCGGCGATGCAGGACGTGGCCACCCCCGACCGTCCGCTGACCAAGGTCACCGTGGCCGGGGCGATCGTCACGGCCGTGGGTGGCACGCTGCTGGCACTGGGGCTCACCGGCAACGCCGGGGGCAACACCCTGGCCACCATCCTCGGTGGGGTGCTCTTCGCCTTCATCGGCGTGGCCCTGCTGACGCCGTTGATCAGCCGGCCGGTGGTGAGCCTGCTCGGCGCGATCTTCGCCTGGTCGGTGCCGGGCAAGCTGGGCCGGCTCAACTCGGGGCGCAACCCGCGCCGCACCGCCATCACCGCCGCCGCGCTGATGGTCGGCATCGCCCTGGTCACCGGGGTGACGGTGATCCTGGACTCGGCGAAGAGCAGCATCGGCGGGCTCGCCCAGGACAGCCTGAAGGCGGAGCTGGTGATCGCCGGGGCGCAGAGCGGTCCCCGGCCGCCGAGCTTCGACCCGGAGGTACTCAAGAAGGCCGCCGCGATCCCGGGGGTGCGCCTGGCCGACGGCGAGTACGGCGACCTGGCGATGGTCGGCGGCGAGCGCACCTGGGTCGCGGCGAGCAGCGACGTCGCCGCGCTGCGGCAGATCTTCGGGGCCGAGCCGACCGCCGGCGACATCGACCGGTTGGCGCCGGACGGGATGCTGGTCAGCTCCGACACCGCGACGGCGCGCGGCCTCTCCGTGGGGTCGAAGGTGCCGGTGCAGACGTCCCGGGGCGAGGCGCGGACGTACACCGTGACCGGCATCTACGCCAGTTCCCAGCTGACCAACCCGGTGGTGCTGCCGGCGGAGGCGGCGAGCGGCTTCGCCATCCCGCAGCCGATCCAGGGCTTCATCCAGCTGGCGCCGGGCACCCGGGTGGCCGACGTGCAGCCGCAGATCGAGGCGCTGCTGGCCGACTCCCCCGAGGTGTCGGTGGCCGACCGGGAGGCGTTCATCGAGCAGCAGACCGGTCAGCTGGACGGCCTGCTCACGATGATCCAGATCCTGCTGGCGCTGGCCATCGTGATCGCCGTGCTCGGCATCATCAACACCCTGGCGCTGTCGGTGCTGGAGCGCACCCGGGAGCTGGGGCTGCTGCGGGCCATCGGCCTGCGCCGCTCGCAGACCATGCGGATGATCACCGTGGAGGCGGTGGTGATCTCGGTGTTCGGCGCGCTGCTCGGCGTCGTCGTCGGCGCCGGCCTCGGCGCGGCCGTGGTCGAGGCGCTGCGCGACGAGGGCATCACCGACCTGGTGCTGCCCTGGACCCAGATGGGGATCTTCCTCGGCCTCGCCGCGATCGTCGGGGTGGTCGCCGCGGCGCTCCCGGCGGTGCGGGCCGCCCGGATCAACGTGCTCGGCGCCATCGCCCACGACTGATCCCGACGCACGACGAGGGCCCCGCCGACCGGCGGGGCCCTTCGTCGGTCAGGCGTCGGGCGGTGGCGCGCCGAGCAGGGCGGCCAGCAGCTCCAGGTCCGCGCCGGTCAGGCTCTCCAGCTGGTGTACGCCGTCCAGCGGCCCGATCGGCACCTCCGCCGGTACGGCCAGCACCGCCGCGCCGGCGGCGAGCGCGCTGGCCACCCCCGTCGGCGAGTCCTCGATCGCCACGCAGCGGGCGATCGGCACGCCGAGCAGCCGGGCGGCGGTCAGGTACGGCTCCGGGTGCGGCTTGGCCGCCTCGACCTCGTCGCCGCAGACGACCGCGTCGAAGCTGTCCCGCCCGAGGGTGTCCAGCGCCACCTCCACCAGGGGCCGGCCGCTGGAGGTCACCAGCGCCGTCGGGATGCCCGCCGCCCGGACGGCCCGCAGCAGGTTCAGCGCGCCGGGACGCCAGCGCAGCCCGGTGCGGAACAGCTCCAGGATCCGGGCGTTGATCCACGCCGCGCTGGCCTGTGGGTCGCGCCCCGGCTGGCCCAGGTCGTCGTGCAGGATGCGCATCGACGCGGCCATGCTGGAGCCGATCATCGCCTTGCGGGCCGGGTCGGAGAGGGTGCCGCCGTACTCCGCCGCCAGCTCGCGCAGCGCGACGTCCCACAGCTTCTCACTGTCGACCAGGGTGCCGTCCATGTCGAAGAGCACGGCGGCGGGGTGGTGGCTGTTCAGCGGGTCCTCCCTCGGATGCGTACCCGGGGATCCTCTCAGCCGGCACGCCGCCGGCGCGCGCCCCGGTGCCGCGGGGTGACCTGGCCGACGGGTTGCGCGCGGGCGCGAGACTCGGGGACAACCGGCCGCCGGCACGGCGGCCCCTCGCCCGGAGGTCGCCATGCGCGTCCGATCCCTGGTCTCCCGGTGCACCGTGATCCTGCTGGCCGCCGCCGCCGCGGTCTGGCCGGCGGGGCCGGCCGCCGCGGCGAGCCTGCCGCTCG
Source organism: Micromonospora sp. DT178 (assembly GCF_049841695.1). NCBI lineage: Bacteria > Bacillati > Actinomycetota > Actinomycetes > Micromonosporales > Micromonosporaceae > Micromonospora > Micromonospora sp. DT178. Next base: position 193,575 of record NZ_JBNCKV010000011.1, read on the forward strand.
ATCGGTGCTACGACCTGGAGACCCCCCAGCACGAGGATGAGCGGGACTGGTTCGCGCCGGGCAACGTGCACACCACGTGGCCCTCCCCGGTGGGCATGGTCGACCGGGACGTGTTCCGGGTGACCGCCCTGGGCAAGGTCCGCATCGACCACTGGGGCACCCAGAAGTCGATCTCCGGCGAGCTGCCGCTGGCCGGCAGCGGCTGGCCCGCTCCGGACGCCCCCCGGTACGCGCTGATCGCGAAGGTGACGTCGGGGTCCATGCTGGTGCTGAGCACCGGGCTGTTCTACGGCTCGGGCCGGTGGTTCCCGGTCGGCGCCGACAGCCGCTGCATGCTCTACTACAACGCCGGGGAGCCGTCGCGGCTCGTCTTCTCCTTCAACGACCCGAACCTCGGCGACAACGGCGGCGGCGCGGCGGTGTGGGTGCGGCAGTGGTGGAACTAGCGCTGCCCGGCGGGCTCAGGTGAGGTCGCAGGCGCCCAGGGAGCGCTCGTAGCCGCGGAAGAACGACTCGGTGCGCTGCTCGGCGGTGCCGTGCGCGCCCTCGGCGAACCACGGCTGGTCGGGGGCGTCGCCGACGGCCAGCAGCCCCTCGCGGAACTCCTCCAGGTCGCCGTCGTCGAGCCGGAGCGCCTTCGAGCGCACCGAGTCGCCGAGGTACGCCCCGGCCATGCAGTCGGCCTGCAGCTCCTGCTGGATGGTGTAGGAGTAGCGGATGCCGAGCCGGGCCTGGATGCCGTGCGCGTACTCGTGGCCGAGCAGGTAGAACACGAACGCGTCGCCGACCTGGCGGAACGCGCCCACCGACCAGTTCACGTCGTAGGCGATGAAGTCCCCGGCCGAGCAGTAGACGGCGTTGTTGCGCGGCAGCGCCTGCCCGCCGCAGGAGACCTCGCCGGCCCGCTGGTAGGGAATGACGCGGCGGATCGGGCGGAACCGCTCCCCCGAGGCCTGGAACTGCGCGGCCCAGTACCGCTCGGCGATCGTCTTCGCGTCGGCGACGTCCTGCTGGAACTCCTCGACGCTGGTGGTGCCGTCGGCCCGGGTCTGCGCGGCGCCCGGCGAGGCCGGGGTGTCGGGCCGCTGCGGGGCGGGCTGTTGTCCCTCGGGTTCGGACACCCCGCCGACCACGCACCCGGCCGCCGCGACGAGGGCCACCACGAGGCCGGCCAGCGAGCTTCGCGGTCGGCGTCCCACGCGCGTCGTCACAGTGCCTCCCCGGCGTCGGCGTTGCGGCGTCCAGTACCCCGGCGACGGGTCCGTCATGCCGGGGCACGGACCGGTGCCGCCGCACGGGGGCGCGGTCGTCCACGCCGGGGCTGCCGTGGGCGCCGGCGGGTGGTGGCGGCTGGCCGGCGGACGGTCAGGGGCTGGCGGCGAGGAAGACGAAGGCCGCGAGCAGCACCAGGTGCACGCCGCCCTGGAGCACGGTGGCCCGCCCGGGCACCACGGTCAGCACGCTGGTGACGACGGTGAGGGCGAGCAGGGTCACCTGGGTGCCGCCCAGGCCGAGCAGCAGCGGGCCCTCCAACCAGATCGAGGCGAGCGCTATCGCCGGGATGGTCAGCCCGATGCTGGCCATGGCCGAGCCCAGGGCCAGGTTCAGGCTGATCTGCACGCGGTCGCGGCGGGCGGCCCGGGCGGCGGCGATCGTCTCGGGCAGCAGCACCAGCAGCGCGATGACCACGCCGACGAACGACGGGGGCAGGTTCGCCCCGGCGACGGCGGACTCGATCGCCGGCGACACCGACTTGGCGTCGCCCACCACGGCGACCAGGGCCACCAGCAGCAGGCCGAGGCTGAGCAGGGCGGCCCGGTCCGACGGCGGTTCGGCGTGCGCCTCCGTGCCGAGCACCCGTCCCTGGCTGTTGACGGGCAGGAAGTAGTCGCGGTGGCGGCCGGTCTGCACCATGACGAACAGGCCGTAGAGGGCGAGCGAGACCACGGCGGCGAAGGCGAGCTGTGCCGGGGTGAACTGCGGGCCCGGCCGGCTGGTGGTGAAGGTCGGCACCACGAGGCTCAGCACGGCGAGGGTGGTCACGGTCGCCAGCGCGCCGCCGGTGCCCTCCGAGTTGAAGACCGCCACCCGGCGGCGCAGCGCCCCGATCAGCAGCGACAGCCCCAGGATGCCGTTGCAGGTGATCATGACGGCGGCGAAGACGGTGTCGCGGGCGAGGGACTGCGTCTTCTCGCCGCCGCTGATCATGAGCGTGACGATCAGGGCGACCTCGATGACGGTGACGGCCACGGCGAGCACGAGCGAGCCGTACGGCTCCCCCACCCGGTGGGCCACCACCTCGGCGTGGTGCACGGCGGCCAGCACCGCGCCGGCCAGCAACACGGCCACCACGACCACGACGGGGCCGGACAGGTCGCGCCCCCAGGTCAGGATCAACACCAGGATCGCCAGCAGCGGGGTGACGACGGTCCAGTCGGTCAGACGGGTGCGGAACAGCGCGGCCATGCCCCAACCTTTCCAGAGGCAACGATCATCTGACCCCCGACCGGCGGGAGTGGGCGCGGGTCGGGCGACGATGGGCCCGGCCACGCTGGTCCACACGCCGCCGTCAGCACCTCCGCACGGGCGACCCCCACGACGCCAGGCGCTGCGCGGCCACCGGTGTGCGGTTGGTGCGCACCGACGGTCGCGGGCGTGCCGGGGTCGGTCCATCGTGGACGGACGTCCTGTGGTCCCATGTCTCCATGATCAGTCCCACACCTCTCATGCGTCTGGTGGCCGGCGTCTGGGGATTCAAGACCCTCGCTGTCGGCGTCGAACTCGGCCTCTTCAACCGCCTCGCGAACGGGCGGACCCTCACGGTCGGCGAGGCCGCCGCCGAGTTCGGGCTGGCCGAACGCCCGGCGGATCTGCTGTTGGCCGCGTCCGCGTCACTGGGCCTGTTGGAGAAGGTCGGCGACGGCTACGGCAACTCCGACCTTGCCGAACAGTTCCTGGTCGAAGGCCGCCCCTACTACTTCGGTGCACAGATCCGCTACTCCGACCTGCGGACCTACCTGCCCTGGCACCGCATCGGCGAAGCCCTGCGCACCGACCGGCCCCTCACCTGGGACCCGCAGGCCCAGCAGTCGATGTTCGATACCACTGACCCGGAGATGCTGGCGCAGTTCTGGGACGCCATGTTCTCCACTTCCAGCTTCACCGCCCGCGCGCTGGCCGACGCGTACGACTTCGGCGCACACGCCCGGCTGCTCGACGTCGGCGGTGGGGCCGGGGCGTTCCCGATCGAGTTCTGCCGCCGGCTGCCCAATCTGCGGGCGACCATCCTCGACCTGCCGCACGTGTGCGTCCGCGCCGAGGAGCGAATCGCGGCGGAAGGCATGAGCGGGCGGATCGGCACGGTCGGCGGCGACTTCCTGGCCGACCCGGCGCTGCCGGACGGGCACGACGTCATTCTGCTGAGCATGATCCTGCATGACTGGGACGAGCCGACGAATCGAGCGCTGCTGGCCAAGTGCCACGCGGCGCTGCCGCCCGGTGGGGCGGTCGTCATCTGCGAGCTGCTGCTCAACGACGAGCGCACCGGTCCGCCGGAGGCGGCTCTGATGGGCATGAACATGCTGGTGGAGACCGAGGGCGGCAGGAACTACTCCGGTGCCGAGTACACGGCCTGGCTCACCGACGCCGGCTTCGTCGACGTCCGCACCGTGCCGTTCGACGCCCCGGGCGCCAACGGAGCGGTGGTCGCCCGCCGGGCCTGACCGCCGGCGTGCCCGCTCCGGCTCCGGCGCCGACGACCTCGCCGCCCCGGTTCCGCCGCCTCGCCCGGCCACGGGCGTGCTGGTCGGCGGGCGCGGTCGGCCGGCTCGTCGGCGCCGGTGGTATCCGGGCGGTCCGGAGACGCCGCTCGGCGAGGGACGTCAGTCCGGGTCCGGCAACCACGGCCCGAGCACGGCGGGCTCGGCGACCGCCTGCCGCACCCGCTCACGCTCCGGGGCGGTCAACGGGAGTGCCGTGAGCCGAGCGCCCCAGTCGGGCACCAGCTCCGGCTTCTCCAGCGCGACCGACAGCTCGATCAGCCCGGCCAGCGCCAACGCCTGTTCGACGGCCGGCGCGGCGTCGCCGTGCCGACGCAGCCCCGAGTTGAGCGCCCGGAAGGCGGCCAGGTCGTCGCTCTTGAACTCGCGCAGGATCCGCGCGTTGTCGAGGACCCGGGTCAACCCCCGCAGCTGCTTCGAACCGCCGTACTCCAGCTCCGCCGGCTCGTCGCGTTGGATGAAGATGATGGTGTTCCCCGACGGGTCGACGACGCTGAACCGCGACGCGCCGGGGCGGTAACGGGTCATCCGGGGGCGCCCCTTGGCGAGCACTCTGCCGTGGGTGCGGCGCATCGCCTCGCTGAACGCCGCGTGGTAGGGCGCGACCGCGTCGACCATCACCAGGCAACCGCCGGTGTTCTCGGCCGACGGGTCCACGCCGCTCGGTGCGCCGCCGTAGTGCAGCTCGAACCCGCTCCACCGGAACGCCAGGTAGACGTACGGCTTCGTCTGCTCGTAGGTGACCTCGAACCCGAGCGCGCGCCAGAACGCCAGGGTCTCCTCCGCCGACACGCAGTGCAGCAGCGGCACCGTGGTCTCGTTCGGCTGGACGTGGTCCTCGGTCATCGTCGGCACCCACTCCCCGTCCGGGTCGACAGCCCGGCCATTGTGCCAACGTGCGCGGCGCCCCGCACGCCCCCGGGCCGGGCGAGGACGGGCGTGACCGGCCTCGCCGGGATGACGCCCGAGGGTCGAGTTGTGGGCTCAGTGCGCCGACTGGGCGCCGAGTTCGACGAGGAGCACGCCGGCGGCGATGAGACCGATGCCGAGCATCATGACCTTGGTGAGCGGGTCGTCGAAGGCGAGCCGCGCGATGACCGCGGTCAGTGCGATGCCGGCCGCGGCCCAGACGCCGTAGGCGACGCCGACGGCCATGCCGGCGCGCAGGGCCAGGCTGAGGAAGACGAAGCACGTCACGTAGCCGCCGACGACGACGGGCGCCCATGCCTTTCTGCGCAGACCCTCGGAGGCACGCAGTGCCATGGTGGCGGTTACCTCGAAGGCGATCGCGGCGGCGAGGAAGACCCAGCTCATCGTGCCCCCTGGGGCTCGTGGTGGACGTCGGGCGGCGAGGTGTGTCCCGGTTCCGCCTGGTGGGAGCCGAGTTCGACGAGCAGGACGCCGGCGACGATGACGGCGAAGCCGAGCCCCATCACCCAGGTCAGCGCGTCGCCGAACAGCAGCGCGGCCAGCAGCGCGGCGAGGGTGACCCCGCTGGCGGCCCAGATGCCGTACGCGACGCCGATCGCCATGCCCTCGCGCAGGACCAGTGAGATGAGGACGAAGGAGAGGGTGTAGCCGACGACGACCAGCGCGATCCACGCGGCGTGGTCGTTGGCCGCCCGCAGGGCGAGGGTCCCGCTCACCTCCAGGCCGATGGCTCCGGCGAGGTACAGCCACTGCTTCACGAGTCGTCGCCTTCCGCGGTCAGGTCCTCGATGAGCGCGACGAGGGCGTCGCGGTCCTGCGGTTCGGGTGGGAACAGGCCGGTGGCTGACGCGCTCCAGAGGCCGTCGGCGGCCAGCCGGGCCAGGGTGAGCCGGGCGCGCGTGGCCGGTGGCAGGTCCGCTGGCAGGTCGAACCACTTGGCTAGCCGCCCGATCCAGGGCCCCGACAGCGCCGGCCGGTAGGCGGCTTCCGCGGCGACCGCGTACTCCGCGCGGCTGGCGTCGCCGCCGTACGCGACGCGCGCGTACGCCCGGATCCGCGCGGCGGGGGTCGCCCGGTCGAACGGCACCGCGAGCGTGGCGAGCATCGCGTCCTCGACCCGGCCGGCGGCGTGGTCGACGATCGCCAGCAGGAGGGCGTCGCGGGTCGGGAAGTGGTACATCAGTCCCGGCTTGGTCATCCCCGCCTGCCGGGCGACGGCGTCGAGGGTGATGTTCGCGCCCTCCTCGGCGGAGACCAGGGTCATGGCCGCCTCGAGGATGACGGTTCGCTGGCTTGGTCGCATCCGGTTACTTTACCGTCCGGACGGTAAAGTAACCGGGCGTTCGCGAGCACGATCACGAACAGGAAGCCGGGCGGCCGAGGATCCGACCGCGCTGACCAACCTGGCGGATTTTCACCACCGCAACGGCGGTGAAGCGCAGACCGGCCCGAACAGGCGTAGGCTGGGGCCATCCCGGAAACGACGACATCCCACTCCTGAGGTGCCTGCCACGCCGGCTCCCACCGAAGGCATGCGAGGTCCGCACCCGATCCGCGGTGGCACGACCGACCGCCCGGGACACAGTTCTCACCTTCCGACGGCCCACGGTGCCGTCGACCCGTGCCACGGTACGGGCGCCCGGGTCGGCACCACGGTGACCCGCACCGCCCGCACCCGGCCACAGCCGTAGGCGACCCGCAGCGACGAGGACCCGCAGCGCCGCCCCTGATCGGGGCGGGCGAACCGGCCGGACGGGGTCGACGAACCGGGTGCCCTGCCGCCGCACGACGCGACCTGACGCACGACCCCACCGCTACGCCGCGGTCACGGCGATGAGGATCCGACATGACGCCATCGCCCCACGCCCTCGCTCCCCCGTCGACGCCGCGTTTGCGGATCGAACCGACCCGGTCCACACGCACGCTGCTCGACGGCGGCTGGTGGCCCCGATCGACAGACCCGCTCGCGGAACTGCCCGGCCTCGTCCTCGCCATCGACCTGCTGCACGGCCCGATCGTCCGGCTGGTCCTCAACGCCGACGCCTGGGACGGCAACCCGCGCCACCTGGCGGTCGACGGCAGGGTGCTGCGGTTGGGCTACTTCACCAGCCAGCCCGCCACCCTGCTGACCGCGATCTGCCGCAACGACGACCGCGTCGACCTGCTGGTCGTACCGCCGGAGACCCCGGCGGGACTGGCCGAGGCGGCGATGGCGCTCGCCGCCACCGCCGGCAACCTGGTCCACTCCCCGCAGTTGCTCGTCGCCGCGGGAACGACGTCCGACGCGAGGACCGACAGCGCGGACAGGCACAGCTGGGAGAGCGAGGGCGGCCGACTCCGCACCACCCCCGAGGCCCCTGCCGCCGTCGCTTCCCACCCGACCGACGCCGAGTCGGCCGGGATGTCCGCGCCGGCGCCCGCACCGACAGCGCCCCCGCCGAGGCAGCGGCACACCGGAGACCTTCCGACCATCGCCACCAAGGAGCAGACCATGACGATCTCCCGGAACACGATCGTGGCCGCACTGCGTCGACGCGGCCAGCACACCAGGGCCGACTGGGTCGAGCGGGAACTGCCCGCGCAGGTCGACACCACCCGGCACGCCGGGCTGCTCGCGACCCTGCGTCTCGACCTCACCGAACTGGGCGAGTCGACCGCGCGGTGAGAGTGGCCCTGCTGGGCCCGGTGGCCTGGCGGACGCCGCCGCGCCACTACGGCCCGTGGGAACAGGTGACCGGCCTCCTCGCCGAAGGCCTCGTCGCGCGGGGCGTGGACGTGACGCTCTTCGCCACGTTGGACTCGATCACCTCCGCCACCCTGGACGGGGTGTGCCCGCGCGGCTACGCCGAGGATCAGGGCATGGACGGGCGGGTCTGGGAGGCGATGCACGTCTCTCACGCGTTGGCCCGCTCCGCCGAGTTCGACCTCGTGCACAGTCACCTGGACTGGTTGCCGCTGGCCTTCGCCGAGCACTGCGACGCCCCGCTGCTGACCACCGTGCACGGCTTCTCCGGCGCGGGAATCCTGCCGGCCTACGAGAAGGGCCGCTCGGCCTACGTCTCCATCTCCGACGCCGACCGGGTCCGCGGACTCGACTACCTCGCCACCGTCTACCACGGGGTCGACCTGGACGGACTGCCGTTCACCCCGGATCCCGGTCCCGGGCTGGTGGCCTTCGGCCGGATCCACCCCGACAAGGGCACCCACACCGCCATCGAGATCGCCCGGCGGGCCGGCCGGCCGCTGACCATCTACGGCATCGTGCAGGACGAGCGGTACTTCCGCGAGCAGGTGGAGCCGCACGTCGACGGCGAGCGGGTCGCCTTCCTGGGCGCCGTGGGCCCACGGCGCCGCGGCGAGGTACTGGGCGGCGCCGCCGCGCTGCTGCACCCCGTCGCCTTCGACGAACCGTTCGGCCTGTCCGTGGTGGAGTCGATGGCCTGCGGAACACCGGTCGTCGCGTACGCCCGCGGGTCGATGCCCGAGGTGGTCGACGTGGGGGTGACGGGCCTGCTCGTGCGGACCGTCGCGCAGGCCGTCGAGGCCGTCGGCCGGGTGGTGGCGATCGACCGCGCCGCCTGCCGGGCACGGGCCCGGCAGCGCTTCGGCGCCGACCGGATGGTCGCCGACTACCTGGCCGTCTACGACGACCTCATCGGTCGACCGGAACGCTGACACTGTCCAGATGCCGACAATTCGCTCCGAATCCGGCTCCACTCGATCCAGGTTCACCGCCGGCCCCACCCCCCGCTGACGCGGCGGCCGCCCCCTGAACCCGTTCCGTCGGCCGTCCACGTCGGCCGACGCGCGCCGTTACCTCGTGAGGCCCGCCCCGTTCCCTCGGTGGCGGCCGACAACCGGAAGGCACGGCACCCGATGTCCACCCGTTACGGCTTCCTGAGCACCCACCCGCCGACCCGCTGCGGACTGGCCACCTTCAACTCGGCCCTCACCGCCCATCTCACCGCCGGCGGCCCGCCGGGCGGCGTCGTGCGGGTCACCGCCCCCGGTGACGACCAGCGCCCGGATCCCTCCGTGGTGCACACCTGGTCGACGCGGAACGCGGCCGGCTGGCGGGGCGCGGCCACGGCGCTCAACGCTTTCGACGTGGCCGTGGTGCAGCACGAGTACGGCATCTACCCCGGGACCGACGGCGAGGACGTCCTGCCGCTGATGCGGCGGCTCACCGTGCCGAGCATCGTGGTCCTGCACACCGTGCTCCGTCAGCCCTCGGCCCGGCAGAAGACCCTGCTGGAGCAGATCGTGGCCGCCGCCGGCGCGGTCGTCACGATGACCGGCACCGCCCGCGACCGGCTGCTCGTCGGCTACGCGGTGGACCCGGCGAAGGTGTCGGTGATCCCGCACGGCGCCGCCGACGCCGTGGGCGCGCCCACCCCGCGGCGGACCCGACCGCACCTGCTCACCTGGGGACTGCTCGGGCCCGGCAAGGGGATCGAGTGGGCGTTGCGGGCGCTGGCCCGGTTGCAGGACCTGGAACCGACCCCCACGTACACCGTCGCCGGTCGGACCCATCCGAAGGTGATCGAGCACCAGGGCGAGGCGTACCGGGCCGGCCTGCACCGCCTCGGCGCCGAACTCGGCGTCGCGCACGCCGTGGACTACCAGGCCGCGTACCACGACGAGGCCACCCTCGGGGCGCTGGTGCGCTCCGCCGACGTGGTGCTGCTGCCCTACGACTCGGCCGAACAGGTGACCTCAGGCGTCCTGATCGAAGCGGTGGCCGCCGGCGTCCCCGTCGTCGCCACACCCTTCCCGCACGCCGTCGAGCTGCTCACCGGCGGCCCGGGTCTGGTCGTACCCCATCGGGACCCGACGGCGCTGGCGGCCGCGATCCGGCGGATCCTCACCGAACCCGGCCTGTCCGCCAACCTCGCCGGCCGCTCCCGACCGATCGTGGCGGACCTGCGCTGGCCGGCGGTGGCGGCGCGGTACGAGGCCCTCGCCGGACGGCTCATCGCCGGACGGTCGCCCCGGGTCACCCCGGCAGCGGCGTGACCACGTCGCGCGACCGGGCCGGCGACGGCGGCCACGGCACCGGGATGCCGGCACCCGCGCCGAGCTTCACCCACCTGGCCCGGCTCAGTGACGACACCGGCCTCTTCGAGCACGCCCGGCACGCCATCGTCCGTCGGGAACACGGCTACTGCACCGACGACGTCGCCCGGGGTCTGCTGGTCGTCAGCCGCGAGCCGGAGCCGTCGGCGCAGGTGCTCGGGCTGGCCGAGCGCTACCTGGCCTTCCTGACCCACGCCCAGGACGGTCGCGGCGCCTTCCACAACCGCCTCGGCCACGACCGGCGCTGGACCGACCAGCCCGGTCTCGGTGACTGGTGGGGGCGTGCGCTGTGGGGGCTGGGGACGGCCGCCGCCCGCAACCCCGCCGACTGGATCCGCACCGAGGCGCTCGTGGCCTTCAGCCGCGGCGCCGCCCGACGTTCGGCCGCACCGCACGCCATGGCCTTCGCCGGCCTGGGCGCTGCCGAGGTGCTGCGCCGCCATCCCGGGCACGCCGTGGCGGGGACGCTGCTCGACGACGCCGCCGGCGCCGTCGGCCCCGTCGGCCCCGATCCGCGCTGGCCGTGGCCGCAGCAGCGGCTCAGCTACGCCAGCGGCGCCCTCGCGGAGGTCGTCATCGCCGCCGGCCAGCTACGCGGAGACGCCGCGCTGCTCGCCGACGGGCTGCGCATGCTGACCTGGCTGTGCGAGGTCCAGGTGCGCAACGGGCGGCTCTCGGTCGTACCCGTCGGCGGCTGGCGGCGCGACGGCGCTCGTCCACGCCACGACCAGCAACCCATCGAGGTCGCCGCCCTCGCCGACGCGTGCGCGACCGCCGCCACGATCACCGGCGACCCGGCCTGGAGGATCGGGCTCGGGCGGGCCGTCGGATGGTTCCTGGGAAACAACGACCTCGGCATGGCGATGTGGGACCCGGCGACCGGCGGCGGCTACGACGGGCTCACCCCGCACGGCCCCAACTTCAACCAGGGCGCCGAGTCGACCCTGGCGCTGATCTCCACCATGCAGCACGCCCGGCAGTGGTCGTGACCGGGATCCTGGCCACCCGCCAGAGCCTCACCCTCACCCCCGATCCCCGGCGGGTCGTCGTCAAGCTCTTCGTCCCGGGTGAGGACGCCGCCGTGGCGCACACCCGCGCGCACGACCTCGTCGACCGGATCGCGGACCTCGACACGGACGAGACCCACGTCCTGCTCCGACAGACCCTGCACGACTTCGGCGACCGGCACCGCGACCTGGAGGGCACCTTCCGGCACCACTACGAACTCGTCCGGCACCGGGTCGCCCGCACCCGGCAGCTCTCCCCCGCCGCCCGGCTGCTGGTCGGCGCCTACTTCAGCCACGAGTACGCCGTCGAGGCCGCGGCGCTGTGCAACCCGTCCATGGTGTCCCACCCCGACCAGTCGGCGCTGCGCCCGGGGCAGCTGCGGGTGGCGGTCAGCCTGCGCCAGATCGGTGAGGGCCACCTCTCTTCCGTCGGGTTCGCCAGCGCCGTGCTGGGACCCGGCAGTCGCCTCGCCGTGCAGGGGCGGTCGGGACCGCTGGTGAGCGGCCGGCGCGGCCACGTCCGACACCGACGGGACCTGCTGGCTGCCGGGCTACGCGAGGAGGGCTGGGACAACGAGGTCTGCGCCACCGTGCTGGCCGCCCTGCCGGAGCAGTACGACGAGGCAGGTTTCGAACGGGTACTGGCCGCCCTGCCGCCCGACCTGTTCTACCGCCACACCACCCCGGACACCCTGGAACAGCTGCGCCGGATCTCCGCGGCCAGCTACGCCGTCGCCTTCCCGGCCGACACCCTCCTGCACGAGCGGGTGCTCTGGCCGGCCACGGCGGCGGAGAGCAACGGCATGGAGGACGCCCGGTTCGTCAGGTTCGTCGACGACGCCGGCGTCGCGACCTACCAGGCGACGTACACCGCCTACGACGGTCGACGCATCGCCGCCCGGAGGTTGGCCAGCGACGATCTGAGCCGGTTCCGGATCGACCCGATGCGCGGACCGGGCGCCCGGAACAAGGGCATGGCGCTCTTTCCCCGGACCGTCCATGGCGGGCACCTGGCCCTCTGCCGCTCCGACGGCGAGACCATCGGACTGACCGTCCTGGCCGATGACGGCACCTGGCAGGCCCCCGTGCCGCTGCACGGGCCGCGCCGCAGCTGGGAGTTGATCCAGGTGGGCAACTGCGGGTCGCCCGTCGAGACCGCGGCGGGCTGGTTGGTGCTCACCCACGGCGTCGGCCCGATGCGCCGCTACGCCATCGGGGCGCTGCTGCTCGACCTGCACCGCCCGGAGCGGGTGATCGCGGAGCTGCCCGGGGCGCTGCTGGCCCCCGACGACACCGAGCGCGAGGGGTACGTGCCCAACGTCGTCTACTCCTGCGGCGGTCTGCTCCACGACGAGCTGCTCTGGCTGCCGTACGGTGCCAGCGACGCCCGGGTCGGCTTCGCCACCGTACCCCTGGACGCGCTCGTCGACGCGATGGTCGGGCAGCGGTCCGGCTGAGTGCCGAGCGGCCTGAGCGCACCGCCGGCCGGCCGGTCTCACACCTTCTTTTGACAGAGGCGGGTCAGGACGGTGCGCGTCGGTGTCGGACCCACCTGGTTGAGCCGTGCCGACCCCGGCGGCCGGTGAGCGGCCGCCGGGGTCTGCCCGGTCAGGACTCGGAGGTCCTGCGGCGGTAGAGGAAGAGCAGGCTCGCGCCGGTGGCGACGGCGAGGCTGCCGAGGCCGGTCAGGACGGGCACGAGCGCACCACCGCCGCTAGCACCGGTCACCGGCAGCTGCGTACGGCTCGGGGTCGGGACCCAGGTCGGCGTTCGCGTGGGCTGTCCCGTCGGCGAGCCGGTGGGGCTCCCGGTGGGCTGACCGGTCGGGGTGCCCGTCGGGGTGCCCGTGGGAGTACCGGTCGGGGTGCCGGTCGGGGTGCCGGTGGGTTGACCGGTCGGAGTGCCCGTGGGAGTGCCCGTCGGGGTCCCCGTCGGAGTGCCGGTGGGCTGACCGGTCGGAGTGCCCGTGGGGGTGGTGGTCGGGCTTCCTGTCGGCTGGAGGCAGACGGGGGTGTTGATGGTGTTGGTGTCGAGGGTGACGGCGCCGGTCTGGGCCAGGGCCCGGCCCTGGAGGGTCGCGCCGGTGTTCATGCTGATCGAGGTCTGGGCCAGGATGTTGCCCACGAACCGGGTGCCGGTGCCGAGCGTCGCCGAGCTGCCCACCTGCCAGTAGACGTTGCAGGGCGAGGCGCCGTTGATGAACACCACGCTGCTGTTCGCGGCGGTGATGAGGGTGGAGGCGATTTGGAAGATGAACACCGCCGCCGGGTCGTTCTGACTGTTGAGCGTCAGCTGGCCGGTCAGTTGCGCGGCGCCGATCCGGTACACCCCCGGGGTGAGCGTGGCGCCGCCGAGTTCCGCCGGCCGGTTGGTGAAGGGAGTCCGACCGGCGGCGTCGTTGTACGCGGTGGTCAGGTCGTTCTTGGCCTGCAGGGCGACGTCGTCGGCGAGGTGGATCTCGCCGGCGACGGTGCCCGGCGGGAAGCCTGTCGCTTGGCTGCCGGGGTGGACACCGAGGCTCTGCGCCAGGAAGCTGTCACCGGTGTTGGTCACCTCCGAGCCGGCCAGTACGGAGAAGTTCGCCGCTGTGCCCAGGCCGACCGGCGCCTCGGCCGCGCTGGCGCCGGTGCCACTGACGATCAGCACGGCGACGGCCGCGGTGGCGGCGGCGACGGCTGCGAGCGCCGGCATGGCCGCGCGCCGAAGATGACGGATTCGGGTGACTGTCACGATGCTGCCCTCTCATGGTGCGTCTCCGGCCGGCACTGTCGCTTGAGCGCGCCGAAGTCACACACGTGCAATATTAGGTAATCGGACTTTTGCACGCAGAAGGCGTAAATGCGCCGGAAATCCCGAAATCCTCGCCCATCGACCGGTGAGGAGTTCTGGCTCGGCCCGGCGGCGCCACAGGCTGAACACCCGACCGTGTCGAATGCGCCGAATCGCCCCTCGCCGCCGCCGTGGTGTCTCCACGATGTGAACAAGGTCGGACTCAGAACCGAGAGGGGTAGTGCGCGATGAGGCGTCGACGCAGCAGGAGGGTGCCGCTGCTACAGGCGGCAACGATGTCGCTGGCAGCGATGGTGGCGGCGGCAGCCGTCGTACGGGCCCGGCGCCGGCGCGCCGTCAACGACGCGGCGGCCGGTGATCTTTCGGCCCTGCGGGACAGCGCGTTCGCCGACGCGGGCACCGGCGGGCTACCGGTCCCCGGCGGCGCGGTCGCCCGGGACAAGCAGACGGCGCCACCGGCGGCCGCGGCGCGGTGAGGACGGGAGCGCCGCCCCGCGCCCGGGCCGGCACGGCGCCGGCCCGGCGTGATCGGGCGGCGCCCGCCCGACACCCCGGATGCGTGCGCCCTGGCGCGCCGCCCCCCGTCCCGTCCGCGCGGATCGGGGCGGACGGGTGCGCCGCCCCGCCGCGACCGGGACGGCCGCCGGGCCACGGGAGCAGGTCACGGTCGGCCCCGACGCGGGCCCGCTGCTCACCACCGCTCCGACCAGTCCCGCGCCAGAGCCTCGTCCCCACACGCCCGACCTCACTCGCCCTGAAGGACCGCCTGTCCGACGACGACAGGCCGAGAACGCCACGCGCACGGAGCCGCGACGATGAGCGATGCGACCCTCGACACCCGACGTCACGGTGGCAGTCAGTACGCGGAACTGTCGCGCCTGATCCGGCGGGCGGGACTCCTCGATCCGCGGCGCGGCTACTACGCGCTGCGCATCGGCACCCTCGGCGGGTGCTACGTCGGCACCTGGGCGCTGTTCGGGTGGCTCGGCGAGTCGTGGTGGCAACTGGCCGTCGCGGCCGTCCTCGCGGTGGTCTTCGCGCAGGCCGGGTTCATCGGTCACGACGCCGGCCACCGCCAGGTCTTCCGCACCCGTCGCGCCAACGACCTGGTCGGCCTGATCCACGGCAACCTCCTGATCGGCCTCAGTTACGGCTGGTGGGTCGGCAAGCACAACCGCCATCACGCGCACCCGAACACCGAGGGCCACGACCCGGACATCGTCGTGCGGCCGTTGTCGTTCACCCGCGGGCAGGCGCGGGAGCAGCGCGGGCCCGGTGCGCTGGTGGTCCGTCACCAGGCGTACCTGTTCTTCCCGCTGCTGCTGCTGGAGGGCCTGCACCTGCACGCCAACAGCGTCAAGGCCCTCGTCGGCGCGAGCCGGATCAGGCGGCGTCCCGTGGAGGCCGCGCTGCTGGCCGCGCACACCGTCGGATACCTCGGGGCCGCGATCCTCGTGCTGAGCCCGGCGCAGGCCGTCGCGTTCGTCCTCGTCAACCAGGGCCTGCTCGGCCTCTACCTCGGCAGTGCCTTCGCCCCCAACCACAAGGGCATGCCGATCCTCGCCGCCGACGACCGGCTGGACTACCTGCGGCGCCAGGTGCTCACCTCCCGCAACGTGCGCGGCAACTGGTTCGTCGACGCCCTGCTCGGCGGCCTGAACTATCAGATCGAGCACCACCTCTTTCCCAGCATGCCGCGACCCAACCTCCGTCGCGCCCGGCCACTGGTCCGCCAGTTCTGCGCCGACCACGAGATCCCCTACCACGAGACCAGCCTGACGCGCTCGTGGCGCCAGGTGCTGGGGCACCTGCACGCGGTCGGATCGGGCCGACCGGCCGACGACGCCGGCCCGGGCTGAGGCGCGGGCCGCTCGCCGGGTCCCGCCGCGCCGGACGCCGCCGACGGCCCCGCCCTACCGGCGGGTCGGGGACGCCGATCACGCACGCGCGTGCCATCGGGTCCACCGCGCGTTCCTCGGGCCGCGTTCCGAGGGTCGGTCCCGGGCCGGTCGGCGGGCGCGGGATGCGCCGGCACCCGTGCGGTGACGTACAGTTCCGGGTCGGACTTGGCGTGGGCCGGGAAGACACGGCGCGGAAACGGGACGAGACAGCGACGGCATGACGGCGGACAACATCACGGAAACCGGCCACAACGGCATCGACCGGACCCAGCTGGAGACCTGCCTCAGCGTCTTCGAGGCGTTGGAGGACCTGCCTCCCGACCACCCCGACGTGGTACGGGTGCAGCGGGCCACCGCGCGGCTCTACAAGGTGATCAAGCAGCGCCGCCGCGAGGAACGGCGGGACGCCATCGCGGCGGCCGACCGCGCGGTGACGGCCGCCACCGCCACGGGCGCGCCGGGCCGGATCGACGACGAGACCCAGGGGATCCCGCTCGCCTCCCCCACCGAGGGCACGACGGCCGGCTTCCTGCACAACCCGCGCGGCTGCTACATCTGCAAGCAGCGCTACCGCGAGGTGGACGCCTTCTACCACCAGCTCTGCCCGCCCTGCGCCGCGTTGAACCGGGAGCGCCGCGACGCCCGCACCGACCTGACCGGCCGCCGTGCGCTGCTCACCGGCGGCCGGGCGAAGATCGGCATGTACATCGCGCTGCGGCTGCTGCGCGACGGCGCGCACACCACGGTGACCACGCGGTTCCCGCACGACGCGGTACGCCGGTTCGCGGCGATGCCCGACAGCGGGGACTGGCTGCACCGCCTGCGGATCGTCGGGATCGACCTGCGCGACCCCGCCCAGGTGATCGCGCTCGCCGACTCGGTCAGCGAACAGGGCCCCCTCGACATCCTGATCAACAACGCGGCGCAGACCGTGCGGCGCAGCCCCGGGGCGTACGCGCAGCTCGTCGCCGCGGAGGCGGCGGCCCTGCCGGAGGGCCCCCTGCCGGAGGTCGTCACATTCGCCAAGCCGGCCGGCCGGGGCGATCCGGCGGGCGGCCTGACCGCCTCGCCGCAGTCGACCCCGCTCACCCCGCACGCGCTCACCGCGCTCGCGCTGACCAGCGGCTCCGCCTCGCCGGAACGGATCGCGGCGGCCACCGCCATCGACGCCGGCGGTCTGGTGCCGGACCTCGACCCGGTCAACAGCTGGGTGCAGCGGGTGCACGAGGTCGACCCGGTGGAGCTGCTGGAAGTGCAGCTGTGCAACGTGACGGCCCCGTTCGTGCTGGTCAGCCGGTTGCGGCCGGCGATGGCCGCGGCGACGGCCCGCCGCAAGTACGTGGTGAACGTCTCGGCGATGGAGGGCCAGTTCGGGCGCGGCTACAAGGGGCCGGGGCACCCGCACACCAACATGGCCAAGGCCGCGCTGAACATGCTGACCCGCACCAGCGCCCAGGAGATGCTGACCGACGGCATCCTGATGACCAGCGTCGACACCGGCTGGATCACCGACGAGCGGCCCCATCCGACGAAGATGCGGCTGGCGGACGCCGGCTTCCACGCCCCGCTGGACCTGGTCGACGGCGCGGCCCGGGTCTACGACCCGATCGTCCGCGGCGAGCAGGGCGAGGACCTGTACGGCTGCTTCCTCAAGGACTACGCGCCCTGCGCCTGGTAACGGCGCGTTCACCAATTGGCCACTATTGCCAACCTTCGATGCGTGTGTAAAAGTTCTTCACTGACTTCAACCTCGTGCAAGAAATCCTTCGAGGGAGACCGGGATGAGAAGGACCACCACATGGCTGATGGGCCTCGCCACCGCGGCGGGGCTCACCATCGCGCTCGGCTCGGCGGCCGTGGCCGAGTCGGCGCCGGCCCCCCAGCCGCAGGCGCAGTCCGTGGCGGTGTCGGCGGTCGGTCCGCAGCCCGGCACCTTCGTCGGTAAGGGCTTCGACACCTGCACCGCCCCGTCGCAGTCGGCGATGGACGCGTGGCGCGCCAGCTCGCCGTACCGCGCGGTGGGCATCTACATCAGCGGCGCGAGTCGGACCTGCGCGCAGCCCAACCTGACCGCGACCTGGGTCACCAACCAGACCGCCAACGGTTGGCGCCTCATCCCCATCGAGCTCGGCTACCAGGCGCCCTGCGGCACCCGCGCGCCGAAGATGTCCGCCGATCCCGGCACCGCGCGCTCGCAGGGCCGCACCGCCGCCGACAGCGCCGCCAACGCCGCGCAGGCGCTGGGCATCGGCGCCGGCAGCACCATCTACAACGACATCGAGCACTACCCGACGACCGCGTCGTGCCGCGCCGCGGTGCTGTCGTTCCTGTCCGGGTGGGTCGAGCGGTTGCACACCAAGGGCTACCTGGCCGGCATGTACTCCAGCGGATCCTCGGGCATCCGGGACGTCTGCCTGGAGTACCACAACCCGAGCTACACGAGGCTGGACCAGATCTGGATCGCCTGGTGGAACGGCGTGGCCGACACCGACGCCGGGAGCTACTGTTCCGACGCCTACTACGCGAACCACCAGCGGTTGCACCAGTACGCCGGGGACGTGACGGAGACCTGGGGCGGCGTGACGATGAAGATCGACCGCAACTACCTGGATGTGAGCACGTCCCAGCAGCCGCCCCCGCAGCAGTGGACCACCACGATCGACAACACCACGTCCGGCCGGTTCACGGCGGGCGCCAACTGGAGCACGTCGTCGTACTCCGGGCAGCGCTTCGGCACCGACTACCGGTTCGCGAACCCGACCTCGGCCAGCGACGTCGCCTGGTACCGGGCGAACATCCCGGCGACGGGTACCTACGAGATCTCGGTCTGGTACCCCGCCGACCTCGGATACAACAGCCAGACGCCCTACCTCGTCGCCACCGCCTCGGGCAACCAGTCGGTGACGGTCGACCAGCGCGTCAACGGCGGGCGCTGGGTGTCGATCGGCGTCTTCACGCTCGCGGCCGGCGACGGCAACAAGGTCGGGGTGAGCCGCTGGACCAGCGGCAGCGGCTACGTGGTCGCCGACGCGGTTCGGATCACCCGGGCCTGAGCCCCCGTCTCCCGGTCGACGTGGTCCGGGCGGCGTCCCCCGACAGGGTCGTCCGCGCCGCCCGGCGTCACCTCCCGCACCCTCCCCCGCGCCCTGTGGTGCTCAGGGACGACCGGTCGCCGGGCTCGGGGGACCGAGGGTCTCGCCCTCGACCAGCTCGCAGGGCAGCAGGCGCTGGTGCTCGCTGCTCCGGCCGTGCAGGATGTCGTCGAGCACCTCGATGGCCTGCCAGCCCATCTCCCTGCGCGCGATGTGGAAGCCCGTGAAGTCGAGGTCGGTATCGGCCTGACGGGTGGGATCACCGAGGGCCACCAGGGACAGGTCACCGGGCACGGACAGGCCTCGGGCCCGCGCCGCCTCGGCCACCGCCGCCGCCTCGACCAGTTCCTCGCAGAAGACGGCGGTGACTCCGGTCGGGCGCAGTGCGTCGAGCAGTTCCGCCGAGGTCCTGCCGCCGACCTGCTCGTGTCGACCGTCCACTCCGGTCTCCCGGACCGCGGCGGTGAAGCCGGCGAGCCGGTCGGTGGCGGATTCCGCGCCCGCACCGGCGCCGACGTACGCCAGCACCCGGTGTCCGAGGTCGACGGCGCGGCGGACGAGGGCGGCGGTGGCCTGGGCGTAGTCCGCGCCCACGTAGGGCACCGGACCCCCCTCACCGGAGGGTAGATGGGCGTCGTCGCGTCGACCGACGGACACGAAGGGCATGTCGCCGGCGACCATCCGGGCCAGCTCGTCGCGGGGAATCTCCCGACCGAGCAGTACGCATCCGTCGGCGAGCCGGATGCGGTTGTTGTCGTGGAAGATCCGCCGGCTGCCGCCGCTCACGGGGGCGCTGGTGAACAGCAGCAGGTCGCACCCGATGCTCTCCGCGCACGCCTCGATGCCGGACAGGAACGGGTGGTAGAAGTTCGCGCTGGTGCTCGGGAACACCGACTCGTAGGTGAACACGCCCAGGATCTGGTTGTGCTGTCGCAGCAGCCGCCGGGCGAGCGGGTCGGCGACGTAGCCCGTCTCGCGGATGACGCGCAGCACCCGTTCCCGGGTCTCCGGGGCGATCCGCCAGGCCGCCTCACACCGGTCGTTGAGCACGAGTGACACGGTCGTCTGGCTGACCCCGGCCATCCGCGCGATCTCGTGCTGCGTCAGCCTGCCCCGCCCTGCGGACACGGATATCGGCCACCTTCTGAAGCGTCGCGTATCGAGGATTGTCGCCGTGGATGCTGCCCGGCCCGCAGAACCGGTGTCAAGGGCGACCAGCGAGAGTAATACGTATTACGGGCTCCGGCGGTCTTGACCCGGGGTTCTTGTTGATCCAAGACTCAGCGCATCCCCCGGCAACGCAAGGAGCCGACATGCCTGATCACCCCCTGTCCCGCCGCGGCCTTCTTCGGGCAGCCGGCCTCACCGTCGCCGGCCTCACCGGCCTCGCCGCCCTCGGATCCCCGGCGCACGCCCGGCCGAAGACCCCCCGGCTCGGCCGGATCGCCCTGGTCCCGCTCGACGACCGGCCCTACACCTGGTACGCCCCGCAACAGATCGCCACCGGCGCCGGCTACGACACCGTGCTACCGCCCCGGGAGGCCCTGGGTCGGCACTTCACCCCCGGCGACGGCCGCGCCGTCGGCCGGTGGTTGACCTCGTCCACCACCCAGGCCGACGCGCTGGTCGTCGCCCTACCGATGCTCGCCTACGGTGGACTGCTCAACTCCCGCAACAGCTCGGTACCGGAGGCCGAGGCGTTCGCCCGGCTGGCGGCGGTACGGGCCGTCCGGCGGCGCCGCCCGCACCGGCGGCTCTACGCCTTCGACACCATCATGCGGCTCACCCCCGAGGGGCCGTGGCGCAACGAGCTGCGGGCGTGGGCCACGGTGAAGGACGAGGTCGACAACCTCGCCATGGTGGAGAAGCGCCCGCAACTCGACGCGTTGGAGTCCCAGATCCCGGCCGACGTGCGCGACGACTACCTGGCCACCCGGGCGCGCAACCACCGGCTCAACCTGACGATGATCGAATGGGCGGCCGAAGGGATCTTCGACTTCCTCGTGGTGGGCCAGGACGACGCCACCGGCCACGGCCTGCACCGACCCGAGTCCCAGGCACTCGCCGCCCGCATCGCCGAGCTGGGCGTCGGCGACCGGGTGGTGATCTATCCGGGTGCCGACGTGGTGGCCGCCCTGCTCATCGCCAAGATCGCCGTCCGGGACGCCGACGTGCGCCCCCGGGTGAGCGTCGAGTACTCCCGGGCGCCGGGCGAGACCTGGACCGCCCCCTACCAGAACATCCCGTACGCCCGGCTCATCCAGGGCTACGTCGACATCCTCGGTGGCACGGTCGTGGACCGGCCGGAGCACGCCGACCTGGTCCTGATGGCCAACACGGGTGGCAGTTCCGCGTCGGTGGCGCCGTTCGCCGACCGCCTGGTCGCCCACGTGCGGGCCGGACGCCCCGTGGCCCTGGGCGACGACGCGGTCGCCGGGCACTCCGACCGGCGTCTGCTGTCCCTGCTCAATGGCCGGATCCGGTACGTCGAGCTGGCCGGCTACTCCGGCTGGAACGTCGGGATCAGCCTTGCCCAGGCGACGTCCCGCTGGGCGCTGCGGCAGCGCTCGGTCCGCGGCGACCTGCCGCCCGGTGCGCCCGGCACCCTCGGCGAGCCGGTCCTGGCCGCCCGGCGGGCCCTCCTGCACGACGCGGCCCGAGCCAGCATCGAACTGTCCGTCTCGGAACTGGTGCAGACCGATTCGTACCGCAACGACGTCCGCGCGGCCACCACCGCCTACGCGTCCGCGCTGGGCGAGCCGGACCCGCAGAACATCGCGACGCACTTCCAAGAGATCAACGCGTACGCGGTCGACAACACCACCCCGCACGCGCAGAAGCTGTTCGCCGACGAGTTCGCCGGGGCCACGCTCGCCCTGGGCAGCGACGGACGGGCGCCGGTGACGGCCCGCGTGGACCGGCTCGACGCCTGGCACCTCCACCTGCCGTGGAACCGCACCGGCGAGATCGCCGCCGAGCCCCGGATCGTCCTGACCCCGGACGGGGGGCCACGGTGAGGGCGCGGGCGGCCGCGCTGCTGGCCGCGCTCGTCGTCGGCGTCGCGCTGCCGGTCCCGACCGCGCCGGCCGCCGCCTCCGCTGCCGTCCCCCTCGTCGACAGCTACTTCGACTGGCTCGTGGCGTCGTACGACGGGGTCCGCAACGGGTTGCGCCGGGACATCGAACACGTCCACGGCGACCAACTCGTGATAGCCGGCCGGGCGTGCACCACGGCGAGTCCGTGCACCATCGGCGGACCGCGGCAGAGCACCGCCGCCTGCACCTCGCTGCAGTTCATCTCGGTCTATCTGGACCAACGGGCGGCGTACGAGCAGCGGTCGCTGTCGAGCGTGGAGACCGGGCTGGTCGACGAGTTCGCCGGCGCGGTGCTCGCCCACCGGCTACCCAAGGACCCGAACGCGCCGAAGATCTTCGACGACGCGGTGGCGAGCACCCCGGACGGCCAGATCCGCTACTTCACCTCGTTCGGCAACGCGGCGTGCGGAGAGGCGCTGCTGGCCGCCCACGAGGCGACCGGCGCCGCCGCCTACCTCGACGCCGCCACCGGCATCGGCGAGTTCCTGCTGCGGATGCAGGACCCGCGCGCCTACTACCAGGCCTACGGCGTGCATCCGTTCGTCGACGGGCTCGGCCAGCCCACCACCCCGCCGGGCGGCTACGTCGACCAGATCTCCAGCTGGAGCAACCTCTACTCGACGATGTCCACCTGGAACCTCACCGCGATCGCGTTCCTGCAACGGCTGGAGACGGCCGTGGCGCCGCCCGACGACCGGTACGGCCAGTCGGCCGCCACCGCCCGGCAGTTCCTCGGCACGGGACTCCAACTCGGCGCGGACTGGTACACCTTCGACTTCGACTCCCCCACCACCAGCCAGAACCGGGTGGTCGCGCAGAGCGCGTACAGCGCGGACTGCCGCGACAACCGGTGGCACCGCAAGGGCTCCTGCGCCTACACCGACGGCCAGATCGCGGGCGGGACCCTGGGCACCGACATGATCGAGTACGGGCTGGCCGGACTCTACGACCACGAACGCCAGCTCCACGGCGCCAGTGCCGCGGCTGCCGCCGTGACAAGCCTCTACACCACGTACACCAGCCTCCCGGGCTGGCACACCGCCTCGGCCAGCGACCCGCTCGACTGCGTCGACGACACCGCGGCCGGCGCCGTGGACCCGTACTACCCGCCGGACAACCAGGGTCCGACGCCGTCGGGTGACGCGCGGGACTACGACCCGCACCTGTCCTTCGGCGGCTTCTTCCGCCTCACCCCGCCCAACGAGAACGCCGAGGCCAAGTACTACGACATCGTCGGCTTCGGCATCCTCGCCGAGCTGCGCAAACAGGTGGTGCCAGCCAAGTTCGCCGCGGGTTACCAACGGTTGCAGCAGGCGGACCGTCAGGACGCCCTCTACGCCCTGCTCGACCGTTCGCTGGCCGCGATGTTCCTGCCCGCCCGGGACGCCGACGACCTCGACGGTGACAGCGACACCACCGAACAGCTGTGCAAGGGCACCCGGGGCACCCTCCCCGTCGCCCACAACGGCCTCGGCATCCTCAAGGCGGTCGGATACGCCGGCACCCGGTGACCGCGCCACCGAGCGCCGTCCGATGACCCCGTGCACCACCACCACGACGAAAGTGAACCGATGCGTCGCGACAGACGACTGACATCCCGCGCCCTCAGCATGATCACCACGACCGCGGTGACCCTCACCCTCGCGGTCGCCCCACCGGGCTCCCCGGCCGCGGCCGCCGCGGCGCCGGCGAACCTGGGCCGGCTCGCCGTCGTACCGCTGGACGACCGGCCGTTCACCGCGCACACGCCGGTGGCGGTCGCCGAGGCCGGCGGGCACGAGGCGCTGACACCCCCGAAGGACCTGCTCGGCGAGTACTTCACCTACGGTCAGGCCGACGCGGTCGGCGCCTGGTGGCGCAAGGCCGCCGCCGACGCGGACGGCTCGGTCGTCGCGGCCCCGATGCTCGCCTACGGCGGCCTGGTCGCCTCCCGGACCTGCCAGACCAGCCTGGCCGACGCCCGGCGGCGGCTCTCCGTGCTCGACGAGGTGAAGCGGAGCAACCCCGACAAGCCCCTGTACGCGTTCGACGTGATCATGCGCCTCACCATCGAGCCGACCAGCAGCTACCCGGGCGTCCACTCCGGCCCGATCCGGCGCTGGGCCGTCTTGATGGACCAGGTGGAGAACCTCGGCCAGGAGGAGCGCCGGGCCGAGTACGAGCAGGTCGCCAGCGAGATCCCCGAGGAGATCAAGGCGGACTTCCTCTGCGCCCGGGCCCGGGACCACCAGATCAACCGGGACATGGTCCAGCGGGTCGCCGACGGCACCATCGACTACCTGATCCTGGGCCAGGACGACGCCACCGAGCACGGCCCGCACCGCCTGGAGAAGGCGGCCCTGGCGGCGCTCGCGGCGAAGCTCGGGGTCGAGGACCGGGTCAGGATCTATCCGGGCGCGGACATCCTCGGCGCGCTGCTGGTAGCCAAGCACGTCACCGAGCGGCTCGGCGCCGCCCCGACGGTCGACGTCGAGTGGTCCCGCACCCCGGGCGAGAAGTGGGTGGCGCCCTACCAGGACGTCCCCTACGCCACCCTGGTCGACGAGTACGTGCGTACCCTCGGCGCCCGACGCTCGGACGGTCCCGACGCCGACATCCTGCTGATGGCGAACACCGCCGGCGGCGGAGACCTGGAACCCTTCGCCGACCGGATCCACGACGCGGTGGCCCGGGGCCGGCTCGTCGCGGTCGGTGACGACGCGCTGGCCGGAAAGGTGGACGGCGAGCTACGTACGCTGCTCGCCCCCCGGGTCCGCTTCGGGGAACTGGCCGGGTGGTCCGGCTGGAACATCGGTCTGTCGATCTCCCAGTCGGTGGTCCGCGCGGCGCTGTTGCAGGCGAGCCGGACCGGACGCCTGCCGGGCTTCCCGGGCCAGGCGAAGGGGATCCCCTTCCAGGAGGCGCGCCAGGCCATCCTGCTGCGTGCCGCCACCGCGCACGTCGAGTTGACGCTGCAGGAACTGGCCCACACCGACGTCTACCGCAACCAGGTGCTCAGCCAGGTCCAGGCGTACGCCCGGGACAACGGCGACGATCCGCAGTACATGACGAAGGTGTTCGAGGGCGCCAACCAGCTCGCGGTGCAGCGGACCAGAGGGCTGGCCGACCAGCTCTTCGCCGACGAGTTCGCCGGCACCCCGGTCCGCGCCGGCAACGACGGCCGGCACGAGGTGACCGCGGTCGTGCACCGGCTGGAGTCCTGGCAGATGACGCTGGCCTGGTCGCGCTACCAGGAGCTGGAGGCCTTCCCCACGCTCGCACTGAGCACGGCCCCGGCCGATCGCGGTGCGCTGCTCACCGTCTCGGCCCTGCCGGTGCGCACCACGGTCCGGCCGGACTCGGACGTGGACACCCGGATCACCGCGGTGCTGCGCAACGACGTCGGCACACCGGTGACGGCCCGGCTCGGCGCCGTCGTCCCCGAGGGGTGGGTCGCCCCGGCGCCGACCGAGGTACGGCTCGCGCCGTTCGCGGTGGTGGAGGTCCCGTTGACCGTGGGGGTCCGCGGGCTCGCGGCGGAGCAGAGCGCCACCGTCACGGTCGACGCCCCGCACGGGACGCGGCCGGACCAGCCCCGCCAGTTCGCCGCGAGCGCCACCACGACCGTCGGTGCGGTGTGGCGCAACGTGGCGCTGGCCGCCGAGGGCGCCGAGGCGACCGCGTCGGGCTGGTGGCGGCAGTACGTGCCCTCGCACGTGATCGACGGCAACCGGGTCAGCTCCGGTAGCCGCTGGATCACCGAGCCGGCCGACAGCCACTGGCTACAGGTCGAGTTCGCCGGTGCGGAGCTGGTCGACACCGTGCGGCTGCACCAGTACGGCGGGTACGAGCTGACCTCGTACCGGATCTCCGGGCTGGTCGGCGGCGCCTGGCAGGTGCTCGGCGAGGTCACCGGAAACACGACCCAGGTCACCACGCACACCTTCGCGCCGGTCCGCGCGACCGCGGTCCGCCTCGACGTCCTCGCCAGCCGGGACAGGCAGGCCCGGCTCTACGAGGTCGAGGTGACCTGCCGCGACGCCTCCTGCGGCTGACGCCGGCACCGCCGGTCCCGCGGGCCGACGCCGGCGGCACCGCTTCGCCCAGTCCGGTCACCGGGTGGCTCCCCGCCGCCCGGTGGCCGGACGGGCGGTCGGTGCGCGTGCCGCCGGGTCGGCCGGGCGGAGCGCCGTGCGCGACAGGTGGACGACGGCCGCCCCCTCCGACGCGGGCAGGACGCCCAAGAGAAATCGATTCCCTGCCATATAGGATCTCAGGGCCGACCACTCTCGGGCGGCGGGCCGCAACGGACGGTGGTGCCCGCGCGGTCGCAGCCGGGGGTCCGGTGCGGGACAAGGGCGCGAGACACCGACAGGGGACGACCGCATGACGACCATCTATGACGTGGCGCGGGTGGCCGAGGTCTCGGCGTCGACGGTGTCCCGGGTGCTCAACGGGCACTCGTCGGTGGATCCGGACCTGGCCGCGCGGGTCCGCCAGGTGATGCTCGACCTGGACTACCGGCCCAACGCGGTGGCCCGCAGCCTGCGCCGGCAACGCACCAGCCTCTGGGCGGTGATCATCTCCGACATCGGCAACCCGTTCTTCACCTCGCTGGTGCGCGGCATCGAGGACGTGGCGCAGGAGGCGGGCTTCTCCGTGGTCCTCTGCAACGGCGACGAGGATCCCGAGAAGGAGACCCGCTACGTGACGGCGGCCCTGGCCGAACGGATGGCCGGCGTGATCATCTCGCCGTCGGGGCGACCGGCCCTGATCAACCGGCTCACCGAGGCCGGGATGCCGGTCGTGGCCATCGACCGGCAGCCCCACGGGGTGGCCGTGGACACCGTGCTGGTGGACAACGTCCACGGCGCCGAGACGGCCACCGCCCACCTGATCGACAGCGGCTACCGCCGGATCGCCTGCGTCACGGGACCGCGTCGGATCTCCACCGCCGTGCAGCGGCTACGCGGATACCAGCAGGCCCTGCGCGCTGCCGGCCGGAGCGTGCCGGAGGACCTGGTCCGGTACGCCGACTTCCGGGAGGACGGCGGCTACCGGGCCATGGCGTCCCTGCTGAACGCCGCCGAGCCGCCGGACGCGGTCTTCGTCACCAACAACCTGATGACGGTGGGCGCGGTGGAGTGCCTGGTCGACAGGGGTGTCGTCGTGCCCACCCGGTGCGGCGTGGTCGGGTTCGACGACATCCCCTGGGCCCACCTGGTGCGGCCCTCGCTGAGCACCGTCGCGCAGCCCACGTACGACCTGGGGCGGGCTGCGGCGTCGCTGCTCACCGAGCGGATCGCCAACCCCGCGAAGGCGTCCTCGACCGTCACCCTGCGCACGACCCTGCGGGTCCGCGAGAGTTCGGTCCGGCCCCTGCCCCGGTCGAACGGGCAGCCGGCGGACGGCGCGGGTGGGCCCGCCCGGGCCCGGTGAGCCGGCGTCGGGGAGGCCCGCCCGGGATCACAGCGCCACGTCGCCGCACAGGTGCACCCGCACCCCCATCGCGTCGAGCATCGCGGCCTTGACCCGCAGGGCGCGGTCGGCGTCGTCGGCGTCGTCGGCGTAGACCACGTTGACGTGGTTGGCCTTGTGCCGGGCCATCAGCTGGTCGCGGCCCACGCCGTGCAGCACGGCGTGCATGATCGGCCACTGCGGGGTGGTGGCCTGGAGCCGACGCCGCGTCTCGGCGGCCGGCAGCTCGACCACGGTGCCCCGGCCCAGGTCGGCGTGCAGCACCCCGTCCATGATGAAGATCCGCGACCAGACGATCTCGCCCGGCCGGGAGACACCGCTCAGGGTGCCCCCGCCCAGCGGGAAGTACATCGGCGGCTGCCGCATGCTGTACGACCGGTCGTAGCCGCCGTTGTGGGACGCGGGGACCGAGCCGGAGATCTCGAACACCCAGACGAAGTCCGTCCCGTACGACTCGCCCCAGCGGATGTCGTGCAGGGTGGTGGCCGGGTCCATCCCCATCGCGGTCCAGATCCGGTTGGTGACCAGCGAGTCCACCGCGACGCCCTCGTCGACCTCGTTGAAGTGCGGCAGGGCCCGCCCCGCGTACAGCTCGCGCGAGCCGTCGCGGCTGGTCACCGGCGGCCGCGTCACGTCGTTGAGCAGCCCCTCGGCCAGGTCGCTCGCCGGGACGGTGTCCTTGAGCCCCTGCTGGTACTGGATGCCGACGGCGTCCAGGCCGAAGTCGTCGGCGATGCGCAGCGCGGCGACGTACATCTTGAACTGGCTGAGCAGTTGGGCGTCGGTCAGTTCGGTGGCCTCGTCCGTGCCGGTGTGGAAGGTCATCCCGGCGGCGTCGAGCCAGGCCCGCACCGCGTGCGCCTCCTCGTCGGGCACCCGCGACATCTCCGCGACCAGCGCGCTCTGCGACAGCCGCTCCTTGTAGATGCCGAGCGGGTTGAGCAGTTCGTCGTCGATGATCGCGTTGTACATGCCCATACAGCCCTCGTCGAAGACGCCGATGACGGCCGGTCGGCGCCGCAGCTGGCGGGCCAGCGCCACGCCGAGTTCGACCTCGGCGTCGGACGGCAGCGGCGGCAGGTCCCGCACGTGGCTCTCGTCGTGGACCACCTCGCCGGTCTCCAGCCAGGCCTTCAGCCCGTCGCGCGCCCACTCGTCGGTGAAGTCCTCGCTCCACAGCGCCGAGTACCGCACGCCCGCCTTGGTGAGGCTGCCGGCGAGGTTCAGCAGGCCGACCAGGCCGGGAAACTCGCCGCTCCAGTTCGCCACGAGCAGGATCGGGCCACGGTGGGCGCGCAGCCCGGCCAGCACGTGGTGGCTGTACTGCCACACCGCCTCCACGACGACGAGCGGGGCGTCGAGGGGGATCTGCTGGAAGATCTCGATGCCGGCGCGCTGGCTGTCGATGAAGCCGTGGCCCGCGTCGGCGTCCACCGGATGGGCCCGCCGGGTCTGCCAGCCCAGGGCGGTGACCGCGTCGGCGAGGTCCGCCTCCAGGCGCTGCTGGGTCGGCCAACCGGTGACGTTCGCGGCCGGGCGAAGGTCGCCGCTGGCGACCGTGTAGACCGTCCGGGGGGCGGCGGCCGGCGGATCGACAAGCACCGGCATGGTGTAGTTGCTCACGGGTTGACTTCCTCCACTGGCTCGTCGGTACCTGGCTGGGGCGGGGTCGCGAGGCGCGTCTGCCGGGCGGCCAACGCGTGCGCGACGGCTTTCGAGCCGTCGTACAGCTGCCGGTACAGCCCGTACAGCTCCGCGTAGTCGGCGGCGAGGGCCGGGCGCGGCTCGCGGACCTCCCGGATCGGGTTCCACCGGTGGATGTCGACCCGCCGCACCGCGCCGGCGGCGAGGAACGCGGCGCCGTAGCTCGCGCCGATGGTGACCGACGGGATGTGCTGCGCCCGGCCGGTGACGTCCGAGACGATCTGCGTCCAGAGGCCGCCCCGGGTGCCGCCGCCCACCGCCACCACGCGTCGGATGTCGCCGCCGGCCGCCTCGATCGTCTCGATGTTGTGGCGCACCGCCAGCCCGGTCGCCTCCAGCGCCGCGCGGTAGATGTCGCCGCGCCCGTGCGAGAGCGTCAGGCCGGCGATCACGCCCCGGGCGTCGGGATCGAGGATGGGGGTCCGCTCGCCGGCGAAGAACGGCAGCATGAGCAGTCCCCGCGCGCCCGGCCCGGACCGCTCGGCCAGGCGCAGCAGCTCGGGGTAGTCGGCGGCGTCGAACAGCTCCCGCAGCCATCCGGTGATCGCCCCGGAGGTCGCCATGCCGCCGGCCAGGTTGCGGGTGCCCGGCAGCGCGCCGACCGTGCCCCACAGCGACGGGCTGGTCAGCCGGTGCGGCACCGTGTGCACGAGGAACATCGTGGTGCCGTACATGAGCATCAGGTCGCCGACGCCCTGGGCGCCCACGCTGAGCGCCTCCGACCAGGCGTCGATCGTCCCGGTCACGACCGGGGTGCCGGCCGGCAGCCCGGTGGCCGCGGCGGCCCCGGCGGTGACCGTGCCGGCCACGTCGCCGGGCCACCGCAGCTCGGGCAGCTCCAGCCCCGGGGCGATATCCTCGGCCCAGGGGCGGTACCAGCCCTGCGCCGCGCTGTCGTACAGCGGCGTGCACTGGCTGGCCGAGTGCTGGTCGAGCAGGTACCGGCCGGTCAGCCGGAAGACCAGCCAGGAGCTCGGCATGAACAGCCGCCGGGCCCGGGAGAACAGCTCCGGCTCGGCGTCGGCGACCCAGGCGACCTTCGCCCCCGCCGCCTGGGTCGACAGTGTCGAGCCGCACCGGCGCAGGATCTCGTCCGCACCGAAGCGCTCGGTGAGCCGGGCGATCTGCGGCGTGGAGCGGGTGTCGACGCCGTAGAGGATGGCCGGCCGCAGGGGCGTGCCGGCGGCGTCGGTGAGCAGCACGCAGGGGCCCATCCCGCTGGCCCCGACCGACACCACGTGGGCGTCGCCGGGGGCGAGCAGCTCACGGGTGAGGGCGACGAACTCGTCCCACCAGATGCGGCCGTCCATCTCCACCCAGCCGGGTCGCGGCCGGTCCACCCGGTGCTCCCGCACCGCGGAGCGCAGCACGCGCCCGGACAGGTCGACCAGGACGCCCTTGCTGCTGGACGTGCCGATGTCGACCCCGAGCACCGCGGCCACCGTCATGCCAGGTCTCCCCCGATCTTCCAGGTCCGGGTCGTGGCCCGTCGGGCCGTGCCGGCTCGGCGGTCAGGCGACGCCACCGAGCTTCGCGTACGTCTCGGCGGCGTTCTCCCTGGTGATCCGCATCGTGTCGAGGGTGGTGGCACGCGGGACGTCCTTGTCGCAGTCGACCAGGATCCGGCGGGCGAGGTCGACGGCCTCCCGGCCGCCCGTGGCGTACTGGAAGGTCGCCGCGAGCCGGCCCTGCTCGACGGCCTTGATGCCGCCCGACGGCACCGGCAGCGCGTCGATGCCGGTGAACTTCACCTTCGTGTGCAACCCGGCCGCCTTCGCGGCCAGGTACGCGCCCTCGGCCATCGGGTCGTTGTGGGCGTACACGGCGGCGGCGTCCGGGTGCGCCTTGAGCAGCGCGTCGGCCACCGACTGGCCCTTCTCCCGCAGCCAGTCCCCGGGCTGGGAGGCGACGACCTCGATCTTCGGGTTGCCCGCGATGCCCTCCCGGAAGCCCTGGGCGCGTTCGGCCGCCGGCGTGGAGCCGGGCAGCCCGGCGATCTCGATGACCTTGCCGCCGGCGGGCAGCAGCGTTTTGGCGTAGAACTCGCCGGCGGCCCTGCCGATGGCGACGTTGTCCCCGCCGATGAAGGCCGTGTACGCCTCGCCCTCCACCTTGCGGTCGAGCACGATCACCGGGACGCCCCGGTCGTACGCCTTGCGCACCACCGCGGTCAGCGGCTTCGCCTCGTTCGGCGAGATGATCAGCAGGTCGATCTTCTGGGTGAGGAAGTTCTCCACGTCGGCGACCTGCTTGCTGTTGTCCTGCGCCGCGTCGGAGACCACCACGCTGAACCCGGGCACGGACTTCGCCGCCGTCTGCACGTCGTTGTTCATGACCTGCCGGTAGGGCTCGGCGTTGTTGGCCTGCGACATGCCGATCAGGAAGTCCTTGCCGGCGCCGCAGTTCGCGGCCGCGGCGTCGCCGCCGTCGGACGGCTTCTCCACGCTGCACGCGGTGGAGCTGACGAGCGCGCCGGTGCACAGCAGCGCGAGCAGGACGGTACGGGTGCGCATGATGACGCTCCTTGTTCGGTGGCGGTTCAGACGATGCTGCGGCGTAGCTTCTGCAGCCCGGCGGCGGCCACGATCACCAGTCCCTTGATCAGTAGCTGCACGTTGGCGTCGATGTTGTTGAGCGCGAGGATGTTGTTGAGGATGCCGAGCAGCAGCGCCCCGGCGAGCGTGCCGCCCATCGAGCCGGTGCCCCCGGCCAGGCTGGTGCCGCCGATGACCACCGCGGCGATGGCGTCCAGCTCGTAGCCGGCGCCGTCGTTGGGGCTGCCCTGGTTGAGCTGCCCGGCGTGGATGATGCCGGCCACCGCGGCGAGCAGGCCCGCGATCGCGAAGACCGCGACCTTCACCCGCAGCACGGGCACGCCCGAGAGCCGGGCGGCCTTCTCGTTGCCGCCGATGGCGTAGACGTGGCGGGCGAACGCCGTCTTGCGCAGCACGACGATCGCGGCCACGCCGATGCCGATGAACAGCACCGCCGGGACGGGCAGCACCCCGTTGACGGTGCCGTTGAGGATCTCGAACGCCGGGGGTGCCTCCTGCGGGCCGTCGCCGTAGGCGATCGGGATGCCGAGCCCGCCCGACCAGATCCTGGCGAGGCCGCGCGCGACCTGGAGTCCCGCGAGGGTGACGATGAACGACTGGATGCCGAGCCGGGCCATCGCGTAGCCCTGCAACGCACCGAAGAGGGCGCCGATCAGCAGTACGACGGCGACCGCGGGCAGGATGCCGAGCCCGGAGTCGACCATCAGCGTCGCGGTGCCGACGGCGGACAGGCCGAGGATGGCGCCCACGGAGAGGTCGATGCCGCCGAGCAGGACGACGAACGTCATGCCGATCGCGATAATCCCGATCTCGGACACCGCGCGGACGATGTTGCCGAGGTTCTCCGTGGACAGGAACAGGATCTCGCCGTTGCGGCGGGGCGACACGGCGATGGCCAGCACGAACACCAGCAGCAGCGCGAAGAGGCTCTGCACGGCGAAGAGCCGCTCGACGAGATCGCCCCGGCCGCCGGGCCGCCGCCACCGGCCGGCGCCGGCCGCCGGGCCGCCGCCGGCCGGCGCGAGCGGCGTGCCGGGCCCCTGGTCCGGTGCGCGCAGGTGGGTCATCGGTCGTCCCCTCCGGCGGCCGTGCCGCCCATGGCCGCGGTCAGGATGTCCTCGCCGGTGCACCCGTCTGCCGGGAGTTCCGCGACGGCCCGCCCGCGCCGCAGGACCACGATCCGGTCGCAGACGCCGGTCAGCTCGGGCAGCTCCGACGAGGCGAGCAGGATGCCCATCCCGTCGTCGGCGAGCCGGCGCAGCAGCCGGTAGATCTCCGCCTTGGCGCCGACGTCGACCCCGCGGGTCGGCTCGTCGAGCAGCAGCAGGCGGGGGCGGGTGAGCAGGTGCCGGGCGAAGACGACCTTCTGCTGGTTGCCGCCGGAGAGCGAGCCGACCGGCGCGGCGGCCGACGACGTCTTGATCGCCAGGGCGGCGACCTGCTGGCGCACCGCGTCCCGCTCGCGTCCGTTGCGGACGACCCCGGCGGTGCTGAGCCGGCGCAGGGCGGCCAGCACGATGCTGCGGCCGACGGGGTGCTCCAGCACCAGGGCGGAGCGGCGGCGGTCCTCCGGGACGAAGCCGACGCCGGCGCGCAGCGCGGACCGGGGGCCCCGCGGGGCGTACGGGCGGCCGGCGAGCCGGACCAGGCCCCTGCGGCGACCGGGCGGGCCGGCGCCGTACAGGGTCTCCAGCAATTCGGTGCGGCCCGCCCCCATCAGGCCGGCCAGGCCGACGATCTCCCCGGCGCGGACGGTCAGGCTGACACCGGCGGGTTCGCAGCGCCCGGGCCGGGTGCCTCGGGGGCGTACGGCGAGGTCGTCGACCTCCAGCACGGCGGGCCCGGCGGGGCTCGCCGCGGCGGCGCCGCCGGATCCCGCGCCGAACAGCGTCTCCGCCGGGCGGCCGACCATCAGGGTGATGATCTTTTGCCGGTCGGCGCGGTCCGGGCGCAGCGTGCCGGCCACCTCGCCGTTGCGCAGGACGGTGGCCCGGTCGGCGATGTGTTCGATCTCCTCGAGCCGGTGGGAGATGTAGACGACGGCCACGCCGCGCCCGCGCAGCGCGCGGATGGTGGACATCAGCCGCCGCACCTCGGCGTCGGCGAGCGCGGCGGTCGGCTCGTCCATGATGAGCACCTGGGCGTCGAGGGAGAGCGCCTTGGCGATCTCGACGAGTTGCTGCTCGCCGACGCGCAGCGAACCGACGGGCCGGCGCGGGTCGATCTGCGCGCCGAGCGGGCCCAGCCAGTCCCGGGCGGCGCGGGTCATCGCCCGCCGGTCGAGCGTCCGCAGCCGGGTGCGCGGTTCCCGGCCGAGCACGAGGTTCTCGGCCACGGAGAGCGCGGGCACCAGGTCGAGTTCCTGGTGGATCGTGGCGATGCCGGCGGCCTGGGCCGCGGCCGGGCCGGCGAAGCGCGCGGGCGCACCGCCGATCGAGATCTCCCCGTCGTAGTCGGTGACGACGCCGGAGAGGATGTTGATCAGGGTCGACTTGCCGGCCCCGTTCTCCCCCAGCAGGGCGTGGACCTCGCCGGCGCGCAGGGTGAGGTCGACGCCGCGCAGGGCGTGCACGCCGCCGAAGCGCTTGGCGATGCCGGACATGGCGACGATCACCTGGTCGCTCATGCGGGCCTCCGAGGGAGATCGGAAATCGATTTCTGGCGAAACATAGAGGAGCGTCTAATTGCTGTCAAGGCCCCCGGTGCGGGCCGGGTCGCCGCCCGACCCGCACCGGTACGGCCCCTCACGGCACGGCGTTGACGGCCGCGTGGACGGTCTCGGCGAACGCGGTGTCCCGCGCCGTCCCGCTGGCGGCGAACCGCCACGTCCCACCCGGGTACGACCCCGCCGGCCACGCGGTGCCCCCGTTGCGCCACAGCGGCTGCCAGGCCGCCATCGCGTGGCCGGCGTCGTACCAGGTGTTGTCGCCGCGCCACGCCGAGGCCCAGCGGTGGGCGGCCACGAGGGACAGGCCCGCGCCGGAGGTCATGGACCACGTCGGCATCCCCGGCACGTCCCCGCTCGACCGGGCCGCCACGGCGGGATCACCGACCGCCGGCAGGGCGCCGTCGACGTTGAACGCCACCTCCCACACCGGCGCGGTCGTCGGGCCCGTCACCGACCAGGTGACGTCGCTCTGCAACGCCGGCCCGGTCCAGCGCGGCGCCACCGTCAGCAGCCAGTCGGCGGTGACCGGCTCGTCGCCCATCCGCATGCCGACCAGGTTGATCCGGGAACCGTCGGCGGAGACGTCCACCCGGGCCGGCGGGCCCGCCCGGTCCGTCACGTCGAAGCGGCCGACCGCCAGGTAGGGACCGGTCCCCCGGTGCGACGAGTCCAACGCCGGCCGGTACGCCCCGCCGCCGGCCGGGTCGACCGCCAGCGACGCGATGCGGGTGTGCGGCCAGGTGCGCACGTCGGCGCGCAGGAATCCGGTGCTCACCTGGTAGCCGCGGGCGACGACCTGAGTGGACCAGGTCAGCGGGGCGAGCCACAGCCCGCCCTGACCCCAGCCGGCGTGGCTCAGGTACCAGTTCCCCCCGTCCACCACGACCTCCGCGGCGTGCGCGTCGAGCACGGTCACCTTCTCCGCCCCGTCGAAGCGCAGGGGGTCGCGGCTGCGGTAGACGGCGGTGCGCCGGTACGCCGCGCCGTAGTCGGTGCCGTCGCAGCAGACGAAGAGGTACCACCAGTCCCCCCGGCGCACCACGAACGGCGACTCCGTCTGCCCGGCGGCCCGACCGGTATGTGGCGACGCGTACGCGACGCCCCGGCCGCTCCAGGTCCGCAGGTCGGCGCTGGTGCGGTAGGCGACCACGTGGTTGCCGCCCTGCGGGTCGGAGGTCGCCGTGTAGTACATGACCCAGCGGTCACCGACCCGGGTCACCATCGGGTCGCGCCCCTCCCAGCCGTCGGTGAACAGCGGGTTGGCCGGGCTGCGGGTCCAGGTGAACAGGTCGGTCGAGGTGGCCAGGTGCATGCGGTAGTTCGCGTAGTCGGGGCTGCCGGCGGCGTAGAACATGTGGTAGACGCCCTGGTCGTAGACGACGTGGGGCGCCCAGATCCACTGTTCACCCCTCGCCGGGTCGGCCGTCAGCGCCGGTCGCTGCTTCGTCCACGGGCCGGTGGGCGTGGGCGCCGTGGCGTGGCCGAAGCTCTTCTCGTCCTGCGGCGCGCCGGGCTCCGCGTGCGCGATGGCGAAGGCGTGCCACAGCCCGGTCCGCTGGTCGCGCACGATCGTGTGGTCGTTGTAGTACCACGCCGTCGGCTCCCCCACGCCCGGGTCGTAGACCCGGGTCAGCGGCCCCCGCGCCGGCGTCTCGGCCACCGTCTCGTACGCCGTGGTGGTGACCGCCGCCAGCGGGCCGACGCGGCGCAGGGTGAGCGTGTCCAGGCCCGCGAAGAACCCGGTCGAGGACGCCGAGCGGCCGGTCACGGTCATCGTCAGCCGGTGGGTGCCGACGGTGAGCGAGGCCGACCCCAGCGGTACGGCCTCGACGCGCCGCACGGTCGGGGCGTAGCCGTCGAAGAGTTGACCGACGGCCACGCCGTCGACGGCGAAGCGCAGGGTGCCGTAGTCGGCGGCGCGGGTGAGCACGCCCCCGATGTCGTACTGCCCGGCCGGCACGGGCGGCAGCGTCACGGTGACCGAGTCCCCCGCCCGGGCGGCGCGCAGCCACAGCTGGCGGCCGGCCGACCAGGCGACCCCGCAGCAGTTGGCCTGCGCCTCGACCGGGGCGGTGGACGAGGTCACCGCCAGCGACTCCGCCTCGGCCCGTACGACGTCCTCCGCGGCGGCCGGTCCGGCCGGGACGGTCACCAGGGCCGCGCCGAGCAGGAGCACCGCGAGCATCCGGGGCGCGCGCATCACGACACGCTCGGCCGGGGCAGGTCGGTGCCGGGCGCGAACTGGTCGTGCCACCGGACGCCGGCGCCGAAGCCGCCGCCGGTCGACAGCGCCACGTAGGTGTCCGCTCTGGTTCCCCGGGTGTACGTCACCACGTCCGCCCTTCCGTCTCCGTTGAAGTCACCGATGCCGGGCAGCTCGTCGCCCACCGCGAACCAGTCGTGCCACCTGCCGGCCTGCGTGACGAACCGCGTGCCGTCGGAGAGCGCCACGAACACGTCGCCGGTGGTGCCCCGGATGAACGTCACGACGTCGTCGCGCCCGTCGCCGTCGACGTCGCCCAGCGCCGGCAGCTGGTCGCCGAGCGCGAGCGAGTCGTGCCACTTCCAGCCGTCCTCGACGAACCGGGTGCCGTCGGAGAGGGAGACGAACACGTCGCCGGTGGCGCCCCGGGTGAACGTCACGACGTCGTCGCGCCCGTCGCCGTCGACGTCGCCCACCGCCGGCAGCTCGTCGCCGAGCGCGAAGTGGTCGTGCCACTTGACGCCGGGACCGAAGCCGCTGCCGGTCGACAGCGCCACGTACACGTCGCCGGCGCCGCCCCGGGTGAAGGTGATGATGTCCGTGCGCCCGTCGCCGTTGACGTCGCCGACCGCGGGGACCTCCGTACCGGTGGCGAAGAAGTCGTGCCACTTGACCCCGGCGGCGTAGGTCGTGCCGGTGGAGAGCCCCACGTAGACGTCGGCGCTGTCGCCGCGGGTGAAGGTGATGATGTCGGCCCGCCCGTCGCCGTCGACGTCGCCGGTGAACGGGATCTCCTGGCCGACGGCGAAGTAGTCGTTCCAGGTCCGGGCGTCCGGCACGAACCTGGTGCCGTCCGACAGGGACGTGGTCACGTCGGCGGTGCTGCCCCGGGTGAACGCGACGGCGTCGTCGCGGCGGTCACCGTTGGCGTCGCTGGTGTTGCGGGTGCGGGTGGTGGCCGACACCTCGGCCGAGGGCGCGGAGCTGTTGCCGGCGCCGTCGACCGCGACGACCCGGTAGTGGCGGGTCTGTCCGGCCGGCAGCGGGCCGTGCCGGAAGGTGGTCGTCCGGGTCGTGCCCACCAGGTTGGCGGGGGTGATCGCGACGCCGGGGTTGCGCGAGGCGTAGACCCGGTAGCTGGCGACTCCCACGTCGTCCGGCGACGCCGACCAGGACAGGCCGAGGGCGTGCACCCGACCGCCGGCCAGGCCGAGCCCGGCGACCGCGCCCGGCGCGGTGGCGTCGAGGAACGGGGGGACCATGCTGTCGGCCTCGTACCGGGCCGCCGTCCAGGCCGGGGCGCCGGCCGCCGGGGTGAGGGTGACGGTGACCGACGACCGTCCGGCGGTCAGCGCGGCCGGGAGGACGAACTCGTCGGCCGACCAGCGCTGCCGGTCGTTGCCCAGCGGTTGGCGCCACACCCCGGCCGGCCTGCCGTCGACCGACACGGCGACCTGCTGGTACGCGCCGGCCTGGTCGCCGTGCCGGCGCAGCCGTACGCCCTGGTTGGCGGGGTCGACGGCGAGCCGGAAGCTGGCGGCGCCGCCGGTGGCGCGGACCTGGCCGGTGACGGCGACGTTGTCGTCGTCGCCCTCGTACGGGCTGGTCAGCGGGTACTGGGTCCCGGAGTCGGTGTACGCGTGCCCGGCGCGGCTGGCCGCGTCGCCGGTGACCAGCGTGTCGGTGCGGCGCAGGGCGACGGTCGGCTGGGTGTAGAGGAAGGCGGTCGAGGCGTAGTTCGCCGGCATGTCGTTGGCGGGGCCGTGCTCGATGCCGAAACGCAGCGCCGAGGCGTAGGGCACCGCGTCGCCGATCATCAGCCGGTACATGGCGTCGCACTCGTCGGCGCAGCCGCCGGAGCGGAACAGGTGGGCGGTGTTGCCGGTGAAGGCGCCGCTGTACTCGCCGCGGTTGAAGTACCAGCCGGACTCGTAGAAGTCCTCGGTGCCGGTGCCGTAGATCTGCGGCGTGGGCGAGCCGTCGACGTGGACGCGCTCGTCGCCCTCCAGGTAGTTGCGGGTGTTCCCGCCGACGATGTGGCCGCGGGCGGTCTGGGACACGCCGACGAAGCGTCCCCGGCCGGCCTGCTCGGCGACGATCCAGTCGCTGCCGCCCGTGGTCTCGGCGCGGCGGGACTGGGTGGTGAAGTAACCGGCGGCGCCGTCGGGGGCGAGGGCGCCGGTCCAGGCGGTGCCCGGCGCGGTGGTCACCTCCGCCTGGACGCCGTTGACGTGGGCGCCGGTGGTGTTGGTGACCGACACCGTCGCGGTGGAGCGGAACGGCATCGGCCACCAGGCGCTGTACCAGCCGCCCGGCGCGGAGTCCATGGCGAACATCAGGGAGCGGACGGAACGCTCGCCCAGGCCGGCGCCGAAGAACTCGCCCACCGGGCTGTCAACCGTGCTCCGCCCGTCGAAGGTGATCCGCAGCCGCAGGCCCGTCAGCGTCGAGGCGGTGGCCGCGGCGTCGGGCAGCCGCAGCCGCAGCGCCGTGACCGCGGCGGGACCGGTGAGCGTGGCGAGTGTCGCCTGCCCGCCCGCCGGGACGTCGACCCGGGCGGTCCTGGTGCTCGCGCCGGGCTGGCTCGGCTTCGGGTCGCGCTGGCCGGCGGCGCGCAGCCTCTCCACCACGTCGGTGGCGGGGTCGGTGGGGTCGAACGTGGACACGCCGACCGCGTCGGCGAACGTGCGGTAGGTGACGTGGTGGAAGAGCGGGTTGGACTGGGTGGTGATCCGCATGGACTCGCGGTAGGGCATGGGGACCTTGACGGTGACCCCGCCGGAGGTCTGGTCGGCGTTGGTGACCAGCGGGAACACGAACGGGTGGCCGAGGCCACCGTCGACGAGGTGCTGGAGGCTGGTGTCGACCACCGTGACGCCGTCGAGTTCGACGCGGATCCAGCCGGTGGCGCTGACGTTGCCGTCGTCGCGGGTGAACCAGATCGACTGCACCTCGCCGGCTCCGCGGTCCTCAGCGATGACGCAGCCGCCGGACTGGCGCAGGCACGAGTAGGTGCCGACGAAGCCGTCGTCGTTGGAGCCGTCCCGGGCGAAGCTGGAGAACTGCCGGGTGCGGCTGCCGGCGGCCAGCTCGGGCAGCCGGTCGAGGCGGCGGTAGACGTCCCAGCCGACCGGTCCCTTGTCGTCGGCGACGGCGAGCGCCCCGGCACCGCGCGGGGTCGGGGCGGGCTCGGCGGCGTGCGCCGCCGTTGGGGGGATCATGGTCGCCAGCGCCGCGGCCAGAGCCAGCCAGCGGCGGAGGTGGGGCTTCATGGATGTCCCTCCAGGTGTGCCGTCGGAGCCGCGAGAAATCGATTGCTCGGGAGTTAACCGGGGGACATCGCGAGATGTCAATACTTTACCGCCACCGCTCAGTTGCCGAAGGAAGATTCCAGGACGCATTGACAGCCGTCGGGGTCCTGGCGATACTCCTCGGCAATCGATTTCCCACCGACGAGGAGGTGTCGACGCGGCGGCGCATCCGTCAGCCCCGGCGGCCCTCCTGGCGGCAGCGCACCTCCGTGGCGGAACCGCTCGCCGCACCGCTGACACCCCTCAGAGGAGCATCGTGAGACGTACCCCCCTCGCCCTGCTGGTCGGCCTCTGCACCGCGCTCGCGTCGGTCGTGGCGACCGCGCCGGCGCAGGCCGACGCTCCGATCGGCACGCTGGCCTGTTCCTCCATCCCCGCCAACCACGACCCCGCGATCAGCGTGATCGTCTACCGGGTCGCCCGTGCCCACAACGTCAACGACAAGGTCATGCTGTCCGCGTTCGAGGCCGGCTGGGTCGAGTCGCACATGAACAACCTGCCGTGCGGCGACAAGTCCTCGCTCGGGGTCTTCCAGCAACGGTGGGACTACGGCTGGGGCACGCCGGAGCAGATCATGGACCCGGTCTACGCCAGCACGCAGTACATCACCCGCGCGATCGTCTGCGACCGGAACAACCCCCGCTACACCGCCGGTCAGGTCGCCCAGTGCGTGCAGCGCTCCGGCTTCCCCGACCGCTACGACCAGGTGGCGACCAAGGCGCGGACCCTGCTCAACGAGGCGGTACGGACCCACGCCATCGCCGGCGGCTCCGCCACCGACGTCAGCGGCGACGGGCGCGACGATATCGTCAGCTTCACCCAGAACGCCCTCGCCGACGTCTACGTCAGCACGTCCACGGGCGCAGGCTTCGCCGGGACCTCGGTGAAGTGGAACGACTTCTTCTCCATCGGCGGCGAGACGGCCTCGACCGGCGACGTCGACGGCGACGGCAGGGACGACGTCGTCACCTTCGCGCACGGCAACACCGGCGACGTGTACGTGGCGCTGTCGAACGGCACCAGCTTCGGCGGCGGCCAGAAATGGCACGACTGGTTCGCTCCCGGCGCGGAGATCGGCGCGGTCGGCGACGTCAACGGCGACGGCCGTGCCGACATCGTCGCCTTCACCCACAACGCGGCCGGCGACGTGTACGTGGCGCTGTCCACCGGGTCCTCGTTCGCCGGAACCGCCGTGAAGTGGCACGAGTACTTCTCCATCGCCGGCGAGTACCCGGCTCTGGGCGACGTCGACGGCGACGGCCGCGACGACATCATCACCTTCACCCAGGGCCCCAACACCGCCTCCGACGTCATCGTCGCCCTCTCCACCGGCAGCGCCTTCGGCGCCTCACGGAAGTGGCACGACCTGTTCGCCGTGGGCGCCGAACTGCCCCGCGTCGGCGACGTCGACGGCGACGGCCGCGACGACATCGTCACCTTCACCTGCAACGCCAACGCCGACGTCTACGCCGCCACCTCCACCGGCACGTCGTTCGCCGGCACCACCGTGAAGTGGAACGACTTCTTCTGCCTCGCCGGCGAGTTCCCCTACCTCGCCGACGTCAACGGCGACGGCAAGGACGACATCGTCGTCTTCACCAAGGGCACCACCAACGACGTCTACGTCGGACTCTCCACCGGCACCAGCTTCGGTGCCAGCGCCAAGTGGCACGACTTCTTCGGCCTGAACGGCGAGACCACCCTGTGACCCGCGGACGGGAGACCACCATGAGACCCAACAGACTCTCCTGGCGCGGGGGCGCCGCCGCCGTCCTCGCGGCGGCGCTACTGAGCCCCGTCGCGCCGGCCACCGCCGCGCCGGCCGGGCCCACCGGGCCGCTGGACACGGCCTTCACCCGGGCGGCCGGCGAGTTCGACGTGCCCAGGGACCTGCTGGTCGCCGTCGGCTACGGCGAGACCCGGCTCGACGGGCACGAGGGGCGGCCCAGCCAGGCCAACGGCTACGGCGTCATGCACCTGGTCAGCAATCCCCGGCAGCGCAGCCTGGAGCGGGCGGCCGAGCTGACCGGGCAGCCGGTGACCGCCCTGAAGTCGCAGACCTCGGCCAACATCAGGGGCGGCGCGGCCCTCCTGCGGGACATCGCCGACGCCGAGCGGCTCACCGCCGCCGACCGGGACCGGCTCTCCGCCTGGTATCCGGTGGTCGCGCGGTACGCGCACGCCGCCGACGACGCGACGGCCCGCCTGTACGCCGACCACGTCTACGACCTCCTGCGCGACGGCATCGCCGCGCCGTCCGTGCGGGTCGCGCCCCAGCGGGTGCAGCCGGAACTCGGCCGCTACGCCCGCGTCGCCCCCGCCGGGACGGCCACACCGGCCGCCCTCGCCGCGGCGGTGCCGGAGTACGCGCCGGCCCGATGGATCCCGGCGTACGGCGGCAACTACGCGGCGGGTCGCTCCTCGCGGATCACCACGGTCGTGGTGCACGTGACCCAGGGCTCGTACGCCGGCACGGTGAGCTGGTTCCAGAACCCGTCGGCGGGAGTGAGCGCGCACTACGTGGTGAAGTCGAGCAACGGCGAGATCACCCAGATGGTGCGCGAGGGCGACACCGCCTACCACGCGCGGTCGGCCAACCCGTACTCGGTGGGCATCGAGCACGAGGGCTACGTCGACAACCCGAGCTGGTTCACCGAGTCCATGTACCGCTCGTCAGCCGCGCTGACCCGCTACCTCTGCGACAAGTACGGCCTGCCGAAGAACCGCACCGCCATCAGGGGCCACCACGAGATGCCGGGCAACGACCACACCGACCCGGGTCCGCACTGGGACTGGAACCACTACATCTCGCTGGTCAACGCCGGCGGCGGGTCCGGCGGCCGGTATCTGGCGGGTTCACCGACGGACTTCACCGGCGACGGCCGCGACGACATCGTCGCCTTCACCCAGGGCACCCTCAACGACGTCTACGTCTCCACCTCCACCGGCACCAACTTCGCCGGCACCTCCGTCAAATGGAACGACTTCTTCGGCCTCAACGGCGAAACACTGCTCACCGGAGACTTCAACGGCGACAACCGCGACGACATCGTCGCCTTCACCCACGGCACCCTCGCCGACGTCCACGTCTCACTCTCCACCGGCACCGGCTTCACCACCAGCACCAAATGGCACGACTGGTTCGCCCCCCACAACGAAGTCGCCGCAGTCGGCGACGTCAACGGCGACGGCCGCGACGACATCATCACCTTCACCCACGACACCAGCGCCGACGTCTACGTCGCCCTCTCCACCGGCTCGTCATTCACCGGAACCGCCGTGAAGTGGCACGACTACTTCTCCATCCCCGGCGAACACCCCGCCCTCGGCGACGTCAACGGCGACGGCAAAGACGACATCATCACCTTCACCCAAGGCCCCAACACCGCCTCCGACGTCATCATCGCCCTCTCCACCGGCACCACCTTCGGCCCACCCCAAAAATGGCACGACCTCTTCGCCGTCGGCACCGAACAACCCCGCGTCGGCGACATCAACGGCGACGGCCGCGACGACATCGTCACCTTCACCTGCAACACCAACGCCGACGTCTACGCCGCCACCTCCACCGGCACATCCTTCGCCGGCACCACCATCAAATGGCACGACTTCTTCTGCCTCACCGGCGAATTCCCCTACCTCGCCGACGTCAACGGCGACAACAAAGACGACATCATCGTCTTCACCAAGAACACCA
Source organism: Micromonospora sp. DT178 (assembly GCF_049841695.1). Lineage (NCBI taxonomy): Bacteria > Bacillati > Actinomycetota > Actinomycetes > Micromonosporales > Micromonosporaceae > Micromonospora > Micromonospora sp. DT178. Next base: position 236,840 of record NZ_JBNCKV010000011.1, read on the forward strand.
CCAACGACGTCTACGTCGGACTCTCCACCGGCACCACCTTCAACCCCAGCACCAAATGGCACGACTTCTTCGGCCTCAACGGCGAAACCACCCTCTGAACCGTCCCGCGTGGACAGCAAGCTCCGCGCCACAGTTCTCGTCCGCCCGGCGCGGCTTCACCCGATGGAGGATCCATGGACCACACCCCTGCCGCCCGCCGGCCCGTCAGCCGCCGACGGCTCCTGACCGGCGCCGCGGGAGTCGCCGCCGCCGGCACGTTCGCCGGCGCCCTCGCCGCACCGCTGCCCGCGTCCGCGGCCGGCGACGGCCACGGCCTGCGCATCGTCGACCGCAACGAGAACGGTGGCCGCCTGCAGTACTACCGGTTCGCCACCGACGCCATCGAGTGGGACCCGGCGGTCAACGTCCTGCTGCCCGACGGCTACCACACCAGCGGCAAGCGCTACCCGGTGCTCTACCTGCTGCACGGCGGGGCGGCCGACTTCCGGACCTTCCACATGCAGGACAACATCATCAACCTGACCGCCGGCAGGGAGATCATCGTCGTCATGCCGGACGCCTCCACCGGCTGGTACTCGAACCCGGTCCACAGCAACACCGGTCCCCGCAACTGGGAGACCTTCCACATCGCGCAGCTGCTGCCCTGGATCGAGTCGAACTTCCGCACCTTCCCCGAGTACAACGGCCGCGCCGTCGCCGGCTTCTCGATGGGCGGGTTCGGCGCCCTGAAGTACACCGCGAAGTACTACGGCCACTTCTGCTCGGTCAGTTCCCACTCCGGACCGGCCAGCCTGCGGCGCGACTTCGGCCTCGTGGTGCACTGGGCCAACACCACCTCGGCCGCGATGGACCTCGGCGGCGGCACCGTCTACGGCGCGCCGCTGTGGGACGAGGCGCGGGTCACCGCCGACAACCCGGTCCAGCGCATCGAGAGCTACCGCAACAAGCGCATCTTCCTGGTCGCCGGCACCTCGCCCGACCCGATCAACTGGTTCGACTACGTCAACGAGACGCAGGTGCTGGCCGGTCAGCGCGAATTCCGGGCGGCCCTGGGCCGGGCCGGCATCCCGCACGAGTGGCGTGAGCTCCCCGGCGGCCACTACTTCCGGCACGAGATCTTCGTCCAGGATCTCAACGGGATGCTCGGACGCCTGCGCCGCGCCGGCTGACCCCTCGTCGTACGACGCGCCGCCGCCGCGGACACCCGTCGCGGCCGCGGCGCGTCGTCGTTTCCCGCCCAGCCCATCCGAGCCTTCCCTGACGGGAGTCACCTGATGTCACGGCATCCGACGACCGGGGCGCGTCGCGTCCTGGCCGCCCTGCTCACCCTGGCGGTGGGCGTCCTGACCGGCGCGGTGGCGACATCGTCCCCCGCGCTCGCCGCACCGAACTTCAAGGCCCCGTTCCCGTGCGGGCAGCGGTGGACCTACGACCACCACAGCGCCGAGGTCCGGCAGGCCCTGGACTTCGTGCGGGCCGACGGAGGTGCCACCGCGGGCACGCCGCAGGTCGCCTCCGCGGCGGGCGTCGCCCGGCGCTACTCGCAGCCCAGCGGCGCCGGCAACTACATCGTCATCGACCACGGCGGCGGTTGGACCACCTACTACTTCCACCTCAGCACCTACTCCGTGCCCGACGGGGCGTACGTGCAGCAGGGCCAGCAGATCGGCACCACGGGCAGCACCGGCAACTCGTCGGGGCCGCACATCCACTACGAACAGCTCTACAACGGCGTGGGACAGACGATCGTGATCAACGGGACGTCGCTGGCGCCGTATCCCGGCCAGTACCACCAGAAGTACCTGGTCAGCGACAACTGCGGTACGTCGCCGACGGGTGGCCGGTATCTGGCGGGTTCACCGACGGACTTCACCGGCGACGGCCGCGACGACATCGTCGCCTTCACCCAGGGCACCCTCAACGACGTCTACGTCTCCACCTCCACCGGCACCAACTTCGCCGGCACCTCCGTCAAATGGAACGACTTCTTCGGCCTCAACGGCGAAACACTGCTCACCGGAGACTTCAACGGCGACAACCGCGACGACATCGTCGCCTTCACCCACGGCACCCTCGCCGACGTCCACGTCTCACTCTCCACCGGCACCGGCTTCACCACCAGCACCAAATGGCACGACTGGTTCGCCCCCCACAACGAAGTCGCCGCAGTCGGCGACGTCAACGGCGACGGCCGCGACGACATCATCACCTTCACCCACGACACCAGCGCCGACGTCTACGTCGCCCTCTCCACCGGCTCGTCATTCACCGGAACCGCCGTGAAGTGGCACGACTACTTCTCCATCCCCGGCGAACACCCCGCCCTCGGCGACGTCAACGGCGACGGCAAAGACGACATCATCACCTTCACCCAAGGCCCCAACACCGCCTCCGACGTCATCATCGCCCTCTCCACCGGCACCACCTTCGGCCCACCCCAAAAATGGCACGACCTCTTCGCCGTCGGCACCGAACAACCCCGCGTCGGCGACATCAACGGCGACGGCCGCGACGACATCGTCACCTTCACCTGCAACACCAACGCCGACGTCTACGCCGCCACCTCCACCGGCACATCCTTCGCCGGCACCACCATCAAATGGCACGACTTCTTCTGCCTCACCGGCGAATTCCCCTACCTCGCCGACGTCAACGGCGACAACAAAGACGACATCATCGTCTTCACCAAGAACACCACCAACGACGTCTACGTCGGACTCTCCACCGGCACCACCTTCAACCCCAGCACCAAATGGCACGACTTCTTCGGCCTCAACGGCGAAACCACCCTCTGAGTCGGGCATCCCTGTCGGCACCGCCGTGACCCGACTCGCCGCGTGAGCTGCGGGCCCCGCTCCCTTGCCGGAGGGAGCGGGGCCCGCAGCCGTAACTGACAGCGCCCGACCGAGGCCTGGCGGAGGGAGGCACCGGCCTCCTGGCCGCCGCGACTTCACGCCAGGAGCCGACGCGGCCTCGCGGCGGGGCGTCTTGCACGTGGCGATGGCGGCGGCAAGAGGCCGGACGCCCCGAGGTTCACCGTGCGGCGCCGCCCCGGATTCCGCCCGCGCCGCCGGGCCCCGGGCGGCCCGTCAGCGGGCGCGGCGGTTGGCGCGCAGCGCGCCCAGGATCACGCCGGGTGTGGCCAGCGAGCTCGGGTGGGCACGCATCGACACGACCTCGTTGAAGCGCCGTGCGGTCGGCACGTCGGTGACGGTCGCCGTGACGATCCGCCTGCTGACCCAGCTGGAGAGCCGGTAGCCGCGCGGGTAGGGCCCGTCGACGTGCGGCAGCGCCAGGTCGGCGGAGGTCGACATCGACCAGGCGACGTCGACCACGACCTTCTGCAGGGCGAAGAACCGGCGCGCGGGCGCGCCCAGATCCGGGCCCGCCCGCAGGTACGTCGCCAGGCAGGCCGCGTGCAGGGCCGCCGCCGTCATCCCCTGCCCGTACACCGGGTTGAACGACGCGACCGCGTCGCCGACGCTGACAAGCCCGGCCGGGAGCCGCTTCAGCGCGTGGAAGTCCCGCCGCCGGCTGTCGGCGTGGCGGTAGGTCCGGACGTCGCCGAGCAGCTCGTTCCCGGCGACCTCGCCGAACTCCGGCGGGAACTGCTCGCGCAGCCGGCGGACGAAGTCGTCCGCGGTGCGCCCCGGACGGTTGTCACCGTAGCCGGCCATCATGGCCATCCAGCGGCCGTCCTCGACGGCGAAGAACGCGGCGCCGGCCACGTCCGAGGACATCCCCGGAGTGTGCAGTGCCATGACCACCGTGGCCGCCGGGTCCGCCTCCCGGCGGCGGAACAGGGCGGTCGCGTAGTTGAGGTTCACGGTCATCCGCCGCAGGGCGGGCCGCTCCCCGCCGGCCTGCTCCAACCACTCGGAGACCCTGCTCGAGCGCCCCATGGCGTCCACCACCAGGTCACCCGACTCGACGCCCGCCGTCCCGCCGGCCTCGCAGCGGATCCCGGTGACGGCGGCGCCGTCGCACACGAGGCCCGTGGCGCGGGCGGTGATGGTCTTGACGTTGGGCAACCGCAGCACCCGCTGGCGGATCAGATCCTCCAGCAGGGGCCGGGTGCCCGCCAGGCTGTCGGCGTCGTCGGGCACGACGACCTTCAGTCGCCCGTCGAGGTAGCTCCGCCTGGCCGCCGGCGGCGCCTCGACCGCCCCCCGGGCCACGGCCTGCTCACGGAAGCCGGGGAACAGGTGCTCGAGCTGGAGAAAGCCGCCGGGCAGCAGCGCGTGCAGCTGCGTCCCCTGTGGCACGCCCGGCCGCCCGCCGGTCGCGTGTGGATCGTCCCGGTCGACGATGACGACGCTCTCGGCGTAGTCGGACAACACGCGGGCCGCCAGCAACCCGGCGACGCTGCCGCCGACCACGACGGCCCTGCCGATGACCGGGGACGCCTGGTCGGGTGGCCGCACCGCGTTCAGGGCGGCGAGGACCCGGGCCGGGGACATGGACATCATGCTCTCCAAGGGGTACGCGGGGGCCTTCCCGCCTGCCTGACAGAGACCGGTGCGTGGGCGGACCGGCGGGACGGACCGGTCGGCGCGACGCCCGACGATCGTCGCACAGGGGCCGGCCCCGAGCGGGGGACGCGCAGGTGTCGTCCCGAGCCGGGACGCGGCGGGTGCCGACGTCACCGGCCCGGCTACGCGCACCGCAGCGGTTCAGCACTCGATGACGTTGACGGCCAGTCCGCCGCGCGCCGTCTCCTTGTATTTCACCTTCATGTCCGCGCCGGTCTCGCGCATGGTCTT
>NZ_JBNCKV010000012.1:0-205934 GCF_049841695.1 Micromonospora sp. DT178
AACAAGCCGAACAGCAGCACCAAGAAAACGAAAGCCGCGAATAGTCCCAGGCCACGACGCACAGGTTAAAGATCAAGCTAGCTGAGGCAGCCGAGGAGTCCCCGGTAGGCCTCGTCCACCCTGCCGTGCTCGCTGCGCACCACCCTGGTCCCGGGCCGGGCGGCGACGACCGCGAGCAGGCGGTCGTACATCGCCGCCAGCTCGGTGGTCCCGCCGTGCCGGTCGAGCAGGCGCTGGGCGTCGAGATGCGCCGGATCCGTGGAGGTACGGCTGCGTTCGGCGAATCGCCGCAGCGCGTTCTCCCTGCCGTCGAGCAGGACGATCTCGTGGAACCGGGCGCCGGTGTCGTGGGCCACGCGCTCGGCCTGTTCGATGAACTCAAGACGGCCGAGGAACTGCGGGACGATCACGTCGTGGTGGCCGGCCAGGTGCGCCCGGGCCGCTGCCAACGCGACGGCGCGGGCGAGCAGACCGGCGGGACCGGCATGGTCACGCCACTGCCCGATGAGATCACGGATCCGGTCGATGTCGAGGTCGAGCGCGAGAGGGTGGTCCTCGACGTACCTGCGGGCCAGCGTCGACTTGCCGCACCCGGGTGGCCCGTTGAGCACGATCAGGCGCGGCGCCGACGCGTCAGCCGGCTGAGCCTGTGTCACGACACGCCTCCTCGGTCGGCCCGGCGCCGCCGGCAGGCGCCGCCCGTACGGACGCCCACGATGGTACGTCCACGACCCGGAGCCCACGTGCGGCGCGGGCCGCCCCGGGGTTCGGGGGACGGCCCTCGCCGCACGCGCCGGCTCAGGAGGATTCGGGCTTCGTGGCGGCCGGTGGCGCGCCGGCGGTCACGAGGGCCCGCAGTTGCGGGGCCATCGTGGCGCTGTCGGGCTCGCGACGCAGCTCGCGTAGCAGCCCGACGACCATGCCGACCATCACGAACAAGAACGGCAGCGCGGCGAGGATGGTCAGCGACTGCAGGGCGGACAGCCCGCCGGCGAGCAGCAGCACCGCGGCCACCAGGCCGGTCAGGACGCCCCACATCGAGACCAGCCAGGCCTTCGGCTCCAGGTTGCCGCGCGAGGAGAGCGTGCCCATCACCACCGAGGCGGCGTCGGCGCCGCTGACGAAGAAGAGCGCCACCAGCACCATGACCAGGATCGCGGTGACGGTGAAGAACGGGAACTCCCGCAGGACCGCGAAGAGCGCCGCCTCCGGGCTCTCCTTCACCGCGGCCGACAGGTCCGTGCCGTTGAGTTGCAGGTTGATGGCGGTACCGCCGAACACCGAGAACCAGACGAAGCTGACGAGGCTCGGGATGGCCACCACACCGAGAACGAACTGGCGGATGGTGCGGCCCTTGGAGATGCGGGCGATGAAGGCGCCGACGAACGGGGTCCAGGAGATCCACCACGCCCAGTAGAAGATGGTCCAGCCCGCCATCCACTGCTCGCCGCCGAAGGCGCCGGTGCGGAAGCTCATCGGGATCAGGTCGTAGAGGTACCCGCCGGTCGACGCGGTGAGCGTGTTGAGGACGAAGACCGTCGGGCCCACCACGAGCAGGAAGAACATCAGCGCCACCGCGAGCACCATGTTGGTGTTCGACAGGAACTGGATGCCCCGCTTGACGCCCGTGACGGCGGAGACCACGAACGCCACGGTGAGCACCGCGATGATGCCGATCGCCAGCGGGGTGGACTTCGGCACGTCCCAGAGGTTCGTCAGGCCGCTGTTGATCTGCAGGGCGCCCAGACCGAGGGAGACGGCCGACCCGAACAGCGTCGCGAAGATCGCGAAGATGTCGATCGCCCGGCCGGGTCCACGGTCGGCGCGCTCCCCGATGAGCGGGAAGAAGGCGCTGCTGATCAGGCCGCGCCGACCCTTGCGGAAGGTGAAGTAGGCCAGCGCGAGGCCCACCACGGCGTAGATCGCCCACGGGTGCAGCGCCCAGTGGAAGAAGGAGTACTCCATGGCCACCCGCGCGGCCTGAGGTGAGTTCGGTTCGTTGAGGCCGCGCGGCGGGGTCGCCAGGTGCGACAGCGGCTCGGCGGCGCCCCAGAACATCAGGCCGATGCCCATGCCGGCGCTGAACATCATCGCCACCCAGGAGACGGTGGAGAACTCGGGTTCGTCGTCGTCGCGGCCGAGCTTGATCCGTCCGTACCGGCTGAGCGCCAGCCAGGCCGACAGCACCACGAAGCCGGTGCTGGCCAGCACGAAGACCCAGCCGAACGACCGGACCACCCAGTCGAGCGCGGTGCCGGTGACCGAGGCGAGGTTGTCGGTGGCCAGGATGCCCCACGCGACGAAGAGGACGGTCACCGCGGCGGCGACGCCCAGTACCGTCCGGTCGATGCCCTGCGCGGGGCGGCCCGGCCGGGGTGGCGCGTCGCCCGGCGGGGTGTTGTCGTCGGTTGCCGGACCTGTCGCGGACACGGTCATGGTCTGTGGACCTCCGTGGGCTGCCGGGCCCGCAGGCCGCGTTCCCGGCTCCGCGCGCGCCGGTCGGCCCGCATCTCGGGTTGTCCCCGCACCCCTTCTGGGCGCCCGGGAACTCGGAAAGTTGTCGCTGACGGTGCCGACGTCGTTCCGGCGGGCGTGTAGGTCCACCGGAGCTCGGCTGCCGCGGACGTCGGCGACGACCGGCGATTACTCTCGGCGTCGATGTTGGAGGGGACCCTGCGGTTTGATGACAGTCCGGTGACAAAACCGGCGGTCCGGCGATCTCCGGTTCCCGTTCCCGCTGAGTAGTCGTACTCAGGACCACGCGTGACGGTTGCGGAATTCTGACTCCATGATTCCGGTCGATGACATGGAGTGCCACGGGTCCGGGGCATCGACGACGCGACGGCCTCCTGTCCGACCGGAGTCGCCGGCCGGGCCCCGGATCAGGTCTGCCGTCGTCCGCCTCGCCCGGCAGGCGAACATCATGACCGCGGCCCGGTCCGCCCGGCGCCGCGATCGCGTGTACAGGGCCGTCACGCTGACCCTGGCGGTGGTGCTCCTGCCGGTGGCGTTCGTCGTCGCGCGCGGCCGGGCGAAGCATGTGGCCTGCCAGTGGGCACTGGCGGCGCGCTTCCCGGCCGAGGACCTGGCCGGCCTCACGCCCGCCACGCGCGCGGCCTTCGAGGCCGCCCGCGCGCAGGCCCTGTGGCGCGACGGCGAGTTGATCGGGCTCACCTCCGGGCACCGGACCGCCGAGGAGCAGGCACGCCTGTTCGCCGAGGCGGTCCGGCGCGCCGGTTCCCCGGAGGCGGCCCGGCTGCGGGTGCTGCCGCCGCACGAGTCGCGGCACGTGGCGGGCACCGCCCTCGACGTGCGGCCCACCGAGGGCGCGCGCTGGTTGGAGACGTACGGCCCGCGCCACCATCTGCACCGGGTGTACGACAACGAGTGGTGGCACTTCGAGTACCGACCCGGTCGTCGTCCCGGGCGGCTGCCCCACCCGGGTGCCTCGACGCCCCCGACGGTGGCCCACGCCCGGCCGTCGCGGCTGGTGCGGGCCGCCGACCGACAGGTGGTGAGGACGACCCCCGAGCGGGCACAGTGAAGCGGTGACGACCGACATCCGTACCCCCCTGGCCCGCTACGCCGACCGCCTGCACGCCGTGATCGGCGACGGGCACCACGTCGCCTCCCCGCTCGGCGCGTGGCTGCTGCTGGCGCTCGCCGCGCCGGCCGCCACCGGCCCGACCCGCGCGACGTTGGAGGAGGTGCTCGGCACCGACGTGGCGGCCGCCGCCGAGGCGGCGCACGGCCTGCTGGCGGCGCCGCACCCGCTGGTGCCCTCGGCGACCGCGTTCTGGCACCGGCCCGGCGTCGAGACGCCCGGGCTCGACGGGTGGCGGGCCGCCCTGCCCGCGTCGACCGGGACCGGGCCGCTGCCGGACCAGGCCGGGCTCGACGCGTGGGCCCGCGAGCACACGCTCGGCCTGATCGAGTCGTTCCCGCTGACGGTCACGCCGCAGGTGCTGCTGGTGCTGGCCAGCGCCCTGGCCACCCGGGTCTCGTGGGCGACTCCGTTCGAGGTGGCGCCGGCCGACGCGCTCGGGCCCGGCAGTGCCTGGGCCGGCGGGCTGCGCCGGGCGCTGCGCAGCCCGGAGCACGGCCACCGCTGCTGGATCGCCGACACCGCGCGGGCCGGCACCGTCGCCGCGCACGCCGCCCCCGCCCAGCCGGCGCGGACCGCCGACGGGGCGGCCGGGCTGCTGGTGGTCTCCGTCGTCGCGGCACCCGACGTGCCGGCCGGGGACGTCCTCGCGGCGGCCCACGAGCTGGCGACGGCCGCCGCCGACACGCCCGAGCGTGAGCTGCCCGCACGGCGGCGTTCCCTGTTCGACGTGCCGTTGGGCGAGGGCCCGCTGTGGACGCTGCGCGAGGAGCCGACCCGGACGTACGCGCCAAACGGCCGGGAGGAGCGGGCGACGGCGGTGCTGCCCTGCTGGTCGGCCCGCAGCCGGCACGAGCTGACCGCGCCCGGGCTGGGCTTCCCCGCCGTCGCGCGGGCGTTCGGCGAGTTGCTGGATTCGCCGGGGCTCGAGTTCGAGGCGGCCCAGGCGGCCATGGCCCGCTACGGCCGGTACGGCTTCGAGGCGGCGGCCGTCACCGCCTTCGGCGCGACGCTCAGCCTGCCGCCGGAGGGGGTGGCCCGGGTCGCGGAGCTGCGCTTCGGCCACCCGTACGCCGTGGTGGCGGTCGCCACCGACGAGCGGACCGGCGACGGCGCGGCCGGCCCGTGGCACGCGGTGCCGGTCTTCTCCGCCTGGGTCGCCGACCCGGAGGAGCTGCCGGAGGCCGACGTCGCGGACCGCTACGAGGTGTAGCCCGGCCCGGGACGCGACCCGGATCAGGGGGTGTGCGGCTCGGCCATGGCGACGGCGATCTTGCGGGGGCCGGTGAACGGCTCCCGCCCGTGCGCGGCGGTCATGTTGTCCACGACCAGCACGTCGTCGCGCCGGTAGTCGAAGCGGACACTGGCCGCCCGGTACGCGGCCCGCAGGTGGTCCACGACGTCGGCGGGGATCTCGCCGCCGTCGCCGTAGTACGTGTTGGCCGGCAGCCCCTCGGTGCCGAACATGGCCAGCAGCCCCTCCTGGAGGTCCTCGGCGAGGGTGCTCACGTGGAAGAACGTGGCGTGGTTGAACCAGCGCGGGGTGTCCGAGCCGGGCCGGTGGTGCACGACGTCGCGCACCGCGCGGGTACGCAGCCCGTCGGCGCCCCGCCACTCCAGCTCGATCCGGTTCGCCGCCGCGTACGCCTCGACCTCGGCACGGTCGTCGGTGCCGAAGACGTGCTGCCACGGGGTGCCGAAGTCACCGTGGAAGTTGCGCACCAGCATCCAGCGGCGGCGGACGAACTCCTCGCGTACCGCCGGATCGATCTCGGCGTACACCCGGCGGACGTCGGCCAGCGGGGTGGCGCCCCGCGTCTGCGGCGGGGTGAGGCAGTAGAAGAACAACGTCAGCGGCCAGCGGGCCTGGTACGAGTTCTCGTTGTGCAGGAAGATCTCCTCGTTCGGCGGGTAGTCGGTCGAGGTGTAGACCCGGCCGGCGATGGCGTGCCGGGGCGACGAGCGCTCGGTGTAGACCAGCGGCTCACCGGACAGCGCCCGCACCGCCCGGTCGAAGCCCTCGACGCCGCCGACGTCGAACCCGCGGAACAACAGCCCGCCGTGCTCCACCAGGCTCGCCCGCAGCTCCGCGCGGCGGGCGGCGATCAGCTCGGTCAGCTCGCGGCCGTCGTTCTCGACGACGACCGGCAGCGTGGCGGTCCGGTCACTCATGCTCTCACTCCTGTCGTCGCCCGCCGTCGCCGCGGGCGGTCGCGGGACAGCGGGATGGCTGCCCCGACGGCGGCCGGGGCGGGCGGCTCACCCGTTGTGGCGGGTGGCCGCGTCGGTGCGGGCGGCGGTGAGGTCCGCCCGGATCACGGCGAGCAGATCGGGCAGCCGCTCGTTGAGGAAGAAGTGCCCGCCGTCGATCTCGTGCAGGGTGAAGCCGGCGGCGCTGTGCTCCCGCCAGCCGTCGCTGTGCTCCCGGCTGACGGTGTTGTCGCCGCGGCCGCTGAACGCCACGATCGGCATCGGCAGCGGCTCCTCGGGGGTGTAGCGGTAGTCGTCCACCTGGGCGAAGTCGGCGCGCAGCAGGGGTAGCAGCAGCTCGACCAGCTCCGGGTACTCCAGCAGCCCGGCCGGCATCCCGCCGCCGGCCTCCAGGCGGCGCAGCAGCTCGTCGTCGTCCACCCGGGACAGCCCGTCGAAGTGGCTGGGCGCGTGGACGTGCGGGGCGCGGGCGCCGCCGACGTAGAGCCGCAGCGGCAGTGGACGTCCGGCGCGGCGCAGTTCGCGGACGACCTCGAAGCCGACCCGGCCGCCCATCGAGTGACCGTAGATCGCGTACGGGCCACGGATCCGTTCGGCGATGGCGTACGCGACGTCGACGACCTCGAACACCGGGCTCTCGCCGATCCGGTTCTCGCGGCCGGGCAGTTGCACCGGCAGCACCTCGATGTCGGGGCCGAGCCCGTCCTGCCAGCGCCGGAAGACGGTCGCGCCTCCGCCCGCGTAGGGCAGGCAGAACAGTTGGACCGGCGCCGGGTGCCGGCCGCCGGCGGAGAGGAACCAGGTCACCGCGCGCCTTCCGTCGAGGGGGACCGCTCCGGTGCCGCTGCCGCCGGAACGGGTGACGGGTCGGTCCGGCGCGCCGGACCGACCGAGGTGCGGCGCCCTCCGAGACATCGGCGGGCCGACCGCGATCGGGCCGCTCGCCATGCTCCACGAGGGGCCTCATGGTCTGCCTATACCTTCACGTCGGAAGCAGCATAGGGCTCGATGCCAGCGCCCCGCGAGGATCCGCGTGGCATCCCGCGGCGACGGGTGAGCGGACGGTGACGGGGTGGCCGGTCAGGCGTCGTCCGGCCGGGGGATCGGTTGGGTCATGCCGTCGAAGTCCCGGGGCAGCCGGGCCACCATCTCGCGGAACTCGTCGACGGTGACCGCCTCCCGCAGGGTGGCGAAGACGGCACCGGTTCCCGCCCGGGCGGTGGCCTCGTCCGTCCCGGCCCGCTCCCCCACCCGACGCACGAAGTCCGCGGGACCGGGCGCGCTGCCCGGGCCGCCGCCGGAACCGGTCCCCGCGAGATAGCCGTCGAGTTCGTCGGGGAGGCGGCCGGCCGCACCGCCGCTCATCCGCTCCACCATGGTCTGCAACACGGCACGGGCGATCGTGGCGGCCTGGGCGGTGGGCAGTCCGGCGCGGCGGGACACCGCATCGACGAATAGGGGAAACCGCACGGCAGGCTCCTGTCGTCACCGGGCCCGCGCTTACCCGCCCCCGGTGCCGGCAAACGGCCTCCCCGCCGGGGCGGGCGTCGCGCGTACGGAAAGGTGCGCCGCGCCACCGCCGCTTGACACCGACCGAATAGATCAGCGATGGTTGAGTCAATGAATGCTGAAGCTTCCCTGGCTGCGCGCGCCCGGATCCACGCCGCCCTCGGCGACCCGGCGCGCCTGGCGATCGTGGACGCGCTGCTGCTGGGCGACTCCTCCCCCGGCGAGATCGCCCACGCCCTCGACCTGCCCACCAACCTGGTGGCCCACCACGTCAAGGTGCTCACCGACGCCGGCCTGGTCACCCGCACGCGTTCCGAGGGCGACCGGCGCCGCACCTACCTGCGGCTGTGCCCGGCGGCCCTGTCGACGCTGGCCCCGCCGCCACTGGCCGAGGCGGGCCGGGTGGTCTTCGTCTGCACCCACAACTCGGCCCGCTCCCAGCTCGCCGCCGCCCTCTGGACGCGGCGCACGCACGCCCCGGCCGCGTCGGCGGGCACCGACCCCGCCCCCCGGGTGCACCCGCGCGCCGTGGCGGTGGCCCGCCGCCACGGACTGCGCCTCGACCCGGTCGGCACCGCCCACGTCGACGACGTCGTCCGCGCCGGGGACCTGGTCGTCGCCGTCTGCGACAACGCGCACGAGGGCTTCGGCGGTGCGGCCCGGCCCCGCCTGCACTGGTCGGTGCCAGATCCCGTCCGCGTCGACACCGACGAGGCGTTCGAGGCGGCGTACGCCGAACTCGAGGCCCGGGTCGACCGGCTCGCCCCCGCCGTCACCGCCGGAGCGCCGAGCTGACCGCCGGCCGCCCGCACCACCCGACCGCCGCACGCACCGACGACCCGAACGGGAGCCCCGTGAGCACCACCACCCACGACGATCCGGCCGACGTGGCCGTGGTGGGACGCCTGTCCCGCCTCGACCGGTTCCTGCCGCTCTGGATCGGCCTCGCGATGGCTGCCGGCCTCCTCCTCGGCCGGCTGGTCCCGGGCCTGGACGCCGCGCTGGACGCGGTGCGGATCGGCGGCGTCTCGCTGCCCATCGCCCTCGGGCTGCTGATCATGATGTACCCGGTGCTGGCCAAGGTCCGCTACGACCGGCTCGGCGCCGTCACCGGCGACCGGCGGCTGCTGCTCTCCTCGCTGGCGCTGAACTGGATCGTCGGGCCCGCGCTGATGTTCGCGCTGGCCTGGTTCTTCCTGGCCGACCAGCCGGAGTACCGCACCGGCCTGATCATCGTCGGGCTGGCCCGCTGCATCGCCATGGTGGTCATCTGGAACGACCTGGCCTGCGGCGACCGGGAGGCCGCCGCCGTGCTGGTCGCGCTCAACTCGGTGTTCCAGGTGCTCGCGTTCGGCGTGCTCGGCTGGTTCTACCTCGCGGTCCTGCCGGGCTGGCTGGGCCTGGAGGGCGCCGAGCTGACCGTCTCGGGCTGGGACATCGCCCGTAACGTGCTGATCTTCCTCGGCGTCCCGCTGCTCGCCGGCTACCTCACCCGCCGTCTCGGCGAGCGGGCCCGGGGCCGCGACTGGTACGAGCGCCGGTTCCTGCCGAGGATCGGCCCCACGGCGCTGTACGGGCTGCTCTTCACCATCGTCGTCCTGTTCGCCCTCCAGGGCGAGGCGATCACCGACCGACCGCTGGACGTGGCCCGCATCGCCCTGCCGCTGCTGGTCTACTTCGCGGTGATGTGGGCCGGGTCGTACGCCCTCGGCCGGGCGGTCGGCCTCGGCTACGCGCGCACCACGACGCTGGCCTTCACCGCCGCCGGCAACAACTTCGAGCTCGCCATCGCCGTCGCCATCGGCACCTTCGGCGTCACGTCCGGGCAGGCCCTGGCGGGCGTGGTCGGGCCGCTGATCGAGGTGCCGGTCCTGGTCGCCCTCGTCCACGTCTCGCTGTGGGCACGCCGCCGGTTCTTCCCGTCGCCCGCCCCGGGCCGGCCCACCGTCCCCGTCGCGCGCTGAGAAGGAGCACCTTCCATGACCACGAAGCCCACCGTCCTCTTCGTCTGCGTACACAACGCCGGCCGTTCGCAGATGGCCGCCGGCTGGCTGCGGCACCTCGCCGGCGACGCCGTCGAGGTGCGCTCCGCCGGGTCGGCGCCGGCCGGGACCGTCAACCCGGCCGCCGTCGAGGCGATGCGGGAGGTCGGCATCGACATCAGCGCACAGACGCCGACCCTGCTGGAGTACGCCACCGCCGAGTCCTCCGACGTCATCGTCACGATGGGTTGCGGCGACGCCTGCCCGGTCTTCCCCGGCCGGCGCTACGAGGACTGGCAGCTCGACGACCCCGCCGGCCGCAGCGTCGAGGACGTCCGGCCGATCCGCGACGAGATCCGGGCGCGGGTGCAGCGGCTGCTGCGGGAGCTGGTCCCGGCCGGCTGACCGGGCGGGTGGGCTCAGCCGGCGGGGACGGATCGACCGACCCACCGGGAACGGGTCGGCTCAGCCGGCCGGGTCGTCGGCGAGGACGTCGAGCAGCAGCGCGGCCGTCCAGCCGAACGCCGGCGAGCCCAGCCCGGCCCCGGAGTCCGGGTGGAAGTACTCGTGGCAGCCGGAGCGGGCCACCAGCTCGATCATCGAGTCGCGCAGGCCGGCCGCCAGGTCCGGGCGGCCGTGGCGCAGCAGCCCCCGGCGCACCAGCCAGTTGACGTTCATCCAGCTCGGCCCGCGCCAGTAGCGCAGCGGCTCGAAGTCCGGGGCGGTGCGGTCGTGGCTGGGCAGCGGCCGGTCCATCCGGGCGGCCAGCCCGAAGCGCGGTGAGCACGCCTCGGCGACCAGCGCCGACACCTGCCGGGCGGGCAGGTCGGGCAGGATCAGCGGGGCCAGGCCGAGCACCGTCCGGGCCGGCACGAGGCGGTCGGCGCGCAGGTCCCGGGGGTGGAAGGTGCCGGTCGTCGGGTCGTACAGCCGGCGCACCAGGGCCTCGGTGATCCGCGCGGCGCGCTCCCGGTGCGGGCCGGGGTCGGCGCCGACCAGCGGCGCGATCCGGACGAGCGCGTGCTCCGCGGCGCCCATGGCGGCGTTGACCAGCGGGCACTCCACCAGGAACGGGTGCCGGCCGGCGAGGTCGTCGTCGCGGTAGCGGCGCTCGCGGTAGGCCGCCACGATCGCGACGTAGCGCGCGTAGTCGAGGTCCGTGGGGCGGTGCGCGGCGTCGGCGTGCGCGGTGTCGTGCCGGCGGTACGCGCGCATGACGGCCACGTCGGCGGGCACCGCCGCCATCGACGCGTCCCAGGCGGGGCTGTTGTCCAGCCCGGACTCCCACGGGTGGACGATGCAGGCCAGCCCGCCCCCGCCGACGTCCCGGCGGGTGGCGAGGTAGCGCTGCTGGCCCACCAGCCGGGGATAGAGCCGGCGCAGCGCCGCCCGCCCGGCCCCGGAGGGGGACCGCCGGTACGCCAGCCAGGCGGCGGGCGCGTGCACGGGCGGCTGGATCAGCCCGGAGGTGGCGGCCGCCGGGGCGCCCTCGGCGAGCCCCGACTCCCAGAACTCCGGCCCCGGGAAGTACGAGCCGACGCGCAGCTCCGGGTTGAAAACGATGTGCGGCACCCGCCCGTCGACCCACTGGGCCCGGAACAGGCTGGCCAGCTCGCACCAGGCGCGGTCGGGGCGGACGTGGGACCAGCCGATGGCGATGAACGCCGAGTCCCAGCTCCACTGGTGCGGGTAGAGGGTGCGCGAGGGCACCGTGTGGTCGTGTTCCCAGTTGGCGTCGAGGGTGGCAACGGCGAGGCGGCGCAGGGCCCCGACGTCGCGGGCCCCGGCGGTGGTGTGCGGGCCGCCGGCGGTCCCGGTGCTCACGCCGCCGCCTGCCGGGGCTGGGCGTGGCGCAGCACGGTGGCCGCCTGGTGCAGGGCGCGGACGGGGTCGCCGCGCAGCCGGCACTCCAGCGCCAGCCAGCCCCGGTAGTCGATCTCCAGCAGGGTGCGGACCAGCGCCGGCCAGTCGAGGTGCCCGGCGCCCGGCTGGAGCCGGTTGGAGTCGCTGACCTGCACGTGCCCGAGGTACGGCGCGGCGGCGCGCAGCGCCCGGTGCACGTCGTCCTCCTCGATGTTCATGTGGAAGGTGTCCGCCACCACCCGCACCGAGGGCAGCCCGACGGCCGCGCAGAGGTCGACCGCGTCGGCGAGCCGGTTGACCATGTGGTCCTCGTACCGGTTGAGCGGTTCCAGGAAGAGGATGACCCCCTCGGCGCGGGCGTGCTCCCCCAGCTCGCCGAGGGCGTCGACGAGCACCTGCCGGTCGGCGGCGGGTGAGCGGGGCGGCTCGAACGGCGGCAGCCGCCGGGAGAACATCCCCCACGCGGCCGGGGTCATCGCGCCGACGCCGCCCAGCTCGGCGATCACGGAGAGCTGGGAGCGGAGGTTGCGCACCGCGTCGCGGGAGCGCCCGGGGTCGAAGTCGCCGATGAAGTGGTCCATCTCCACGCAGACGGTGGGCATGACCACCCCGGCGGCGCGGGCCCGGCGCAGCTCGGGCAGCCGGCGGGCGAGGCCGAGGTCGCCGGAGCCGCGCAGCTCGATCGCGTCGTAGCCGAGCGCGGTGGCGAGCGCGTACTTCTGGATCAGGTCGGTGCCCGGCAGGAGCTGCTCCTGACAGGCCAGGGGAATCGTCATCAGAACCTCAGCACCACTTGGAGGACGTCAGCGTCACCGCGGTCGAGCAGCGCCAGCGCGTCGGCCACCGCGCTCGCGTCGACGACGTGGCTCACCAGCGGCAGCGGGTCGACGCTGCCCTCGGCCACCAGGTCCATGAAGGTGTGTGCGACGCGGGCCCCGGTCCACCGGCCGGCCATGCCGGGCGCCGGGGTCGGCCCGGAGACCTGGGCCGCCACCAGCTGGATCCGGTTGTGGTGGAACTCCTCACCCAGGCCGAGCCCGTCGGCCTGTCCCTGGTAGAAGCCGGCGGCCACGACGCGGCCGGCGTGGGCGGTGGAGCGGATCGCCTCGTGCAGCGCCGGGTACGCCCCGGACAGTTCCAGGCAGACGTCCGCGCCCCGGCCGCCGGTGGCCCGGCGCAGCACGGCCGCGGCCGACTCGGCGCCCGCGTCGACGACGGTCCGGGCGCCGAGCCGGCCGGCGTGCGCCAGCCGGGCGGGCACCCGGTCGACGGCGACCACCCGCGCGCCGGAGAGGACGGCGAGCCGGGTGGCGAGCAGCCCGATGACGCCCTGCCCGAAGACCGCGACCCAGTCGCCCAGGTGCAGGTCGCCGGCGAGCACGGCGGTGAGGGCGATCGCCCCGGGGCGGGCGAAGACCGCGGCGAGGGGGTCCAGCCCGGCGGGCAGCGGATGCACCGTGCCAGCGGGCACGACCGCCTCGGCGCGGTGCCCCCAGATGCCCCAGACGACCTGCCCGGCCCGGCGGTCGGCCACGTCGGGCGCGACCTCGACGATCTCGCCGACCTCCTCGTAGCCGAAGCCCACCAGCGGGTACGGCACGGCGGTCTGCCGGGGCACGAACATCCGGCTGACGTCGTCCCAGTCCTTGCTCAGCCGGGGGTTGCTGCCCCGGTAGAGGGTGAGCTCCGTGCCGGCCGAGATGCCGGAGTAGCAGGTGCGGATCCGGACCTGGCCGGGGCCGAGCGGATCCGGGGGGCAGGGCTCGAGGCTGATCCGTCGGGGCCCGGCGAGTGAGACAACCCAGTTGACCATGAGTCACATCCCGGTAGCACTGGGCTCCATCGTAGGCAGAAAATCGGTATATGTCTTGTAATTGATCAATCCAACGCGTTGAATCCCTTCTATACCCTTCGAGAGGAGTGCCACCGATGTCAGCACCTCCGATGCGGATACTCGCCGCCACCCTGATCATGGCAGTCACCGGGACCGCCCTGCTGGCCTGCGGCGACGAAGAATCCGACAGCAACAGCAAAAAGATCACCGTGTGGAGCCTGGAGGACGTGGCCGACCGGGTCACCGCCACCAAGGCGATCATCGCGGACTTCACCGCCAGCACCGGCATCGCCGTCGACCTGGTCACCGTCAACGAGGACCAGTTCCCCGCCCTGATCGCCTCCAGCGCCGCCGCCGGTGAACTGCCCGACGTGGTCGGGTCGGTGTCGCTCGCCGGCGTGCGCACCCTCGCCGGCAACGAACTGCTGCACTCCTCGGCGAACGCGGAGGTCGTCGAGAAGCTCGGTCGGCAGACCTTCTCGTCGCGGGCCCTCGAGCTGACCGCCGACGACGGCCGGCAGCTCGCCGTGCCCAGCGACGGCTGGGGCCAACTGCTCGTCTACCGCAAGGACCTGTTCGCCGCCGCCGGACTGCCCGCCCCCGACACGTACGAGAGGATCGCCGCCGCCGCCACGAAGCTCAACACCGGCGGCGTCGCGGGCATCACCGCCGCCACCGCCCCCGGCGACGTGTTCACCCAGCAGACGTTCGAACACCTCGCGCTGGCCAACAACTGCCGGCTCACCGACGACTCCGGGGCCGTGAAGCTGGACTCACCGGAGTGCGTCGAGGCGTTCCGGTTCTACGGCGACCTGATGCGCACCAGCTCGGTCAAGGGCGCGCAGGACGTCGACACCACCCGGGCCACCTACTTCGCCGGCAAGGCGGCCATGCTGGTCTGGTCGCCGTTCATCCTCGACGAGCTGGCCGGCCTGCGCAACGACGCCAAGCCGACCTGCCCGCAGTGCCAGGCCGACCCGACGTTCCTCGCGAAGAACAGCGGCTTCGTCACCGCGATCAAGGGCCCGAACGGCGTCGAACCCGCCCAGTACGGCGAGATCAGCTCCTGGGCCGTGCTCGACGGCGCCGCCGCCGACCCGGCGAGGTCCTTCGTGGAGCACATGCTCGGCGACGGCTACCCGCGCTGGTTCGGCATGTCCCCCGAGGGGCGCTTCCCCGTCCGCAAGGGCACCGCCCAGGAGCCGGAGAAGTTCCTCACCGCCTGGAACACCAGCCAGGCCGGCGTGGACGCCAAGAAGCCGCTCTCCGAGGTCTACGGCGACGAGGTGCTCGCGGCCCTGCGCCGCAGCCCCGACACCTTCCAGCGCTGGGGCCTCACGCAGGGCCAGGGCAAGCTCGTCGGCGCGATCCTCGGCGAGCTGCCGGTGCCCAAGGCCCTCAACGACGTGGTCGCCGGCAAGACCGACGCCGCCGCGGCCGCCGGACGGGCGAAGAAGGACGTGGAGGCGATCAAGGCGGGCGTCAATTGACCACCGCCCCACCGGACACCGGCCGCTCCCCCGCCCGGGAGCGGCCGGCCCCGGCCCGCCGCCGCAGACCACTGACCCTGCGCCGCCGCGAGTCCCGCGCCGGGCTCGCGCTGGTCGCCCCGACCCTGCTCGTCGTGGTCGCCGTGATCGGCATCCCCATCGTCTGGACCGTCGTGCTGGCTTTCCAGCGGGTACGCCTGGCGACGCTGCGGCGTACCGGGCTGTTCGGCGAGTTCACGATGGACAACGTCCAGCGGGTGCTGAACACCCCGGGCTTCGCCGACACGCTGTGGACCACGCTGGTCTACGCCGTGGCCAGCACCGTCGGCTCGATCGTGCTCGGCCTGGTGGCGGCGCTGGTCGTCCGCCGGCCGTTCCGGGGCCGCACCCTGGTACGCGCGTCGATGCTGCTGCCGTACGTGGCGCCGGTGGTCGCGGTCACCTTCGTCTGGCAGGTGATGCTCGACCCGCAGCTCGGCATCGTCAACGACTGGGGCCGGCGGTTCCTCGGCTGGGACACCCCGGTGCCGTTCCTGTCCCAGGAGTCGACCGCCCTGGCCACGGTCGTCGCCTTCGAGGCGTGGCGCTACTTCCCCTTCGCCTTCCTGTTCCTGCTCGCCCGGCTCCAGGCGGTGCCAGGGGAGCTGGAGGAGGCGGCCCGGGTCGACGGGGCCACGCCCAGCCAGCGGTTCCGGCACATCCTGCTGCCGCAACTGCTGCCGGTGATCGGCCTGCTGGGGGTGCTGCGGTTCATCATGACGTTCAACAAGTTCGACGACGTCTACCTGCTCACCGGCGGGGCCGCCGGCACCGAGGTGGTCAGCGTCCGGGTCTACGAGTTCCTGACCGCGCGTACGGACATCGGCGCGGCGGCGGCGCAGGCGGTCGTGCTCGCCGTGGTGCTCATCGTGTTCGTGGTGGTGTACCTGCGCTTCTTCGGCGGACGGAGGGACGGCTGATGGACCGGGACCGGATCGAGACGGTGGGCCTGCGCTGGCTGCGCCGGCTGGTGATCGCCGCGTTCCTGCTGATCACCGTCTTCCCCTTCTACTACATGCTGGTGCTCTCGGTGCGCCCCATCGAGCGGCTGCTGCTCGACCCCGGCTCGCTGGTGGTGGGCCTCGGCGAGCTGACCTTCGACACGTACGCCGAGGTGGTGAAGGCCGTCGACGACGGCGGCCAGGGTTTCCTCACCTTCATGCGCAACAGCGGCCTGGTCGCCGTCGCGGCGACGCTGCTGACGCTGGCCGTGGCGATCCCCGGCGCGTACGCGGTCGCCCGGCTGCGGTTCTTCGGCCGGCGGCAGGTCGACTTCCTCTTCCTGGCGGTCTACCTGTTCCCGTCGATCGTCATCGCCATCCCGCTCTTCGTGGTCTTCACCCGGGCCGGGCTGCGCGGCTCGCTGCTCGGCCTGGTGCTGGTCTACATCTCGCAGACCCTGCCGGTCTCGGTCTACATGCTGCGCAACTACTTCGAGACCATCCCGGTCAGCCTGGAGGAGTCGGCCGCGATCGACGGCGCCGGGCGGCTCGGCATCATCCGCCGGGTCAGCCTCCCCCTGGCGGCGCCGTCCATCATGGCCGTCGCCCTGTACGACTTCATGATCGCCTGGAACGAGTTCCTGTTCGCCCTGCTGTTCCTGGTCGACAAGCCGCACCGGTGGACGGTGTCGCTGGGGCTGGCGCAGCTCGCGGACGGCGTCGAGGTGCCGAAGACGGTGCTCATGGCCGGCTCGGTGATCCTCACCCTGCCCATCGTGATCCTCTTCTTCGCCAGCGAGCGCCTGCTCACCGAGGGGCTCACCAGCGGCGCGGAGAAGGGCTGAGGCCGTGGGCGGGGTTGCCGCGCCGTGGGCGCCGACGGAGGATGTGCCGGGTGGATTCCTCCCCCGACGCGCTCCCCGACGCCCCGTCCGCGGCTGCCCCGCCCGCTGCCGGGGTGCTGCTGCGCGACGTGCAGCCGGACGACCTCGACGTCTACGTACGCCTGCGCTGCGATCCGGCCGTGATGGTGGAGCTGGGCGGCCCGCAGCCGCGTGACCGCGTGGCCGCCCAGCTTCGGCGTGACCTCGAGACCGTGCGGGACGGCAGCGCCTGGATCAAGATGATCATCCCCGACGGCGGCGCGGAGGCGGCCGGAACGGTGACGTTGTACCCCCACGGGGGCGTCTCGGAGATCGGCTGGATGGTCGTGCCGGAGCACCAGGGCAGGGGCCTGGCAGGCAGGGCCGTCCGCGCCGTGCTCGACCTGGTCCGGGCGGACGGCCGGTGGGGCCTCGTCCACGCCTTCCCCGCCACGACGAATGCGGCGTCGAACGCCATCTGTCGGTCGGGCGGCTTCGTCTTCGTCGGCGAGGAGCAGACGGAGTTCGCCGGACGCCTCTTCCGCACCAACCACTGGGTCGTCGATCCGTCGGCCCGCTCCGGCGGCCCGCCGGCAGGACGCCCCGGCGGCGTCCTGCCGACCTGAGCAGGCCCGGCCTGACCGGCCCGCGGCACCGCCAGGGCGTTCCCGTCGTCCGCCCCGCCGCCGCGGGAGCACCGGGGACCCGGCTACGGTGGCGGCATGGGAAACCCGACCCGATGGGAGACCGAAACCGGTCCGGAGCACTCGCAGTGGTACATCGACCGGTTCCGCCGGCTGGCCGCCGAGGGGGCCGACCTGGCCGGCGAGGCCCGGCTGCTGGACGCGATGGTCGCGCCCGGGTCCCGGATCCTCGACGCCGGCTGCGGCACCGGCCGGGTGGGCGCGGCCCTGGCCGACCGGGGCCACAGCGTGGTCGGGGTGGACGCCGATCCGGCGCTGGTCGAGGCCGCCCGCGCCGATCACCCGGGCCCGCGCTGGCTGGTCGCCGACCTGGCGGAGCTGGACCTGGCGGCGGCCGGCGAACCGGAGCCGTTCGACGCGGCGGTCGTGGCCGGGAACGTGCTGGCCTTCGTCGCTCCCGGCACCGAGCGGGAGGTGCTCCGTCGCGTCGCCGCCCACCTGCGGCCCGACGGCGTGCTGGCGGTCGGCTTCGGCACCGACCGGGGCTACCCGCTGACCGGGTTCGACGCCGACGCGGTCGCCGCCGGCCTGCGGCTGGAGCACCGCTTCGCCACCTGGGACCTGCGCCCGTGGCGCGACGACGCCGACTTCGCCGTCACCGTGCTGCGCCGCCCCGCCGACTGAACCCCGCGCCGGACCGGCCGGCGGGGCCGGTCGAGCCCGGGCGGGCGGCGCGCTCAGGCGGGGGCGGCGACGACCCGCGCGGCGGCCGGGTCGAGCGTGGCGCCGGCGGGGACCAGGGCGACCAGGCTGGCCGGCAGCCGCACCGGCCGCACGTCGCGGTAGCCGAGCGTGCCCAGCACCTCGCCGCCGGCGAGGACGTAGCGCCGGCCCAGGTCGGTGACCACGGAGACCGCGCCGCCGGTCGCGCCGGGCGCCGCGACCGCCTCGACCACCGCGCCGCGGCCCGGCTCCACCACGACGTGGTCGGCGCGCACCCCACCCCCGGCCGCCGGGGCGGTGCGCGGCGCGGCGGCGAGGTCGGGCAGCCGCACGCCGAGCCGGACCTCCGCGACGCCGCCGTCGTCGCCCACCCGGGCGCAGAGCCCCGTCCCGTCGGCGGCGGCCAGCCGGGGCGGCGCGGTCGGCGGGGCGGTGGGGCCCGTCGGGGCGAGGTCGGGCAGCTTGGGCAGCGCCGCGAAGCGCCCGAGCGTGATCGGCTCCGGCTCGCGCTGGCCGGTGCGGGCCAGCAGCAGGCCGGCCTGCAACTCGGTGATGCCGGCCAGTCCGTCCCGCAGCGCGACGGCGTACTGCCGGCCGCCGCCGGAGTTGCGCACCAGGTAGACGTCGCCGATCCGCGCCCCCGACACCCGCGCGGAGCGCTCCCCCTCGGCCGGCAGGGCCAGCGGGGCGAGGTCGGCGCCGGCGGGCAGGCTGTTGAGCAGGGCCGGGGCCGCCGGGACCGCCCGGGCCCGGGTGGCCGCCAGGGCGGCCAGCACCCGGTTGGGGTCGCGTACCAGGTAGCGGTGCTGGTGCCAGACGAGGTGCAGCCCGCCGTCGGGGTGGCGCAGCAGCAGCGCGTCGTCGCCCAGGGCCCGGCCGCCGCCGGCGGTCGCGCCGATCAGCAGCGCCGAGCGGGGCGTCGTGCGGTCGGCCTCGGCGGCGACCGAGCAGACCGTCCACGGCGCGGTGGAGAGCCGGCCCCTGGCGGGCAGCGAGTCGGGGGCGTCGGCGATGCCCAGCGGCAGCCCGCGCGGCACCCCGTCGATGGCGCGCCGGGAGACGAGCACGGTCTTCGGCCGGTCCGCGCCGATGATCAGCAGGGCCGACGCGTAGTTGAGCACCGGGTGCAGCTTTTCTTCCCGGTAGACGAACCGGGCGCCGGACTCCTTCTCCACGATCACCGCGCCCGGGTCGCGCCACGTGCTGCCGCCCCCGGTGAAGAGGCCGTAGAGGGCGAAGCCGCCCAGGCCGATGGCCGCGACCAGCACGCTGGCCAGGCCGGCGCCGGCGAGCCGCCGGAACGGCGACTGCGCCGGGTCGGTCTCCCGCATCACCAGGGCGGCGACGGCCCGCTGGACGGTGAACTGGTACGAGTGCAGCTGGTCCTGCCGCGACGGCATCGCATCCCTTCCCGTGGGGCGGTCGGGGCACAGGATAAGCGTTGCGTCGATGCCCCGAGGACCCTGCGTCGCGGCGGCACCGGGATTCCGGTGTCGAGCCCCGGTGGTGCGAGCAGGATCACCGCGCGGACGCGGACGCCTCTCGCCGGAGGGGATAGCATGGGCATGTACGGGTACCCCCCGGGGTATGCGGGGAGAGAGCGAGGAGGCGCGCGGTGAAGCTGCGACCCGAGATGACGAGCGAGGCTCTGACCCGCCTGAAGCGGGCCCGGGGCCAGCTCAACGCGGTCATCGAGATGATGGAGACCGGCCAGGACTGCCGCGAGGCGCTGACCCAGCTCGCCGCGGTGTCGAAGGCGATCGACCGGGCCGGCTTCAAGATCATCGCCTCCGGCATGCGGCACTGCACCGCCGCCCGGGAGCGGGGCGACTCCCCGGAGATGACCGAGGAGGAGCTGGAGAAGCTCTTCCTCGCCCTCGCCTGACCGCCACCGAAAGAAGCGCATCGCACACGTTGCGTGACAGCGACGTGTGCGGGTAGACAGAGTGCACACGTCCACACACCCGACGTGTGTCCGCCGCATACCCCCCGGGGTATTTGATCCCACAAGGAGTTCGGCAATGGCAGTTGAGGTGTCCGTCATCGCGACGTCCTCGCTCGGCGACCGCAGCTACCTGGCCTCCGACGGCACGGTGGCGATCGTGGTCGACCCCCAGCGCGACATCGACCGGATCCTGTACCTGGCCGGCGAGAAGGGCGTGCGCGTCACCCACGTGGTGGAGACCCACATCCACAACGACTACGTCTCCGGTGGCCTGGAGCTGGCCCGGCTGACCGGGGCCCGCTACCTCGTCGCCGCGGACGACGAGGTCGACTTCGACCGGACGCCGGTCGCCGACGGCGACACCGTGCCCGTCTCCGGCGCGCTGCGGCTGCGGGTGCTCGCCACCCCCGGGCACACGTTCCACCACCTGTCATACGTGCTCGACGAGGCCGACGACTCCGGCTGGCGCCCGGTCGGCGTCTTCACCGGCGGCTCACTGCTGTTCGGCACCACCGGGCGCACAGACCTGCTCGGCGAGCAGCACGCGCACGAACTCGCCCACCACCAGCACGCCTCGGCCCGGCGCCTGGCCGACCTGCTGCCCGACGGCGCCGAGGTGTGGCCCACCCACGGGTTCGGCAGCTTCTGCTCGGCCGGCCAGTCCGACGCGTCCGAGTCGACCATCGGCCGGGAGAAGCGGGCCAACCCCGTGCTGCGGCTGGCCGCCGACGAGTTCGTCACCGAGACCCTCGCCGGGCTCGACGCCTACCCGGCGTACTACGCCCACATGGGCGTGGCGAACCTCGCCGGCCCGGCGCCGGTGGACCTCACCCCGATCACCCGGGCCGACGCCGCCGAGCTGCGGGAGCGGGTCGCCGCCGGCCAGTGGGTCGTCGACCTGCGCCACCGCAAGGCGTACGCCACGTCGCACCTGGCGGGCACCGTCGCCCTCGGACTCGACGGCCCGATGTCGACCTGGCTCGGCTGGCTCATCGACTGGGGCGCACCGCTCACCCTGCTGGCGGAGACCGAGGAGCAGGTCGCCGACGCCCAGCGCGAGCTGGTCCGCATCGGCATCGACCGGCCGGCCGCCCGGGCCACCGGCGACCCCGACCGGTGGTCCACCGAGCCGGGGCAGCTCCGCGAGCTGCGCATGGCCGACTTTCCCGCGCTGGCCGCCGCCCGGGCCGGCGACACCCCGGCGGGGCTGCCCGCCCCGGACGTGGTGCTCGATGTCCGGATGACCAACGAGTGGACCGCCGGTCACGTCGAGGGCGCCGTGCACATCCCCCTGCCCGACCTGCCCGGGCGCCTCGCCGAGGTGCCCGCCGGCACCATCTGGGTGCACTGCGGCTCCGGTTACCGGGCCACCGCCGCCGCCTCGCTGCTGGCCAACGCGGGCCGCGAGGTCGTCGTGATCGACGACAAGTTCGGCCGGGCCGAGGCCGCCGGGGTCGCCATGAGCCCCGGCGACGCCTGACCGACGCCACACCGCCGGCCCCCTCGCGTACGCGCCGGGCCGCCACCGGTCGTCCGCACGGCGACGCGCGCTCGCCGCCGATCGACGGCGGTCCGGCTCACCCTGCCCTTCCACGGGCGAGCCTTTGCTGAACGAGGAGAAATGACCACTTCACCGAACGCCCCGCCCACCACCCTCGACGCCGCCACGCTGCGCGAGCTGGTCGACTCCGGCCGCGCTCCCCGCATGCTGGACGTGCGCACCCCCGCGGAGTTCGAGACGGCCCACGTCCCCGGCGCCTACAACGTGCCGCTCGACGTGCTCAGGGAGCACCGCGAGGAGCTGCGGCGACACCTCGACGAGACCGTGGTGCTGATCTGCCGCTCCGGGGCCCGCGCCGCCCGGGCCGGGCAGGCCCTCGCCGGCGTCGGGCTGCCCGACCTCAGGATCCTCGACGGCGGGATGACCGCGTGGCAGGCCGCCCAGGGACCGGTCCGACGGGGCACGCCCCGCTGGGAGCTGGAGCGGCAGGTCCGCCTCGTCGCCGGCTCGATCGTGCTGCTCAGCATCCTCGGCTCGGTCTTCGTACCCGGCCTGAAGTGGGTCGCCGGCCTCATCGGCGCCGGGCTCACCTTCGCCGCCGTCACCGACACCTGCGCGCTCGGCATGCTGCTGGGCAGGCTCCCCTACAACCGGGGCGCGAGCTGCGACGTGGAGACCGTCGTCGGTCGGCTCGGGGCCCACCCGACGCCCCGGCCCCTGCCGTGACCGGCGACCTCGCGCTGACCGTCGCGCTGGCCGTCCTCATCGGGGTCAGCCTCGGCCTGCTCGGTGGCGGCGGGTCCATCCTCGCCGTACCGCTGCTGCTCTACGTCGCCGACCTGCCGGCGAGGGAGGCGATCGCCACCTCGCTGCTCGTCGTCGGGGTGACCAGCGCCGTGGGCGCGCTGCCGCACGCCCGGGCCGGCCGGGTGCGGTGGCGCACCGGCCTGCTCTTCGGGATCGCGGGCATGGCCGGCGCGTACGCCGGAGGCCGCCTGGCCGCGTTCGTCCCGGCCGCGCTCCTGCTCGCCGGCTTCGCCCTGATGATGCTCGCCACCGCGGCGGCCATGCTGCGCGGCCGGCGCGACGACGCGGGGCGGGAACGGCGCGAGCCCTCGACACCGCGGGTGCTCCTCGACGGCGTCGTGGTCGGGCTGGTCACCGGGCTGGTCGGCGCCGGCGGCGGGTTCCTGGTGGTGCCCGCCCTCGCCCTGCTCGGCGGCCTGCCGGTGCCGGTCGCCGTCGGCACCTCGCTCGTGGTCATCGCGATGAAGTCGTTCGCGGGGCTGGCCGGCTACCTGTCCACCGTCGACATCGATCCGGGCCTGGCCACCGCCGTGACCACCGCCGCCGTGGTCGGCAGCCTCGCCGGCGGCCGGCTCGCGGGGCGCGTCCGGGAGGACGTGCTGCGCCGCGCGTTCGGCTGGTTCGTGGCGACGATGGGCGTGCTCGTCCTGGCCGGGCAACTGCCCGCGCACCTGCGGACGGACCCCCGGCTGTGGACCGTCGCCCTGGCGACGGCGGCGACGGCGGTCGCGGTAGCGGTAGCGGGGGTGCGACGCCGGCGTCCCCGCCGGCCCGATGATCGGAGCCGGCCCGACCGCCGGAGCCGGCCCGACCGGACGTAGCGGGACCGCTCAGGGGCGCAGGATCAGCCGGATCGGGTCGCCCTGCTTGGTGTGCACCCGCCGCACCGCCTCCTCGGCGTCGGCCAGCGGCAGCACGTCGCTGATCGACGCCGACAGGTCGAGCCGGCGCTGCCGGGCCAGGGACACCAACTGCTCGACGTGCTCGGGCTCCGAGCCGTAGTGGCCGAGCACCGCCTGCTGGAAGTAGTTGAACGGGCTGTCCGAGGCGATCGTCACCGGCTTGTTGGCGATGCCCGCGAGGACCAGCCGGCCCCGGCGGGCGAGCACGGTCAACGCCTGCTCGCGTACGGCGGTCACCCCGGCGAAGTCGAACGCGACGTCCAGCCCTCGCCCGCCCGTCAACTCCAGCACGGTCTCGCGGAACGCGGCGTCGGCCGGGTCGAGCACCGCGTCGGCCCCCAGGGCCGACGCCCGGTCCCGCGCCGCCGCCAGCGGTTCCACCGCGATCACCGGGGCCGCGCCCACCAGGCGCAGCAGTTGGACGGCGTGCGCGCCCAGCCCGCCCACGCCCCACACCCCGACCGCCTCGCCGGGGCGGGTCCGCGCGGTGTCCGTCACCGCCGCCCAGGGGGTGGAGACCGCGTCGGGAATGATGCAGGCCTGCTCGAAGGGCAGGTCGTCCGGGATCGGCACCACCGTGTCCTCGCTGGCGACGACGTACTCGGCCCAGCCGCCGTCGTAGTCCACGCCCCGGGTCAGCACGGTGCCGCGCCGGTCCCGCTCCCCCGCCTGGAGCAGCACCCGCTGGCCGGGCTGCCAGCCCTCGACGTCGTCGCCGAACGCGTCGACCACCCCGGCGACCTCGTGCCCCAGCGTCACCACGTCGCCGGGCAGGTACAGCGGCGTGAGGGTGCCGTCGATCAGGTGCACGTCGGACAGGCAGACGCCCGCCGCCTCGACCCGGATGCGCACCTGCCCGTCCTGCGGCTCGGGCACCGGCACCGACTCCATCCGCAGCGCCCGTTCCGTCAGGTGCAGCCGTCCGGCCAGCATGTCCGCCACCGTGCGCCTCCTGCCCGGCCCCCCGGTGGGGTGGCCCTCGACGGGTAGGCATACCCGGCCGGGCGGGAGGAATGCGCGTGCCGGCCGCCGGGGCCCGGGGCGGCGGCGGGTAGCATCCGGGCCCGTGGGCGTGCGATTCGAGGAACTGGCCTGGCGGGAGACCCCGATCGGCCTCATCAGCCTGCGCCGGCGCCGCGACCCGTCGCTCGACGTCGAGGTGTACGAGGTCAAGCTCGACGACGAGTTCCTGATGTCCAGCCTCTTCCCCGTCGCGGAGATCGAGCTGGCCCGGCTGGGCCTGGCTCCCCTGTCCGGGCAGGGGCTCGACGTGGTCGTCGGCGGCCTCGGTCTCGGCTACACCGCCCGCACCGCGCTCTCCGACGACCGGGTCGGCTCGCTGCTGGTGGTGGAGGCGATCGAGGACGTCATCGACTGGCACCGCCGGGGGCTGCTGCCCTTCGCCGCCGGGCTGGCCGCCGACCCGCGTACCCGGTTCGTGCGGGCCGACTTCTTCGCCGCCGTGGCCGACGGCACCGGCTTCGACCCGCAGGAGCCGGGGCGGCGGTTCCACGCCGTGCTGCTCGACGTGGACCACTCGCCGCGCCACGTGCTGCACCCCGGCCACGCCCCCTTCTACACCGCCGACGGCCTGCGCCGGCTCGCCGCCCACCTGCACCCGGACGGGGTGTTCGCCCTCTGGTCGGACGACCCGCCCGATGCCGACTTCGAGGCGGTCCTCACCGCCGTGTTCCGCACCGCGCGGGCGCACGTCGTCCCGTTCGCCAACCCGCTGACCGGCGGGCAGTCGGCCAACACGGTCTACGTCGCCCAGCGCTGACGCGGCCCTGCGGCCCGTCGGGCCCGGGCATCGGGGTCGCGGCGGCATGGCCCGGGACGGACCGGGAAGGCGGGCCCGGAGGCCGCGCCACTGCGGCCGGAGTCACGGGAGGTGGACATGCGGAGCATGCTCTGGGTCGTCGGCGTCATCGCCGGCGCGCTCGTCCTGCTCGGGCTGCTGCTGGAGGCGGTCCGCTGGCTGGTGATCATCGGCGCGGTGGCGCTGGCCGTGGTCGTCGTCCTGGCGGTGGTCAAGGGACGGCAGGCGATGCGCCATTCCGCCGGGCGCCGCTGACGACGCCTGAGCGCCTGCTCGAGGCCGAGCCCCGGCGTGCCCGCGACCGGTGCCGCCCGGGGACCCCGGCCGCTACCTACGCGACCGTAGGTTACCGTGGGGTAGGCGATCGTACGCACGGGCGGAGGAGAGACATGGACCTGAGCGCGGACAGGCCCTGGCTGCGCAGCTACGCCCCGGGCGTACCGGCGACCGTCGCGCCGTCCGACGAGTCCCTGGTCGACCTGCTGCGCGACGCCGCCCGCCGGTTCGGCCCCCGGGTCGCCCTGGACTTCTTCGGCGCCGGCACCACGTACGCCGAGCTGGACGACCAGGTGCGCCGGGCGGCCGAGGCGCTGCGCCGGCTCGGCGTCGGCCGGGGCGACCGGGTGGCGCTGGTGCTGCCGAACTGCCCGCAGCACGTGGTCGCCTTCTACGCCGTGCTGCGACTCGGCGCGGTGGTGGTGGAGCACAACCCGCTCTACACCGCGCAGGAGCTCACCCGGCAGCTCGCCGACCACGGCGCCCGGGTCGCGGTGGTCTGGGACAAGATCGTCCCCCTCGTCCGCGACAGCGCCGGCGCGACGGCCGTCGAGACGGTGGTCGCGGTAGACCTCACCCGGGCGCTGCCCCGGCGCAAGCGGTGGGCGCTGCGGCTGCCGCTGGCCCGGGCGCGGGCCACCCGCGCGGCGATGACCGGGCCCGCGCCCGGGGCCCTGTCCTGGGAACGGATGGTCGCCGCGACCACCCCCCTCGACGCCGCGCACCCCGCCCCCGGCCCGGACGACACGGCGCTGTTGCAGTACACGGGCGGCACCACCGGCACGCCGAAGGGCGCCATCCTGAGCCACCGCAACCTGCGGACCAACGCGGCGCAGGGCCGCGCCTGGGTGCCGGGCCTGCGCGACGGCGAGGAGACGGTGTACGCGGTGCTGCCGCTGTTCCACGCGTACGGGCTGACGCTCTGCCTCACCTTCTCGGTGGGCATCGGCGCCACGCTGGTGCTCTTCCCCCGCTTCGACCTGGACCAGACGCTGGAGGCGGTGCGCCGCCGGCCGCCGACCTTCCTGCCCGCCGTCCCGCCGATCTACGAGAAGCTCGCCACGGCCGCCCGGGAACGCGGGGTCGATCTCTCCTCGGCCCGGTACGCCATCTCCGGCGCCATGGCGCTGCCCCCGGCGACGGTCGAGCTGTGGGAGTCGGTCACCGGCGGGCTGCTCGTCGAGGGCTACGGCATGACCGAGACCTCCCCCGTCGCGCTCGGCAACCCGGTCTCCCCCGCCCGCCGGCCGGGCACGGTCGGCGTGCCGTTCCCGTCCACCGACATCCGCATCGTCGACCCCGAGGACCCGTCGCGCGACCGCGCCCCCGGCGAGGCGGGCGAGCTGCTGATCCGGGGGCCGCAGGTGTTCGCCGGCTACTGGAACCGCCCGGCGGAGACGGCGGCGGCGCTGCTGCCCGACGGCTGGCTGCGCACCGGGGACGTCGTGGTGGCCGACGCCGACGGCTTCGTCAGCGTGGTCGACCGGATCAAGGAGCTGATCATCACCGGCGGGTTCAACGTCTACCCGTCGGAGGTGGAGGACGCGCTGCGCCGCGTCCCCGGCGTCCGCGACGCCGCGGTGGTCGGCCTGCCCGGCGAGCACGGCGGCGAGGAGGTGGTGGGGGCGGTCGTCCTGGACGAGGGCGCCGAGCCGCCCGACGAGGCGGACGTCCGGGCGGCGTGCCGGCGACACCTGGCCGGGTACAAGGTGCCCCGCCGCGTGGTCGTCGTCGAGGACCTGCCCCGCTCCCAGATCGGCAAGGTCCTGCGCCGCGAGGTCCGCGACCGGCTGCTCGCCGACGGCTGACACCGCCGCCGCCCGGCCGTCCGTGGTGGGCGACGCGGTGTCGGAGGTCAGGCGGTGCAGCCGCGGGTGGTGCGGTTCGGGGCGGCCGGCACCCCGTCGGGCGTCATCGCGGTTGCCCCGGCCGCCGCCCGGTCAGGCGACGGGTGGGCCGGCCCGCAGGACGCGCCGGGCCCGGCGGCGGTCGAGCCACCGTGGCTCGGGCGGGTCCGTCGGATCGACGCCGGTGGTCAGGTCCAGCAGGATCAGCACCCAGAAGCCGGCCGCGCTGAGCATGTTGCGGGCCCGGCCCGGTTCCGGCGCTCCCGGCGGCAGCACGACCTGCGCCCACCGCCAGGCCACCCAGGCGATCTCCCGGTCCGGGTGGTGCCGTCCGGAGCGGCTGAGCAGCCGGACCTCGCGTCGCGCGGGAGCCGGCAGCCGCCACCAGCGCCGCAGGATCTCCAGCCGTTCCTCGGCGCCGTCGGCGGGCGGTGGGGCGGTCACGTCACCGGGGTTCATGGCTGGCAAGGATAGGCGGGCCGCGCACCGGCGGTCCCGACGGGCGGCGGTCAGAACCAGTCGTCGCGCATCTCCAGCGTGGTCCGGTCGAGGCTGTCCAGCAGGTCGAACTGCGGGCCGGTGCGGGGCAGCTCGTGTCGGAAGAAGTACCGGGCGGCCTGCCGCTTGCCGGCGTGCAGGTCGGCGTCCGGGCCGTCGCCGGGGCCGCCGGCCGCCTCGACGACGAGCAGCTGCTCCAGCCACATCCACGCGATCACCACGTGGCCGACCGCCTCCAGGTAGACGCTGGCGTTGGCCAGCGCCACCTCCGGGTCGCCGGTGCTCCACAGCCGCCGGGTGACCAGGGCGACCCGGTCGAGGGCGGCGCCGAGCGAGGCGGCCAGCTCGGCGGCCTCGCCCCCGGCCTTCCACGCGCGGGCGGTCGTGGCCCGGACCGTCTCCACCAGCAGCGCCAGCCCGGCTCCGTCGCGCATGGTGACCTTGCGCCCCAGCAGGTCCAGCGCCTGGATGCCGTGGGTGCCCTCGTGGATCGGGTTGAGCCGGTTGTCCCGCCAGTGCTGCTCGACGTCGTAGTCGCGGGTGTAGCCGGAGCCGCCGTGCACCTGGATGGCCAGGTCGTTGGCGGCCAGGCACCACTGCGACGGCCAGCTCTTCGCGATCGGGGTGAGCACGTCCAACAGCAGCCGCGCCCGCTCCCGGTCCGCCGCCTCCGGCGCGGTGTGCTCCTCGTCGAGCAGCCGACCGCAGTAGAGGACGAGCGCCAGGGCGCCCTCCACGTAGCTCTTCTGCGCCAGCAGCATCCGTCGTACGTCCGGGTGGGCGACGATGGGCACCTGCGGCGTGCCCGGGTCCTTGTCGGCCAGCGGGCGGCCCTGCGGCCGCTGCCGGGCGTACGCGAGGGACTTGAGGTAGCCGGTGTAGCCGAGGGCGGTGGCGCCGGCCCCCACCCCGATGCGCGCCTCGTTCATCATGTGGAACATCTGCGCCAGTCCCTGGTGTGGCTCGCCGACCAGGTAGCCGACCGCGCCGGGGCGCCCGCCGGGCCGGTGCACGCCCTCGCCGAAGTTGAGCAGCGTGTTGGTGGTGCCCCGGTAGCCCATCTTGTGGTTGAGGCCGACCAGCACGACGTCGTTGCGGGCGCCGAGCGCGCCGTCGTCGCGCAGCAGCACCTTCGGGACGATGAACAGCGAGATCCCCTTCACCCCGGGCGGGCCGCCGGGGATCCGGGCGAGCACCAGGTGGACGATGTTCTCCGACAGCTCGTGGTCGCCGCCGGAGATCCACATCTTGGTGCCGTGCAGCCGGTACGTCCCGTCGTCCTGCGGCTCGGCGCGGGTGGTGATGTCGGCCAGCGAGCTGCCGGCCTGCGGCTCGGAGAGGCACATCGTGCCGAAGAAGCGCCCCTGCACCATCGGCCGGACCCAGGTGTCGATCTGCTCGGGGCTGCCGTGCGCCAGCAGCAGGTTGGCGTTGCCGAGGGTCAGCAGCGGGTACGCGGAGGTGCCGACGTTGGCGGCCTGGAGCCAGGCGAAGCAGGCGGCCCGTACGACGTGCGGAAGCTGCATGCCGCCGACCGACGCGTCCATGCCGGCGCCCAGCAGCCCGGTCTCGGCGAAGACGTCGAGGGCCTGCTTGACCTGCGGGATGGTGTGCACCCGGCGGCCGTCGAAGGTGGGCTCGGCGAGGTCGGCGGCCCGGTTGTGCGGGGCGAACCGCTCGGCGGCGACCCGCTCGGCGAGTTCCAGCACGGCGTCGAAGGTCTCCCGGGAGTGCTCGGCATAGCGGTGCCGCTCGGTCAGCCGGGTCACGTCCAGCCAGTCGTGCAGCAGGAAGCGCAGGTCACGACGGGAGAGCAGGGTGGACGACACGGGTCTCCTTCCGTCGACGGGCGGGCCGTCGGCCGCGGCGCGGCCCGGCATGCCCTCGCGCAGGTCATCCTGACTGATCCGGCCGGCCGCCGCACCACCCGACGCCGGTGGCCGGCGGGCGGGGCGCGGCGACCGCCGCCGGCCGCCGGGGCGGGCGGATCAGGTCATAACACCATCATCCGGATAGGTTCTTGCCATAGCGATAGACAGGTCCCTATCCTCGCTGGAAAGCGCTTTCCGGGACACGGGCGACGGCACCACCACAGGCGGAACGGGCGGAAGCACGGTCAGGGCGGCCTCGCGGTCGACGCTGCCGACCTCGACGGGTCGAGGCCGGAGCGGAACCGCCGACCCGATCCACATCGAGAAGAGCACCCCCACAGCCGGGTCGACGAGCGACCCGTCCGGCGACCGGCGACACGTCGGCAGCCACGACGGCGCCGCCGGCAGGACACGGCTCGTGGCAGCAACACCCGGCATTTCACACGAAGGTGAGGCGAAGATGAGACGACCAGTCGCACTGCGACTCCAGGTGGCACTGGCCACGACAGCCGTCGGGGCCGCGATCGGCGTGGCGGTCCTGCCGACGCAGGAGGCGTCGGCGGCCGCCGGCGCCGCCACCGGTTACGCGACCCAGAACGGCGGGACCACCGGCGGCGCGGGCGGACAGACGGTACGGGTCAGCACGGGCACCGGGATCCACACGGCCCTGTGCACCCGGGCCAGCAGCAGCACCCCGATCATCATCGAGGTCCAGGGGACCATCAACCACGGCAACACCACCAAGGTGTCGGGCGCCAGCTGCAGCACCGCCGACGGCGTGATCGAGCTCAAGCAGATCAGCAACGTCACGATCATCGGGGTCGGCACCGGAGCCGTCTTCGACCAGCTGGGCATCCACATCCGCGAGTCCCGCAACATCATCATCCGGAACGTGACCATCCGGAACGTCAAGAAGTCCGGCTCGCCCACCTCCAACGGCGGTGACGCCATCGGCATGGAGAGCGGCGTCCGCAACGTCTGGGTGGACCACGCCACCCTGGAGGCCTCGGGCGGGGAGTCGGAGGGCTTCGACGGCCTCTTCGACATGAAGGACAACACCCAGTACGTCACCCTGTCGTACAGCATCCTGCGCAACTCCGGCCGCGGCGGCCTCATCGGCTCCAGCGAGAGCGACCGCTCGAACGGCTTCGTCACGTTCCACCACAACCTGTACGAGAACATCGACTCCCGCACGCCCCTGCTGCGCGGCGGCATCGCCCACATCTACAACAACCACTACGTGAGCCTGCACGAGTCCGGCATCAACTCGCGGGCCGGGGCCAAGGCCAAGGTGGAGAACAACTACTTCCGCAACTCCAAGGACGTCCTGGGCACGTTCTACACCAGCGAGGCCGGCTACTGGCAGGTCGCCGGCAACGTCTTCGACAACGTGACCTGGTCCAGCCCCGGCACCGACAACAACCCCGCCGGGCCCAACCCGCAGTCCAACACCAGCGTCAGCATCCCGTACCCGTACAGCCTGGACGGGGCCGCCTGCGTGCCGGACGTCGTGCGCCAGACGGCGGGCGCCAACACGGGCCTGCGGGAGTCGAACGGCAGCTGCTCGCCGCAGACCCCGGCACCGACGCCGACCACCCCCGCGCCGGGGCCGACCACCCCCACGCCGGGCCCCACCAGCCCGACGCCGGCGCCCACCAGCCCGACGCCGGGACCGACCCAGCCCGGTGGCACCAACCTCAGCATCGGGGCCGGCTCCGACGGCTCCAGCAAGGCCGACGGCACGAGCTATGGCAACGTGCGCGACGGCAGCCTGAGCACCCACTGGTCGCCGGCCGGCGCGACCGGCGACATCTCGATCAAGTGGGGTTCCGCCACCACGGTGTCCCGGGTCGTCATCCGTGAGCCGTCGGGCACCCAGGGCAGCATCGGGTCCTGGCAGCTCGTCAACCACGCCAACGGCGCCGTCCTGGCCGCCGGCAGCGGGGCGGGCGTCATCGCCTTCCCCGCGACGTCACTGACCAAGATCACCTTCAGGGTCACCAGCTCGGGCGGCGCGCCGAAGGTCGCCGAGTTCGAGACCTACGCCGGGTAGCGGCCGTCTCCCGCTGCCGTCCGGGACCGGTGACCCCGGTCCCGGACGGCAGCGGCGGCCCACCGGGCGTCGGCACGGCGCGGGCAGCACCCGCCACCGTCCCGGACGGCAGCGGCGACCCGCCCGGCGTCGACACGGCGCGCACCGCCCGCCACCGGTGCGCCGCGACGGGCGACGCGGTCAGGCCACCTCGGCCAGCAGGCCGTCGACGAGCTCGCGCGGCAGCCCGTGGGTGTCGTGCAGGTCGCGGTAGTCCTCCTCGGTCAGCGGTCCCCGGGACCGGCGCCGGGAGACCACCGGCCGCCCGCGCCGCAGCAGCTCCCGGAACCGCCGTTCCTCGCCGGAGAACACGTCCCGCACCTCGTCGACGGTGACGGACTGCCGGAACCCGTCGAGGGTGTGCCGTACCGGCCCGGTCGGCAGGTCGGACAGGGTCCTGGACGCGTCGTCGCGCCACAGCGTGGTGAGCGTGCGGCGCAACAGCCGGCGCAGCACGTAGCCGCGGCCGGTGTTCGAGGGCCGTACGCCGTCGCCGACCACCACCACGCCCGTGCGCAGGTGGTCGCCGACCAGGCGCAGCGCCCCGTCCCGCAGGCCCCACACGTCGGACACGCCGCGCGCCCACGGCACGAGGCCCTCGCCCTCGTGGACCGAGCGGTGCCCGCGCAGCACCATCTCCAGCCGTTCGAGGCCCATCCCGGTGTCCACGTTGGGCTGCCGCAGCGGCGACAGCCGACCGTCGGGGTGCCGGTGGTAGCGCATCCCCACGTGGTTCCAGACCTCCATCCACCGGTCGTCGGTGCCGGGGGTGCCGTGGGGCGGGCCCTCGCCGGTCCAGAGGAAGATCTCCGTGTCGGGCCCGCACGGCCCGGTCGGCCCGTTGGACCACCAGTTCTCCTCCCCGGTCAGCTCCACGGGCAGGCCCAGCTCCCCCCACGTGCGCAGCGACGGCTCGTCCGGGCCGACCTGGTCGTCGCCGCCGAAGACCGTCACGTGCATCCGGTCGTGCGGCACGCCGAAGCCGTCGCGCAGCAGCTCGTAGCCCCACCGCAGGCTGCGCGGCAGGTCGTAGTCGCCGAGCGACCAGGAGCCCAGCATCGAGAACAGGGTCAGGTGGGTCGGGTCGCCCACCTCGTCCAGGTCGGTGGTGCGCAGGCAGCGCTGCACGTTCACCAGCCGCCGGCCCAGCGGGTGGGGCCGACCCTCCAGGTAGGGGGTCAGGGGGTGCATCCCGGAGGTGGTGAAGAGCACCGGGTCGCCCGGCGGCGGGATCAGGGAGCCGTCGGGCACGAGTTCGTGGCCGCGCTCGCGGAAGAAGTCGAGGAAGGTGCGGCTGATCGGGTCGTACGTCATGGCGGTGGCCTTTCCGGGTCAGACGACCGGAAAGGGTCCGCCGCCGGGGACCGGCGGGCCGACGGATACGAAGAAGCCGGCGGACCGTTTCCGGTCGCCGGCGGGTGTTGGTGGGGTCAGGCGGCGGCGACCGACGAGCGCGAAGCTCGCGCGGCCGCGGCGGCGAAGAGGTGCCTGATCTCCATGCCCCGACTGTACGCGGACGCCGGCGCCGCCGCCCAGCGCGTTTCGTGGCGGGCGGCGGCGCCGGCGGCGGGTCAGACCCCGGACGCGGCGAGGGCCGGCGCGGGGCGGTCGTCGACCCGGCGGGGCGCCTTCCGGTTCGGCAGCGACAGCCGGACGACCTTCTTCCAGGCGGAGAAGACCTGCCGGGGCAGCGAGCCGGTGGTGTACTTCAGCCCGTAGCGGTCGAACAGGGCCCGCACCTCGGGGGCGATCTCCTGGTAGCGGTTGCTGGGCAGGTCCGGGAAGAGGTGGTGCTCGATCTGGAACGACAGGTTGCCGGTCATGATGTGCATCAGCCGGCTGCCGCTGATGTTGGCCGAGCCGAGCATCTGCCGCAGGTACCACTCGCCGCGGGTCTCGCCCTCGATCGAGCGCCTGGAGAAGGTCTCCACGCCCTCCGGGAAGTGCCCGCACATGATCACGGAGTGGCTCCACAGGTTGCGCAGGAGGTTGGCGGTGAAGGTGGCGGCCAGCGTGTGCAGGAACGAGGGCCCCGACAGCAGCGGGTGCACCACGTAGTCCTTGAGCACCTGACGGCGGATCTTGCGGCCCACGGCGCGCGCCCGGGCCCGGAACTCCGGCTTCTTGTGCCGGCCCTTGCGCAGGTTGCGCCCCAGCTCCAGGTCGTACGCGGCGATGCCGTACTCGAAGAAGCAGGCGTTGATGAAGTTCCACAGCGGCTGGCCCAGGTGGAACGGGTGCCACCGCTGGTCCTCGTCGACGCGCATGATGCCGTAGCCGAGGTCGTTGTCCTTGCCGAGGACGTTCGTGTACGTGTGGTGCAGCTCGTTGTGCGAGTGCTTCCACTGGTCGGCGGGCGAGACGTGGTCCCACTCCCAGGTGGTGGAGTGGATCTTCGGGTCGCGCATCCAGTCCCACTGGCCGTGCAGGACGTTGTGGCCGACCTCCATGTTCTCCAGGATCTTCGCCACCGTCAGGCCGGCCGTGCCCACGATCCAGGCGGGCGGGAAGAGGGAGAACAGCAGCACGACCCGGCTGCCCAGTTCCAGCTTGCGCTGCGTCGAGATGACCCGGCGGATGTACGCGGCGTCCCGCTCGCCCCGGTCGGCGACCACCCTGGCGCGGATCGCGTCGAGTTCCCTGCCGATGGTCTCGATGTCCTCGGCGCTCAGGTGGGCGATCGGGTTGTCGGGCTTGTTCTGGATCACGGTCACGTCGGGTACTCCGGTCAGTGGTCGAGGTCGCAGGGGCCGGCGGCGGCCGACACGCAGGTCTGGATGCGGACGCCGTCACCGGGCACCGCCGTGGTCAATTCCCCGTTGCGCAGGTCCCGAACCGCGCCCTGGCGCAGCGGCAGGACGCAGCCGAAGCAGATGCCCATCCGGCAGCCCGAGGGCATCAGCACCCCGGCGTTCTCGCCGGCGTCGAGCAGCGGGGTGGCGCCGTCGGCGTCGACGGTGACGCCCGAGCGGGCGAAGGTGACGGTGCCGCCCTCGCCGGGCGAGATGACGGTCGGCCGGAACCGCTCGGTGTGCAGCCGGTCGCCGTGCCCCGCGGCCGTCCAGTGCGCCTCCAGGGCGTCGAGCAGGCCGAGCGGGCCGCAGGCCCAGGTCTCCCGGTCGAGGTGGTCGGGCACGAGACGGTCGAGGTCGGCCACGGTGAGCAGCCCGTCGGTGTCGGTGTGCCGCTCCACCAGCCGGATCGCGCCCCGCGCGGCCAGGTCCCGCAGCTCGGCGCCGAAGATCACGTCGGCCGGGGTGGGCGCCGAGTGCACCACGACGACGTCGGCGTCGCCCGGCACGCCGGCGCGCAGCATCCCCATCACGGGGGTGACACCGCTGCCCGCGGTCACGAAGAGCACCCGGGCCGGCGGCCGGCCCGGCAGCACGAAGTCGCCCTGGGCCTGGTCGAGCTGGACCAGCGTCCCGGGCCGGGTCCGGCGGACGAGGTGGTTGCTGACGACCCCGTCGGGGATGGCCTTCACGGTGACCGAGATCGGCGCG
This sequence comes from Micromonospora sp. DT178, assembly GCF_049841695.1. Taxonomy (NCBI): domain Bacteria; kingdom Bacillati; phylum Actinomycetota; class Actinomycetes; order Micromonosporales; family Micromonosporaceae; genus Micromonospora; species Micromonospora sp. DT178. Next base: position 34,765 of record NZ_JBNCKV010000012.1, read on the forward strand.
CCCCGGCGGGCGGGGGCCGAGGTGACCGAGTAGGCCCGCCACTGGCGTACGCCGTCGACGTCGACGCCGAGGCGGACGTACTGCCCGGGGGTGTGCCCGCGCCAGTCGCGGCCGGGCCGGATCACCAGCGTCGCCGCGTCGGCGGTCTCGGGGCGCACGGCGAGGATCCGGCCGCGCAGGTCCGCGCCGGAGCGCAGCGGGGCGACCATGTCGAGGTAGTCGTCGGGCAGCAGCGGGGTGGTGACCGACGCGGCCAGCCGAAGGATCCGGCCCCGCAGGGCCGCCTTCCCGGAGGGGTTCGGGACGGTGGTGGTCATGATTCGATGGTCGCCCGCAGAATGGCATAAAATCTTGACCTGCGAAGGTGAACCGGACGAGGCTTTTTGTGCGGAGGGAACAAACGTGTCCGAACGCTCCGAGGCCACGCGGCGCGCGGCCCGCCTCGAGTTGGACGCCCGGGTGGCCGGCGCGCTGCACGACCGGCTGCCCCTGCTCGCCGAGCGCACGGTGACCGCCATCACCGCCGAGGTGCCGAGCTACTCCGGCGCCCTGACCGGCCAGATGCGCGAGAAGATCGAGACGGCGGTGCAGATCGCGCTCGGCACGTTCCTCCAGCTCATCGGGCGTACCCAGGGCGGCGACCCGAGCACCCCGCTCGTCGGCGCGCTGGAGGCCGCGTACGCCCTCGGCAGCGGGGAGGCGCGCTCCGGCCGCAGCATGGACGCCCTGCTCGCCGCGTACCGCGTCGGCGCCCGGGTCTCCTGGCGGGAGATGTCCACCACCACGGTGCAGGGCGGGTCGTCGGCCGCCACCGTCGCCGAGTTCGCCGAGCTGATGTTCGCGTACATCGACGAGCTCTCCGCCGCCAGCGTGGCCGGCCACGCCGACGAGCTGGCCAGCGCCGGCCGGGCCCGGCGACGCAACCTGGAGCGGCTCACCCAGCGGCTGCTCGCCGGGGAGCCCGAGGAGGCCCTGCTGCGCAGCGCCGAGCGGGCCGACTGGCCGCCGCCGCAGACCCTCACCGTCGTCCTGCTGCCCCGGGCCAACCTGCGCGCGGCGCTCGCGCGGCTGCACCCGCACACCCTGGAGAGCGGCGACGACCTTCCGGCGGGCGGGGCGGGCGATGACCTTGCGGTGCTGCTGGTGCCCGACACGCACGGCGACCGGCGGCGGCAGCTCGCCCGGGTGCTGCACGGCCGCCGCGCCGTGCTCGGCCCCGCCCGGCCCTGGGCCCTGGTCGCCTCGTCCTACCAGCGGGCGGTCCGGGCCCTGTCGCTCGGCCTGCGCCCGGCCGACGACGGGCCGGCGCTGGACACCGAGGAGCACCTCGCCGAGCTGGTGCTGAGCACCGACCCGGAAGGGCTCGCCGACCTGCGCGCCCGGGTCCTGGCGCCGCTCGCGGCACTGCCGCCCGGCACCGCCGACCGGCTCGCCGAGACCCTGCGCTCCTGGCTGCTGCACCAGGGCCGGCGCGACGACGTGGCCGCCGACCTCTTCGTGCACGCGCAGACCGTCCGCTACCGGATGGGCAAGCTCCGCGAGCTGTACGGCGAGCGCCTGACCGACCCGGCGACCGTCCTCGACCTCACCCTCGCCCTGGCCTTCCCGCCCCGGACCGTGGCCGACGACCCACCGCCCTGACCGGACCGGCCGCTTCATGCCGTGGTCGGACGGTGACGCTGAGGTCAGATACCGGACATACGCGTGCCACCCGTGCACCCCGGATGCCACCCTGGTCCTCCCCCGCCCGCGCTCACCCACCCGGCTGCCGGCCTGCGCCGAAGGCCGCCGGTGTGACCGCCCGGCGGGGCGGACGGGGCCGTCTCCGGTACCGCGACGCCTTCCGCCAGGAGGCCGCCGGAGGGCCCACGGCGAGCGGGAGGACGGGCATGGCGTCGCACACGGGGGACGAGGCCGGGGTCGACCGGCCGGCTCCGGCCAGCCGGCCGACACGCTCCGGTGGCACGGGCCGGCTCCGCGACGCGCTCCGGACGACCCCGGCGCTGATCGTGCTCAGCGGCGCCGTACTGGTCGCCGCGCTGGCCGCCACCGCCGCCGTCGCCGTGCAGTCCCGCGCGTCGGCCACCACGCTGGGCGAGCGGTCCGCGGCGACCGCCGTGGGCACCAGCACGACCGCCCGGCAGATCTACCAGGGCCTCGCCGACGCCGACGTCGCCGCCAGCGCCGTCTTCCTGCTGCCGCCCGCCGAGGACCGGCGGGCCCCGCTGGTGGCCGCCTACGACGCGTCCGTGCACGAGGTGGAACGCACGCTGACCGACTCGATGGGCAACGCCGTCGGCGACCCGGACCGCCTGACCCGGCTGGCGACCATCGCCGCCCGGTTGCAGGTCTACCGCGACGTGGTGTGCTCCGCCCTGCGGGTCGCCGGTCCGCTCTCCGCGGCGACCACGGGCAACCGGCAACCCTGCCCGCCGGCCGGGGCGGCGGAGCAGGCCGGGACGGGCAGTCCGGCGGCCCGCGCGGTGCTCGCCTCGGCCTACGCGCGGGAGGCGTCGCACTACATGTCGACCGAGCTGCTCACCGCGGCCCAGGGCCTGTGGAACTACGACACCAGGCTGCTGCTCGACGCCCGCGCCGACGCCCGACGCTGGCTGGCCGCGTCCGTGCTGGTGCCGCTGGGCACCCTCGCCGCCCTGGTGGTGGTGCAGGTGTGGCTGCGCCGGCGGACCCGGCGCCGGCTGAACGCGGGCCTGCTGCTGGCCTCGGTGGGCACCACCGCCGTCCTGGCCATGCTGGTCTCCTCGTGGTGGCACTGGCCGGACGCCGACCGGGGCTTCCCGGAACTGGAACGGGCGATCGACGCGCAGAGCGCCACCCAGCAGCGGCTCGGCGCCCTGCTCGCCGGCCGGGCCGACGTCTACCTGGGGCTCGGCGCGAGCGTCGACCCGGCCGGGCACAAGGCGGACTTCGACGGCCGGGACCTCTGCTTCGACCCGGCCGTCGGGCGGGAACCGCCGAAGGACCGGATCGACTGCACCGCCCTGACGGAGGACGTCTGGCCGGCCCGGCAGATCAAGACGCCCAACGCGTTCCGCGCCGCGGTCGACACCGTGCTCGCCGAGGGATCGGCGGGCCGGGCGTTCGTCGCCGCCGAGGGGCACCTGCTGACCGAACTGACCACCCGCAACGAGGAGGTCTCCCGGATGGTCGCCGACCTGCCCGAGGCGCGCCGCCACCTGGGCGGCCCGGCCGCCTGGGTCACCCTGCTCGCCGCCGCCAGTGTGGTGGCCGGGCTGCGCCAGCGCCACCTGGAGTACCAGTGACCGTGTCCCGGCGGACTCCGAGGCGGACCCGACGCCGGGTCGCGTCGCTCGCGCTCCTGGCGGCGCTGGCCGGGTGCGCCGCGCCCGCGACGCCCGCTCCCGCGCCCCCCGCGCGGCCACCGGGGGTGGCCACGACGCCGACCACCGACGCGACCGGCGGGGTCTGCCCGGTGCGCAGCAGCCTCCCGCCCAATCCGACGCCGCCGCGCCGGATCCTCGACAGGGGCGCACTGGTCGCGGGCGTGGACCCGTCCGACGCCACCATGAGCCACTGGGACGCCAGCACCCAGCGGTTCGAGGGTTTCAACATCGAGCTGATGCTGGCGGTGGCCCGCGCCCTCTGGCCGGCCGACGACCCGCGCAACCGGCTCACCTTCAAGGCGGTGCCGCCCGGTCAGGGCGCCTTCACCATGCTCGACAAGGGTGAGATCGACGTCGTCGCCACGTCGCTGACCGCGTCCTGCGAGCGGGCCCGGCGGGTGCTGTTCTCCAACGACTACCTCGACTCCGGGCAGACGGTGCTGGTCCGCAGGCACGCCGACGGCACGCCCGAGTTCGCGGGCATGGAACAGCTCGGCGGCCGGCGGGTCTGCGCCGCCACGAACACCACCTCGCTGGCGATGATCGCCGGCTACCGCACCACGGGAGGCCTGCGGCCGGTCCCGGTGCACGCTCCGCACCCGGTCGACTGCCTGGTCATGCTGCGTCAGGGCCAGGTCGACGGGGTCAGCACCGACGACAACATCCTGCTGGGCTTCGCCCGGATGGCCCCGGACACGACGCTGGTGACCGAGGCGCCCCGGTCGGAACGGCGGTCCTGCGCGTACCACCGCGACGAGAACTGCACGTGGTTCACCGACGAGCCGCACGCCTTCGCGTTCCGCCTGACCGACGGCCGGGACCTGGTCGCGTTCGTCAACCACGTGCTGGCGCAGCCGCGTACGGCCGTGGTGTGGCAGCAGGCCCACGACCGGTGGCTCGCCGGCCACCGGGACCGGGGCATGCCGTCGCCGGGGCCGGTCACCACCGTGTGGCCGCCACCGGACCCCGCGCCGGCCACCCCCCGGCCGGCCGACTGATGGGCGGTGGGCGAATGGCCGTGCGGGAGAGTCTCGACGCCACCCTGGCCGCGCACGCCTGGGTCTGCGAGCACCTGCTCGACGTGCAGCAACTGGTGACGGACGCCTTCCGGCAGCCCGACGGTCCGGCCGCCGCGCCCGCGCAGGAGGCCCGGGAGCTGCTGCACCGGCTCGGCTGCCTGTCGCTGGCCCTCGACCGGCTGGTGGACGACCTCGACGGGATCGACCGGTCGACGGACGCGGGCGAGCAGGCCCTGGCCCGGCTGCTGGCCGACCCGTGCCAGGTCCGGTTCACCGCGGCCACCGGCGAGCCGGTGCAGGTGCAGGCGATGGGTGTCCAGGAGATCCTGGTCGCGGCCCGCGAACACGTGGCCCGGATCCGCCGGATCGTCGACGCGTACGGCCGCGACCGACTGGCGGTCCGGGCCCAGCGGCTGCGCTCCTCCGTCGAGCGGCTCCGGCAGCTCGCGACGGAGGCCGCCGGCGAAGGGCTGGGCGACGGGACGGATCCCCTGGCGGCGCTCGCGGTCGACGGGCTGCTGGACCGGCTGACCGCCGCCGAGGCGGCGGGCCGTGGCCAGTGGTGGCGGGGGGACGTCCAGCCGGAACACGACGACGGGTCCCTGCGGGCCGCCGTCGACCGCGCGGTCGAGCGGACCGACACCGCGCGGCGCCGGCTGCGCCGGGGCTGCCACGCGGAGCTGACCGGCCGGCTGGAGGCGTACCGGCAGAAGGCCGCCGACGAGGGCCGGGCCGAGCATCCGCAGGTCGAGCGGGCCTACCGGGAGGCGCTCGCCGCGCTGCGCCCCGACGCCTTCGCCGTCACCGCCGCGAGCCGGGCGGTACGGGCCTACCAGCGGACCGTGAACGGGGGTACGCGATGACGGCGAGCCGCGGCTGCGCGGAACGCAACTGCCCGGGCACCGTCGACCAGGACGGGTTCTGCCGGCTGTGGGGGCACGAGTGCGTCGGGGCCGGCGCGGGTGCCGGGCCCGGCGCCGTCGGCGGGCCGGTCCGGCTCGCGGAGGCCGACCCACGGCCGCTGCGGACGACGTCCCGGCCGTGGGAGCGACCGGCCGTGCTGCCGACCGCGCGGCCCCACGACCCCCTGACGGCGGTGGTGTCGCAGCCGGTCGTGCCCGAGCACTCCCGCTACTGCGGCAACACCAGGTGCCCCCGCCACCGCGGTCCCCGGCTGCCCCGAGTCGCCGGCTTCTGCCCCGACTGCGGCACCCGGTACTCCTTCACCCCGCCCCTGGCCGACGGCGACCTGCGCGCCGGGCGCTACCGGATCGAGGGCTGCCTGGGCAACGGCGGGGTCGGCTGGGTGTTCCTCGCCCGGGACGAGGACATGGACGGCGCCTGGCGGGTGCTGAAGGGGCAGCGCAACCCGGAGGACCGGGAGGCCATCGCGGCGTTCGTCGCCGAACGGCAGGCGCTGATCGCGCTGAACCACCCGAGGATCGTCACCATCACCCACGCGCTGCGGCCCGAGTCCGACCGGGACGCCGGCTACCTGGTGATGGAGTACGTCAACGGCGGCACCCTGGAGGAGGCGCGCAGCGCGGCCGGCCCGGGCGGCGGGTCCTGCGCCGTGGACGCGGCGCAGGCGCTGGGCTACGCCGTGCAGATCCTCGACGCCTTCGAGTACCTGCACGACCAGGGGTGGCTGTACTGCGACCTGAAGCCCGAGAACGTGATGCGGGTCGGCGGCCAGGGCACCAACGACCCGATCAAGCTGGTCGACTTCGGCGCGGCCCGCCGGATCGACAACACGGTGAGCCCGGCGTGGGGCACCGTGGGCTACACCGCGCCGGAGGTGGAGCGGCTGGGACCCGCCGGTCCGAGCGTGCGGTCGGACCTCTACACCGTCGGCCGGACGCTGGCCGCGCTGACCCTGGTGCCCCGCTCCACCGAGGTGACCCGGATCCCGCCGGGGCAGGACGTGCTGCGGCTGCCCGTGCCCGCGCGGCTCGACCCGTTCCTGCGGCTGCTCGCCCGCGCCACCGCCGCCGAACCGGAGGACCGGTTCGCCTCGGCGGCCGAGATGCGCGAACAGGTCCGTGGGGTACGACGCCAGGTCAGCTCGGCGACCGACGGCGTGCCCCGGCCGACCCGGTCCACCCTGTTCAGCCCGTCCGCGTGCGCCTTCGCCCTGCACACCGACCGCGACGCCCTGGACGTCGTGGAGATCATGCTCGGCCTGCCCGTACCCCTGGTCGACGGCGCCGACCCGGCCGCCGGGTTCCTCGCCTCGCTCGGCTCCGCCGACCCGGCTGAGCTCATCGAGCTGTTGCGGACCGCCCCGGAACGGACCGCCCAGGTGACCTACCGCGCCGTCCGGGCCCACCTCGCCACCGGGCGGGTGGACGAGGCCGGCCCGTTGCTCGCCGACTTCCCCGAGGAGTTGCGGGACTGGGCACTGTGGTGGCACCGCGGCCTGGTGGCCCTGGTGGGGCGGGACGGCGCCACCGCCCGACGCTGGTTCGGACAGGTCTACGGCTGGCTGCCCGGCGAGGTGTCCACGCGGCTCGCGTACGCGGTGGCCTGCGAACTCGACGGTGACCCGCGCACGGCGGCCGACCACTACCGGGGGGTGTGGGACGCCGACCCGGGCGTGGTGGGCGCGGCGTTCGGGCTGGCCCGCTGCCTGCTGGAGACGGCGGACGCGCGCAGCGCGGCGGACGCCCTGCTGCGGGTGCCGGAGTCCTCCCGCGCCTCGACGGCGGCGGTGACCTGCGCGGTGCGGATCCTGCTCGACGCGCCGGACGACGGGCACCGGCTCGACACGGCGCTCGACGCCGCCGCGATCGTCGACAAGCTGCCCCCGTTCGGCGAACGCGAGGAGGTGGAGGCGCACATCCTGCGGATCGCGCTGGACTGCGACCTGACCGAGGGTCGCCACGGCGGCCGGCGGCTGTTCGGTCACCGGCTCGACGAGGACGCCCTCCGCCGCGCCTTCGAGCGCCGCTGCCGCTCCCGCGCCCGGCGCACCGCCGACCGGCGCGAACGGATCGCGCTCGTCGAACTGGCCAACGCGTACCGGCCGGTGACGTGGTGGTGATCCCGGCCGCCGGCCCCGACGGAAAGAGGTCACCCGTGTCCCCCGCCAACGATCTGCCGCTGCGGCTGCGTGTGCACCACACCGAGTGCGTCTCCGCCGACGGGGCGGTCCTCGACGTGGTCGCCACCGTCCGGGGCGAGGAACCCGTCCACGCGGACGTCCGGCACGACGACCTCGCGGAGGTGATCCTGCTCGACTCCTCGGGCTCGATGGGCGCGCCCCAGGCCAAGATGCGCGCCGCCCGGCAGGCCACCGCCGCGGCCATCGACGCCCTGCCCGACGGGGTCGCGTTCGCGGTGGTGTCCGGCACCGCCCACGCCACCATGGTCTACCCGGGCGACCGGCGGCTGGCGGTCGCCGACGAGACCACCCGGGCCGCCGCCCGCAACGCGCTGCGGCACGTGGCGCCGCACGGCGGCACCGCCATCGGCACGTGGCTGCTGCTGGCCCGTCACCTGCTGGCCACGCGACCGGACGCGATCGGGCACGTCATCCTGCTCACCGACGGGCGCAACGAGTCCCAGCGCCCCGCCGACCTGCGGGCGGCGGTCGACGACTGCGTGGGCCGGTTCACCGTCGACTGCCGCGCCATCGGCTCCGCCGACGGCGTGCACGACTGGGACGCGGCGGAGCTGCTCGGCATCGCGGAGGCGTTGGGCGCCAACCCCGTCGTGCCGGTCGAGGACCTCACCGGGCTCGCCGCCGACTTCCGGGCGGTGCTGACCCGCGCGATGTCCCGGCGGGTCCCCGACGTCCGGCTCCGGGTGCGCACGACCGGGCTGGCCCGGGTCCGCTTCGTCAAGCAGGTGCACCCGGCACTGGCCGACCTGAGCGGGCGCGGCGAGCCGGCCGGCGAGCTGGGCACCGACTACCCGGTCGGCGCGTGGAGCCCGCACGACCAGCGGGACTACCACATCGCCCTGGAGGTCGACGCGATGGCGCCCGGGGCCCGGCGGCGCATCGGCTGGTTGAGCGTCCACGCGGGGGCGGACACCACGCCGGTGGAGGCGCCGCTCGACGTGGAGTGGACCGAGGACGCCCTGCGCTACTCGGAGATCAACGAGAGCGTCGCGTACTACACCCGCCAGCAGGACTACGCGGCGGCGGTCCAACGGGGGCTGGCGGCCGCCCGGGCGGGCCGGGTCACCGAGGCGGAGGAGCACCTCGGGCGCGCGGTGGCGCTCGCCCACGCCTCGGGCCGCGACGACGACGTCGCCCTGCTCGCCCGCGTCGTGGACGTCCTGGACGCCGCCGGCGGCCGGGTCCGCCTCAAGCCCGACGTCGACGCCCGACTCACGCAGTCCTCCCTGGTCGTGGCCCACCACACGTCCCGGTGGGGACCGCAGGAGCCGCCGGCGCAGCGGGACAAGCCGGCCGGACCGCCCGCGCCGTGGCGGCACTGCGGCGAGGAGCAGAGCGGCGCGTACTGCGAGGGATGCGGCGCCCACCACCTGTCGGCGGACCGGCCCGCCGGGCGGTCCTGACCGCCGATGGACCTGGACGTCTCGGACAAGGTCGCCAGCGTCGTCAGCGGCACCCTGGCGCTCGCCACCGCGGTCGTCGCCGTGCGCCGCCACACCCGGGGCCGGCGCGGCTGGTGGACCTCGTTGCGCCCGGTCTGGCGCGGCGAGGCGGACGCCGGCATCGTCCACCCACACCGCTTCGGGGGGTACGTCAAACCGCTGTCCGAGGTGTACGTGCCGCGCCGCGCGGTGCCGCGACTCGCCCCGTCCGGCGACGGCGTCGACGTGGCGGACCTGCTCACCGGCACCGGCAACGTGCTGCTGATCGGGGAGCCGGGCAGCGGGAAGACGGCGCTCGTCCGCTACGAGAGCGCCCGGTCGGCGCGGCGGTGGCTCGCCGGGCGCGGCCGACGCCGGCGCTCGCCGCCCGGTCCGGTGCTGGTGAGCCTGCCGGCCACCGCCCTGGTGCACCAGACGCTGCCCGCGGCGCTCGCCGAGGCGTACCCGCGGGAGGGCGTCCCGCTCGACGTCGAGCAGGCCCCCGCCCCCGGCCGGCGGTGGCTGGTCTGCGTCGACGCGCTCGACGCCGTCGCCGACCCGGACGAGCGGGCCGTCGTCCTCAACCGCCTCGCGGAGCTGGCCCGCTCCCCCGGCCCGTCCGGTCCGCCGAGGCCCTGGCGGGTCCTGGTGACCACGCGGCACCTGGCGGAGGACGAGCTGGCCGTGCTGGGCGACGGCTATCCGGCGTACCACCTGGCGCACTTCACCGACGCGGACGTGGCGCTGCTGGCGGCCCGCTGGTTCCCCGACGGCGCCACGGCCCGCAGTTTCCTGGACTGGACCCACGCCCAGCGCATCACCGAGCCGGTGCACAATCCGCTCACCGCCACCGTCGCGGTGCTGGTCTGGGAGGGCGGGCAGGCGGAGGCGGCCACGCGGCCGGGCCCGGCCGCCCTGCTCGACGAGTTCGTCCGCGCCCTGCTGCGCGGCGGCCGGACCAGCCTCGACGCCGCCTGCGCGGCGCTGCGGCGCAGTCCGCCCGAGGGCGCGGCCGTCGCCGCCTGGCTGGACACCCGGCACACCGACCTCGTCGAGGTGGCAGCGACCGCCGCCGTCGCCGGGCGCGACCCGGTGGCGGCGGTCGTGGACTGGTCGGCGGCCCACGCCCCGGCTGCCCCGGCGACGGTGCTGCCCGACTGGCCCGCGCACGTACGGCAGATCCTGCTCGCCACCGACCTCTTCCGGGCCGACCGCCACGCCCTGGCGTCGGTCTGGCCCAGCCTGGTGGAGTACCTTGCCGCCGGGCCGCTCGCCCGCGACTGGCGGCCGGACGAGTGGGTGACGCTGATGAACACCGGCTCGGCGCGGTTCGTCGCGTTGCAGGCGATCAGCCGGGCCGCCGTCACGCCGGCCTTCCTGCGTGCCCGGCTGACCGAGCCGGTCGGGGCGATCGCCGCCGGTCACCTGCTCGCCGGCCGGGGCACGGCCGCCGCCGGCGCGCCGTCGTTCCGGGCGGACGTGCTGGCGGCGCTGCTCACCCACTGGTCCGGCGGTGCGGACGGTCCCGGCGGCCGGGACGCCGCCCGGGAGTGCTTCTCGCTGTTGACGACGCTGGCGGCGGACCGGGCCGACCGGGACCTGCTGCACGAGATCGCCACGGATCCGCGGCGACCGGGTGAGGTCCGCCGGGCCGCGGCGCTCTTCTTCGCCCTGCGCACCCGCAACGCCCACCGCTCCCGGCCGGCGGGATGACCGCCGGCCCGCCGCAGCGGTGGGCGTTGCGGGCGTTCGCCTACGCCGCCCGCTGCGGGCCGACGACGGCCCAGCACAGGCCGGCGGGATCGCGCAGCGTCACCTGGCGCGACGGATCCGCCGGGGTCTCCACGCGGGCACCGGCGGCCACCGCCCGCCGCAGCACCGACTCGGGGTCGGTCCGCTCGATGGTCAACACGTCGTCGCGGCCCTCGGCCGTCGACGGCGTGCCCGCCTCGTACCACTCGCTGACGGTCAGGCGGTGGCCGCCGACGGCCAGTTCCGCGTGCAGTACGCGCCCGTCGAGCAGGCACTCCCGCTCGATCGCGACGGCGTCGAAGACATCCGTGTAGAAGGCGATGGCCTCGTTCGTGTCGCTGACCGTCAGGTGGGGACCCGGCCGGTGGTTCTGTGCCCTCATGTGACTGGTGCCGCCCTTCCCCTACTCGGCGATCCGGGTCCGACCGGTCCAGCGGAAGACCACCGGAAGGTCGACCGCCGGCGGGGTGGCGCCCCGTTCGAAGTGCTCGTACCCGCCGTAGTGCAGGACCTTGATCTTCTCCTCCGCCCGCGCCACCTGGCGGCTGCGCAGGTCGGCCGGCAGATCGACCGGACCGCCCTCCAGGACGACGTCGATGACGCCGACTGCGTCCCGGGTGACCGGATCAGCTTGCGAAACGTCCTTCATGGCACGACCTCCGTCGCATTCCGCACACCTCGGACGAGCCGCCGCACGGCGGCGGACGCGTCCACACAGGCCTGACGACACCCGTTGCCGGGTGAACGGACGCTTCGCGCTCGAACGTCCTTGTCCGGTGACCGGCCGCCCGTTCTGCTCCGAACGTAATCCAGATCACATTTGGCGGACACCCTTAGGGCACCCCTAGGAACGGCCCTGGGCAGCCACGACATCCCCCGCACCGACCACGAGAGTGCGGAGGATCACTCCCAGCGGAAGAACCGGGTGGCCGCCACGGAGCCGACCACGGCCGTCACCGCCAGGGCGATCAGCTGCGGCAGCTCCGGATTGGCGCCCGCCCACGCCGCACCGAGCGTGTCCACCGTGGCACCCAGCGGCGAGTAGTCGGCGATGGCGGCCAGCGCGCTCGGCATCCGGTCCCGGGGCAGCCAGGCACCGGCCAGGAAGAGCAGCGGGAAGAACAGCGCGGGGCCGATCGACTGCGCCGCCCTGGCGGACGGCGCCAGCGCCGCGATCAGCAGACCGACGGCGAAGAGGCACGCCACCCCGAGAAGGAAGGCCAGCACGAACCCGGGAACGTTGGCCGGCGCCGGCTGGTCCAGCAGGAAGCGTACGGCGATCGCGGTGACCACCGCCCCGAGGACGCCCATCACGAGGTTGACCACCACCTGGGCCACCAGCAGGAGGCCGGGCTGCACCGGGGTGGTCGCCAGGCGGCGCAGCACCCGGCGTTCCCGGTAGATGCCCAGCGCCATCGGCAGGGTGAAGAGCGCGAGCATGCCGATGGTCAGGGCCAGCGCCAGGGACGGCAGGAAGGTCTGCTCGGCGTGCTGGCCGGTGTCGGCGGCCGTGCCGGCGCGCTGCGGCAGCCCGAAGACCAGCATCAGGCCGATCGGCAGGGCGAAGACGAAGAACAACGACACCGGCTCCCGGAGGAACAGCTTCGTCTCCACGGCGATCAGCTTGGACAGGGCGCTCACGACGACCTCCCGTCGGTCGGGGACTGCGCGGCGGTCCGGCCCGAACGGCCGGTGAGGGAGACGAACGCGTCGTCGAGGGTGGGCTGCTCGACGCGGAGCGCCGTGTACTCGATCCCGCGCCCGTTGAGCACGGACATGACCGACTGGAGCACGTCCTTCGTGCCGGTCACCGTCACCTCGTCGCCGTGGCGGGACACCCCCGTCACGTCGGGCGCCGCGAGCAGCAGGGCGTCCTCGACCGGCTCGGCGGGACGGAAGTACACCCGGTGCTCGCTGCCGACCCGGGTGAGCAGGCCGGCGGGGCTGTCGATGGCCACCACCCGCCCCTTGTCGATGATCGCGAGCCGGTCGCAGAGGCGTTGCGCCTCCTCCATGAAGTGGGTGACCAGCACGACGGTGACGCCCCGGTCGCGGATCCGCTCGACCAGGTCCCAGGTGTCCCGGCGACCCTGCGGGTCGAGGCCGGTGGTCAGCTCGTCGAGGATGGCGACCTCCGGCCTGCCGACCAGTGCCAGCGCCACCGACAACCGCTGCTTCTGCCCGCCGGAGAGCTTCTGGAAGTAGGTGTTGCGCTGCTCGGCCAGGCCGAGGTCGGTCAGCAGCTCGTCGATGTCGGCGCGGTTACGGTAGAAGGACCGGTACAGGTCCAGCGCCTCCCACACCCGCACCTTGTCCGGCAGCTGGCTCTCCTGGAGCTGGGCGCCGACGCGCTGCCGCACCTCGGTGCGGTCGCGGATCGGGTCGAGCCCGAGCACCCGGATGGTGCCGCCGTCGGCACGACGCAACCCCTGCACGCACTCGACCGTGGTGGTCTTGCCGGCCCCGTTCGGGCCGAGCACGCCGAAGATCTCGCCCTGTTCCACGGTGAAGGAGACGTCGTCGACCGCGATCTTCTCGCCGTACCGTTTCTGCAGATGATCGACTTCGATGACCGGCATGGGGGGTGGTCCTCCTTCACGTGCGGGTTGCCGTCGAGAAGGGCGGGACCCCTCGGCTGATCGCGGCGTCGGCTTGCGGGAACGGGCCGGTGCCGGCCGGAGCCAGGCCGACCGACGCCCGACATCATCCGGCCAACCGATGCGTCGATCAACTGATCAGCTGACAAATCGGGGGTATCGAACCGGGAATCGGCCCGGGACAGGGGTGCCGACCGCGAACGCGGCGCGGGGGCAGGGGTGCCGACCGGTCACCGCAGGTGTCCGTCCACGCGTGCCGGTCACCGACGGGCCGGGCAGAACGGCAGCAGCTCGTCGAGTCGGGTCAGGACGACGTCCGGGCCGGCGGCACGCAGGGTCTCCTCGTCGGACTCGCCCCACAGCGCGGCCACCGCCAGCACCCCCGCCGCCCGCGCGCTGGCCAGGTCGCTGGGCGCGTCGCCGACCATCAGCGCCTCACCGGGCCGGGCCCCGAGCAGCCGCAGCGCCCGCCGCACGATGTCCGGAGCGGGCTTCGGCCGGGGCACCTCGTCCGAGCCCACCACGTGGTCGACCAGCGGCAGCAGACCGAGCCGGCCGAGCAGGTCGCGGGCGCGGACTCCGCTGCGGCCGGTGGCCACGGCCAGCCCGATCCCCCGCCCGCGCAGGGTGCCGAGCAGCTCCGGCACCCCGTCGACGGGGGTGACCCGGTGCGCGAGGCGGTTGCTCTCCCGCACGAAGGGTCCGGCCAGCGCCGCCGGCAGGCCCATCAGCTCCAGCACCTCCGGCAGGTACCGCCCCGGGTGGCGGCAGTACTCCTCGACCGGGGCGACGCCGCCGCCGACCACCTCGGCGTACGCGAGGGCGAACGCCTCCCTGGCCACGGCGAGGCTGTCGACCAGCACCCCGTCGAGGTCGAGCACCACGGCCCGGACACCGCCCGGTACCGCCGTCCACGCCGCCGCCTCCGCGACCACCGACGCCACCTCCCGTCCGACCCGCCCGCGCCCGCCCGTAGGGGTGGCCGGCCCCGGGAGCCCCGACTACGGTCAGGACGTCGTTCCGGGCCCGCCGGCGCGGCGCGCGACCGCCCCGGATCCGCCGCGCCCACCGACCCTACCGGCGTTCCGGGTGCCCACCGTCGGGCGCCGGCGCGCCCGGCCGGGCCCGAGCCGCTGGAGAGGGGTCGCACCATGCCGCTGCTGAGCTGGCTCGCGAGAGGCACCGACGAGCGTCCGGACGCGATCCGGGTCGACGACCGGGCGGTGTCCTGGGTGGAGCTGCGGCGCCTGGCCGCGGCGGTCGCCGACGAGCTGCGCGGCGTCGACCGGGTGGCGATCGAGGCCACCGCCACCCTGGAGACGGTGGTCGGGGTGGTCGGCGCGCTGACCGCCGGAGCGGCGGTCGTTCCGGTCCCGCCGGACGCCGGGCCGATGGAGCGCGACCACATCCTGCGCGACTCGGGGTCGACGGCGCTGCTGGTCCCGGCCGGCGCGGAGCCTGCCGCCGGGGACGCGGGCCGGGCCGTCGTGCCCGTCGACCTGACCCGGCGCTCGGACACCGTCCACCCCGAGCCGGACCCGGCCCGCACCGCGGTGATCCTCTACACCAGCGGCACCACCGGCGCCCCGAAGGGGGCCGTGATCTCCCGCCGTGCGGTCGCCGCCTGCCTGGACGGCCTCGCCGACGCCTGGGCGTGGACGCCGGACGACCTGCTGGTGCACGGCCTGCCGCTGTTCCACGTGCACGGGTTGGTGCTCGGCGTGCTCGGGCCGCTGCGGCTTGGCAGCCGGCTGCACCACGTGGGCCGGCCGCGACCCGAGCGGTACGCCGCCGCCAACGGCTCGATGTACTTCGGCGTGCCGACCGTGTGGTCCCGGATCGCCGCCGACCCGGACGCGGCACGGGCGCTGCGCCCGGCGCGGCTGCTGGTCTCGGGCAGCGCGGCGCTGCCGGCGGCGGTCTTCGCGGACCTCGCCACCCTCACCGGGCACCGGCCCGTCGAGCGGTACGGGATGACCGAGACCCTGATCACGGTGAGCGCCCGGGCGGACGGCCCGCGCCGCCCGGGCACCGTCGGGCTGCCGCTGCCCGGGGTGCGTACGCGGCTGGTCGACGAGAACGGCGCCACGCTCCCCGCCGACGGGGCGGCGATGGGCGAGCTCCAGGTCGACGGCCCCACCCTGTTCGACGGGTACCTGAACCGCCCGGACGCCGACGCGGCGAGCCGCACCCCGGACGGCTGGTTCCGCACCGGGGACGTCGCCACCGTCGACCCGGACGGCTGGCACCGGATCGTCGGCCGGGCGTCCACCGACCTGATCAAGAGCGGTGGCTACCGGATCGGCGCGGGCGAGGTGGAGGACGCCCTGCTGGCGCACCCGGGGGTCCGCGAGGCAGCCGTGGTGGGCACCCCGCACCCCGACCTCGGTCAGCAGGTCACCGCGTACGTGGTGGGCGACGGGGTGGACGGCGCCGAGCTGATCGACTTCGTGGCCCGGCACCTGTCGGCGCACAAGCGGCCCCGCGAGGTGCGCCTGGTCGACGCGCTGCCCCGCAACGCCCTCGGCAAGGTGCAGAAGACCAGACTGACGGCGGACTAGGGCTGGACGGCCGGGATGCTGATCGCGGTGGCCAGCAGTCCCCGGTCGACCAGGAACCTGCCGGCGAAGGCCGTCACCTCGGCCCCGCCGAGGACCGGGCCGGGCACCAGCAGCCGGGCCTCGAACGTGCCGGCCGGATCGATCACGATGTCCGCCTCGGAGAAGTCCAGCCACCGGCCGGTGAGCGGGAACCACGCCTTGTACACCGCCTCCTTCGCGCTGAACAGCAGGCGGTCCCAGCAGACGGCGGGGCGGGCCGCGCCCAGCGTGGCGGTGCGCTCCCGCTCGGCCGGCAGGGCGATCGCGTCGAGCACCCCGTCGGGCAGCGGCGCGTGCGGCTCGGCGTCCACGCCGAGGGTGGCGAAGGCGGTCGTACGGCCGAGGACCGCCGCCCGGTAGCCGTCGCAGTGCGTCATGCTGCCGACCACCCCGGCCGGCCAGACCGGGGCACCACGGGCGCCGGAGACGATCGGCGCCGGCGCGAGGCCCAGCTCGCCGAGGGCGGTGCGGGCGCAGTGCCGCACGGTGGTGAACTCCCGGCGACGCTTCTCCACCGCCCGGGCCACCAGCGCCTCTTCCTCGGGGAACAGGGTCACGCCGGCGGGGTCCGTGAAGGCCTCGGCCACCGCCACGGCGGGGGGCAGGATCTGCTCGATCACGTCCGCCGATGCTAGGCGCTGTGGCAACCCTCGCCGCCCCCGCACCGGCGGTACCGTGCACCATAGGGGTCGGGTACGGGTGCCGGGCCGCGCGGGCGGCTGCCAGTCTGGGGGCGGGCCCCGGTCCCACGGGCGGGGTACGCGGATCTTGGTCGGATGGATGCGGGAAAGCGATGCTCACTGGCAAGGTGGTGCGGTTCGACGAGGTGCGGGGCTACGGGTTCATCGCCCCGGACGACGGCAGCGACGACGTGTTCGTGCACGCGAACATGCTGGACGGCGACAAGTGGGCGCTGACGCCCGGTGTCCCGGTGGAGTACGAGGCGGTGGGGACCGATCGTGGCCCCAAGGCCGTGCTGGTGCGGGTGGTCGGCGCTGCCGCGGAGCGGACCGGCCCGGCCGGCGCCGCGGGGCCCTCCCGGGCCGCCGGGTCGCTCGCCGGCGGGCGCGGGAGGGACAGCGGGCAGGGCGCGGAGGACGACGAGGGCCTGTGCGACGTGCTCTCCGAGCGGGCCTTCTGCACGGAGACCACCGAGGCGCTGGTGACCTCCGTGTCGGACCTGACCGGGGCGCAGATCGTGGCGGTGCGCGCCCGGATGCTGGATCTGGCGCGGCGGCACGGCTGGGTGGAGGGCTGAGCGCGGGGCGGAGGCCGACCGGGCCCCGCCCACGGCCGGGTCGGCTCAACCGGCGGCGATCAGCAGGGACTTCCTGATCCGGCCGAGCGGGCTGCGCGGCAGCTCGTCGACGAAGTGCACCCGCCGGGGCCGTTGACCCGCCGAGAGGTACCGGCCGACGTGGTCGATGACCATCTGCGCGGTCAACCCCTCGGCGACGACGTACGCGGTGACCTGCTCGCCGAGCGCGTGGTGCGGTGTGCCGACGACGGCGGCCTCCCGGACCCCGGGATGGCTCAGCAACGCCTCCTCGATCTGCCCGGCGTGCATCCGCCGGCCCCGGCTGTGCACCACGTCGAGCCCGCGCCGCCCGATGATCCGGTACGAGCCGTCGGCGGCCACGGTGGCCAGGTCGCCGGTGGCGTGCCAGTCACCGGCGGCAGAACCCCGCCCGCCCCCGACGTAGCCGCTGAACAGCGTCGGCCCGCAGATGCTCAACTCGCCGACCGACTCGCCGTCGGCCGGCACCGGTCGGGCCTCACGGTCCAGCACCCGGGTCTCCACCCCCGGCAGGGGGGTGCCGACGGCACCGGCGGCCGTGGGGTCGCCGGCCCGCCCGGTCAGCGCGATGAGCGTCTCGGTGGTGCCGTACGCCTGGACCGGTGTGTGCGAGGTGAGCAGCCGGAGACGTTCGGCCACGGCACAGGCCAGTGGGGCGTCCGCGGAGACCAGGATCCGCGCCGCCGACAGCGACCGGGCCCACCTGGCGTTCAACGCGATCTTCGCCCACTGTTCGGGCAGCCCCAGATACATGGTGCCGACCGGTCCGGCGGCGGCGTTCCGGTCGAGGTGGACGAAGCGGCTGCCGACCCGCAGCGCGCCGAGCAGGCCGACGACCAGGCCGTACGCCCGGAACAGCGGCGCGCCCTGGACCACGACGTCCTCCTCGCTCCACCGCCACGCGTCGGCCAGCAGGTCGAGGTCGGCGGCGATGGCGCGGCGCGAGATGCGCACCCCGCGCGGCGGCCCGCCGGCGCCCCCTGTGTAGAGGATGACGGCGTCGGTGCCCGGTGCCGGCTCGGGGTGCGGGGTCGAGGAGCGCTGGCGCAGGTCGACCGGGACGGTGGGGAGCCGGTGGGTGTCGGACCGGCTACGGCCGAGGAGCACCGTCGCCCCGGACTGCCTCAGGATGCGGCCCCGTTCGCACTCGTCGGCGTCGGGGGGCAGCGGTACGAGCGGGACGCCCGCGTGGACGGCGCCGAGCATTCCGACCACCGTCTCCAGGGTCGGCGTGCCGTCGACCGCGACCGCGACCGCGCCCCTGATCCGGTCGGCGACCGCGGTGACGCAGCCGAGCAGGGCCTCGCTGGAGAGCGTGCCGCCGGCCACCGTGACCGCATCGGCCCGGTCCGCGCCGAATCCCCGCAGCGCCGGCAGCAGTGTCATCTGCGCTATCCCCTGCGGAGGGCGGCAACGAGTCGCGGCGGCAGGTGGGACATCACGACGGCCACAGAACCCTTCAGGTCATGGGGCACGCGCGGCCCCATATCCGGCTATCCCGATGTTGGAAACGGGTGCCCCGAAATTAGGCCGGGCTATCGGCCCGGCACAACCCCTAGCCGCCCGGCCCGGGGCCCCCTGCGAGGCCGACAGGCCAGGTAGGACAGGATCTCGTCCGGTTTTCGGCGGCGGCAGGCCCGGCCGCCCTTTCCCGTGGCCGACACTATGGATGGACGACAAGCCGTCCGGAGTGGCAGACATTGGAGTCGACTTTTGGCGCTAAATTGTCGGCCGGCGCGATGGAATCGTGGATGCATTGATGCCGGTCACCATTGTCCGATCGCATTTCGTCGGCTACCCGGCGCCGCCAACGTCCGGCGACAGATTGCTGGGCGCATAATTCTTTTTTAACAACATAATCGGCGAATTTCCCAAAGGTCCGAATCAGTGGCGCGCCGACGGCGGGCACCGAGTCCCGATCCCCGGTCTCGACCCGGCGGTCCGCAGTCGCACTCGGACCGACAATGTTGCACTCCGCAACAATCGGGAACCCTTAACAATTGTCGAGCCGCCCGCCAGGGATCGGGGCGGCTCCCTGCCGGTCCGCCCCGACAGGCGGGACGCGTCGGCGCCCCCACGCCGGGCCGAGCCGCGCACATGGTCGCCGGACCGGCCGTCGGCCATGTTGACACTGAGTTGAGCAGCGCTTACGCGGGATGACCTCCGGGGCTTCCGGCCTACCCCGCGGCGGGACGGCCCTGGGACGCCGCCAGCGGGAGGCGGCCCGCCGCCGACGGGTCGACGACCGGAGCCCCCTCGCGGCGACGCCCGCGGAAGCGCACCGGACACCTAGCACGCAAGAACGCGTCCGCCAATCGTCGAGCGGGTCGGAAAGGCGTGCCCAATGGGCCGCAACGGCATGCTGTCACGTTACGGGACCGCCCGGCGACTTTCCGCTGTCAACCGTGCACCGAAGGCCCGGTCGGGCGGCGGGACACAGAACCGATGTTTGCCCATCCTTTACAAACCTCGGCTTGCCGCCCAATTGCCGAACTGCCATACTCCCACCATCACGGCGGTCGATAGGGGAGGCCGACCCGGAGGCCCGGGGAATACCGCCGACACTGATGGGAGCGCGACTCGGAGTCATCCAGCAGGTCAAGTCGGTCGATGGTTCACGGGCCATGTTCGACGGTCGTCTATATTTGCTAATAATGGAATGGGTCAAGAATTGCCGGTCTCCGATTTCGTCGAGCTCCAGGGGCGCGCAGGGCGGGCGGCCCCTCCGGTGACCGCGGACCGCACGCTCCTCCGGGGGCCGTGTCGATGGAGCTGACCGAGCGGTCGTGCCTGCTCAGCATGCTGGAACGCCGGCTGACGGACCTGTTCCGGAGCGACGCCTCCCCGACCAACCGGACCGTGACCGTGCTGACCGGTCCGGTCGGCTCCGGCAAGACCACGCTGTTGCAGGCCTTCGCCCGGCGGGCCTGCGACTCCGGGGCGCGTGTCCTCGGCGCGAGCGCCTCCCGCGCCGAACGCACCGTCCCGCTGGAGGTCGTCCGGCAGCTCGTCCGGGCGGCGCCGTTGAGTGGGGCCGGCAGTCCCGACATCTGGGCCCGACTCGGGCGGCTGCTGGACGCGGGCGCCCTCACCTGGGCCGACGCCGACGACACGGACGGCGAGGACACCGCCCTGGCCACCGCCGCGATCGGTGGGGCCCTGCTGGAGATGACCGCGCAGGGGCCGCTGGTCATCGCGGTCGACGACGTCCACCACGCCGACGTGCCGTCACTGCGTTGCCTCGACTACGTGGCCCGCCGAATCTCCGGTCTACCCGTGCTGATCATCCTGACAGAGGCGCCGCGCACCCGGCCGTGGCGGCCCGACGTACACGCCGAGCTGCTGCAACCCGCGAGACTCCAGCGCATCCGCCTGCCGCTGCTCACCGCCGACGGGACGTTCCAACTGCTCGCCCAGCGACTCGGCGTTCCGGTCGCCCGGACCATCGCCGAGGAGAGCCACCGGATCAGCGGCGGCAACCCGCTGCTGGTGCAGGCGCTTGCCGAGGACCAGGCGGCCGCGCCCCGGCCCACCGACCGCCCGGTGGTCGGGGAGTCGTTCCGGGAGGCCGTGCTGAGCTGCCTGTACCGCTGCGACCACCTGGTGCTCGACGCCGCCCGGGTACTGGCCGTGACCGGCGAGCCGCTGCACGGCAACCTGCTGCCCCACCTCGTGGACGCACGGTCACGGACCGCGCTCGGCGCGATCGACGAATCGACCAGCGCGGGGCTCATCACCGAGCAGGGGTTGCGCCATCCGGCGGTGAGCCAGGCCGTGATCGACGGGATGACCGCCGAGGAACGCGCACGGCTGCACCTGGAGGCGGCCTGCCTGCTGCACGACGACGGCGCGGTCCCGGCGCGGATCGCGCCGCATCTGGTCGGGATCGACGAGCTGGCCGAGCCCTGGATGGCGCAGACCCTGCTGGACGCCGGCGAGCAGGCGTTGGGCGACGGAGAGGTGGAGACCGCGCTGCGATACCTGCGCCGCGCGCACCGGGGCTGCGCGGGCGAGTGCCTGCGGGCGCGGATCCGTTCCGCGCTGGCCCGCGCCGAGTGGCGCCTCGACCCACAGGCCGCGATCCCCCACCTGGTCGACGTCGTCACCGCCATCCGCGCCGGGCACCTCGGCAGCCAGCAGGCCGCCGGTCCCATCCACTACCTGCTCTGGCACGGCGAGATCGACAAGGCCGTCGAGCTGGTCAACCACCTGAGCGAAGGAGCGGACACGAGGTCCGCCGCCGAACTGCTCGTCACCACGGCCTGGATGTCGACCCTCTACCCCGGTGTGATGGTCGACCGCCCGGCGACCAGCGTGGCCGCCCGGGACCCGCTCACGCTGGCCAAGGTCAAGCGCGGGATCGAGGGCGCCACCCTGCTCTCCGCCGTACTCGACCGCGGTGACGCCGGCGCGGTCGAGCAGGCCGAGCGGGCGCTGTCGACCACCGGGCTGGACGACGAGCCGAACATGTGGACCGCCGTCTGCGCCCTCATCGCCATGATCTACGCCGACCGGCTGGACCTGGCCGACGACTGGTGCGACCGGCTGAACCGCAACCCGGCCACCCTGCGCTACCCCACCCCGTCCGCGACGCTCGCGGCCCTGCGGGCAGCCGTCGCCGGACGGCTCGGCGACCTGCCCCGAGCGGAGAAGCTGGCCGACGAGGCGCTGAACCAGCTCTCACCGAAGGGCTGGGGGGTGGTGATCGGCATACCGCTCGCCGTCCGGGTACGGGCCCTCACCTTCATGGACCAGCTCGACGCGGCGGCGGCCTCCCTCCAGGTGCCGGTGCCCCCGGCGATGTTCGAGACCCCGATCGGGCTGCACTACCTGCAGGCCCGCGGGATGCACGCCCTCGCCGCCGGGAGTCCGGAGGCCGCACTGGCCGACTTCCAGCTCTGCGGGCAGCTGATGAACCGTTGGCGGCTGGACTTCTCGGGCCTCGTCCCGTGGCGGACCGAGTCGGCGCGGGCATTGCTCCGGATGGGCCGCCGCCAGCAGGCCGGCAGGTTGGTCCGCGACGAGCTGGCCCGGCTGCGTCCCGTCCACGTCCGGTACCGGGCCGCCGCCCTGCGGGTCCTGGCCGCCACGGAGGACGGGCCGGACCGGATCCCGCACCTGCGCAGCGCTGTCCGCCTGCTGCGGCAGTGCGGTGACCGGATGGAGCTCGCGCACAACCTGGCCGACCTCGGTCAGGCCTACCAGCAGGTCGGCGACCGGCGGCAGGCCCGCGTCGCGGCGCGGTCGGCCCGGATGCTCGCCGAGGAGTGCGGGATCCCGATGCTGCGGCCCGGCCTCTCCACCGCCAGGAGCGGCGCCGCCGGGGGTGCCGGCGCGACGGTCGTCGTCCAGGGGCTGACCGACGCGGAGTGCAGTGTGGCCACCCTCGCCGCCCAGGGTCACACCAACCGCGAGATCGCCGAGAAGCTCTTCCTGACGGTCAGTGCGATCGAGCAGCGGCTGACCCGGATCTACCGGAAGCTGGACGTCAACTCGCGCAGCGAACTGGCCGCCCGACTGCGCATGAACCGACCCGGCGCGACGGTCCTGGACCCACCGCCGCGTGCTCTGGACGACCCGGGCCGCCGGCCTCCCAGGCCCCGGCAGCGCTGACCGCCGGACCCCGGCGGCGCTGACCGCCGCCGCTCGACCACCGCCCCCGGCCGGCACGGCCGCGGGTCACGCCGCGGTGCTCTGCGCTGTCCACCCTCGGCTCACGCCACCGCCGATCGTTGGCCGGCCGTTCATCCCGGCTTCCGCGGATCGTCGCCGGCAGTCGACTGCGGACTCCGCCGTCACCTCCGCCGACCGGCGCCGGCAGTTCACCCCGCCTTCCGCCGATCGTCGCCGGCCGTTCACTGGGGACTCCGCCCGCGCCGACCGTCGCCTGGTGTCCGCGCCCCGCCACGGTCCGTGCAAGCAGGCGTGCGTCGCGACGCCCGATGTGACACCATCAAGCCGCACACCCGACACCAGCCACTCATCGTGTGGCCATCTCCCCCGCCGGGTCGGGTTCGACACCCCTCACTGCGTTCCGCGCAACCCCTAAATGCGTTTCAGGGCCGCAGGTTTGTGCGCGAAACGATGGGGTCCCGCGCCCGTTGTCGCACGCCCGCACCGGTGCCAGACTCCCCTCAGCACGCGGACCGTACGGCGAGAACCCCCGGTCCGGCGAAAGATTTCCAGGTCCACCCGGCACGGCGGCCCGGTGCGCTCCACCCCTACCCGGAAGACGCGGGTGGAGGGGCGGCTGTCCGGCAAGGGGGAGGCGGCGTCGGCCACACCGGGGTTCCCGGTCCCGCGCCGCGTACGAGAGGGGCTGACACGCTGGTGTTGGTGCAGCAAGAGGAACAGACCACCCGTCTCCGGCGCGCATTCCGAGCTTGTGAGGACCAGCAGCGCGGCCACGTCGCGCTGGTCACCGGCGCCGTGGGCAGCGGCAAGACGAGCCTGCTGGAGTCGTTCAGCGAGTGGGCGGCCGGCGCCGGCGGGCAGGTGATGAGCGCCGCGGGCTCCCGGGCCGAGCGCGGGCTCCACCTGGGAGTGATCGGGCAGCTCTTCCACAGTGCACGGCTCACGCCGGAGGCGGCGGCCCGGGTCGAGAAGCTGATGCGGGACGGCACCTTCGCCGTACCGCTGCCCGAGCCCGGCGGTGAGGCGGCCGAGGGCGACCGCGCCTGGGCGCCGCTGCTGCACGGTCTCTTCGCCGCCCTGCTCGACCTGACCGCCGCAGGGCCCCTGGTCCTCGCCGTCGACGACGTGCACCACGCGGACCCGGCGTCGCTGCACTGCCTTCTCTACGTGACCCGCCGGCTGCGCCACGCCCGGATCATGGTCGTGCTCGCGGAGGCCTCGACGCTGCGTCCGCCGCACCCCCTGTTCCGGGCCGAGCTGCTCAGCCAGCCGCACTTCTCCCGGATCGGCCTGCCACCGCTGACCGTCGACGCCGTCGCCCGGCTGGTCGGCGGCGAGGCCGACAACGCCGACGCCCGCAGGACGGCGGAACGCTGCGTACGCATGACCGGTGGCAACCCGCTGCTCACCCGGGCGCTGCTCGAGGAGCGGGCCAGCGGGGAGACGAGCGACGAGTACGGCCCGTCGGTCGGCGACGCGTTCGACCAGGCCGTGCTCGGTTGCCTCTACCGGCACGAGCCGGGGGTGCGCCGGGTGGCCCAGGCGCTGGCGGTGCTCAACCGGCCCGCGACGACCGAACTGCTCGGCCACCTCCTCGACGTGGTGCCCGAGTCGACGGCCCCGGCGGTACGGGTGCTGCGTACCTCGGGTCTGATGGAGGCCGACCAGCTGCGCCACCCGCGCATCCTGCGTTCGATCCTGGGCGACATGTCGGCCGACGAACGGCGCAGCCTGCACCAGCGGGCCGCCGAGGTGCTGCACGACCACGGCGCCGAGCCGAGCGTGGTCGCCGAGCACCTGGTGGCCGCCGGCGCGGCGAGCGCACCCTGGATGGTGCCGGTGCTCCAGGACGCCGCCGGCCACGCGCTGGCGTCGGGCCGGCCCGACGTGGCCGCCGCCTGCCTGCGCCTGGTCTCCCGCGCCCCGGTGGACGCGCAGCAGCGGACCGCCACCACCGAGATGCTGGTGAACGCCCGCTGGCAGATCAACCCGCTGACCGTGAACGGGCAGCTGACCGAGCTGGTGGAGACGGCGCGGGCCGCCGGTTGGTCCACCGACGCGGGCCTGTCCGCCGTGCCCTACCTGCTCTGGCAGGGCCGGGTGGACGAGGCCACCGAGGCGGTCAGCGCCTTCGCGTCGGACGAGGAGCACGGCCCGGCCGGCGCGGCCGGTCGCCTGCGGATGATGCAGCTGCTGGTCTCCCTCTCCCACCCGGACCACCTGGCCACCGTGCGGGAGACCCCGAGCACCTGGAGCCGGGCGGCGAACGCGCCGACCACGATCAGCCCGCTGCTCCAGGCGGTGACGGTGCTCGGCACCGCGCTGACGCCGGCCGCGGACAACGACACCGTGGCCACCGCCGAGCAGCTTCTCCAGCGCCACCACACCGACGACGGCGCGCTGGGTCTGCTGACCGCTCCCCTGCTGGCGCTGCTCTGGGCGGGTCGGTCCGACCGGGCCGCGGTCTGGGGCGACGTGCTGCTCGGCCGGCCGGCCGCCCAGCACGCCCCGGTGTGGCGGGCCGTCATCCGGGCGGTCCGGGCGGAGGCGGCGTTGCGCGTCGGCGACCTGCCCGGCGCGGAGCACCACGCGCGGGCGGCCCTGGAGGACATGCCCGCCCCGGCCTGGGGGGTGGCGGTCGCCGGCCCGCTGGCCACGCTGGTCGCCTGCGCGACCGAGTCGGGCCGGTTCTCGGAGGCCGAACGGTGGCTCGCCCACCCCGTCCCGCCCGGCATGTTCCGCACGCCGCTGGGCCTGCACTACCTGGCCGCCCGGGCCCGGCACCACCTGGCCGTGCGCCGGCCGCACGCCGCCACCACCGACCTGCGACGCTGCGGCGAGCTGATGCGCACCTGGGGCATCGACGCGGCCGGGCTGGTGCCGTGGCGGTTGGAGCTGGCCCGGGTGCAGCTCAGCGTCGGCAACAAGACGCAGGCCACCCAGCTGCTCCAGGAGCAGCTGCGGGTGCCGCACGGGGTCGACGACCGCACCCGGGGTCGCACGCTCCGGCTGCTCGCCACCACCGCCGCCCAGGACCACCGGCGCAAGCTGCTCTCCGAGGCGGTCAACCTGCTGCAGTCCAGCGGCGACCGGCTGGAACTCGTCCGGGCCCTCGGCGACACCGGTCAGACGCTCCAACGCGCCGGGGACTCCGCCCGCGCCCGACTGCTCGTCCGCCGGGCCTACCAGCTCGCCCAGGACTGCGGGGCGTCGGTGCTGGCCCAGCGGCTGATCCGTCGGGAACCGGGCAGTGGGCTGCCGGCGTACCCGGCCGCCGCCGAGTTGCAGGAGCCGGACGACGGGCTGAGCGACGCCGAACGGCGGGTCGCCGCGCTGGCCGCCCAGGGGCACACCAACCGGCAGATCTCCAGCAAGCTCTTCATCACGGTGAGCACGGTGGAGCAGCACCTGACCCGGGTCTACCGCAAGCTGGACGTCAAGCGGCGCACGGACCTGCCGTCCCGGCTCGTCGCGTACGCGGAGGCGCTGGCCGACGAGACCCAGGGCGCCGCGTCCTGACGGACGCCGGAGGGGCGCGGTGGGTGAGGCCCACCGCGCCCCTTCGACGCGTACGACGACCGGAAGCTCAGCCGACGGCCAGCCCGACGCCACGACGGGCCGCCGCCTCGTCACGGTGCCGCAGCACGAGGTCGGCGGCGGCGGTGACCCCGCCGGCCTGCCGCATCCGCCGGCTCCACAGCTGCGCCCGCGCCCGGAACGTCTCCTCGCCCAGCAGCCGCTCCAGCTTGCCGAGGACGTCCTCGACGTCCAGCGAGTCAGCGCGCTCGACGGACAGCGCCACCCCGCTGTCGACCGCGCGCACCGCCCCGTCGGGGCAGTCCAGCCAGAAGGGCATCACCAGCTGCGGTACGGCGAAGTGGACGGCCTCGTGGATGGCGTTGGCGGCACCGTGGTTGAAGAAGACCCGCACGTGCGGGTGGGCCAGCACCCGGTGCTGCGACGGCACCCACGCCTCCACCCGCAGGTTGCCCGGCAGCCGCTCCGCCGGCGGCAGGAGATGCTGCTGGCGCGCGGGCACCTTCCACAGCACGGCGTGCTCGGGCCCGAGCCGGTCGGCGATCTCGACGATCGCGTCCACCTGCCGCCGCGTCAGTCGCATGATGGTGCCGAACCCGACGTAGACCACCGAGGGGTGCTCGTCGAGCCATCGTGTCAGCTCGTCGTCACCGTCTGCCGGCGGCAGCTCCCGGGGCACGACGGAACCCAGCATCCGCAGCTTCTCCGGGGCGGTCGCGAACGGGTACTCGAAGCCGAAGACCGTGTAGGCCATGAGCGCCTCGGCGGCCTCCACGTAGCCCGCCGGGCGCATCTCCGGGTTGCGGATGCCGGCCGCCTTCCGGGTGGCCACGGCGGCGAGGCTGCGCCGCAGCCGGTCCGGCTCCATCAGCGCCCGCACCAGCCGGTTCCGGAAGCCGACGTTGGCCGCCTGCTGCCGGGGCGTCATCCGCTCCGGCAGCCCCGAGAACGGGGCGGGATAGCGCGACGGCAGCTGCTCCTGGAGGAAGTTGGACGGCGGCAGCGAGATGCTGACCACGAAGGGCAGCTGCCGGGTCTGCGCCGCGTCCATCGCCCAGCTGGCCAGGCTGTCCACCACGGCCGCCACCGGCCGGATCTCGTCGATGACCTCGAGGCAGCGCCGGTAGAGCTGCTGCACGTGGTCGTAGTCGGTGCTGGCGTCGAGGTACCGGGCGAAGCTGATCGCCCGGTCGCCGGTGGTCAGCAGCCGGTACGTCGCGTCGTCCCAGGTGTCCGGTGACGACTGCGGCCGGGCCGGGCCGAGCGAGACGAACGAGACCTCGCCCGGCCCGCGCAGCCCCTCGACGTCCCCCCGGCGATCCTCGGTCGACGCGAACCAGACGTTCCCGACGCCCCGGGCCTTCAGCTCGCCGACGATGCTGAGCAGCGGGTTGAACATCCCCGCGCTGTTGTAGGCGACGACGAGTACCGCCCGGTCACCGTCGTTTCCGGTCATGTCCACCGTCCGTCACTCCTTCCCGCCTGTGCGGCGACCCGCGCCGTCCGACCCTGGAGTACGCCGCACCGGTGGCTGTTCGCGGAGCCGTTCGGTCTGCGGCCGGGCTGGCACCGACGTTCGTCGGTGCGGCGACGTTCGGCGGAGCCCGGATGGGATGGTTGCCACTCCAAGACAGCCGAAAGGGTGAACTACCGCCGTCCGTACAGCCTGCCACGGCTGACCTGGCGACGCCCAGCGGAGAGGTGAATTGTTTTCTCTATCCTCCCGGATGGAGTGACCCGATCTGCATTTGCGCTGGTAAATGACGTGTATTCGAGTGACTACGGGATGGGCGACCGGGACGCCCGTCCCGGCCGGCTGGGTTCGACTCGCGCGATCCGGCAGGCCGGACGGGCCGAGGTGTCACCGGCGACACCGACGCCGATGGCCCGGGCCGCAGGAGCGGCTCGGGCCATCGGCGGATCGGATCCTGTCGAGCTAGTCCATGGCGCGGCGCATGAAGCCACGCATGCCGATCATCGAGAACACCACGAAGACCCCGGCGAGGACGCACATGCACAGCCAGAGCGGCAGCGACTCGACCCCCGGCGGACCGACGAGCGACCGGGTCCCCTCGCTGATGTAGGTCAGCGGGTTCAGCGAGCAGATCACCTGGTACCAGCGCAGCGAGTCCAGGCCGAGCAGCGGGAACTGGGTCGCGCCGGTGAACATGATCGGGGTCATCACCACGGTGAACATGATCTGGATGTGCTGCGTCGGCACCAGCGTGCCGAAGGCGAGGCCGACGGCCGCGCCGACCAGCGCGCCGATCGCCAACACCCCGACCACCTTGAGCACGACCGCCCAGGGCCAGGTCACACCGAGCATGAGCATGCCGACCGGGATCAGCACCACGCCGGCGATCAGGCCGCGGATGCCGCCGAAGACGATCTTCTCCAGGGCCACCAGCGGGATCGCCATGGGCGACAGGAGGCGGTCCTCGATCTCCCGGGTGAAGGAGAAGTCCATCATCATCGGCAGCGCGGTGTTCTCCAGCCCGATCAGGAAGGCGTTCAGCGCGATGACGCCGGGCAGCAGCACGTTGGAGAAGTCGTCGCTGGCATAGCCCAGGTCGCTGAGCACCTTGCCGAAGATCAGCAGCATGAACAGCGGCTGGATGAAGACCTGGAGCAGGAAACCGACCAGCTCCCGGCCGGTGACGAACAGGTCCCGCGAGAGCACCGCGCGGAACGTGGCGAACTGGTCCAGCGCGCTCACCGGCGGCGGCGCCGCGGCCGTCGAGGGCGCGGACGGGGGGGCGGGGGCGGCGACGCTCACCGAAGTTCCCTTCCGGTCAGGTGGATGAAGACATCTTCCAGGCTGGGCTGGCCGATGTTGAGGTCACGAACCTCGCAGCCCAGGTCGGCGAGGATCTTCATCGCCATCGGGATGGCGTTGGCCGGCTGACCGCTGGTGTAGACCCGGAAGGAGAGCGGGGCGTCCGGATCGGCGGGCGCGTCGGGGGCCGGCGCGGGCATCGGCATCGCCGGCATGCCGGGGAACGCCGGCGCGGCGACGGGCGCCGGGGCGGCCACCTTGAAGTGTTCCACCTGCTCCACGTCCGGGATCGCGTCGAGCGCGGCCCGCACCTCCTCGGCGGGGGCGCCGGGGGTCACCACGAGGGTCAGGGTGCTGCTGCCCGGCAGCGTACGGGTCAGCGCGGACGGGGTGTCCATGGTGAGCAGCTTGCCGTGGTCGACGATGCCGACGCGGTCGCAGAGCTTCTCCGCCTCGTCCATGTCGTGCGTGGTCACCACCACGGTCACCCCGGCCCGCTTCAGCTCGGCGATCCGGTCGTGCACGAAGAGCCGGGACTGCGGGTCGAGGCCCGCGGACGGCTCGTCGAGGAAGAGCACCCGGGGCGAGTGCATCAGCGCGCGGGCGATCATCGTGCGCTGGGCGAGGCCGCCGGACAGGAAGTCGGTACGGTGGTTCGCGAAGTCCTTGAGCCCCATCTGATCCAGCAGCTCGTCCGCCCGCCGGATGCGCTCCGCCCGGGGCACCCGGTGGTACGCCGCGTGGAACAGCAGGTTCTGCCGGACGGTCAGCGCCCGGTCCAGGTTCACCCGCTGCGGTACGACCGCCAGCAGCTGTCGCGCGACGGCGGGCGCGCCGATCACGTCGGCGCCGCACACCCGGGCCCGGCCCGAGGTGGCCCGCACCCGAGTGGTCAGCACCCCGATCGTCGTCGTCTTGCCCGCGCCGTTCGGCCCGAGCAGGCCGAAGACCTCACCGGCGGCGACGGAGAAACTCAGTCCGTCCACCGCCGGTGGCATGTTGGGCTGGTACCGCTTGACCAGCTCCGTGACCACCACTGCCTCGTCCACGTCGTCATGCTCCGTCCTGAAACGTCGGTCCGATAGATGTGTGTGCGCCGATAGGGGGCGCTAGGGGCACACCAGGGGCGGGAACGGTCACAGGCCCCGCGCGGTCAGCCACCGCTGTAGCGTGCCGGCGAGTTCCGGCCCCCGGTCGGCGACCATGCTGAAGTGGTCACCGGCGGCGTCGGCCACCTCGTGCGGGTAGGGCCAGCGGGACCGCCAGCCGTCCTGTTCGCCGTCCCACTCCCCCAGCGGCTCGCTGGCCCGGACCAGCAGGGTCGGCGCCGCCATCTCGGTCGGCTGCCAGTCCAGGAACAGGGGCAGGTAGCCGGCCCACGCGGTCGTCCGCCAGTCGTCCATCGGCGTGTACGCGCTGTCCCGGTCGATCATCCCGTCGAGCAGCTGCGGCACCCATCCGCCGAGCACCTCGCTGTTCGCCGGGTAGGTGTCCATCAGCACCACCGCGTCCGGCGACCGGCCCTGGCGTTCCAGCTCGCCGGCGAGCAGGTTGGCCACCATCGCGCCACCCGAGTGACCGGCCAGCACGAACGGGCCGGCGCCGACGGCGCGCAGCACCGTGTCGGCGTGCACCCGCAGCAGGGCGTCGAGGCCGGCGGGCAGTTCCTCGCCCACGCCGAACCCTGGGTTGGGCAGGGCCCAGACGTTGCGCACCCCCCGGAATCCGGAGGCGAGCCGGGCGTACTCGTGGGCGCCGGAGAGCAGGGACATGGTGCAGCAGCACACCAGATGCGCCCCCGCATTCCCCTCGGCCAGCCGCAGGATGCCGGCCGGGCGGGTGAGCTGCGCCGGTTCGCTGAAGCTGGGCCGGAACTGGGCGAGCTTGACCAGGAGTTCGGCGTACCCGGCGGGGTCCTCGCGTGCCTTCGGCTGGTTGAACAGCCCACCGAGCAGTCCACCGCCGGCGCTCTGCGGGGCGGCGGCTCCCCCGGCGGCGTCCGGGGTGGCCCCGGCCGCGTCGGCGCCGACGAGCTGGCCGAGCAGGTGGTGGGCCAGCGCCGTAGGGGTGGGGTGGTCGAAGAGCAGGGTGGCCGACAGCTCCGCCCCGGTCTCCTGGCGCAGCGCGTCGCGCAGTTCCAACGCGGTCAGCGAGTCGAAGCCGAGTTCCAGGAAGTCCCGGTCGGCCTCGACCGCCCCGGGCGAGGCGTGCCCGAGCACCGTGGCCACGCGCGCCCGGACCAGGTCCAGCAGGATCCCGTGCCGATCGCCGGCCGGGGTGCCGGCCAGCCGGTCCCGCAGCACGCGGGCCGGGTCGGTCGCCTCGCCACCGGGGCCGGCGTCCCGGTCCGCAGCGACCGCCGCCTCGGGCACGCCGCGCAGCAGCGGTGCGGGCCGTACGGCGGTGAAGGCCGGCACGAACGCCGGCCAGTCGAGGTCGGCGACCGCGAGCTGGTCGTCGCCGCGGCCCATGGCCTGCTGAAGCGCGGACACAGCCAGTTCGGCGGGGAGCGGGCGGACCCCCCGGCGGCGCAGCTGCGCCGGGTCGGTGACCTCGTCCGCCCAGGGCACCCACGCGACGACGGTGGCCGGGTGGCCGGCGGCGCGCCGGCCGGCGGCCAGCGCCTCCAGCCCGGCGCCGGCGGCGGCGGCGACCGCCGCTCCCCCGCTGCCCCAGACGGCGGCGGTGGAGGTGAAGACGACGAACTCGTCGATCGGCCGGCCGGCGCAGGCCCGGTCGAGCAGTTCCACGGCGGCGGTGCGGGCGGCCACGGCGTGGGCCAGGTCGCGCGGGTCCAGCGCCGCGACCGGGTCGCCGGCCCCGTCGGAGTCGGCGACGTGCAGGACGGTGCGGACGACGGTGCCGGCGGCGGCCAGCCGGTCCAGCGTCGCGGGCAGCCCGTCGAGGTCGTCGACGACGGTGACGGCGACGTCCCGGCCGATCGTGGCGGCGGGCGCCCCGGCGCCGGCGAGGACGAGGTGGGTCGCGCCGCGGTCGGCGAGCCACCGCAGCAGGTGCGGGGTGCGCACCGCCGCGGTCCCGTGCACCAGGACCGCGCCCCGGGGCCGCCAGTCCGCGTCGGCGGCGGCGCCGGCCGGGGCGCGCGACAGCCGCCGCGCGTACACCCCGCCGGAGCGCACCGCCAGCTGGTCCTCGTCGCCGCCGGCCGCGACGAGCCGGGCGAGCGCGGCGAGCGCGGCGTCGTCCGGCTCCGCCGGCAGGTCGACCAGCCCGCCCCACAGGCGCGGCTGTTCCAACGCCAGCACCCGACCCAGACCCCAGAGGTACGCGCCGGCGACGCCGGGCGCGGGATCGTCCGCGTCGACGGTCACGGCGCCCCGGGTCACGGTCCACACCGGCGCGTTGCTCCCGGCGCCGCCGAGGGCCCGCACGAGCGCGGCCGTCCCCGCCAGCGCGACCGTCCCGGTGGCCCCGGCCGGCTCCCCCGCCGCCAGCAGCGAGACCACGACCGACGGGGTGCCCCCGACGGGCAGGGCGCGGGCGACCTCGTCCGGGTCGTCGCCCACGCGCACGAGCACCGGGTCCAGGCCCTCGGCACGCAGGGCGGCCAGCACGGCCGTGGCGTTGGTCCGCGCCCCGGCCACCACCAGGCATTCGCCGGTCGCCGCGGCGGCGGCGGGCACGGCGACGCGCACCCAGTCGGCGCGGTACCGCAGCCCGTCCAGCGCGGAGCCGCGACGTCGCCGGTCCCGGTAGGACGCCAGGGCGGGCAACAGTTCGGCGAGCGCCTCCTGCCGGTCGGCGTCCAGGCCGAGCGCGGCGGCCAACGCGGCCGGCCGGTCCTCCGCCACGGCGGCCCAGAACTCCTCGTCGTCGCTCGGCGCGACCGGCTGACGCAGGTCGACGGCGGGCGGATCCGGCCAGTAGCGCTCGTGGTGGAAGGCGTAGGTGGGCAGCTCGACGCGCGCGGCGTCGCTGCCGGCGAAGAGGGCCGGCCAGTCCACCCCGGCCCCGCGCAGGTCGACGGCGGCGAGCGCGGCGAGCAGGGTGGCCGGCTCGGGCTGGTCCCGGCGGCCGAGCGGCACGAAGGCCGCCGGCTCGACGTCGGGCAGGCACTCGCGGGCCAGCGCGGTCAGGGCGCCGTCGGGGCCGAGCTCAAGGAAGGTCGCCACGCCGGCGGCGGCCAGGGTGGCGACGCCCTCGTGGAAGCGGACGGTGTCCCGGACGTGGTCGACCCAGTAGCCCGGGTCGGTGGCCTGGGCGGCGGTGAGCGCCTCGCCGGTGCGGTCGGAGACGACCGGCACGGTCGGCGGATGCCAGGTGACCTTCTCCGCGACGACCCGGAAGTCGGCCAGCATGCCGTCCATCCGGGCGGAGTGGAAGGCGTGGCTGACCCGCAGACGGCGGGACCGCCGCCCCTCGGCGGCGAGCCGCGCACCGGCCGCGAGCACGGCTTCCTCGTCGCCGGAGAGCACCACCGACCGGGGACCGTTCACGGCGGCCAGCGACACCCGCTCGTCGAGCAGCGGGGTCACCTCGGCCTCGGAGGCCCGCACCGCCAGCATCGCCCCGCCGGCCGGCAGTTGCTGCATCAGCCGGCCCCGGGCGGCCACCAGCGCCGCCGCGTCGGCCAGCGACAGCACGCCGGCGACGTGCGCCGCGGCCAGCTCGCCGACCGAGTGGCCGAGCAGGTGCTGCGGGCGCAGCCCCCACGCCGTGACCAGCCGGTAGGCGGCGACCTCGTAGGCGAACAGCGCCGGCTGGGTGAACTCGGTGCGGTCCAGCAGCGCCGCCTCGGGCGAGTCGGGTTCGGCGAAGACCACCTCCCGCAGCGGCCGGCTCAGGTGCCGGTCCAGCTCCCCGGCCACCTCGTCGAAGGCGGCCGCGAACACCGGGAAGCGGCGGCACAGCTCGGCGCCCATGCCGAGGCGCTGGGCGCCCTGGCCGGTGAAGAGGAACGCGACCCTGCCGGCCGGGCGGGCCACCCCGCGCACCACGCCGGGGGCGTTGCGCTCCTCGGCGACCGCGCGCAGGCCGGCCAGCAGCCCGTCGGGGTCGTCGCCGATCACGGCGGCGCGGTGCGGCAACGCCGCCCGGGTGGTGACCAGCGAGTACGCCACGTCGGCGGGGGCCAGCTCGGGGTGGGCCCCGAGGTGGTCCAGCAGTCGCCGGGCCTGCCCGGCCAGGGCCGGCGCCGACCGGGCGGAGACGATCCAGGGGGTCGGCGGGGCGGGCGTACCGGCCGGTCGGGCGCGGTGGGTGTCCGCCTCGTCGGCCTGCTCGACGATGACGTGCGCGTTGGTGCCGCTGATGCCGAACGCGGAGACCCCGGCCCGGCGCGGCTGCCCGGTCTCCGGCCAGGGCTGCGCCCCGGTCAGCAGGGACACCGCCCCGGCCGACCAGTCGACGTGCGGGGTGGGCTCATCCACGTGCAGGGTGGGCGGCAGCACCCCGTGCCGCATCGCCAGGACCATCTTCATCACCCCGGCCACACCGGCGGCGGCCTGGGTGTGCCCGATGTTCGACTTCACCGACCCCAGCCACAACGGCCGGTCGGCGCGGCGGTCCTTGCCGTACGTGGCCAGCAACGCCTGCGCCTCGATCGGGTCGCCGAGCGTGGTGCCCGTGCCGTGCGCCTCGACGACGTCCACCTGGTCGGCGGTCAGCCCCGCGTTGGTGAGCGCCTGCCGGATCACCCGGCGCTGGGACGGGCCGTTCGGGGCGGTCAGCCCGCTGCTCGCCCCGTCCTGGTTGACCGCGCTGCCGCGCACGACGGCGAGGATCGGGTGGCCGTTGCGGCGGGCGTCGGACAGCCGCTCGACCAGCAGCATGCCGGCCCCCTCGGACCAGCCGGTGCCGTCGGCGGCGGCGGCGAACGACTTGCACCGGCCGTCGGTGGACAGGCCGCGCTGCCGGGAGAACTCCACGAAGACGGTCGGGGTGGCCATCACCGACACCCCGCCGACCAGCGCCATGGTGCACTCCCCCAGCCGCAGCGCCTGGCAGGCGAGGTGCAACGCGACCAGGGACGAACTGCAGGCGGTGTCCACGGTGACCGCGGGCCCCTCCAGCCCCAGGGCGTACGAGATCCGGCCGCTGGCCACGGCGGCGGCGCTACCGGTGCCGAGGTAGCCCTCGACGCCGCCGCTGACCCCGGTGAGCAGCGCGGCGTAGTCGCCCTGGCTGCTGGTCGACGCGTACACGCCGGTGGGCGTGCCGCGCAGCGTGGCCGGGTCGATGCCGGCCCGCTCGAACGCCTCCCAGGCGGTCTCCAGCAGCAGCCGCTGCTGCGGGTCCATGGCGAGGGCCTCGCGGGGGCTGATGCCGAAGAAGGCGGGGTCGAAGTCCCCGGCGGAGTAGAGGAACCCGCCCTCGCGCACGTACGACGTGCCCCGGCTGTCCGGGTCGGGGTCGGGGTCGTAGAGCGCCCCCAGGTCCCAGCCCCGGTCGTCGGGGAACGCCGACATCGCGTCGGTGCCGGCGGCCACCAGGTCCCACAACTGCTCCGGCGACCCGACGCCGCCGGGGAACCGGCAACTCATTCCGATGATCGCCACCGGCTCGCTGAGCGCGGCGGTGAGCTGCTGGTTCTGCTGCTTGAGCTTCTGGTTGTCGAGCAGGGACGCGCGCAGCGCGCCGACGACCTCGTCCAGGGAAACACTCATTGGGGGCTCCTCAGGGCCGGCCGGGTCACGAGTCGGAGCCTTCCAGGGCCATCCGGACCAGGCCGGCGACGTCGAGTTCGTGGATCTGGGCCTCGGGCGCGGCCGGGGCGGCGGGCGCCACGGCCGGCGTACCGGCGCTCGTGCGGGCCAGCTGGAGCAGCTGGTCGAGCAGGCCCGTCCGCCGCAGTTCGTCCAGCGGGATCGCGGCGAGGGCCCGGCGGACCGACTCCTCGTCGCCGTCGTCACCGAACTCCCCGTCGCCGTCCTCGAAGAGCTCCTCGTACAGGTGGTCGGCCAGGCCGGCCGGGGTCGGGTAGTCGAAGACGACCGTGGTGGGCAGGTCGTGCCCGGTCGCCGCGGTGAGCAGGTTGCGCAGCTCCACGGCGGTGAGCGAGTCGAAGCCGAGGTCCAGGAAGCCCCGGTCCGTCTCGATCACGTCGCCGGAGGAGTGGCCGAGCACCTTCGCCGCGTCGACGCGCACCATCTCCAGCAGCGCGGCCCGACGCTCGTCACCGGGCAGCGCCCGCAACCCGGCGAGCAGGTCCCGGGCGACGGGCGCGGACGCGTCCGGCGCGTCGGCGGGGGCGACGGCCAGCTCGCGTACGGCCGGCAGGTCGGCCAGCAGCGGGCTGGGCCGCAGCGAGGTGAACAGCGGCGCGAAGGTGGCCCAGTCGACGTCGGCGACGGTGACGCAGGTGTCCCCGGCGGCCAGGGCGTGCCGCAGCCCGGCCATCGCCACGCCCGGCGGCATCACCCGCAGGCCACGGCGGCGCAGCTGCTCCGGCGCGCCCTCGGTGAACATGCCCGACTCGGTCCACGGCCCCCACGCCACGGACGTGGCCGGCAGTCCCCGGCCGCGCCGCCGCTCGGCGAGCGCGTCCAGGTAGGCGTTGCCGGCCGCGTACGCGCCCTGCCCACCGCTGCCCCACACCGCCGAGATCGACGAGAAGAGCACGAACGCGTCCAGCTCGGTGCCGTCGAGCAGCTCGTCGAGGTGCTCGGCGCCGGACAGCTTCGGGGCGATGACGTACGCCAGGTCCTCCAGGGTGGTGTCGGCCAGCGGCACCACCTCGCTGACCCCTGCGGCGTGCACCACCGCGCGCAGCGGCGGTCCCTCCCGCTCGAGGTCGGCCAGGAGTTCGGCCACCGCGCTCCGGTCGGCGGCGTCGCAGCGGGCGACCCGGCAGTCCACCCCGAGGCCGGTCAGCTCGGCGAGCAGCTCGGCGGCGCCGGGGGTGTCGGTGCCCCGCCGGCTGGTCAGCACCACCCGTTCCGCGCCGGCGCCGGCCACCCAGCGGGCCACGTGCCCGCCGAGCGCGCCGGTGCCGCCGGTGATCAGCACGGTGCCCCGGGGCTGCCACGGCGCGGGGTCCCCCGCGGTGACGGCCGGGACGAGCCGCCGCACCAGCACCCCGGACTCGCGGACGGCGAGTTGGTCCTCCAGGCCGCCGCCGGTGAGGATGCCGCCGAGCCGCATCGCCGTCCAGGGCTCGAGGTCGGTGGGCAGGTCCACCAGGCCGGCCCAGCGGGCGGGCTGTTCCAGCGCGGCCACCCGGCCCAGGCCCCACAGCATCGCCTGCCGCGGGTTGGCCGGGACGTCGTCGTCGCCGACGCCGACGGCGCCCTGGGTGACGCACCAGAGCCGGGCCGGGGCGTCGAGGTCGACGAGCTGCTGGAGCAGGTGCACGGTCGCGGCCAGGCCACGCGGCAGCGCCGGGTGCTCGGCGTGCGGGGCGTCGTCCAGGCCCAGGAAGGAGAGGATCGACAGCGGCCCCCCGCCCTCGCCGAGGGCCTCGGTGAGCACGTCGGCGAACCCTCCGCACAGCTCGTCGGAATCCGCGGCGGTGTCCACGGGCACGATGGTCACCTCGGTGCCCAGGGCCCAGGTGCAGGAGTTCAGGTCGGGGTCGTCGGCCCGGTCGGCGGGCAGCAGCACCAGCCAGCGGCCGGGATCCTGCTCCTCCGGGGCCTCCTCGATGGGCTCCCAGACGACCCGGTACCGGCTGCCGTCGACCAGGGCCCGCTCCCGGCCGCGCCGCCGCCACGCGGACAGGGCGGGCAGCACGGTCCCGAACGGCTGGTCGCGGTGCACGTCCAGGTCGCGGGCCAGCGACTCGAGGTCCTCGGCCTCGACGGCCGCCCAGAAGCGGCGCTCGACGTCGGTGCGGTCGTCCTCGGCCGCCAGGGCGGCCCAGGGCGGCGGCTCCGGCCAGTAGCGCTGCCGGTCGAACGTGTAGGTGGGCAGGTCGACCCGCTGCGCGCCGGTGCCGTCGTAGAGGGCGGACCAGTCCGGGGAGACGCCGTGGGTGTGCAGCGCGGCGACCGCCCGCAGCAGGGTGGTCGGCTCGGAGCGGTCGCGGCGCAGGGCGGGCACGACCAGCGGGGTCCGGCCGCCGGTCGGGGCGTCCTCGGCCAGGACGGCCTGGGCGAGGGCGGTGAGCACCCCGTCCGGGCCGATCTCGACGTAGCCGGTGACGTTGCGCTCCCGCAGCGCCGTGACGGCGTCGGCGAAGCGCACGGCGTCGCGGGCGTGCCGCGCCCAGTACTCCGGCGTGCCGATCTCCGCCGCGTCGACCGGCGTGCCGGTGACGGTGGAGATCATCGGGATGGTCGGCTCCTGGTACCGCAGCCGTCCGGCGACGGCGGCCAGGTCGTCGAGCACCGGTTCCATCAGCGGGCTGTGGAACGCGTGGCTGACCGTCAGCCGCCGGATCCGGACGCCCCGGGCGGTCCACTCCGCGGCCAGTTCCTCGACGGCGTCGCCGGCCCCGGACACCACGACGGCGGCGGGACCGTTGACGGCGGCGACGGAGACCCGGTCGGCGCGGTCGCCGAGCGCGGCGGTCACCTCGGCCTCGGTGGCGGCGATGGCGAGCATCGCCCCGCCGGCCGGCAGCGCCTGCATCAGCCGGCCCCGGGCGGCGACCAGCTCGGCGGCGTCGGCCAGGGAGAGCACCCCGGCGGCGTGGGCGGCGGCGAACTCGCCGATGGAGTGCCCGGCGACCGCGTCGGGGCGGACGCCCCACGCCTCGAACAGCCGGAACAGCGCCACCTCCACGGCGAAGAGCGCCGGCTGGGTGAACTCGGTCCGGTCCAGCGACTCGGCCTCGGGGGTGTCGGGCTCGGCGAAGAGCAGCGGCTTCAGCGGGCGGGGCAGGTGCGGGTCGAGGGCGGCGCAGGCCTCGTCGAGCGCGGCGGCGAAGACCGGGAACGCCTCGGCCAGCTCGCGCCCCATCCCGGCCCGCTGCGCCCCCTGCCCGGAGAACAGGTACGCCACCTTCGGCCGGGACGCGGCCACGCCGGTGACCACCAGCGGCGAGTCCTCGCCGGCGCCGAGGGCGCGCAGCCCGGCGCCCAGCGCGATCCGGTCGGTGGCGAGGACGACGGCCCGGTGCTCCAGGGTGGCCCGGGAGACCGCCGACGACCAGCCGACGTCGACCGTCCGGGGGGCCTCCAGGCCGGTGAGCTGCTCGGCCCAGCGGTCCGCCTGGGCGGCCAGCGCGACCGCCGTACGTCCCGACAGCAGCACCGGCACCACCGGCAGCCGGGCCGGGTCCCCCGTCGGCGGCTCCACGAAGGACGGCTCCGGGGCCTGCTCCAGGATGGTGTGCGCGTTGGTGCCGCTGATGCCGAACGAGGAGACGGCGGCCCGGCGCGGGTGGCCGGTGGCCGGCCACGGGCGGCCCTCGCCGAGCAGCTCGACCGCGCCGACGGTCCAGTCCACCTGGTCGGTCGGCTCGTCGACGTGCAGGGTCTGCGGGAGGTAGCCGTGCCGCAGCGCCAGCACCATCTTGATAATCCCGGCGACGCCGGCGGCGGCCTGGGTGTGCCCGATGTTGGACTTGATCGAGCCGAGCCAGAGCGGCTGGTCGGCGGGCCGTTCCCGGCCGTACGTGGCGAGCAGGGCCTGCGCCTCGATGGGGTCGCCGAGCTTGGTGCCGGTGCCGTGCGCCTCGACGGCGTCCACGTCGGCCGGGGTGAGGCCGGCGTTGGCGAGCGCCTGCCGGATCACCCGCTGCTGCGACGGCCCGTTCGGGGCGGTCAGGCCGTTCGAGGCGCCGTCCTGGTTGACGGCGCTGCCCCGGATCACCGCGAGCACCGGGTGGCCGTTGCGGCGGGCGTCGGAGAGCCGCTCGACGAGCAGCAGGCCGAGGCCCTCGCCCCAGCTGGTGCCGTCGGCGGCGGAGGCGAATGCCTTGACCCGGCTGTCCGGGGCGAGCCCCCGCTGCCGGCTGAAGCC
The DNA here is from genome assembly GCF_049841695.1 of Micromonospora sp. DT178. Classification (NCBI taxonomy): domain Bacteria; kingdom Bacillati; phylum Actinomycetota; class Actinomycetes; order Micromonosporales; family Micromonosporaceae; genus Micromonospora; species Micromonospora sp. DT178. The sequence goes on from NZ_JBNCKV010000012.1 coordinate 74,753, forward strand.
GACGAACACGCCGGGGGTGGACATGACGGTGACGCCGCCGACGAGGGCGAGGGAGCACTCCGAGCGGCGCAGCGCCTGGCAGGCCCAGTGCAGCGCGACCAGCGACGACGAGCAGGCGGTGTCCACCGAGACGGCGGGCCCCTCCAGCCCGAGGGTGTACGACACCCGGCCGGAGAGCACGCTGCCGGCGTTGCCGGTCATCAGGTGCCCCTCGGCGCCCTCGGCGCTGAACATCAGGTTCCGGTAGTCCTGGTAGTTGGTGCCGACGAAGACGCCGGTGGGGCTGCCGCGCAGCGCGTGCGGGTCGATCCCGGCCCGCTCGATCGCCTCCCAGGACGCCTCCAGCAGGAGCCGCTGCTGCGGGTCCATCGCCAGGGCCTCGCGGGGGCTGATGCCGAAGAACCCGGCGTCGAAGTCGGCGGCCCCGGTGACGAAGCCGCCCTCGCGGGCGTAGCTGGTGCCCTCCTTCTCCGGGTCGGAGTCGAAGAGCCGGTCGAGGTCCCAGCCCCGGTCGGTGGGGAACTCGCCGATCGCGTCGCCGCCGGCGGCGAGGAGCTGCCAGAGCTGCTCCGGGGTGTCCGCCCCGCCGGGCAGGCGGCAGCTCATCGCCACGATGGCGATCGGGTCGTCGTCGTCCTCGGCCAGCGCGGCCGGGGCGGGGGTGGCCTCCGGGGCGGTCCCGGTGAGCAGCTCGTCGAGGTGCGCGGCGAGCACGGTCGGGTTCGGGTAGTCGAAGGCGAGCGTCGCGGGCAGCCGCAGGTCGGTGGCGGTGGCCAGGAAGTTGCGCATGTCCACGGCGGTCAGCGAGTCCAGGCCGAGGTCGCGGAAGGGCAGGGTGGCCGGGATGTCGTCGGCCGCGCCGTAGCCGAGCGCGGTCGCCGCGCACTGGCGGACCAGCTCCAGCAGCGTCGCGGCGCGCTCCGCCGCAGCGAGCCCGGCGAGCCGCCGCGCCAGGGCCGACGGTACGTCCGGCTCCTCCTCGGCGGCCTCCTGCGGGTCCGGCCGCGTCGCCTCGCGCACCTCGGCGAGGTCGCCGATCAGCGGGCTGGGCCGGACCAGGGTGAACGCGGGGGCGAACCGGGTCCAGTCGATGTCGGCGATCAGGGTCGTGGTCTCGCCGCGCCGCAGCGCCCGGGCGAGGGCCTCGACGGCCAGGTCCGGGTCCATGCCGACCATGCCGCCCCGGCGCAGCCGCTGCTGGGCGCGTTCGTTGTCGGCGGGCAGGCCGGCCCCGCTCCACGCGCCCCAGGCCACCGAGAGGGCGGGCAGGCCCTCGGCCCGGCGCCGCTCGGCGAGGGCGTCGAGGAACGCGTTCGCCGCCCCGTACGCGCCCTGCCCGGCGTTGCCGGTGGTGCCGGCGACCGAGGAGAACAGCACGAAGGCGTCCAGGTCGAGGTCCCGGGTCAGCTCGTCCAGGTGGACGGCGGCGGCGCACTTGGGCGCGGCGACGGTGTGCAGGCGCTGCGGGGTGACGGTGTCCACGATCCCGTCGTCGAGGACGGCGGCGGTGTGCAGCACGGCGGTCACCGGGGCCTCGGCGGGGACGGCGGCCAGCAGGTCGGCCACCTGCGCCCGGTCGGCGACGTCGCAGCGGGCCACGGTGACCCGTACGCCGAGGTCGGTCAGCTCCGCCTCCAGCTCGGCGGCGCCCGGGGCGTCCGGGCCGCGCCGGCTGGCCAGCAGGACGTGCGCCGCGCCGGAGCGGGCCGCCCAGCGGGCCAGGTGCCCGCCCAGCCCGCCGGTGCCGCCGGTGATCAGCACGGTGCCGCGCATCCGCCAGGTGTCGTCCGCGGCGTCGCCGGACGCGGTCGGCTCGGGTTCGGTGATCCGGGCGAGCCGGCGGACGAAGACGCCGGACTCGCGCACGGCGAGCTGGTCCTCGCCGGCGCCGAACTGCTCCGCGCCGTCGCCGTCGCCGAACTGGTCCGCGCCACCGCCGAACTGGTCCTCGCCGCCGGCGCCGAGCGCCGCGCAGAGCAGGGCGCCCGCCTGTGGGCCGAGGGTGTCCGGCAGGTCGAGCAGGCCGCCCCAGCGGGCGGGGTGTTCGAGGGCGACCGCGCGGCCGAGCCCCCAGACGGCGGCGGCGACGGGGCTCGGCGCCGGGTCGTCGGCGCAGGCCGCGACGGCTCCTCGGGTCGCGCACCACAGCGGCGCCTCGACGCCGAGCGCCCCGAGCGCCTGCACCAGCAGGGCGGTGCCCGAGACGGCCAGCGAGGTCGCCGGGTGCTCTGGGTGCGCCCGCTCGTCCAGGCCCAGCAGCGAGAGCACGGCGACGGGTCCGTCCGGGCCGGCGAGCGCGGCGCCCAGCAGTTCGACCAGCGCCGCCGGGTCGTCGGTGGCGTCCAGCTCCACGGGTACGACGTCCGCGCCGAAGTTGCCGAGCGCCGACAGCACGTCGGCGACCAGGGGGTCCCCGCCCAGCGCCGCGGGTACCGGGACGAGCCAGGTGCCGGCGAGCCAGGTCAGCGGCAGGTCAGGCACGGCCTGCCAGGTGACCCGGTAGCGCCACCCGTCGATGTCCGGCGCGCCGTCGGGCGCGGCGAGGAAGGCCGGCGGCGCGGGCCAGTACCGATGGTGGTCGAAGGCGTACGTGGGCAGGTCGACGGTGGGCGTGGTGGGCAGGATCCTCGTCAGGTCGACGGGCAGGCCGATGGCGTGCGCGGTGGCGAGGTTGGTCAGCAGGCGGGTCGCGTCGTCGTCGTCCCGCCGCAGGCTGCCCAGGGTGTGGCCGGCGACGCCGGTGTCGTCGAGGATGGCCGTCACCGGCATCGTCAGCACGGGGTGCGGGCTGATCTCCACGAACGTGGTGTGCCCGGCGGCGACGGCCACCCGCACCGCCGCGTCGAAGAGCACCGTCCGGCGCAGGTTGTCGTACCAGTAGTCGGCGCCCATGGAGATCGGGTCGGCCCAGTCCCCGGTCAGGGTGGAGACCAGCCGGGTGTGGCCGACCTGCGGCGTCACGTCGGCCAGGTCGGCGCGCAGCTGCTCGGCGACCTCCTGCACGGCGGGCGAGTGCGACGCGTAGTCCACGGGGATCAACCGGGCCCGGATCCCCTCGGCCTGGCACGCCGCCACGAGGTCGGCGACGTGCTGCGGCGGGCCGGAGACCACGACGGTGGACGGTCCGTTGACCGCCGCCACCCCGACGCCCGGGAAGGCCGGCAGCCGCTCGGCGACCGCGTCGGCGGACAGGTCCACCGACGCCATCGTGCCGGTGCCCCGCAGCACCGCCAGGGCGCGGGAGCGCAGCGCGACGGTACGGGCGGCGTCCTCCAGGCTGAGGATGCCGGCCACGCACGCGGCGCCGATCTCGCCCTGCGAGTGGCCGATCACCGCCTGCGGGGTCACCCCCGCGTGCTGCCACACCGCCGCGAGGGCGATGCCGACGGCCCACAGCACCGGCTGCACGACCTCGACCCGCTCCAGCCACGACTCGTCGTCGCCGGTCAGCACCGACACCAGGTCCGCGCCCAGGTATGGGTCGAGCGCCCGCTGGCACTCGGCCAGCTTCGCGTCGAACACCGGCGTACGACCGACAAGACCGGCGGCCATCCGCGCCGACTGCGCGCCCTGACCCGGGAACACGAAGACCGGGCCCGCGCCGGGGCCCGACGCCACACCGCCGACCACGTTTCCGGCCGGCAGGCCGGCCGCGACCGCGTCCAGCCCCGCGAGCAGCTCGTCGGCGGTCGACCCGACCACGGCGGCCCGGTGGTCGAACGTCGACCGGGTGGCCGCCAGGGACCAGCCCACCGCGGCCGGGTCCAGCCCGTCCCGCTGGCGCAGGTACGACGCGAGCCGCGCGGCCTGCCCGGCCAGGGCGGCCTTCGACCGGGCCGACACCGACCAGAGGAGCGCGTCGGCGGCGACCAGGCCGGGGGTCGAGCCGGACGGGCGTTCCTCGGCCGGCTCGTCCGGCTGCTCGATGATCACGTGGGCGTTGGTGCCGGAGATGCCGAACGAGGAGACGGCGCCCCGCCGCACCCGGCCCGTCTCGGGCCACGGCCGGGCCTCGGTGGCCAGTTCCACCGCGCCGGCCGTCCAGTCGATGTGCGGGGACGGCGCGTCGACGTGCAGCGTCGCCGGGACGACGCCGTGCCGGATGGCGAGCACCAACTTGATCACCCCGGCCACGCCTGCGGCGGCCTGGGCGTGGCCGATGTTCGACTTCACCGAGCCGAGCAGCAGCGGCGGGGCCTCCCCCCGGTCCTGCCCGTAGGTGGCGATGAGCGCCTGTGCCTCGATCGGGTCGCCCAGCTTGGTGCCGGTGCCGTGCGCCTCCACGACGTCGACGTCCGCGGTGGACAGTCGGGCGGAGGCGAGGGCCTGGCTGATCACCCGCTGCTGGGCCGGCCCGTTCGGGGCGGTCAGCCCGTTCGACGCGCCGTCCTGGTTGACGGCGGAGCCGCGTACCACCGCGAGGACGCGGTGGCCGTTGCGGCGGGCGTCCGACAGCCGCTCGACCAGCAGCCAGCCGACGCCCTCGGAGAACCCGGCGCCGTCGGCGGCGGCGGCGAACGACCTGCACCGCCCGTCCGGGGAGAGGGCGCGCTGCCGGCTGGATCCGATGTAGAGGCCCGGGGTGGCCATCACGGTCACCCCGCCGGCCAGCGCCAGGTCGCACTCCCCCGCCCGCAGCGCCTGCACCGCGAGGTGCAGCGCCACCAGCGACGACGAGCAGGCCGTGTCGATGGAGACGGCCGGCCCCTCCAGGCCGAGGGTGTACGACACCCGGCCCGACGCGACGGCCGCCGCGCCCCCGGTCATCGAGTGCCCCTCGTCGCCGTCCGGCGACATCATCAGCAGGGTGCCGTAGTCCTGCCCGTTGGTGCCGACGAACACCCCGGTCCGGCTGCCCCGCAGCGAGGCCGGGTCGATGCCGGCGGCCTCGACCGCCTCCCAGGACGTCTCCAGCAGCAACCGCTGCTGGGGGTCCATGGTCAACGCCTCGCGCGGCGAGATGCCGAAGAAGGCGGAGTCGAAGTCCCCGGCCCCGTCGACGAACCCGCCCTCCCGGGCGTACGAGGTGCCCGGGTGGTCGGGGTCGGGGTGGTAGAGGCGCTCCAGGTCCCAGCCCCGGTCATCGGGGAAGGGGGTGACCGCGTCCCGGCCGTCCCGCACCAGCTCCCACAGGTCGTCGGGGTTGCGCACCCCGCCCGGCAACCGGCAGCTCATCGCCACGATCGCCACCGGCTCCAGTTCCTGGGACTGTGCCTCACTGAGCCGGCGACGGGTGTCGTGGAGATCAGCCATGACCCGCTTGAGGTAGTCGCGGAGCTTGTCTTCGTTGGCCATCGGAGTGCCGCTTCCTCGAAAGGGACGGGAGAGAGCTGGAGCTGGAAGGTCAGGAGATGCCGAGGTCCTTGTCGACCATCGCGAACAACTCGTCGTCGGTGGCGTCGTCGAGGTGCCGGCCGATGTCGGCGCCACCGCTGTCCTGGGCGAGCCGGGAGAGCATCGCCTGGAGACGTACGGTGGCCCGCACCCGGGCCGCCTCGTCCCGCGCCACCACGTCGAGGCTGTCGGCGATCCGGTCCAGATCGTCGAGGAGGGCGGTCGGGGTGACCACGTCGTCGTGGGCGACCTCGGCGAAGAGGTACTCCGCCAGGGTCGTCGGGGTCGGGTAGTCGAAGACCAGGGTGACCGGCAGGGCCACGCCGGTGGCCGAGCCGAGCCGGTTGCGCAGCTCGACGGCGGTGACGGAGTCGAAGCCCAGCTCCCGGAACGCCCGGTGCTCGTCCACCGACTCGGCGGACGGGTAGTTGAGCACGGCGGCGACCTGGCTGCGGACCAGGCCGAGCAGCACGGCCTGCCGGTCGGCGGCGGGCAGCCCGGCGAGGCGGTCCTGCAACGACTCCGGGCCGTCGCCGGCCTCCACGCTGGCCACCTTCTCGGCCGTCGCGAGGCGGCGCACGTCCGGCAGGTCGCTGATCAGCGGGCCGGGCCGGGTGGCGGTGAAGGCCACGGAGAACCGTTCCCAGGCGATGTCGGCGATGGTGAGGAACGCCTCGCCGTGGTCCACGGCCTGGTGCAGCGCGGCGATCGCCGCCTCAGGGGTCATCTCCGGTACGCCGTGGCGGTGCAGCAGCTCGCCGAGCGGCCCGTCGGCCATGCCGCCGCCGGCCCACGCCCCCCAGGCGATGGAGGTGGCGGTCAGGCCGAGGCCCCGCCGGTGCTGGGCGAGCGCGTCGAGGAACGCGTTGCTCGGGGCGTAGTTGCCGACGCCGGAGCTGGCCACGCTGCCCGCGAAGGACGAGAACATGATGAACGCCGACAGGTCGAGGTCGAGGGTCAGCTCGTGCAGGTTGTACGCGACGTCGACCTTGGCCTGGAGCACCCGCTCGATCTGCTCCGGCCGGATGTCGTTGATCATGGCGTCGTCGAGCACGGCGGAGGCGTGCACGACCGTGGTGAGCGGGTACTCGGCGGGGATCGCGTCGATCAGGTCGGCCAGCGCGTCGCGGTCGGAGGCGTCGCACTCGACCACGGTGGCCTGGGCGCCCAGCGCGGTGAGGTCGTCGACGAGCTGCTGCGCGCCCGGCGCAGCCATCCCCCGCCGGCTGACGACGACGACGTTCTCCACACCGCTGCGGGCCAGCCAGCGGGCGGCATGCCCACCGAGCGCGCCGGTGCCGCCGGTGACCAGCGCCGTGCCGTACGGCTGCCACGGGTTCGCGGGCTGGCTGTCGCCGAGCGGGACCCGGGTGAGCCGGCGGGCGAGCAGGCCGCTGGGGCGTACCGCGATCTGGTCCTCCTCCCCGGCGGTGGTGAGGGCCGCGACCAGCAGGTCGGCGCAGCGCTCCTCGACGGCCTCGGGCAGGTCCACGAGACCGCCCCAGCGCTGCGGGTGCTCCAGCGCGGCGACCCGGCCGAAGCCCCAGACCAGCGACTGCACCGGGGAGCGCAGCAGGTCGGCCATGCCGACGGAGGCGGCACCGGAGGTGACGCTCCACATCGGGGCGCGCAGGCCGATGTCGCCGAGGGCCTGGAAGAGCGCGACGGTGGCGGCGAAGCCGCCGGGCACGGACGGGTGCAGCGGGTGGGCCAGCTCGTCGAAGGCGAGCAGCGAGACCACGCCGGTCACCTCGGCGGCGGCGTCGCCGCCCGGTGCGGCGGCGAGCGCCTCCTGCAGCAGCTTGCCGAACTGGTCACGGTCGACGTCGGGGGTGGAGACGGGAACCTCGACGAGGGTCGCGCCGGCCGCCGTGAACGCCTCCACGCAGGCGTCCTGCCAGGGCTCGATGATGTCGCCGGTCGGCATGACGACGACCCAGGTGCCGCTCATGCCCCGGTTGGCGACGCCGGTCAGCGGCTTCCAGGTGTCCTGGTAGCGCCAGCTGTCGATGTCGGACTGCCGGCGCCGCTGCCGGCGCCAGGAGGTGAGCATCGGCAGGGCCGGCAGCAGCGCGTCGAGGACCTCGTGGGCCGGGGTGTCCTCGGTGGCGATGGTCTCGGCGAGGGCGGTGACGTCCCCGCGTTCCACGGCGGCCCAGAAGCTCGCGTCGCTCGGGTCGGCCGCCGCGCCCTGGAGCAGGCTCTCCAGGTCGGGGCCACCGCTGCCGTCGAGCCAGAACCGCTGGTGGTCGAAGGCGTACGTGGGCAGCGGCGCGACCTCGGTCTCGGCGAGGACGTTCGCCAGGTCGACGGGCAGGCCGATGGCGTGCGCGGTGGCGAGGTTGGTCAGCAGGCGGGTCGCGTCGTCGTCGCCGCGGCGCAGGCTGCCCAGGGTGTGGCCGGTGACGCCGGTGTCGTCGAGGATGGCCGTCACCGGCATCGTCAGCACGGGGTGCGGGCTGATCTCCACGAACGTGGTGTGCCCGGCGGCGACGGCGACGCGGACGGCGGCGTCGAACCGGACGGTGCGGCGCAGGTTGTCGTACCAGTAGTCCGCGGTCATCGAGGCCGGGTCGACCCAGTCCCCGGTCAGCGTCGAGACCAGGCGGGTGTGGCCGGCCTGCGGGGTGACGTCGGCCAGGTCCGCGCGGAGCTGCTCGGCGACCTGCTGCACGGCCTCGGAGTGGGAGGCGTAGTCGACCGGGATGAGCCGGGCGCGCAGGCCCTCGGCCTCGCACGCCGCCACCAGGTCGGCGACGGGCTGCGGCGGGCCGGAGACCACGACGGTGGACGGGCCGTTGACCGCCGCCACCCCGACGCCCGGGAAGGCCGGCAGCCGCTCGGCGACCGCGTCGGCGGACAGATCCACCGACGCCATCGTGCCGGTGCCCCGCAGCACCGCCAGGGCGCGGGAGCGCAGCGCCACGGTCCGGGCGGCGTCCTCCAGGGTGAGGATGCCGGCCACGCAGGCGGCGCCGATCTCGCCCTGCGAGTGGCCGACGACCGCGTCCGGGACGACGCCCGCCGCGCGCCACACGGCCGCGAGGGCGATGCCGACGGCCCACAGCACGGGCTGCACGACCTCGACCCGCTCCAGCCACGACTCGTCGTCGCCGGTCAGCACCGAGACGAGGTCCACGTCCAGGTACGGCGCCAGGGCCCGCTGGCACTCGGCCAGCTTCGCGTCGAACACCGGCGTACGACCGACAAGACCGGCGGCCATCCGCGCCGACTGCGCGCCCTGACCCGGGAAGACGAAGACCGGGCCCGCGCCGGCGCTGGTGACCGTACCGGTGACGAGGTTGCCGGCCGGGTGGCCGGCGGCGAGGGCGTCCAGCCCGGCGAGCAGCTCGTCGGCGGTCGACCCGACGACGGCGGCGCGGTGGTCGAACGTCGAGCGGGTGGTGGCCAGCGACCAGCCGATCGCCGCCGGGGCGAGGTCGCCGTGCTCGCGCACGTGCTGGGCGAGCCGGGCGGCCTGGCCGGCGAGGGCGGACCTCGACCGGGCCGACACCGGCCAGACGGTGACGTCCGAGGCGACCAGGCCGGGCCGTCGCGCGGGCTCGACGGCGGTGGCCTCGACGGCCTCCTCGCCGTCGACGGCGACCGGGTCGGCGACGCGCGGCCGGTACTCCTCCAGGATCACGTGGGCGTTGGTGCCGCTCACGCCGAACGAGGAGACGCCGCCGCGGCGGGGGCGGTCCAGCTCCGGCCACGGCTTGGACTCGGTGAGCAGGGAGACCGCCCCGGCGGTCCAGTCCACGTGCGGGGAGGGCTCGTCGACGTGCAGGGTCTCCGGCATGACGCCGTTGCGCAGCGCCATCACCATCTTGACCAGCCCGGCGACGCCGGCGGCGCTCTGGGTGTGGCCGATGTTCGACTTGACCGAGCCCAGCCACAGCGGCCGGTCGGCGGGCCGGTCCTGCCCGTACGTGGCGATGAGCGCCTGCGCCTCGATGGGGTCGCCGAGGGTGGTGCCGGTGCCGTGCGCCTCGACCATGTCGACGTCGGCGGTGCCGAGCCGGGCGTTGGCGAGGGCCTGCCGGATGACCCGCTGCTGGGAGGGGCCGTTCGGGGCGGTGAGCCCGTTGGACGCGCCGTCCTGGTTGAGGGCGCTGCCCCGGATCACGGCGAGGATCGGGTGGCCGTTGCGCTCGGCGTCGGCCAGCCGCTCCACGACGAGCACGCCGCCGCCCTCGCCCCAGCCGGTGCCGTCCGCGCCGGCGGCGAACGCCCTGCACCGGCCGTCGACGGACATGCCGCGCTGCCGGGAGAAGACGACGAACACGCCGGGGGTGACCATCACGGTGACGCCACCGGCGATGGCCAGGTCGCACTCGCCGCGGCGCAGCGCGTTCACGGCGAGGTGCAGGGCCACCAGCGAGGAGGAGCAGGCGGTGTCCACGGTCACGGCCGGGCCGTTGAGGCCGAGCGTGAACGAGATCCGGCCGGACGCGACACTGGTGGTGTTCCCGGTGCCGATGTACATGTCGACGCCCTCGGGCACGTTGGGCAGACCCATGCCGTAGTTCGAGGTGCTCAGCCCGACGAAGACGCCGGTGGAACTGCCGCGCAGCGACAGCGGGTCGATGCCGGCCCGCTCGACGGCCTCCCAGGACGTCTCCAGCAGCAGCCGCTGCTGCGGGTCCATGGCGAGGGCCTCACGCGGCGAGATGCCGAACAGGGACGGGTCGAAGTCACCGGCGCCGTCGAGGAACCCGCCGATGCGGGTGTAGCTCTTGCCCGGCTTGTTGGGGTCGGGGTCGTAGAGCGCCTCCAGGTCCCAACCCCGGTCGTCGGGGAACTCGGTGAGGGCGTCCCGGCCGTCGGCGACAAGCTCCCACAGGTCCTCCGGCGTCCGGACGCCACCGGGGAAGCGGCAGCTCATCGAGACGATGGCCAGCGGCTCCTGGTCGCGTGCCTCGACGGTCTGCAGCTTGCGCTTGGTCTCGTGCAGGTCGGCGGTGACCCGCTTGAGGAAGTACCGCAGCTTGTCATCGCTCATCGGGGGGCACCTGCCTCGATTGGAAGGTTGGTCATCTCAGGAGATTCCAAACTCTTTGCTGATAAAGTCGAAGATCTCGTCGTCGCTGGCCGAGTCGAGGTCGGGCCGGTCCGGCTCGGCGGCGGGCCCCGCCGCCAGGTCGGACGCCTTGGCGAGCAGGTCCTGCATCCGGGCGGTGAACCGGGCCCGGGCCGCCGGGTCGAGCGGGATGGCGTTGAGCAGGCTCTCGACCGTGTCGATGCCCTGGAAGAGGGGTTGCGTGGAGGGCGCCGCGTCGGCGGCGATCTCGCTGGTCAGCTTCTCGGCGAGCGCGGTCGGCGTCGGGTAGTCGAAGACCAGCGTCGCCGGCAGCCGCAGCCCGGACAGGCCGTTGAGCCGGTTGCGCAGGTCGACGGCGGTGAGCGAGTCGAAGCCCAGGTCGGTGAAGAGCCGGTTCGGGTCGACGGCGTCGGCGCCGGCGTGGCCGAGGACGGCGGCGATGTTCGCCCGTACCACGTCGAGCACCACCTTGTGCCGCTCCGGACCGGCCAGGCCGGCGAGTCGCTGGCTGAGCTGCACCCCGCCGGAGCGGGCCCCGGCGGCGTCGGCCGAGCGCCGCAGCGGCACCCGGACCAGGGCCCGGAGCATCGGCGCGAGGGTGCCGGCCTCCGCCTGCCCTCGCAGCGTCCCGACGTCCAGGCGCATCGGCACGACGGCCGCCGCGTCGAGCCGCCACGCGGCGTCGAAGAGGTTCAACGCCTGCTCGGTGGCCAGCCCGGCGGCGCCCTGCTCGGCCATCCGCCGCACGTCGTCGTCGCCGAGGTGCCCGGTCATGCCGCTGGCCTGCTCCCAGAGGCCCCACGCGAGCGAGACGCCGGCGAGCCCGCGGGCCCGGCGGTGCGCTGCGAGAGCGTCGAGGAAGGCGTTCGACGCCGCGTAGTTGGACTGGCCGGCGCTGCCCAGCGTGGCCGCCGCCGAGGAGAAGAGGACGAAGGCCGCGAGGTTCGCCCCGGCCGTGAGGCGGTGCAGGTGCCACGCCGCGTCGATCTTCGGCACGGCGACCGCGTCCACCCGGTCGGGGGTCATCGACTCCAGCACGCCGTCGTCGAGGACGCCGGCGGCGTGCACCACGGCGGTGAGCGGGTGCGCGGCGGGCACCCCCGCCAGCAGCGCCGACAGGGCGTCGGGGTCGGCGGCGTCGCAGGCCGCGACGGTCACCTCCGTGCCGGCGCCGGCGAGTTCGGTGACGAGGTCGTCGATCCCCTCGGCCGCCGCGCCGCGCCGCCCGGCCAGCAGCAGGTGCCGCACGCCGTGGGTGGTGGCGAGGTGGCGGGCCAGGATGCGGCCCAGCACGCCCGTCCCGCCGGTGATCAGCACGGTGCCGTCCGGGTCGATCCCGCCGGGCAGCGGCTCCACGCCGGCCGGGACCCGCCCGAGCCGCGGCGTGCGCACCTGACCGGCCCGCACGGCGAGCTGCGGCTCGCCGGAGGCGATCGCGGCGGCCAGCGCGGTGGCGCTGTCCGGGGTGTCGTCGAGGTCGACGAGCTGGCACCGGCCCGGGTGTTCGAGCTGCGCGGTGCGCAGCAGGCCCCAGACCGGGGCCTGGCGCAGGTTGACGACCTGCTGCTCGCCTGCCGCGACCGCGTCGCGGGTGACCAGCACCAGCCGGGACTCGGCGAACCGGTCGTCGGCGAGCCAGGTCCGCAACGCAGCGAGGGTACGGTGCGTGGTGGCCCGCGCCTGCCCGGCCAGCGCCGGGTCCGTCGGGTCCCCGGCGTCGCCGATCGGCACGATCACCGCCTCGGGCGCCGGCTCACCCCCGGCGAGCAGGTCGCCCAGCGAGTCGAGGTCGACGTCGGTACGCACCCGGGCACCGGCCGCCTCGCAGGCGGCGCTGAGGGCCAGGTCGTCGCCGAGCGCCACCCAGCGGGTGGCCGCCGGCACGGGGCCGGTGGGCACCGGCAGCACCGGCCAGTCCACCTGGAACAGCGACTCGTGCCGGCCGGAGCGGGCCGCGCCGAGCGAGTCGCCGGAGACCCGCCGCATGATCAGCGAGTCGACGTGCAGCACCGGGGCGCCGGTGGCGTCGGCCACCTGGAAGGAGACGCCGACCTCGCCGGCGGCGGCGACGCGTACGCGCAGGGCGGTGGCCCCGGCGGCGAGCAGGGAGACCCCGGTCCAGGCGAACGGGAGGCGGGGCACGGTGGCGTCGGCGCCGTCGCCCATCCGGCCGAGGAAGCCGCCGATCGACATGGCCTGCAACGCGCCGTCCAGCAGCGCCGGGTGCACGCCGAAGCGGCCGGCCTCGGCGTGGTGGTCGGCGGGCAGTTCGACCTCGGCGAAGACCTCGTCGTCGCGGGTCCACGCGGCGCGCAGGCCACGGAAGGCCGGGCCGTACCCGAAGACGGTCGCCTCGATGCCGGAGTAGAAGTCGTCGGCCTCGACGCGCGTCGCGCCGGGCGGCGGCCACACTCCCAGGTCGAAGGCGGGCGCCGCGTCGGCCGGCTGCGGGGCGAGCAGACCGGTGGCGTGGCAGGTCCAGGCGACGTCGGCCAGGATCTCGTCGGAGCCGTCCCGGTAGGGCCGGGAGTAGAGCTGGACGGTACGCCGCCCGTCGTCGTCCCGGTCGCCGACCATCAGCTGCACCTGGAGCGCGCCGAGCTCGGGCAGGACGAGCGGGGCGAGCAGGGTCAGCTCCTCCACCGTCGGGCAGCCGGCCTGCTCACCGGCGTACGTGGCGAGCTCCACGAAGGCGGTGCCGGGCAGCAGGATGTTGTCCATCACCCGGTGCTCGCCGAGCCACGGGTGGGTACGCACCGACAGCCGCCCGGTGAAGACCATCCGCTCGCTGTCGGGGAAGGTCAGCGTGGCGCTGAGCAGCGGGTGCCCGGCGTCCTGGAGGCCGGCGGAGCTGACGTCCTGCGCCCGGTGGACCGGAGGCTCGACCCAGTACCGCTGGTGGTCGAAGGCGTACGTGGGCAGCGCGACGAGGTCGGTCTCGGCGAGGACCGTGCTCAGGTCGACGGGCAGGCCGATCGCGTGCGCGGTGGCGAGGTTGGTCAGCAGCCGCGTCGCGTCGTCGTCACCACGGCGCAGGCTGCCCAGGGTGTGCCCCGTGGCGCCGGCGTCGTCGAGGATCGCCGTCACCGGCATCGTCAGCACCGGGTGCGGGCTGATCTCCACGAACGTGGTGTGCCCGGCGGCCACGGCAACCCGCACGGCGGCGTCGAACTGCACCGTCTGCCGCAGGTTGTCGTACCAGTACCCCGCGTCCATCGAGGACGGGTCGACCCAGTCCCCGGTCAACGTCGAGACGAGCCGGGTGTGCCCCGGCTGCGGGGTCACGTCGGCCAGGTCGGCGCGGAGCTGCTCGGCGACCTCCTGCACGGCGGCGGAATGGGACGCGTAGTCCACCGGGATCAGCCGCGCCCGCACACCCTCGGCCTGGCAGGACTCGACGAGGTCCGCGACCGGCTGCGGCGGCCCGGACACCACGACGGTCGACGGGCCGTTGACGGCCGCCACCCCGACGCCCGGGAACGCGGACAGCCGCGCGGCCACCGCGTCGGCCGACAGGTCGATCGACGCCATCGTGCCAGTGCCCCGCAGGACCGTCAGCGCCCGCGAGCGCAGGGCCACGGCCTTCGCCGCGTCCTCGATGCTGAGGATGCCGGCGACGCAGGCCGCGCCGATCTCACCCTGCGAGTGACCGATGACCGCACCCGGGGTGACCCCGGCGTGCTGCCACACCGCGGCGAGGGCCATGCCCACGGCCCACAGCACCGGCTGCACGACCTCGACCCGCGCCAGCCACGACTCGTCCTCGCCCGTCAACACCGAGACCAGGTCCACGTCCAGGTACGGCGCCAGCGCCCGCTGGCACTCCGCAAGGCGTGCGTCGAACACCGGCGTACGACCCACCAGGCCGGCGGCCATCCGCGCCGACTGCGCACCCTGACCCGGGAAGACGAACACCGGGCCCGCGCCGTGGGGCGAGGCCGTGCCGGCGACCACGTTGCCGGCCGGCGACCCCGACGCCAGGGCGTCGAGCCCTGCCAGCAGGTCCTCGACGGTCGACCCGACCACGGCGGCCCGCTGGTCGAACGTCGACCGGGTGGCGGCGAGGGACCAGCCCACCGCCGCCGGATCGACCTCGCCGCGCCCGCGCACGAACTCCGCCAGGCGGGCCGCCTGGCCGGTCAGGGCGCCCTTCGACCGCCCCGACAGCGGCCACAGCACCGCGTCGGAGGTCACGAGCCCGGGGCCGGGCTCGGCCGGAGCCGCGACCTCGAACGGCTCGTCGGCCTGCTCGATGATCACGTGGGCGTTGGTGCCGGAGATGCCGAACGACGACACGGCCGCCCGACGCGGCCGGTCCACCGCCGGCCACGGCCGCGACTCCGTCGCCAGCTCCACGGCGCCGGAGGTCCAGTCGATGTGCGGGGACGGCTCGTCCACGTGCAGCGTCGCCGGCACCATGCCGTGCCGGATGGCCTGCACCATCTTGATCACACCGGCGACACCGGCGGCGGCCTGCGCGTGGCCGATGTTCGACTTGATCGAGCCGAGCAGCAGCGGCCGGTCGGCGGGCCGCTCCCGCCCGTACGTGGCGAGCAGGGCCTGCGCCTCGATCGGGTCGCCGAGGGTGGTGCCCGTGCCGTGCGCCTCGACCACGTCCACGTCGGCGGCGGTCAGGCGCGCGGACGCGAGGGCCTGCCGGATCACCCGCTGCTGCGACGGGCCGTTCGGCGCCGTCAGGCCGTTGGAGGCGCCGTCCTGGTTGATCGCCGAGCCGCGCACCACCGCGTACACCGTGCGGCCCTGCCGGCGGGCGTCGGAGAGCCGCTGCACGAGCAGCATGCCGACGCCCTCGGACCAGCCGGTGCCGTCGGCGGACGCGGCGAACGACTTGCACCGCCCGTCGGCGGCGAGGCCGCGCTGCCGGGAGAACTCGACGAACGCGGTCGGGGTGGCCATCACCATGACGCCGCCGGCGAGGGCCATGTCGCACTCGCCGCGCCGCAGCGCCTGGCCGGCCCAGTGCAGGGCGACGAGGGACGACGAGCAGGCCGTGTCCAGCGACACCGCCGGCCCCTCCAGCCCGAACGTGTACGCCACCCGTCCTGAGATGACGCTGCTGGTCATCCCGGTCAGCATGTATCCCTCGGCGGCCTCCGGCGAGTACGCGAGCAGCGAGCCGTAGTCCTGGCCGCTGGTGCCGACGAAGACGCCGGTGCTGCTGCCCCGTACGTCGGCCGGGTCGATGCCGGCGGACTCGAAGGACTCCCAGGTGGTCTCCAGCAGCAGCCGCTGCTGCGGGTCCATGGCCAGGGCCTCGCGGGGCGAGATGCCGAAGAAGCCGGGGTCGAACTTGTCCACGCCGCTGAGGAAGCCGCCGCCGCGGGCGTAGAAGGTGCCGGGGGCGTCCGGGTCGGGGCTGTAGAGGCTGTCGAGGTCCCAGCCGCGGTCGGTCGGCAGGTCGCTGATCGCGTCGACGCCGTCGACCACCAGCCGCCACAGGTCGTCGGGCGACCACACCCCGCCGGGCAGCCGGCAGGCCATGCCGATGATGGCGAGGGGCTCGTCGTCGCCGACCGACACGGCGGTGGTGGCGGGTCGCACGGGGACGGGGGTGCCGGCGATCTCCGTACCCAGGAAGACCGCCAGGTCGTGCGGGGTCGGGTAGTCGAAGACGAGGGTGGCCGGCAGCCGCATCCCGAAGGCGTTGTTGAGCCGGTTGCGCATCTCGACGGCGGTGAGCGAGTCGAAGCCGAACTCGCTGAACGCGCGGCGCGGCTCGATGGCCGCCGGGTCGGGGTAGCCGAGCACGGCGGCGGCCTGGCCCCGGACGATCTCGACGAGCGCGGCGGCCCGTTCGGTGTCGCCGAGCCCGGCGAGCTGCTGCACGAGCGAGGCGCCGGTGGCAGCCGCGGCGGCGCGGGCGGGCGTGCGGATCAGCGCCCGGTACAGCGGCGGGATGCTCCCGCCAGCGAACTGCACCTTCATCGCGGCGAGGTCCAGCCGGGCCGGGACGAGCGCGGCGTCGGTGGTGCGGCAGGCCGCGTCGAAGAGGGCGAGCCCCTCCTCGGCCTCCATGGCGGCGACGCCGGAGCGGGAGATCCGGTTGAGGTGGACGTCGTCCAGCTCGGTGGTCATGCCGCTGCGGTCGGCCCAGAGGCCCCAGGCGAGGGTGAGGGCGGCGAGGCCGCGCGCCTTGCGGTGCTGGGCCAGCCCGTCGAGGAACGCGTTGGCGGCGGCGTAGTTGCCCTGGCCCGGGCCGCCGGCGGTGGCGGCGAGCGAGGAGTACGAGACGAACGCCTTCAGGTCGAGGTCGGCGGTCAGCTCGTGCAGGTGCCAGGCGGCGTCGACCTTGGGCCGCAGCACGCCGTCCATCCGCTCGGGGGTGAGCGAGGAGATGACCCCGTCGTCGCGGACGCCGGCGGCGTGGATGACGGCGGTGAGCGGGTGCTCCGCCGGGATGCCGGCGAGCAGCTCGGCCACGGCGTCACGGTCGGCGACGTCGCAGGCGGCGACGGTGACGCTCACGCCGAGCGCCTCCAGTTCGGTGCAGAGCTCCGCGACGCCCCCGGCGGCGCGGCCGCGCCGGCTGGTGAGGATCAGGTGCCGGACGCCGTACGTGTCCACCAGGTGCCGGCTCATCAGCTGGCCGAGGGTGCCGGTGGCGCCGGTGATCAGGACGGTGCCGTCCCCGTCGAACGGGGCGGCCGGCGGCTCGCTCGGGGCGGGGACCCGGGTGAGCCGGGCGCCGGCGGCGACGCCCGCGCGGATCACGACCTGCGGCTCGTCGGTCGCGACGGCCGGGACGAGCGCGGCGGCGCAGCCGGCCACGTCGTCGACGTCGACCAGCACGAACCGCTCGGGGTTCTCCGACTGGGCGGAGCGGAGCAGGCCGATGACGGCGGCGCCGGCCAGGTCGGTCAGGTCGGTGTCCCACTCGGTGGCGACCGCGCCCGAGGTCAGCACCACCAGCCGGGAGGCGGTGTAGCGGTCGTCGGCGAGGAACTGCTGGAGCACGGCGAGCGCCCGGTGGGTCACCTCGGCGACGGCCCGGGGCACGTCCGCCGACGCGGGCGGGTCGAGGAACGGCACGACCAGCACGCCCGGTGCGTCCGCCCCCTCGTCCATCGCCGTGGCCAGGGCGGTCAGGTCGGGGTACGCCGCCACGGCCGTACCGGTGGCGGCGACCGCGTCGGTGAGCGCCGCCGCGTCGCCGACCACCGCCCAGTCGACGGTGGACGGGCCGGCGGGCAGCGCGAGCGGGGCCCACTCGACCCGGAACAGCGAGTCGGTGCCGCCGCCCCCGGCGGTGCGGAGCTGGTCGGCGGAGACCGGCCGCAGGACGAGGGAGCCGACGGAGATGACGGGCGCGCCGGTGACGTCGGTGAGCAGCAGCGAGATGCTGTCGGGGCCGGTGTGCGAGACCCGGACCCGGGCCGCCGCGGCCCCGGCGCCGTGCAGGGCGACGTCGTTCCAGGAGAACGGCAGCCGACCGTACCCGGGGGGCATGTCCGCCCCCGACGGCTCGCCGGCCGGCGTGGTCAGGCCGAGGGTGTGCAGCGCCGCGTCGAGCAGCGCCGGGTGCAGGCCGTACCCGCCGGCCTCGGCGGCGGGGGCCTCCGGCAGCGCCAGCTCGGCGAAGAGGTCGTCGCCGCGCCGCCAGGCGGAGCGCAGGGCGATGAACGACGGGCCGTAGTCGTAGCCCTGGGCGGCGAGGTTCAGGTAGAGGTCGTCGGTGCCGACCTCGGTCGCGCCCGGCGGGGGCCAGGTGGTCAGGTCGGACCAGCCGACGGGGCCGCTCGGCGCGGCCGGGCCGCTGGCCAGCACGCCGCTGGCGTTGCGGGTCCAGGCCCGCTCGCCCGCGCCCTCGGCCGGCTCGCCGTCCTGGGCGGAGTGCAGCGACACGGACCGGCAGCCGGTCTCGTCCGCCGGGCCGATCCAGAGCTGGATATCCACGCCCCCGGTCTCCGGCAGGATCAGCGGCGACTCCAGGGTGAGTTCGCGGACGTGGTCCGCGCCGACGTGCGCGCCCGCCTGGAGGGCGAGTTCGACGAAGCCCGTGCCGGGCAGCAGCACGGTGTCGAAGACGACGTGGTCGGAGATCCACGGGTGGGTACGCCGGGCCAGCCGGCCGGTGAACAGGAAGCCCTCGGCGTGCGCGACGCCGACGGCGGCCCCGAGCAGGGGGTGTTGCGCGGGCCGCAGGCCGACCGCGGTGACGTCGCCGGTCCACCCGGCCCCCGCCTCGGGCCAGTAACGCTGGTGCTGGAAGGCGTACGTGGGCAGGTCCACCCGTCGGGCGCCGGTGTCGGCGAACCACGGCCGCCAGTCGACGGCCACCCCGTGCACGTGCAGCTCGGCCAGCCCGGCCAGCAGCCCGTGCGCCTCGGGCCGGTCCTTGCGCTGCACGGCGACGGCCAGCACACCGTCGTCGCCGGGCAGGATGTCCGCCGCCATCGCGGTCAGTACGCTCTGCGGGCCGATCTCCAGGAACGTGTCCGCCCCTGCGTTCCGCAGCGCGGTGACCCCGTCGGCGTACCGGACGGCCTGCCGGACGTGGCGCACCCAGTAGTCGGCGGTGCGGATCTCGTCGGCGTCGGCGAGCGCGCCGGTCAGGTTCGACACGAGCGGCAGGGTCGGCGCGGCGAAGGTCAGCCCGGCCAGGACGGCCCGGAACTCGTCGAGCATCGGCTCCATCAGCGGGCTGTGGAACGCGTGGCTGACGGTGAGCCGGCGCGTGCGCGCGCCCCGCTCCCGCCAGGTCCGCTCGACCTCGTCGAGGGCCGCCACGTCGCCGGAGACGACCACCGAGGTGGGCCCGTTGACGGCCGCGACGCCCACCCGGCCGGCGAGCCCGTCCAGGGTGGCGAGGACGTCGGCCTCGGCCGCCGCGACGGCGAGCATCCCGCCGCCGGCCGGCAGGGCCTGCATCAGCCGACCCCGCGCCGCGACCAGCGCCGCCGCGTCGGCCAGCGACAGCACCCCCGCCACGTGCGCGGCGGCGACCTCGCCGATCGAGTGCCCGCCCACGAACTCCGGCGTGATCCCGAACGACTCCACCAGGCGGAACAGCGCCACCTCGACGGCGAACAGCCCCGCCTGGGTGAACGCGGTCTGGTCCAACAGCCCCGCCTCGGCGGAACCCTCGGCAGCGAACAGCACCTCCCGCAGCGGACGCGGCAGCAGCGGGTCGAGCCGCGCGCACACCTCGTCCAACGCGGCGGCGAAGACCGGGAACTCCGCGTACAGCTGCCGGCCCATGCCGGCGCGCTGCGCGCCCTGGCCCGAGAAGAGCACCGCCAGCGTTCCCCGGCCGCCGGCCTGGCCCGTGACGACCGCGCCCGACGGCTCCCCGGCGGCGAGGGCGCGCAGCCCGGCCAGCAGGTCGTCGCGGCCGGTCGCGGCGACCACGGCCCGGTGGTCCAGGGTGGACCGGGAGGTGACCGACGAGAACGCCACGTCCAGGGGCCGCAGGGTCTCGTCGGCGGCCAGCCGGGCCGCCCAGCGGCCCGCCTGCGCGGCGAGACCGGCCGCGTCCCGGGCCGACACCGACACCGGTACGACCGGCCGCTCGACCACCGGCGCGGCGGCGTCCGACGGGGGCTGCTGGGGCACCGGGGCCTGCTCCAGGATGGTGTGCGCGTTGGTGCCGGACACCCCGAACGAGGAGACCGCCGAGCGGCGCGGCCGGCCCACCGCCGGCCACGGCGTCGCCTCGGTCACCAGCGACACCTCGCCGGCCGACCAGTCGACCTCGGGGGTCGGCTCGTCCACGTGCAGGGTGGGCGGCACGACGCCGTGCCGCATCGCCATCACCATCTTGATCACACCGGCGACACCCGCGGCGGCCTGGGCGTGACCGATGTTCGACTTGACCGATCCGAGCAGCAGCGGCCCCGAGTCCCCCCGGTCCTGCCCGTACGTGGCGAGCAGGGCCTGCGCCTCGATCGGGTCGCCGAGCCGGGTGCCGGTGCCGTGCGCCTCCACCACATCCACGCCGCCGGCGGCGAGACCGGCGTTGGCCAGGGCCTGCTGGATCACCCGCTGCTGCGACGGCCCGTTCGGGGCGCTCAGGCCGTTGGAGGCGCCGTCCTGGTTCACCGCACTGCCCCGCACCACGGCGAGGATCGGGTGGCCGTTGCGCTGCGCGTCCGAGAGCCGCTCCAGCAGCAGGACGCCGACGCCCTCGGACCAGCCGGTCCCGTCGGCGGCGGCGGCGAACGCCTTGCACCGGCCGTCGGCGGCGAGGCCGCGCTGCCGGGAGAACTCGACGAAGGCGGCCGGGGTGCACATGGCGGTGACCCCGGCGACGATGGCCAGGGTGCACTCCCGCTGCCGCAGCGCCTGCCCCGCGAGGTGCAGGGCGACCAGGGACGACGAGCAGGCGGTGTCGATGGTGACCGCCGGTCCCTCCAGCCCGAAGGTGTAGGCGATCCGGCCGGAGACCACGCTGCCGGCGTTGCCGGTCATCAGGTGCCCTTCCAGGCCCTGCGCGGCACCCATGAGCACGGTGCCGTAGTCCTGGCCGGTGCTGCCGGCGAAGACGCCGGTGCGGCTGCCGCGCAGCGAGTGCGGGTCGATGCCGGCCCGCTCCAGGGCCTCCCACGAGGCCTCCAGCAGCCAGCGCTGCTGCGGGTCCATCGCCAGCGCCTCGCGGGGGGAGATCGCGAAGAAGCCCGGGTCGAAGTCGGCCAGGTCGTGGACGAAGCCACCCTGCCGCGTGTACGACGTGCCGGCCTGCTCGGGGTCGCTGTCGTAGAGCGACCCGAGGTCCCAGCCGCGGTCCTCCGGGAAGTCGGAGACCACGTCCCGGCCGGACGCGACGACCTCCCACAGGTCCTCGGGCGACCGCACCCCGCCGGGGAAGCGGCAGCTCATGGAGACGATGGCGACCGGTTCCTGTTCGCCGGCCTCCACCTCGCGCAGGCGCTGACGCACCTGGTGCAGGTCAGCGGTGACCCGCTTGAGGTAGTCGAGAAGCTTCGCCTCGTCAGCCATGGACCGCGCACTCCTTGTGTTGACCCGTCGTCGCAGCAGCGATCACGTCAGGACATCCCCAGCTCGCGGTCGATGAAGTCGAAGACCTCGTCCGGCGTCGCGTCCTGGAGCTTCTCGGCGACGGTGTCGCCGTCCGCCGGCGCGTCGGCCTCGTTGAGGGAGGCCAGCAGCGCCCGCAGCCGCTCGGTGATCCGAATCCGGGCGCTCCGGTCCGGCGCCGAGCCGGAGAGCGCCGCTTCCAACCTGTCCAGCTCGCCGAAGACCGGTGCGACCCCGACCACGCCGCCGTCGACGATCGCGGCCCGCACGTACTCGGCCAGCCCGGCGGCGGTCGGGTAGTCGAAGACGACCGTGGCGGGCAGCCGGACGCCGGTCGCCGCGGTGAGCCGGTTGCGCAGCTCCACGGCGGTCAGCGAGTCGAAGCCGAGTTCGCGGAACGCCCGGTCCGGCTCCACGGCGTCCATCGAGGCGTGTCCGAGCACCGCGGCGGCCTGCCCGCGGACCAGCTCCAGCAGGGTCTTGCGTCGTTCGGCGTCGGTCTGCCCGGCAAGCAGGGCGGCCAGGGACTCCGCGGACACGCCGGTGTCCTCGGCCCGCTCGGCGACCGCCCGCCGCGCCTCGGCCACGCCTGCGATGAGAGGGCTGGGCCGGACGGCGACGAACCCGGGCACGTACCGGGCCCAGTCGATGCCGGCCACCATCGTCGCCGGCTCGCCCCGCGCGACGCACTGCGCGAGCGCCGTGAGCGCCGGTCCGGTGTCGAGGCGGGCCACGCCGGTGCGCCGGCGGCGCTCCTCCACGGCCTGGTCGGTGGCGGCCATCCCGCCGGCCGTCCAGGGGCCCCAGGCGACCGAGGTGGCCGGCAGACCCTGCCGGTGCCGCTGCTCGGCGAGGGCGTCGAGGTAGGCGTTGGCGGCGGCGTAGCTGCCCTGACCGGCGGCGCCGAGCTGACCGGCCATCGCGGAGAACAGCACGAACGCGCGCAGTTCCCGCCCGACGGTCAGCTCGTGCAGGTGCAGGGCGCCGAGCACCTTGGGTCGCAGGACGGTGGCGAGGCGGTCGGCGGTGAGCCCGTCGAGCACCCCGTCCTCCAGGACGCCGGCCGCGTGCACCACGCTGGTCAACGGCGCGTCGGCGGGTACCTCGTCGAGCAGCTTCGCCAGCGCCGCCCGGTCGGCCACGTCGCAGGCCGCGAGGGTCACCCGGGTGCCCGTTTCGGTCAGCTCCCGGGCCAGTTCGGTGGCGCCGGGGGCGTCCGCGCCGCGACGGCTGACCAGCATCAGGTGCTCGGCGCCCCGGGCGGCCAGCCAGCGGGCCGCCTCCGCGCCGAGCGCGCCGGTGCCGCCGGTGACCAGGGTCGTGCCCGGGTAGCCGGCCTCGTCGGTGGCCGCCTCACCGCCGGGCGCCCGCACCAGCCGGCGTACGAGGATGGTGGCGCCGTCGACCGCGAGCTGGTCCTCGCCGTCGAGGCCGGCGAGCGCGGCGCAGAGCAGGTCCCAGCCGTGGTCGTCGAGGGTGGCCGGGACGTCGACCAGGCCGCCCCACCGCTCGGGGTGTTCCAGGGCCACGACCCGGCCGAGGCCCCAGAGCAGCGACTGCTCCGGTCGGCCGGGCGTTCCGCTCCGGGTGGTGCCGGCGGCGCCCCGGGTGACGCACCACAGCGGCGCGGCGACGTCGAGGTCCCCGAGCGCCTGGATCAGCGCCAGGGAGCGGGCGAGGAAGGGCGGCACCGGCTGGGTGTCGTCGACCGCGCCGTCGGCGAGGGCGAGCAGCGACAGCACCCCGTCGACCGGGGCCGGTTCGCCGTCGGCGGTGCGGGTGGCGCCGGTCAGGTGCGCGGTGAGGGCGGCCCGGTCGGTCAGGTTCTCCGGCACCAGCACCAGTCGGACGTCGGCGCCCCGGCGGGTCAGCTCGACCACCGCGGCCTCGCCCTCCTCCGGGTGCCGCTCGTCGGCGACGACCCACCAGGCGCCGGGGAGGAAGCTGACCGGTGTCCCGGTGTACGGCTGCCAGACGCTGCGGTACCTCAGGTCGTCCAGGGTGGACCGGTTGCGCTGCTGGCGCCGCCAGGAGGCGAGCACCGGCAGGGCGGCGCCCAGCCGCTCCAGGGACTCCGCCGCCTCCTGCTCGGTGAGTTCCGCGAGCGCGGCCAGGTCCTCCCGATCGACGGCCGCCCAGAACGCGGAGTCGACGCCGCTCGGGGTCTCCTCGGCGCCGTCCTGCCCGGTCGTCGCGGTCGGCCAGAAGCGGCTCCGGTCGAAGGCGTACGTGGGCAGCGCCACCGGGTCCGTCTCGGCCAGGACGGCCGTCAGGTCGACGGGCAGGCCGATGGTGTGCGCGGTGGCGAGGTTGGTCAGCAGCCGGGTCGCGTCGTCGTCACCCCGCCGCAGGCTGCCCAGCGTGTGGCCGGTGACGCCGGTGTCGTCGAGGATGGCCGTCACCGGCATCGTCAGCACCGGGTGCGGGCTGATCTCCACGAACGTGGTGTGCCCGGCGGTCACGGCAACCCGCACGGCGGCGTCGAACTGCACGGTCTGGCGCAGGTTGTCGTACCAGTAGTCCGCCGTCATCGACGCCGGGTCCACCCAGTCTCCGGTGAGCGTGGAGACGAGTCGGATGTGGCCCTGTCGCGGGGTCACGTCGGCCAGGTCGGCGCGCAACCGCTCCGCGACCTCCTGCACCGCCGCCGAGTGCGACGCGTAGTCCACCGGAATCAACCGCGCCCGTACCCCGTCGGCCTGGCAGGACTCCACCAGGTCCGCTACCGGCTGCGGCGGACCCGACACCACCACGGTGGAGGGACCGTTGACGGCCGCCACCCCGACACCCGGGAACTCCGGCAGACGCTCGGCGACGGCGTCGGCCGACAGGTCCACCGAGGCCATCGTGCCGGTGCCGCGCAGCACCGTCAGCGCCCGCGACCGCAGGGCGACGGCCTTCGCCGCGTCCTCCAAGCTGAGGATGCCGGCCACACAAGCCGCACCGATCTCGCCCTGCGAGTGGCCGACCACCGCAGCCGGAACAACTCCCGCGTGCTGCCACACCGCCGCCAGCGCCATGCCGACGGCCCACAGCACCGGCTGCACGACCTCGACCCGCGCCAACCACGACTCCTCATCCCCGGTCAGCACCGAGACGAGGTCCACGTCCAGGTACGGCGCCAGAGCCCGCTGGCACTCCGCCAGCTTCGCGTCGAACACCGGCGTACGACCGACAAGACCGGCGGCCATCCGCGCCGACTGCGCACCCTGACCCGGGAACACGAACACCGCACCGGTCCCGGAGGCCGTACCCGTGACGAGGTTCCCGGCCGGCGCGCCGGCGGACAGGGCGTCGAGCCCCGCCAGCAGGTCCGTCAGGTTGGCCCCGACCACGGCGGCCCGCTGGTCGAACACCGACCGGGTCGTCGCGAGGGACCAGCCCACCGCCGCCGGGTCCACCTCGCCGTGCTCGCGGACGTGCCGGGCCAGGCGGGCGGCCTGACCGGCCAGGGCGCCCTTGGACCGCCCCGACACCGTCCACACGACGACGTCGGAGGCCACGAGTCCCGGGCCACGGTCCGCGACGGCCTCGCCGTCGGGCTCCGCGCTCTCGGCGGGCAGGTCCTCGGGCAGCTCGATGATGACGTGGGCGTTGGTGCCGGAGATGCCGAACGACGACACCGCCGACCGACGCGGCCGGTCCACCGCCGGCCACGGCTGCGACTCCGTCGCCAGCTCCACCGCGCCGGAGGTCCAGTCGATGTGCGGGGACGGCTCGTCCACGTGCAGCGTCGCGGGGACCACGCCCTCCCGCATCGCCAGCACCATCTTGATCACGCCGGCGACGCCGGCGGCGGCCTGGGTGTGGCCGATGTTCGACTTCACGGATCCCAGCAGCAGCGGCTCGTCGCGCTCCTGCCCGTACGTGGCCAGCAGTGCCTGCGCCTCGATCGGGTCGCCCAGGGTGGTACCCGTGCCGTGCGCCTCGACCACGTCCACGTCCGCCGTCGACAACCGTGCCGACGCCAGCGCCTGCCGGATCACCCGCTGCTGCGACGGCCCGTTCGGGGCGGTCAGGCCGTTGGACGCGCCGTCCTGGTTGACCGCGCTCCCCCGCACGATCGCCAGGACCTCGTGGCCGTTGCGCCGCGCGTCCGACAGCCGCTCCACGAGCAGCATGCCCACGCCCTCGCCCCAACCGGTGCCGTCGGCGCCCGCCGCGAACGCCTTGCAGCGGCCGTCGGCGGCCAGGCCGCGCTGCCGGGAGAACTCCACGAACAACCCGGGCGTCGACATCACGGTCACGCCACCGGCGAGGGCGAGGTCGCACTCGCCGCGCCGCAGCGACTGCACCGCCAGGTGCAACGCCACCAACGACGACGAACACGCCGTGTCCACCGACACCGCCGGCCCCTCCAACCCCAACGCGTACGCCACCCGACCCGACACCACACTCGCGGCGTTGCCCGTCCCCGCGAAGCCCTCCACCTCGTCCCCCGCCACCATCAGCAGGGCCCCATAGTCCTGACCATTGGTGCCCACGAACACCCCTGTTCGCGAACCCCGAAGAACCCCAGGCTCAACCCCTGCCCGCTCGACCGCCTCCCACGAAACCTCGAGCAGCAACCGCTGCTGCGGGTCCATGGCCAACGCCTCGCGGGGCGAAATACCGAAGAAACCGGCATCAAACTCCGCCGCCTCGTAGAGGAAGGCGCCGCTGCGGACGTAGGAGGTGCCGGTGGAATAGGGGTCGGGGTCGTAGAGCCGCTCGACGTCCCAACCCCGATCGCCGGGCAGGTCGGACACGGCGTCACGGCCGGCGTGCAGCATCTGCCAGAACCGCTCGGGGTCGTTCGCCCCGCCGGGGAAGCGGCAGGACATGGCGACGATGGCCACCGGCTCGTCGTCGCCGAGCGTCACCGGGGCGGTCTCCGCCGCCACGGCGGCCTCCCCGCCCAGTTCCTCGTGCAGGTGCCGGGCGAGCGCGGTCGGCGACGGGTAGTCGAAGACGAGGGTCACCGGCAGCCGCAGCGAGGTGGCGGTGGCGAGCCGGTTGCGCAGCTCCACCGCCGTCACCGAGTCGAACCCGAGGTCCCGGAACGCGTGGTGCGGGTCGACGGCCTGGCCGTCGGCGTACTTGAGGACCGTGGCCGCCTGGTCGCGGACCAGGTCGAGCAGCGCCTGCTGGCGCTCGGCGGCGCTCATCCGGGTGAACGCGCCGGCCGGGCCGGCCTCGTCGGTCTCCTTCGTCTCGGCCAGGCCCTTGGTGGCCTGCAACCGCTGCGCCTCGGGGATCTCCGAGATCAGCGGGCCGGGCCGGGTGGCGGTGAAGGCGACGAAGAACCGGTCCCAGGCGATGTTCGAGATGGTCAGGAACGTCTCGTCGTGCTCGACGGCCTGGTGCAGGGCCGCGACGGCGAGCCGCGGCGGCATCTCGGGCGCGCCGTGGCGGTGCAGCATCCGGCCGAACTCGCCGTCGGCCATGCCGCCGCCTCCCCAGGCGCCCCAGCCGATGGAGGTGGCGGGCAGGCCGAGGGCACGCCGGTGCTCGGCGAGGGCGTTGAGGAACGCGTTGCCGGGGGCGTAGTTGCCCACGCCGGAGCTGCCGACGGTGCCGGCCATCGAGGAGAACAGGATGAACGCGTCGAGGTTCAGCTCGCGGGTCAGCTCGTGCAGGTTCAGCGCGGCGGTGACCTTCGCGCTGAGCGCGTAGTCGACCTGCTCCAGGGTCAGCGAGTTGATCACCGAGTCGTCGAGGACGGCGGCGGTGTGCACGACGGTGGTCAGCGGGTGCTCGGGCGGCAGGTCGGCGAGGACGGCGGCCAGCGCCGACCGGTCGGCGGCGTCGCAGGCGGCGACGGTGACCCGGGCGCCCAGCGCGACCAGCTCGGCCTCGAGGTCGGCGATGCCCTCGGCCTGCCGGCCGCGCCGGCTGACCAGCACCAGGTGCGCGGCGCCGTTGGCGGCGAGCCAGCGGGCCATGTGGCCGCCGAGCGCGCCGGTGCCGCCGGTGACCAGGGCGGTGCCGGAGGGCCGCCAGGCGCGCGGGGCGGGGGCGTCGCCGAGCGGGGCGTGCAGCAGCCGCCGGCCGAACGCGCCGGCCCACCGCAGCGCGACCTGGTCCTCCCCGTCGGCGCCGGCGAGGACGCGCACCAGCCGGCGGCCGGCCGTGTCGTCGAGCTCGTCGGGGAGGTCCACGAGGCCGCCCCAGCGGTCCGGGTGCTCCAGCGCGGCGACCCGGCCGAAGCCCCAGGTGAGCTGCTGGAGCGGGTGCGGCAGCGGGTCGGCCGGGCCGGTGGCGACGGCGCCCCGGGTGAGGCACCACAGCGGTGCGCGGACGCCGGCGTCACCGAGCGCCTGCACGAGGGTCACGGTGCCGGCGAAGCCGACCGGCACCGACGGGTGCGCCGGGGCGGGCGTCTCGTCGAGCGGCAGCAGCGACACGATCCCGGCGGGCGCGCCGCCGGCGGCGAGGTCGCGCAGCCGGGCGGCGAGTGCCTCGCGGTCCGTGCGGTCGGTGTCCAGCGCCAGCGGTACGACGGTGCCGCCGTGGCGCCGCAGCGCCTCGGCGCAGAAGGCGGCCTCGGCCGCGCCGGTGTCGTCAGGGCCGGTGAGCAGCCACCAGGAGCCGGTGACGGCGGGCTCCCCGGCGGCGTCGGGTGCGACGGGTGTCCAGCTGTCCCGGTACCGCCAGGAGTCCACGGTGGCCTGGTCGCGGTGCCGGCGACGCCAGGCGGCGAGGACCGGCAGCACGTCGGCGAACGCGGCGTCCGGCACGGGCTCCGACTCGGTCGCGTTCGCGAGTTCGGCGGTGAGCGCGGTCAGGTCCTCCGCCTCGACGGCCGCCCAGAACCGGGCGTCGACCTCGTCGTCGGGCACCGGGCCGGCGACGCCGGCGGCCGGGGCGGGGGTGGCGGACGGCTGCGGCCAGTAGAGCTGCCGCTGGAACGGGTACGTGGGCAGGTCGCGGCGGCGTCCGGCGAGGCCGGTGAACGCGGGCCGCCAGTCCACCGGCGTACCCCCGGTCCAGACCTCGGCCAGGGCGCGCAGGAAGCGGCCGAGGCCACCCTCGCCCCGGCGGAGGCTGCCGGTGACGGTGACCGCCTGCGGGTCGGCGGCGGCCAGCTCGACGCTCTCCTGCACGGCCATGGTCAGCACCGGGTGGGCGCTGACCTCGACGAAGGTCTGGTAGCCGGCAGCGACGAGGCTGCGCACCGCGTCGTCGAAGCGGACGGTCTGCCGCAGGTTGCGGTACCAGTAGTCGGCGTCGAGGGCGGCGGTGTCGAGCCAGTCCCCCTCGACGGTGGAGCGGAACCGGACCTCGCCGGTGCGG
Source organism: Micromonospora sp. DT178 (assembly GCF_049841695.1). NCBI lineage: Bacteria > Bacillati > Actinomycetota > Actinomycetes > Micromonosporales > Micromonosporaceae > Micromonospora > Micromonospora sp. DT178. The sequence goes on from NZ_JBNCKV010000012.1 coordinate 103,401, forward strand.
GGCCGCAGCCCGGCGAGCAGTTCCAGGAGCTGCTCGCGCAGCTGCTCGACGTGGGCGGAGTGGGAGGCGTAGTCCACCGGGACGCGGCGCACCCGCACTTCGCGGGACTCGTAGTGGGCGACCAGCTCGTCGAGGGCGGCGCTGTCGCCGGAGACCACGACCGAGGTGGGCCCGTTGACGGCTGCCAGGGCGACCCGGCCGGCCCAGCGGGTGATCGTCGCGGTGGCCTCGTCGGCGGTGGTGGCGACCGAGACCATGCCGCCGTCCCCGGCGATGCCGGCGATGATCCGGCTGCGCAGCGCGACCACGGCGGCCGCGTCGTCCAGGGTGAGGCCGCCGGCGACGTACGCGGCGGCGATCTCGCCCTGCGAGTGGCCGACGACGGCGGAGGGGCGCACCCCGTACGACTCCCAGAGCGCGGCGAGCGAGACGCTGACCGCGAACAGGGTGGGCTGCACGACGTCGACGCGCTCCAGCGACGGGGCGTCGGGCGCGCCGCGCACCACGTCGGTCGGCGACCAGTCGACGTACGGGCGCAGCGCCTCGGCGCAGGCGGCGAACTTCTCCGCGAAGACCGGGGCGGTGTCGAGCAGTTCGGCGGCCATGCCGACCCACTGGGAGCCCTGGCCGGGGAAGACGAAGGCGACCTCGCCCGGCGTGCCGGGGGCACGGGTGACGGTCTGCGCGGTGGGCCGGCCGGCGGCGAGCGCGTCGAGGGCCGCGGTCAGGTCGTCCCGGTCGGCGGCGAAGACGACGGCGCGGTGGTCGTGGGACGCGCGGGTGGCGGCCAACGACCAGCCGACGTCGGCGAGTTCGTCGTCGTCGACCGTCTCGAGGTGGTCGAGCAGGTCCCGGGTGCGGGCGGTGAGGGCGTCGACGGTGCGCCCGGAGAGCACCCAGGGCAGCTCCCCGGTCGGCCCGTCGGCCGCCGGCTCGGGCCCGGGTTCGTCGGCGGGGGCCTGTTCGAGGATGGTGTGCACGTTGGTGCCGCTGATGCCGAACGAGGACACGGCGGCGCGGCGTACGCCGTCGACCGGCTCCCACGGCCGGGCCGAGGTGAGCAGCTCGACGCTGCCGGCGCTCCAGTCGACGTGCGGGGTGGGCTCGTCCACGTGCAGGGTGGGCGGCAGCACCCCGTGCCGCATCGCGAGGACCATCTTCATCACCCCGGCCACACCGGCGGCGGCCTGGGTGTGCCCGATGTTCGACTTGACCGACCCGAGCCAGAGTGGCCGGTCGGCGGGACGGTCCTGGCCGTAGGTGGCGATGAGCGCCTGCGCCTCGATCGGGTCGCCGAGCGTGGTGCCCGTGCCGTGCGCCTCGACGGCGTCCACCTGGTCGGCGGTCAGGCCCGCGTTGGCCAGGGCCTGCCGGATGACCCGCTGCTGGGCGGGGCCGTTGGGGGCGGTGAGGCCGTTGGAGGCGCCGTCCTGGTTGACGGCGCTGCCGCGCAGCACGGCGAGGATCGGGTTGCCGTCGCGGCGCGCGTCGGAGAGGCGCTGGAGCACCAGCAGGCCGATGCCCTCGCCCCAGCCGGTGCCGTCGGCGGCCCCGGCGAACGGCTTGCACCGGCCGTCCGCGGCGAGGCCGCGCTGGCGGGAGAAGCCGACGAAGATGCCGGGGGTGGCCATCACGGTGGCGCCGCCGGCCAGGGCGAGGTCGCACTCGCCCGTCTGGAGGGCCTGCGCGGCCAGGTGCATCGCGACCAGCGACGACGAGCAGGCGGTGTCGACGGTGACCGCCGGGCCGTGCAGCCCGAAGGTGTACGCCAGCCGACCGGAGATGACGCTGGCGGAGGTGCCGGTGGCGAGGTAGTTCTCGTCGACGTCCCCGGCGGCCATCAGCAGCGAGCCGTAGTCCTGGCCGTTGGTGCCGACGTACACGCCGGTGCGGCTGCCGCGCAGGGCGGTCGGGTCGATGCGGGCCCGCTCGAACGCCTCCCAGGTGGCCTCCAGCAGCAGCCGCTGCTGCGGGTCCATGGCGAGGGCCTCGCGGGGGCTGATGCCGAAGAAGGCCGGGTCGAACTCGCCGGCCCCGGCGACGAAGCCGCCCTCGCGGACGTAGCTGGTGCCGAGGTGCTCGGGGTCGGGGTGGTACAGCTCGGCGAGGTTCCAGCCGCGCTCGCCGGGCATCAGGCTCATCGCGTCGGTGCCGGTGGCGACGAGGTCCCACAGCTGCTCGGGCGAGGTGACGCCGCCGGGGAAGCGGCAGCTCATCGCGACGATGGCGATGGGCTCGCGGTCGCGGCCGGTGCCGTCGGCGACCACCTCGCCGGTGGTGTGCCCGGCGGTGAGGCCGTGCAGGTGCGCGGCGAGTTCGGCGACCGTGGGGTGGTCGAAGACCAGCGTGGCGGGCAGGGCCATGCCGGTCTCGGCGGTCAGCCGGTTGCGCAGCTCGACGGCGGTGAGCGAGTCGAAGCCGAGGTCGCGGAAGGTGCGGTCGGGCAGCGGCTGGCCGGCCGGGTAGCCGAGCACCACGGCGGCCTGGGTGCGCACGAGATCGGCGAGCTGCGGCAGGGACCGGCCGACCACGACGGCGCGGGCGGGGCCGGTGGGCACGGCGGGCACGCCGGGCAGGGCGGCGATCAGTGGCGTCGGGCGGCCCCAGGAGGCGGCGAGGCGTCCCCAGTCGACGTCGGCGACGGTGACGGCCGGCTCGGCGGTGTTGACCAGCCGGCCGAGGGCGGTGACGGCCTCGGCGACGGGGAGCGCGTTGACGCCGCCCCGGGCGAGCCGGGCGGTCAGCGCGGCGGCCATGCCGTCCTCGGCCCAGGCGCCCCAGGCGATGGCGGTGCCCGGCAGGCCCTGTTCGCGTCGCCAGGCCGCGAACGCGTCGAGGTACGCGTTGGCCGCCGCGTAGTTGCCCTGTCCGGCGCTGCCGATGACCCCGGCGAGGGAGGAGAAGAGCACGAACGCGTCGAGGTCGCGGTCGGCGGTGGCCTCGTGCAGCACCCGGGCGGCGCGGACCTTGCCGTCGAGGACGGTCTGCATCCGGGTCAGGTCGAGCCCGTCGAGGACGCCGTCGTCGACCACGCCGGCGGTGTGCACGACGGCGGTCAGCTCCGGCAGGCCGGCCACGAGGGCGTCGACCGCGGCCCGGTCGGTGACGTCGCACGCCACCACCCGTACCGCACCCAACTCGTCGACCAGCTCCGCCGCGCCCGGCGCCGCCGGACCACGCCGCGAGGCGAGCACCACCTCGGCCGCCCCGTTGGCCAACAGCCAGCGGGCCACGTGCCGACCCAGCGCACCCGTACCGCCGGTCACCAGCACCGTCCCGGCGGGCCGCCAACCCGCACCCGCGGGCGGCGCGGCCGGCACCAGGCGCCGGCCGAGGACGCCCTGCGGGCGGATCGCCACCTGGTCGTGGCCGGCGTCGGCGAGGACGGCGAGCAGCGCGTCGGCGGCGGTCCGGTCGGCGCGGGCGGGCAGGTCGACCAGGCCGCCCCAGCGGTCCGGCTGTTCGAGGGCGACGACCCGGCCCAGGCCCCAGGCCAGGGCGGGCCACGGGTCGGCGAGCGTCTCGCCGCCGCCGACGCGGACGGCGCCCCGGGTGAGGCACCAGAGCCGGCCGGGCAGTCCGGCGTCGGCGAGCGCCTGGGTGAGGGTGAGCAGCAGGGCGGCGCCGACGGAGACGGCCGGGGCGTCCGGCAGCGCCCGGTCGTGCGCGGGCAGCACGCAGAGCACCCCGGTCCAGCCCTGGTCGCCGTGGTGGCGCAGCAGCTCGGTCAGCTCCGCGCGGGCGACGCCCGGGGCGACGGTGAGGGCGTCGACGTGGGCGCCCGCGCCGGTCAGCGTCCCGGTCACCCCGGCGTCGTCGGCGTCGGCGGTGACGACCAGCCAGCGGCCGGTCAGCGCCGGCGCGGCGGCGGGTCGGACCGGCTCCCAGTCGACCCGGTACGACCAGCCGTCCACCACGGCGTCGCGTTGCCGGGCCCGCCGCCACGACGACAGCACCGGTACGGCCGGGGCGAGGGCCTCGACCGCCGCGGGATCGTCCTGCACGGCCAGGTGGGCGGCGACCCCGGTCAGGTCGCCGCGCTCCACCGCCGCCCAGAAGTCCCCCTCGGCGGTGTCGGTCGGCGCGGCCGCTCCGGCGGTGCCGCCGACCTCGGGCCAGTAGCGCTGGTGCTGGAAGGCGTACGTGGGCAGGTCCACCCGCCGGGCGCCGGTGTCGGCGAACCACGGCCGCCAGTCCACGGCCACCCCGCGCACGTGCAGCTCGGCCAGCCCGGCCAGCAGCCCCTGCGCCTCGGGCCGGTCCCCGCGCTGGGCCGGCACGGCGAGCACGCCGTCCCCGCCCGGCAGGGCGTCGCCGACCATCGCGGTCAGCACGCTGCGCGGCCCGATCTCCAGGAACGTGTCCGCCCCGGCGGCGCGCAGCGCGGCGATCCCGTCGGCGAAGCGGACGGCCTCCCGGACGTGGCGCACCCAGTATTCGGCGGTGCGGATCTCGTCGGCGTCGGCGAGCGCCCCGGTCACGTTCGACACCACCGGCAGCGACGGCGCGGCGAACTCCAGCCTGTCGAGGACCGCGCGGAACCTCGCGAGCATCGGCTCCATCAGCGGGCTGTGGAACGCGTGGCTGACCGCGAGCCGGCGCGTGCGTACGCCCCGCTCCCGCCAGCCGCGCTCCACCTCGTCGAGCGCGTCGACGGCACCGGAGACCACGACCGACGACGGCCCGTTGACCGCCGCGATCCCCACGTCGGCCAGACCGTCCAGGGTGGCCAGCACCTCGGCCTCGGTCGCCGCGACGGCCAGCATCCCGCCGCCCGAGGGCAGCGCCTGCATCAGCCGGCCCCGCGCCGCCACCAGCGCACAGGCGTGCTCCAGCGACAGCACCCCGGCCACGTACGCGGCGGTGACCTCGCCGATCGAGTGGCCGGCGACCAGGTCGGGGGCGATGCCGAACGACTCGACGAGGCGGAACAGCGCCACCTCGACGGCGAACAGGCCGGCCTGGGTGAACACCGTCCGGTCCAGCAGCTCGGCGTCGGCCGAGCCCTCGGCGGCGAAGAGCACCTCGCGCAGGGGGCGCGGCAGGGCCCGGTCCAGGTACCCGCACACCTCGTCGAGGGCGGCGGCGAAGACGGGGAACTCGGCGTACAGCTCCCGGCCCATGCCGGCGCGCTGCGCGCCCTGGCCGGAGAAGAGCACCGCGAGCTGGCCGCGCGGCGACCCGGCGCCGGCGACGACGGTGCCGGCCGGTTCCCCGGCGGCGAGGGCGCGCAGCCCGGCGAGCAGGTCGTCGCGGTCGGTCGCCGCGACGACGGCGCGCCGGTCCAGGGTGGAGCGGGAGGTGACCGACGAGAAGGCCACGTCGAGCGGGCGCAGGGTGTCGTCGGCGGCGAACCGGGCGGCCCAGCGGCCGGCCTGGGCGGCGAGCGCGGCGTCGGAGCGGGCGGAGAGCAGCACGGGCGCCACCGTGCGGGCCGCCGGGACCCTCGGCTCGGTTTCAGTCTCGGTCTCGACCTCGGCAGGAGCCGGGGCCTGCTCGATGATGGTGTGCGCGTTGGTGCCGGACACCCCGAACGACGACACGGCGGCCCGGCGCGGCCGGTCCACGGCGGGCCAGGGCGTCGCGGCGGTGGCGAGGGTGACCGCCCCGGCGGTCCAGTCGATGTGCGGGGACGGCTCGTCGACGTGCAGGGTGGGCGGCACGACGCCGTGCCGCATCGCCATCACCATCTTGATCACGCCGGCCACGCCGGCGGCGGCCTGGGTGTGGCCGATGTTCGACTTCACCGACCCGAGCAGCAGCGGCGCGGCGTCATCGCGGTCCTGCCCGTACGTGGCCAGCAGCGCCTGCGCCTCGATCGGGTCGCCGAGCCGGGTGCCCGTGCCGTGCGCCTCCACCACGTCGACCTGCTCCGGCGTGAGCCGGGCGTTGCTCAGGGCCTGGCGGATGACGCGCACCTGGGAGGGGCCGTGCGGGGCGCTGAGCCCGTTGGACGCGCCGTCCTGGTTGACGGCGCTGCCCCGCACCACGGCGAGCACCGGGTACCCGTGCCGCTGCGCGTCGGAGAGCCGGGTGAGCAGCAGCATGCCGATGCCCTCGGACCAGGAGGTGCCGTCCGCGCCAGCGGCGAACGCCTTGCACCGGCCGTCGGCGGCGAGGCCGCGCTGGCGGCTGAAGCCGACGAAGACCGCCGGGGTGGGCATCACCGTCACGCCGCCCGCGAGCGCCAGCTCGCAGTCGCCGTTGCGCAGGGCCTGGGCGGCCAGGTGGACGGCGACCAGCGAGGACGAGCAGGCGGTGTCGACGGTGACCGCCGGCCCCTCCAGCCCGAGGGTGTACGCGACGCGGCCGGAGATGACGCTGGTGGCGTTGCCGGTGAGCAGGTGCCCCTCGCCGTTCTCGGCCTGCGCCATCATGCCGTCGTAGCCGTGCGAGGACGCCCCGACGAAGACGCCGGTGCGGCTGCCCCGTACCGCCGGCAGCGGCAGCCCGGCCCGCTCGAACGCCTCCCAGGAGGTCTCCAGCAGCAGCCGCTGCTGCGGGTCCATGGCGACGGCCTCGCGCGGCGAGATGCCGAACAGGTCGGCGTCGAAGTCGGCGGCGGAGTAGACGAAGCCGCCCTCGGTCACGTAGCTGGTGCCCGGGTGGTCGGGGTCGGGGTGGAAGAGGCGGTCCAGGTCCCAGCCCCGGTCGGCGGGGAACGGCCCGATCCCGTCCCCGCCGTCGCGGACGAGCTGCCACAGCGCCTCAGGGCTGTCGACCCCGCCGGGGTAGCGGCAGCTCATCGCCACGATGGCGATGGGCTCGGAGTCCCGGGTCTCCAGCTCGCGCAGCCGCCGCCGGGTACGCCGCAGCTCCGAGGTCGTACGCTTCAGGTACTCGACGTACTTCTCGTCCTCGTTGCTCACCGTGGACCTACCTCACTCGGCATGCCGATGTCGTTGCGGCTGGTGGTCACGACGTCTCCAGCTCGCGGTCGATCAGGTCGAAGATGTTCTCGGCGGTGGCCGACTCCAGGTCGTCGTCGCCGTCCGCGTCCGCCTGCCGCTCGGTCAGCCGGTCCAGCAGGCCGTGCAGCCGGTCGGTGATGCGGCGGAACTCGTCGTCGGTCGGGTCGAGCCCGACGAGCGCCGCCTCCAGCCGGTCGAGTTCCCGGCCCGCCGTCGACGGCTCGCCCGCCGGGCTCGCCGGGGCGAACTGCCCGGCCAGGTGGGCGGCGAGCGCCTCGGGCGTCGGGTTGTCGAAGACCAGCGTCGCCGGCAGCCGCAGCCCGGTGGTCGCGCCGAGCCGGTTGCGCAGCTCGACGGCGGTGAGCGAGTCGAAGCCGAGTTCCCGGAACGCGCGGGTCGGCTCGATGCCGCCCGGGTCGCCGTGGCCGAGGACGACCGCCACGTGCGACAGCACCAGGTCGCGCAGGGCGCGTACCCGCTTGTCGTCGGGCAGGGCGCGCAGCGTCTCGGCGTACGCCTGCCCGTCGGCGGCCTCGCCGGCCGCGGCCCGGCGGCCGGCGGCGCGGACCAGGTTCGCCAGCAGCGGGTGGACGGGCGCCTCGGGCGCCGCCACCCCGGTCATGATCTTGGCGGGCATCAGCGTCGCCCGCTCGGAGCGCCAGGCCGCGTCGAACAGGGCGAGGCCCTCGTCGTTGGACAGCGCCGCCATGCCGCCCCGGTCGAGCCGGCGGATGTCGGCCGAGTCGAGGTGCCCCGTCATGCCGCTGGCCTGGGCCCAGCGGCCCCAGGCCAGCGCGACCGCCGGCAGGCCGAGGGCCCGCCGGTGCTCGGCGAGGGCGTCGAGGAACGCGTTGCCGGCGGCGTAGTTGCCCTGGCCGGGGCCGCCGAACACGCCGGCGGCGGCGGAGAAGAGCACGAACGCGGTCAGCTCGTGGCCGAGGGTCGCCCGGTGCAGGTTCCAGGCCACGTCGACCTTGGGCCGCAGCACCGCGTCGAGGCGGTCCGGGGTGAGCGACTCGACGGTGGCGTCGTCGAGGACGCCGGCGGCGTGCACGACGGCGCGCAGCGGGTGCCGCCGGTCCACCATGGACAGCACGTCCGCCACGGCGTCCGGGTCGGCCAGGTCGGCGGCGACGATCGACACGTCCGCGCCGAGCGCCTTGAGGTCGGCGAGCAGCTCGTCGGCGCCCTCGGCGTCCGGGCCGCGCCGGCTGACCAGGAGCAGCTGCCGGGCGTGGTGCGCGGTGACCAGGTGGCGGCAGAGCAGCGCCCCGAGGGTGCCGGTCGCCCCGGAGACCAGGACCGTGCCGTCGAGCCGGGGCACCTGCGGGACGCTCAGGGCGAGCTTGCCGACGTGCCGGGCCTGGCTGAGGAAGCGGAACGCCTCGGGGGCGCGCCGGACGTCCCAGGTGCGCCGGGGCAGCGGCCGCAGCGCCCCGCCGGCGAAGAGGGCCATCAGCTCGCCCAGCATCGCGCCGATCTTCTCCGGGCCGGCCTCGATGAGGTCGAAGACCTGGTAGCTCACGCCGGGGTGCGCGGCGGCGACCCGCTCCGGGTCCCGCTTGTCGGTCTTGCCCATCTCGACGAACCGGCCGCCGTCGGCGAGCAGCCGCAGCGACGCGTCGACGTACTCGCCGCTGAGCGCGTTGAGCACCACGTCGACGCCCCGCCCGCCGGTGCGGTGGGAGAACTCCCCGGCGAAGTCGAGGCTGCGGGAGGAGGCGAGGTGCGCGTCGTCGAAGCCGGTGGCGCGCAGCGCCGGCCACTTGCCGGGGCTGGCCGTGCCGTAGACCTCCGCGCCGAGGTGGCGGGCGATCTGCACGGCGGCCATGCCGACGCCGCCGGCCGCCGCGTGGACGAGCACGGACTCCCCGGCGCGCAGCCGGGCCAGCTCGACCAGGCCGTACCAGGCGGTCAGGAAGACCACGGGCACGGCGGCGGCGTCGGTGTACGACCAGCCGTCGGGGATGCGGGTGAGCAGCCGGCGGTCGGTGACCGCGGCCGAGGAGAACGAGCCGGAGAAGATGCCCATCACCCGGTCGCCGGGGGCGAGGTCGGTGACCCCCGGCCCGACGCCGAGCACCACGCCGGCGCCCTCGTTGCCCAGCACCTCCTGGTCGGGCACCATGCCGAGGGCCAGCACCACGTCCCGGAAGTTCAGCCCGGAGGCGCGCATCCCGACCAGGACGTGGCCCGCCGGCAGTTCCCCGCTGGCTCCGGGGGCGGGCAGCAGGGCCAGGTTCTCCAGCGTGCCCTTCTCGGTGACGTCGAGGCGCCACGGCACCTCGTCGGCGGGCAGCGGCAGCACCCCGGCGTCGCGCGCCCGGGCCAGCCGGGGCACCAGCGGCGCGCCGTCGCGGACCGCGAGCTGCGGCTCGCCGGAGGCGACGGCCGACGGGACCGCCGCCAGGGAGGCGGCGGAGTCGTCGGTGTCGAGCAGCGTGAACCGGCCGGGGTGCTCGGACTGCGCCGAGCGCACCAGGCCCCACAGGCTCGCCCGGGCCAGGTCGCGGGGGGCCTCGCCCGGGGCGGCGCCGACCGCCCCCCGGGTGTGCAGGACCAGCCGGGACCGCTCCAGCCGGGGCTCGCCCAACCACTGCTGCACCAGCGCGAGCGCGTCGCGGGCCGCGTCGTGTGCGGCCTCGCCGGCCCGCTCCGGGTCCGCCTCCGCGCCGGAGCGCAGGTCCAGCACCACATCGGGTACGTCCCCGGCCTCCCCTGCCTCGGCGACCAGCGCGGACAGGTCGGCGTGGGCCCGCACCTGGTGCCCGGCGGCGGTGAGCGCTCCGGTGAGGCCGAGGGTGTCGTCGCCGAGCAGCGCCCAGCGGACCGGCTCCCCCGCCGGCGCGTCGGTGCTCGGCAGCGGCGTCCAGTCCAGGTGGAACACGGAGGTGCGGCGCAGGGCGGCGGCCTCGTCGGCCCGGCCCGCGGCGACCGGGCGGAAGGTCAGCGACTCGACGGTGGCGACCGGCTGGCCGGCGGTGTCGGCGAGCGTGACCGCGACCGTGTCCGGGCCGAGTGACCGCAGTCGCGCCCGCAGCCGGGTGGCGCCGTGGGCGTGCAGGGCGACCGCGCGGAAGGCGAACGGCATCCAGCCCGTCCCGGAGGCGTCCGCCGGGTCGCCGAGCAGGGCGGTGAGCCCGCTGGCCTGGAGGGCCGCGTCGAACAGGGCCGGGTGCAGCCCGAACCGGGACGCGTCGGCGGCCGCCTCCTCGGGGAGGGCCACCTCGGCGTAGACCTCGTCGTCGCCGCGCCACACCCGGCGCAGGCCGCGGAAGGCGGGGCCGTAGCCGATGCCGCCCTCGGCCATCTCGGCGTACCAGGCGTCCAGGTCGGCGTCGACCTCGACGGCGTCGGCCGGCGGCCACTGCCCCGGTACGACCGTCGGGGCGGGCAGCTGCGGCAGCAGCAGGCCCTCGGCGTGCCGGGTCCACTCGGCGTCGGCGTCCTCCTCGGGGCGGGAGTGCACGGTGACGCTCCGCTCGCCGGTGTCACCGGGCGGGCCCACCCGCACCTGCACCTGCACCGCGCCGGCCGCCGGGAGCACCAGCGGGTTGATCAGCGTCAGGTCGCCCACCTGTCCGGCGTCGACCTCGTCACCGGCCCGGACCACCATGTCGACGAGGCCGGTGCCGGGGACGATCACCGTCCCGCCGACGGCGTGGTCGGCCAGCCACGGGTGGGTACGCACCGACAGCCGCCCGGTCAGCACCACCGTCTGGTCGTCGGCGACGGGCACGGCCGCGCTGAGCAGCGGGTGGTCGGTGTCCTGGAGGCCGGCGGAACCGACGTCGCGTACCCGGTGCGCGGGCGCCTCCAGCCAGAAGCGTCCCCGCTCGAAGGCGTACGTGGGCAGCGCGACGGTGCCGGTCCGGGCCAGGACGGCCGTCAGGTCGACGGGCAGGCCGATCGCGTGCGCGGTGGCGAGGTTGGTCAGCAGCCGCGTCGCGTCGTCGTCACCCCGCCGCAGGCTGCCCAGGGTGTGCCCGGTCGCGCCGGTGTCGTCGAGGATCGCCGTGACCGGCATCGTCAGCACCGGATGCGGGCTGATCTCCACGAACGTGGTGTGACCCGCCTCGATGGCGACGCGGACGGCCGGGTCGAACCGCACGGTCTGGCGCAGGTTGTCGTACCAGTAGTCCGCCGTCATCGACGCCGGGTCGACCCAGTCACCGGTGAGCGTGGAGACGAGCCGGACGTGCCCCTGTCGGGGGGTGATGTCGGCCAGGTCGGCGCGCAACCGCTCCGCGACCTCCTGCACCGCCGCCGAGTGCGACGCGTAGTCCACCGGGATCAGCCGCGCCCGCACCCCGTCGGCCTGGCAGGACTCCACCAGGGCGGCGACCGGCTGCGGCGGACCCGACACCACCACGGTGGAGGGGCCATTGACTGCCGCGACACCCACGCCCGGGAACTCCCCCAGACGCTCGGTGACGGCGTCGGCGGAGAGGTCGATCGACGCCATGGTGCCGGTGCCGCGCAGCACCGTCAGCGCCCGCGACCGCAACGCCACGGCCTTCGCCGCGTCCTCCAGGGACAGGATGCCGGCCACGCACGCGGCACCGATCTCGCCCTGCGAGTGGCCGACCACCGCAGCCGGAACAACTCCCGCGTGCTGCCACACCGCGGCGAGGGCCATGCCCACGGCCCACAGCACCGGCTGCACGACCTCGACCCGCGCCAACCACGACTCGTCCTCGCCCGTCAACACCGAGACCAGGTCCACGTCCAGGTACGGCGCCAGCGCCCGCTGGCACTCCGCAAGGCGTGCGTCGAACACCGGCGTACGACCCACCAGGCCGGCCGCCATCCGCGCCGACTGCGCACCCTGACCCGGGAACACGAACACCGGGCCCGCGCCGTGCGACAAGGCCGCGCCGGCGACCACGTTGCCGGCCGGCGACCCCGACGCCAGGGCGTCGAGCCCCGCCAGCAGGTCCTCGACGGTCGACCCGACCACCGCGGCCCGCTGGTCGAACACCGACCGGGTCGTGGCCAGGGACCAGCCCACCGCCGCCGGATCCACCTCGCCGCGCCCGCGCACGTACTCCGCCAGCCGGGCCGCCTGACCCGCGAGGGCGCGCTTCGAGCGCGCCGACACCGGCCACACCACGACGTCCGACGCGACCAGGCCCGGCCCGGACACCGTCGGGGCCACCGCCTCCGGCTCGTCGGGCAGCTCGATGATGACGTGGGCGTTCGTGCCGGACATGCCGAACGACGACACCGCCGCCCGACGCGGCCGGTCCACCGCCGGCCACGGCCGCGACTCGATCGCCAGTTCGACGGCGCCGGAGGTCCAGTCGATGTGCGGGGACGGCTCGTCCACGTGCAGCGTCGCCGGCACCATGCCGTGCCGCATCGCCAGCACCATCTTGATCACACCCGCCACGCCGGAGGCGGCCTGCGTGTGCCCGATGTTCGACTTGATCGAGCCGAGCAGCAGCGGCTCGTGCCCGTCGCGGCCCTGCCCGTAGGTGGCGAGCAGCGCCTGCGCCTCGATCGGGTCGCCCAGCGTCGTGCCCGTGCCGTGCGCCTCGACCACGTCCACGTCCGCCGTGCCCAGTCGGGCACCCGCGAGGGCGTGCCGGATCACCCGCTGCTGGGAGGGGCCGTTCGGCGCGGTCAGGCCGTTGGACGCGCCGTCCTGGTTGACCGCGCTGCCCCGCACGATCGCGAGGACCTTGTGGCCGTTGCGCCGGGCGTCCGACAGCCGCTCCACGAGCAGCACGCCGACGCCCTCGCCCCAGCCCGTGCCGTCGGCGGCCGCCGCGAACGCCTTGCAGCGGCCGTCGGCGGCCAGGCCGCGCTGCCGGGAGAACTCGAAGAAGGTGCCGGGGGTGGCCATGACCGTGACGCCGCCGGCGAGGGCGAGGTCGCACTCGCCGCGCCGCAGCGACTGCACCGCCAGGTGCAACGCCACGAGCGACGACGAACACGCCGTGTCCACCGACACCGCCGGCCCCTCCAACCCCAACGCGTACGCCACCCGACCCGACACCACACTGGCGGCGTTGCCCGTGGCCCCGAACCCTTCGGCCTGCTCCCCCGCAGCCATGAGCAGGGCCCCATAGTCCTGACCATTCGTGCCCACGAACACCCCTGTTCGCGAACCCCGAAGAACCCCAGGCTCAACCCCTGCCCGCTCGACCGCCTCCCACGAGACCTCCAGCAGCAACCGCTGCTGCGGGTCCATGGCCGCCGCCTCGCGGGGCGAGATCCCGAAGAAGCCCGGGTCGAACTCCGCCGCCCCGTGCAGGAAGCCGCCCTTGTCGGCGTAGGTGGTGCCGGGGTTGGCCGGGTCGGGGTCGTAGAGCCGGTCGAGGTCCCAGCCCCGGTCGGTCGGGAAGTCGCCGATGGCGTCCGCACCGTCGGCGACGAGGCGCCACAGCCGCTCGGGGTCGTCGACGCCGCCGGGGTAGCGGCAGGCCATGGCGACGATGGCCACCGGCTCGTCGTCGTCGACGGCGGCCGGGGCGGCGACGTGGGCCGGCCCGGCGTCGGCGTCGGCGTCGAAGAGGCCGGCGAGCAGGAGCCGGGCCAGCACGATCGGGGTGGGGTGGTCGAAGACCAGGGTGGTGGGCAGCGCCTGCCCGGTGGCGGCGACGAGCCGGTTACGCAGCTCCACGGCGGTCAGCGAGTCGAAGCCGAGGTCACGGAACGCGGTGGTCGCCGGGATGGCCGCGGCCCCGCCGTCGTGGCCGAGCACGTCGGCGGCGAGTTCCCGGACCAGGTCGGCGACGGCCTCCTCACGCCGCGCCGGGGCCAGCCCGGCGAGGCGCCGGCGCAGGGTCGCCGCCGGGCCCTCGTCGCCGTCGTCGACCGCGACGCCGCCGTCGAGGGCGGCCCGCGCCTCCGGTACGCCCTCCAGCAGCGGCCGGCGGCGGGCGGAGGCGTACGCGGGGGCGAACCGGGACCAGTCCACGTCGGCCACCGTCACGGTGACGTCGTCGTGGTCGAGGGCCTGCTGCAACGCGCCCATGGCCACGGTCGGGTCCATCGCGGGCAGGCCCCGGCGGCGCAGGTTCCGCTCGGCGTCGGCCGCGTGCATGCCGCCGTCGGACCAGGGTCCCCAGGCGATGGCGGTGCCGGCCCGGCCCTCGGCCCGCCGCCGCTGCACCAGCGCGTCGAGGTAGGCGTTGCCGGCCGCGTACCCGGCCTGCCCGCCGCTGCCCCAGGTGGCGGCGATGGACGAGTAGACGACGAAGGCGTCCAGTTCCCGGTCGGCGAGGAGGTCGGCGAGGTGGGCGGCGCCGGCGGTCTTGCCGACGGTCACCTCGGCCAGCTCGGCGGGGGTGACCTCCGCCAGCGGGGTGGCCTGCGCGATGCCGGCGGTGTGCAGGACGGTACGCACCGGCGGGCCGTCGGCCTCGATCCGGTCGAGCAGCTCGGCGAGGGCGGCCCGGTCGGCGATGTCGCAGGCGGCGACGGTGACCCGGGCCCCGAGGCCGGTCAGCTCGGCCTCCAGCTCGGCGGCGCCGGGGGCGTCGGGTCCACGCCGGCTGACCAGCACGACGTGTTCGGCTCCGGCGGCGGCGAGCCAGCGGGCGGCACGGGCACCGAGTCCGCCGGTGCCGCCGGTGATCAGGGCGGTGCCGGTGGGCGTGAACCGGCGCGCCGGCGGGCGGTCGCCGAGGGCGGCACGGACGAGGCGGCGGGCGAAGACGCCGGGGCCGCGTACCGCGAGCTGGTCCTCGCCCGTCGATCCGGTGAGGATCGCGGCGAGCCGGGTGGCGGCCCGGTCGTCGGGCTCCGGCGGCAGGTCGACCAGGCCGCCCCAGCGGTGCGGTGCCTCGACGCCGACCACCCGGCCGAGGCCCCAGATCGCGGCCTGCGCCGGATCGGTGAGCCGGTCGTACGAGGCGGCGGCGACCGCGCCCCGGGTGACCAGCCACAGCGGCGCGTCCAGGCTGGCGTCGCCGAGCGCCTGCACGAGCGCGAGGGTGGCGGTCAGGCCGGGCAGGACGGCGCCGTCGGCGGCGGGCGGCTCCGCGGCGAGCAGGGAGACGACGCCGGCGGGGTCGGTGCCGGCGAGGGACGCCGCGAGGCCGGCCCGGTCGGCGTCCGGCTCGACGGTCAGCGGCAGCACGTCGGCGCCGGCGCCGGTCAGCGCGGCCCGGACGGTCCGCGCCGTCGGGTCGTCGGCGGCGTCGGCGGGCAGGGCCAGCAGCCAGGTGCCGGCCAGCCGGGCGGGGGTGGGTTCGCCGGTCACCTGCCAGTCGGCCCGGTAGCGCCAGCCGTCGAGCACCGAGTGTTCCTGCCGCTGCCGCCGCCAGTCGGCGAGGACGGGCAGCAGGGTACGCAGCGACTCGGCGGCGGCGGAGTCGGTGACGGCGAGGGTGTCCCGCAGCGCGTCGAGGTCGGCGCGTTCGACGGCCGCCCAGAACCGCCGGTCGAGCGCGCCGGTCCCGCCGGCGGTGGTCTCGTCGGCGGGCGCCTCGGCCGGCACCCAGTAGTGCTGCCGCTCGAACGGGTAGGTGGGCAGGCCGACGAGCCGGCCGGGCCGGTCGGCGAAAAGGTCCGCCCAGCGCACCGGGGTGCCGGCGACGTGGAGCTGGGCGAGGGCGGCGAGCAGGGCGCGGCGGTCCGGGCGGTCCCGGCGCAGCACCGGCACCACCACGGCGGGGGCGGCGTCGCCGGCCTCGGCCCCGGCGAGGGTCTGCTCGATGCTGGCGGTGAGGACGGCGTCGGGGCCGACCTCCACGAAGGTGCCGACGCCGTGGGCGCGCAGGGTGCGTACGCCGTCGGCGAAGCGGACCGCCTCCCGGACATGGCGCACCCAGTAACCGGGGTCGGTGAGCTGCGCCGCGTCGGCCAGCTCGCCGGTCAGGTTGGACACCACCGGCAGGGTGGGGGCGCGCAGGTCGAGGCCGGCGGCGACGGCGGCGAACTCGGCGAGCATCGGCTCCATCAGCGGGCTGTGGAAGGCGTGGCTGACCCGCAGCCGCCGCACCTTCACCCCCCGGCCGGTCCAGAGTTCGGCCAGCTCGTCGATGGAAGCGCCGTCGCCGGAGACGACGACGGCGCCGGGGCCGTTGACGGCGGCGACAGCGACGCGGTCGGTCAGCGCGGCGATCGACTCGGCGACGCGGGCCTCGTCGGCGGCGACGGCGAGCATCGCGCCGCCGGCGGGCAGCGCCTGCATGAGCCGGCCCCGGGCGGCGACGAGGGCGCAGGCGTCGTCGAGGGTGAGCACGCCGGCGACGTGGGCGGCGGTCAGCTCGCCGACGGAGTGCCCGGCGACCATGTCGGGGGCCAGTCCCCAGGAGCCGAGCAGCCGGTGCAGCGCCACCTCGACGGCGAACAGGGCGGCCTGGGTGAAGACGGTCTGGTCGAGCAGCGCGGCCTCGTCGGTGCCGGGCTCGGCGTGCAGCAGCGGCTTCAGCGGGCGGGGCAGCCGGTGGTCGAGGTGGGCGCAGACCTCGTCGAGGGCCTCGGCGAAGACCGGGTACGTCTCGGACAGTTCCCGGCCGGCGCCGGCGCGCTGGGCGCCCTGGCCGGAGAAGAGGAACGCGACCCCGCCGCGTTCGGCGGCGGCGCCGGTGACCAGGCCGGGGGCGGGCCGGTCCTCGGCGAGGGCGTGCAGGGCGGCGAGCAGCCCGTCACGATCGTCGGCGAGGACGACCGCCCGGTGTTCCAGGGGCGAGCGGGAGACCACCGAGGTCCAGGCGACGTCGGCCGGGCGCAGGTCCGCGTCGTCGGCGACGTACCGCGACCAGCGCTCGGCCTGGCGGCGCAGCGCGGTGCGGGTGCGGCCGGTGAGCAGCACCGGCGCGGGCGCGGGCGCCTCCGGCCGGTCGGCCTCGGCGCGGGCCGGCTCGGGCTGTTCGAGGATGAGGTGGGTGTTGGTGCCGCTCATGCCGAAGGAGGACACGGCGGCGCGGCGCGGCCGGTCCACGGCCGGCCACGGCGTGGCCTCGGTGAGCAGGGTGACCGCGCCGGCGGCCCAGTCCACGTGCGGGGTGGGCTCGTCGACGTGCAGGGTGGCCGGCACGATCCCGTGCCGCATCGCCTCCACCATCTTGATCACCCCGGCGATGCCGGCGGCGGCCTGGGTGTGGCCGATGTTGGACTTGATGGAGCCGAGCAGCAGCGGCGCGGCGTCGCCGCGCTCCCGGCCGTACGTGGCGAGCAGGGCCTGGGCCTCGATCGGGTCGCCGAGGGTGGTGCCGGTGCCGTGCGCCTCCACGACGTCGACCAGGTCGGGGGTGAGCTTCGCGCCGGCCAGGGCCTGCCGGATGACCCGCTGCTGGGACGGGCCGTTGGGGGCGGTGAGCCCGTTGGACGCGCCGTCCTGGTTCACCGCGGAGCTGCGGATGATCCCGACCACGGGGTGGCCGTTGCGGCGGGCGTCGCTGAGCCGTTCCAGCAGCAGCATGCCGACGCCCTCGGACCAGCCGGTGCCGTCGGCGGACGCGGCGAACGACTTGCACCGGCCGTCGGCGGCGAGGCCGCGCTGCCGGGAGAACTCGACGAACGGGCCGGGGGTGGCCAGCACGGTCGCCCCGCCGGCCAGGGCGAGCCCGCACTCGCGCTGGCGCAGCGCCTGGCAGGCGAGGTGGATGGCGACCGACGCCGACGAGCAGGCGGTGTCCACGGTGACCGTGGGGCCCTCCAGCCCGAACGTGTACGCCAGCCGGCCGGAGACCACGCTGGCGGCGGTGCCGGTCAGCACGTAGCCCTCGACGCCGGGAGCCCGGTGCAGCACGGCGGCGTAGTCCTGGCCGGAGGTGCCGACGAAGACGCCGGAGCGGCTGCCGCGCAGCGACAGCGGGGCGATGCCGGCCCGCTCGAACAGCTCCCAGGTGACCTCCAGCAGCAGCCGCTGCTGCGGGTCCATGGCGACCGCCTCGCGCGGCGAGATGCCGAACAGCGCGGCGTCGAACTGCCCCGCGTCGTGCAGGAACCCGCCGGAGGTGGTGTACGAGGTGCCGGCGTTGTCCGGGTCGGCGTGGTAGAGCCGCTCCAGGTCCCAGCCCCGGTCGGTGGGGAAGTCGCCGATGGCGTCCCCGCCGGACGAGACGAACTCCCACAGCTGTTCGGGCGAGGTGATGCCGCCCGGGTAGCGGCAGCTCATCGCCACGATCGCCACCGGCTCAGACTCCTCGGCGGTGACCTCGCGCAGCCGTTGGCGGGTCTGCTGAAGTTCGGCGACGACCCGCGTCAGGTACTCGCGCAGCCGCTCTTCGTCCGCCATGACATCTCGCTTTCTCGTGACACCACAGGTCCCCGGGCGGCTCAGGAGAGCCCGAGGTCCTGGTCGATGAGGTCGAACAGCTCCTGGTTGCTGGCCACCCGCAGCCGGTCCGCCACCTCGGCGGTCTCCTCCCGGCGTTCCTCGTCGGTGCCGAGCCGCTCGAGCAGGCTGTGCAGCCGCATCGTGATGCGCACCCGACCGATGTCGTCCGGGTCGCGCAGCGCGAGGGCGCTCTCCAACTGGTCCAGCTCCGCGAGCGTCGGCAGCGCCTCCACCGACGCCTCGCTGAGCAGTTCGGCCCGCAGGTGTTCGGCCAGCGCCTGCGGGGTCGGGTAGTCGAACACCACCGAGCTGGGCAGGCTCAGCCCGGTCGACCGGGCCAGCCGGCCCCGCAGCTCCACGGCGGTGAGCGAGTCGAAGCCGAGGTCCCGGAAGGGCCGGCCGGCCTCCACCGCGTACGGGCTGTCGTGGCCGATGACCTCGCCCGCGGCGGTGCGGATGAGGTCCACCAGCAGCCGCGCCTGTTCGGCCTGCGACAGCTCGCCGAGCCGCTTGCGCAGTTCGCCGGCGACCTGGTCGCCGTCCTCGGCGTCGGCCCGCGCCGCCGCGGCCTGGGCGGCCACCTCGGCGATCTCGCTGATCAGCGGCCGGGGCCGGGCGGAGGCGAACACCGGCGCGAAGCGGTCCCAGTCGATGTCGGCGACGGTGAGGGCGGTGTCGTCGCCGTCGAGGCCGGCGCGCAGGGCGGCCATCGCCGGTTCCCGGTCCAGCAGGGACACCCCGCGCCGGCTCATCGCCGCCGCGTGCGCGTCGGTCACCATGCCGCCGCCGGCCCACGGTCCCCAGTTCACCGAGAGGTGCCGGGGACCCCCGGCCGGCCGGGACTGCGCCCAGGCGTCCAGGAAGGCGTTGCCGGCGGCGTACGCCCCGTGGTCGCCGACGCCCCAGACGGCGGCGATGGAGGAGAAGTGCACGACGAGGTCGAGCGGCTCCGGGTCGAGGAACTCGTCCAGGTGGCGGGCGCCGGCGATCTTGCCGGAGACGACGTCGGCGAGTTCCTCCCCGGTCACCGCGGCGACCGGGTTGAGCCGGCCCACCCCGGCGGCGTGCACCACCGCGTGCACGGTCTCGCCGTCGGCGCGCAGGGAGCGCACCAGGTCCGCGACCGCGTCCCGGTCGGCCAGGTCGCAGGCCAGCACCCGCGCCTGGGCGCCGAGGGCGGCCAGGTCCGCCACCGCCTCGTCGGCCCCGGGGGCCGCCGCGCCGCGCCGGCTGACCAGCAGCAGTCGCCGCGCGCCGTGCCGGGCGAACCAGCCGGCGGCGTACCGGCCGACGGCGCCGGTGCCGCCGGTGACCAGGACGGTCTCCGGCGCCTGCCAGTCGGCCGGCGCCTCGGCGCGGGGCGCGCGGGCCAGCCGGCGCAGGTACGTCCCGGAGTCGCGCACCGCGAGCTGGTCCTCGTGCCCGGCGGCGGTGAGCGCCGCCAGGACGTGCTCGGCGGCGGCCGGGGTCAGGGTCGCGGGCAGGTCCAGCAGGCCACCGAAGTGCCGGGGGTGTTCCAGCGCGGTCACCAGGCCGAGGCCCCACGTGGTGGCCTGGGCGGGGCGGGCGACGGGGTCGCCGTCGCCGGTGGCGACGGCCTGCCGGGTGAGCAGCCACAGCGGCACCGGGGGCAGGGCGTCCGTGACCGCCTGCACCAGGGCGAGGTTCGCGGTCAGGCCCAGGGGCACGGCGGGCCGGTCGGGCTGCGGTCGCTCGTCGAGGGCGAGCAGCGACACGATCCGGGTCGGCGCGGCGCCGGCCAGCTGCGCGGCGAGCGCCGTGCGGTCGGTCGTGGCCGGGTCGACGACGAGCTGCCACACGGTGCCGCCCCGGGCGGTGACGAGCTCGGCGAGCCGGTCGACGACCGGCTGGTCCGTGCCGCTGTGGACCAGGGTCCACGTGCCGTCGACGGCGCCTGCGGCGAGCGTCTGCGGACGCCAGGTGATCCGGTACCGCCAGCCGCCGGCGAGGGAGTCCTCCTGCTGCTGGTGCCGCCACCGGGCCAGGTCCGGCAGCAGCTCCCGCAGCGGCCGGTCCGCGTCGAGGCCGAGCCGGCCGGCGAGCGCGTCGCCGTCGCCCGACGCCACGGCCCGCCAGAACGCCGAGTCGACGTCGTCGTGGGTGGTGGCGGTGGTGTCCGCCGTCGCCGCCGCCGCGAGGGTCGGCCAGAACCGCTGGTGGTCGAACGCGTACGTGGGCAGGTCCACGGGGCCGGCGCCGGGCAGCAGCCGCGACCAGCGTACGGCCACGCCCTGGCAGTGCAGTCGGGCCACCGCGCCGAGCAGGGTGGCCACCTCGTCCTGGCCGGGCCGCTGCACGCCGGTCACGGTGACCGGGGCGTCCGCCGGCAGCGCGTCGGCGGTCAGGGCGGTCAGCACGGTGTCCGGCCCGATCTCCAGGAACCGGGTCACCCCGTTGGCGTGCAGGTGGGTGACGGTGTCGGCGAAGCGGACCGCCTCGCGGACGTGCCGGACCCAGTAGTCGGGGGTGCAGAGCTGGCCGGCGTCGATCACCGCGCCGGTCAGGTTCGACACCAGCGGCACCGTCGGCGGGGCGTACGACAGGGTCGCCGCCACGGCCTCGAAGTCGGCGAGCATCGGCTCCATCAGCGGGCTGTGGAAGGCGTGGCTGACCCGCAGCCGCTTGGTGCGCACCCCGAGGCCGGCGAAGTGGGCCGCCAGCCCGGTCAGCGCGTCCTCCGCGCCGGCGACGACGACGGCGGCCGGCCCGTTCACGGCGGCGACGGCGACCCGGCCCTGCGTGTCGGTCAGCGCCCGCAGCACGTCGACCTCGGGCGCGGCGACGGCGAGCATCCCGCCACCGGAGGGCAGGGCCTGCATCAGCCGGCCCCGGTTGCCGACGAGCGCGCAGGCGTCGGCCAGGTCGAGCACCCCGGCCACGTGGGCCGCGCTGATCTCCCCGACGGAGTGCCCGGCCACGAAGTCGGGCCGGATCCCCCAGTGCTCCAGCAGCCGGAACAGCGCCACCTCGACGGCGAAGAGCCCGGCCTGGGTGAAGGCCGTCTGGTCGAGCAGATCGGCCTCGGCGGTGCCCGGCTCGGCGAACAGCACCGGCCGCAGCGGCCGCGGCAGGTACGCGTCCAGGTGCTGGCACGCCTCGTCGACCGCGGCGGCGAAGAGCGGGAACGTCTCGTACAGGCGACGGCCCATCCCGGCGTGCTGGGCGCCCTGGCCGGAGAAGAGCGCCGCCAGCGCGCCGCCCGGCTCGGCGACGCCCCGGGTGAGTACGGAGTGGTCCTGCCCGGCGGCGAGGGCCCGCAGGCCGGCGAGGGCCGCGTCGGCGTCCGCAGCGAGCAGCACCGCGCGGTGCCGCAGCGGGGACCGTCCGGTGGCCAGTCCCCGGGCCACGTCGGCGGCGGGCGTCGCGGTGTGCGGCAGCCAGTCGGCCAGCCGTGCCGCCTGCGCCCGCAGGCTGTCGGCGGTGTCGGCCGAGACGACCCAGGGCAGCACCGGCGGCCCGTCGGCCGGCCGGGGCGTGCCGGTGTCGGCCGGCGCGGCGGCGGGGGCCTGTTCGAGGATGACGTGCACGTTGGTGCCGCTGACCCCGAACGACGACACGCCGGCCCGGCGGGGCCGGTCCACCTCCGGCCACGGCTGTGCCTCGGTCAGCAGCGCGACCGCGCCCGCCGACCAATCCACGTGCGGCGAGGGCTCGTCCACGTGCAGGGTGGGCGGCAGCAGGTCGTGCTGGAGCGCCAGCACCATCTTGATCACGCCGGAGACGCCGGCGGCGGCCTGGGTGTGGCCGATGTTCGACTTGACCGAGCCGAGCCAGAGCGGCCGGTCGGCGGGCCGGTCCCGCCCGTACGTGGCCAGCAGCGCCTGCGCCTCGATGGGGTCGCCGAGCCGGGTGCCGGTGCCGTGCCCGTCGACGGCGTCCACGTCGGTGGCGGTCAGCCGCGCGTTGGCCAGCGCCTGGCTGATCACCCGCTCCTGCGCGGGTCCGTTGGGCGCGGTCAGTCCGTTGCTGGCGCCGTCCTGGTTCATCGCCGAGCCGCGCACGACGGCCAGGATCCGCCGGCCGTCGCGCTGGGCGTCGGAGAGCCGCTGCAACATCAGCAGGCCCACGCCCTCGCCCCAGCCGGTGCCGTCGGCGGCCCCGGCGAACGACTTGCACCGGCCGTCGAGGGCCAGCCCCCGCTGCCGGGCGAACTCCAGGAACGGCCCGGGGGTGGCCATCACCGTCACGCCGCCGGCGACCGCGACGTCGCACTCGCCCTGCCGCAGGGACTGGCAGGCCAGGTGCAGCGCCACCAGCGACGACGAGCAGGCGGTGTCGACGCTGACGGCGGGGCCCTGCAACCCGAAGTGGTACGCGAGCCGACCGCTGATGACGGCGGCGACGTTGCCGGTGGCCTGGTAGCCCTCGGTCTCGACCCGGGCGGCCATCAGCAGCGTCGCGTAGTCCTGGCCGTTGGTGCCGACGAAGACGCCGGTGTTGGTCTCCCGCATGTCGGCCGGCGCGGTGCCGGACCGCTCGAACAGCTCCCAGGCGCTCTCCAGCAGCACCCGCTGCTGCGGGTCCATCACCATCGCCTCGCGCGGGGAGATGCCGAACAGGGCGGCGTCGAAGCCGGCGGCGTCGGTGAGGAAGCCGCCCTCCCGGACGTACGAGGTGCCGGGCCGGTCGGGATCGGGGTGGTAGATCGCCTCCAGGTCCCAGCCCCGGTCGGTCGGGAACTCCGCGATCCCGTCCCGGCCCTCGGCGACCAGCCGCCACAGGTCCTCGGGACCGGCGACGCCGCCGGGGTAGCGGCAGCTCATCGAGACGATGGCGATCGGCTCGTCCAGCGCGGTGGCGGCCCGCACGGGCGCGGTCGCCGGGGTGTCGTCGCCGGTGAGCCGGGTCGCCAGGTGCTCGGCGAGGGCTTCGGGCGTCGGGCGGTCGAAGACCAGGGTCGCCGGCAGGTTCAGCCCCACCGCCTCGGCGAGCCGGTTGCGCATCTCGACGGCGCTGAGCGAGTCGAAGCCGATCTCCCGGAACGACCGGTCCGCCGCCAACGCCTGCGGCGAGGACAGGCGCAGCACCGCCGCCGCGTGGACCCGTACGAGGTCGAGCAGGACGCGGCGCCGTTCCGGTGCGGCGAGTCCGGCCAGCCGGCCGCGCAGGGGCGAGGCCGCGTCGGTCGGGTCGTCGTCGCGCTGCCCGGCGGCGAGCAGCCGGGCCACCTCCGGGACGTCGGCGATCAGCGGCCGGGGACGGGCCAGCGTGTAGGTCTGGAGGAACCGGTCCCAGGCGATGTCCGCCACGGTGAGCGTGGTGTCGCCGTGGTCGAGGGCCTCGGCCAGGACGGAGATCGCGAGGTCGGGACGCATGGCCCGTACGCCCGAGCGGAACATCTGGTCGGCGGCGCCCTCGGCGTCGACCATGCCGCCGCCGTCCCAGGCGCCCCAGGCGATGGCGGTCGCGGCCCGGCCGCGCCGTCGCCGGTCCTCGGCGAGCGCGTCGAGGAAGGCGTTGGCCGCGGCGTAGCCGCCCTGGTGCCCGCCACCCCAGACGCCGGCCCCGGAGGAGAAGAGCACGAACGCCGACAGGTCGTCGCCGCACACCTCGTCGAGGTTGACCGCGCCGGCCACCTTGGCCCGCAGGGCGTCCGCGAGTTCGGCCACGTCGGTGGCCGCGACCGGCCCGGCGTGGGCGACCCCAGCGGTGTGGAACACGGCCCCGACGCGGGTGCCCTGCCCGGCGAGCCGCTCGACGAGGGCCCGCATGGCATCGCGGTCGGCGACGTCGCAGGCGGCCACGGCGACGGTGGCGCCGGCGGCGCGCAGTTCGTCCGCCAGCTCGTCCGCGCCGGGCGTGGCAGGGCCCTGGCGACCGGTCAGCACCAGCTCGCCGACGCCCTCGCGGGCCAGCCAGCGCGCCACCTGGGCCCCGATCGACCCGAGGCCGCCGGTGACCAGGACGGCGCCGCTCGCGGGACGCCAGTCGCCGGTCGCCGTCCGGTCGGTGCGGGCCCGGACCAGTCGCCGGGCGAACACCCCGGAGGGGCGCAGCGCCAGCTGGTCCTCGGCGTCGACGCCGGCCAGCACCGCCACGAGCCGGGCCCGGTCCCGCGGGTCCGGCTCGGTGGGCAGGTCCACGAGGCCGCCCCAGCGGTCCGGGTGCTCCAGGGCGACCACCCGGCCGAGCCCCCAGAGCATCGCCTGGCGGGGCCGGTCGAGCGGGTCGGCCCGGCCGGTGGAGACCGCGCCGGCGGTGGCGCACCACAGCGGGGCGGTGACACCGGCGTCGCCGAGGGCCTGGACCAGGGCGTACGTGCCGGCGAGACCCGCCGGCACCACCGGGTGGGTCGGGTGCGGCGCGTCGTCCAGGCCGAGCAGGGAGAGCACGCCGGCGACGGCTGCGGGGGCGACGCCGGTACGGGCCAGCCGGTCGGCCAGCGCCTGCCGGTCCGGGTCCGTCACGTCGATCCGGACGACCTCGGCCCCGCCCTCGGTGAGGGCCCGGGCGGCGGCGTCGACCAGGGGATGCTCGGCGCCGGCCGCCGGCACCAGCAGCAGCCAGGCGCCGGAGAGGGTGGCCTCCGGCGCGACGGTGACCGGCTTCCAGGTCACCCGGTACCGCCACGAGTCCACCGTGGACTCGTCGCGGCGGCGGCGGCGCCACGAGGAGAGCAGCGGCAGCGCGGGGTCGAGGGACCGGGCCGCCGTCTCGTCGATCCGCATCGCGGCGGCCAACGCCTGCGGGTCGGCGCGCTCCACGGCCTCCCAGAAGTGCCGGTCCGTCTCGTCGGAACCGGCGAGGGCGGGGCCGGTCGCCACCGGTGCCTGCGGCCAGTAGCGCTGACGCTGGAAGGCGTACGTCGGCAGCTGCACCGGCGGGCCGGTGCGGGCGCCCAGGATCGCCGTCCAGTCCACGGGCACGCCGTGGACGTGCAGCCCGGCGAGGACGGTCAGCATCCGGAGCCAACCGCCGGCGTCGGTGTCGGCGGCGGCCACCACGACGGCGTCGGCGGCGGCGTGCGCGATCGCCCGCATCCCGGCGGCGAGCACGGGCTCGGGGGCGGCCTCGACGAGGATCTGGTGGCCCTCGTCGAGCAGGGCGCGTACGACCGGGTCGGCGTCGAGGCCGTCGGCCAGTCCCCGGTACCAGCGGGCGACGTCGAGGCCGTCGGTGTCGACCCGCCCGCCGGTCGCCGCCGAGTACAGCGGCAGCTCGGCTGCCCGGAGGGTGATCCCGGCCAGCACGTCCGGGTCGGCCTCGGCCGGGCTGGCGAGGGCGATCGTCCTCGCCGCGTCCGCCAGCGACAGCGCGCCGGCCACGCAGGCGGCCGCGACCTCGCCGTGGGCGTGTCCGACCACGGCGGCGGGCCGGACGCCGAGCGAACGCCACCAGCGGGCCAGCGAGACCGCCACGGCCCACCGGACGGGGTGCGTCACGCCAGGGTCGGCCGGGGTCGGGGCGCCGTCCGCGCCGCGCAGCACGGCGGTGAGCGACCAGTCCACGTGGGGTGCGAGGGCCGCCTCGCACTCGGCGATCGCGGCGGCGAACTCCGGCGAGCGGTCCAGCAGCTCGACCGCCGTGGCGGGCCACGGGTCGCCGTGGCCGGGGAAGACGAGGACCGGGTCGCCGCCGCGCAGCGCGGTGCCGGTGACCGTGGCGGGGGTGTCCTCGCCGAGGTGGAACGACTCCAGTGCCCGCGTCAGGCCGACGGTGTCGCGGCCGAGGACGACGGCGCGGTGTCCGAAGGCGGCCCGGGTGGTGACCAGGGCGTGCGCGACGTCGGCCGGTTCCAGCTCCGGGTGCGCCGCCAGGTGCGCGCCCAGCCGGGCCGCCTGGTCGCGCAGCGCCGGGGCGTCCACGGCGGAGAGCACCAGGGGTACGACGCCGGCGCGCGGACGGTCGGCGGCGCGTCCGTCGACCGCCTCGGCGGGCGGCTGCTCGATGATCACGTGCGCGTTCGTGCCGGAGATCCCGAACGACGACACCGCCGCCCGACGCGGCCGGCCCACCTGCGGCCACGGGGTCGCCTCGGTCGCGAGGGCCACCGCCCCGGCCGACCAGTCCACGTGCGGGGACGCCTCGTCCACGTGCAGCGTCGGCGGCACCAGGCCGTGCCGCATCGCCAGCACCATCTTGATCACGCCGGCCACACCGGCGGCGGCCTGGGTGTGCCCGATGTTCGACTTCACCGACCCCAACAGCAGCGGCCGGTCCTGCGGACGCTCCTGCCCGTACGTCGCCAGCAGCGCCTGCGCCTCGATCGGGTCGCCGAGGGTGGTGCCGGTGCCGTGCGCTTCGACGGCGTCCACGTCGGCCGGGGTCAGGCGGGCGTTCGCGAGCGCCTGCCGGATCACCCGCTGCTGCGAGGGGCCGTTCGGGGCGGTCAGGCCGTTCGACGCGCCGTCCTGGTTCACGGCCGTACCGCGCAGGACGGCGTGGATCCGCCGACCCTCCCGCTGGGCGTCGGAGAGCCGCTGCACGAGCAGCACGCCGACGCCCTCGGACCAGCCCGTCCCGTCGGCCGAGGCGGCGAACGACTTGCAGCGGCCGTCGGCCGACAGGCCCCGCTGCCGCGAGAACTCGATGAACGTCCCCGGCGTCGCCATCACCGTCACACCGCCGGCCAACGCCAGATCACACTCGCCGCTGCGCAACGCCTGCGCGGCGAGGTGCAGCGCCACCAGCGACGACGAGCAGGCGGTGTCGACGGTGACCGCCGGCCCCTCCAGGCCGAACGTGTACGCGACCCGACCGGACAGCACGCTGCCCGAGTTGCCGGTGCCGACGTAGCCCTCGACCTCGTCGGCCAGCTCCATCAGCTGCGAGGCGTAGTCGTGGTACATGACCCCGGCGAAGACGCCGGTCCGGCTGCCCCGCAGCCGCTGCGGATCGAGACCGGCCGACTCGAACGTCTCCCACGACGCCTCCAGCAGCAGCCGCTGCTGCGGATCCATCGCCAGGGCCTCACGCGGCGAGATCCCGAAGAACCCGGGGTCGAACTCGGCGGCACCGTAGAGGAAACCACCGTGCCGGGTGTACGACGTGCCGGGGTGGTCGGGGTCGGGGTCGAACAGGCTCTCCAGGTCCCAGCCGCGGTCGGTGGGGAACTCCCCGATGCCCTCGCCGCCGGCGGCCAGCAGCGCCCAGAGCTGATCGGGCGTCTCGACGCCTCCCGGGTAGCGGCAGGCCATGCCCACGATGGCGAGCGGCTCGTCGGCCCGGGTCGTGGTCCGCGCGCCCGGCGCGGCGGGGCCGCTGGCGGCGCCGGCCAGTTCGGCGTGCACGTGTGCGGCGAGCGCCTGCGGCGTCGGGTAGTCGAAGACCAGCGTCGAGGGCAGCCGCAGGCCGGTGGCCGCGTTGACGCGGTTGCGCAGGTCCACGGCGGTCAGCGAGTCGAAGCCCAGCTCGCGGAAGGCCCGGTCGGCCGGCACGGCCTCGGCGCCGCCGTGCCCGAGCACCTGCGCGACGAGGCCGCGCACCAGCACGTCGATCTGGGCGCGCGCCTCGTCGGCGGCGAGGCCGCTGATGCGGGTCGCCCAGGTGGTGCCCTGTCCCGCCTGGCGGCGGGTCGCGGTCGTGCCGACCAGGGCGCGGAGCATCGGCGGCACCAGGCCGGCGCCGGCCGCGGCCCGGAGGGCGGCCAGGTCGATCACGGCCGGCACCAGGGCGGGGCGGTCGGCGGTCAGCGCCGCGTCGAACAGCCGCAGTCCGGTCTCGGCGCTCATCGCGGTGACGCCGCCCCGGGTCGATCGCGCCCGGTCCGCCTCGTCGAGGGACGCCGCCATGCCGGGGGTGTCCCACATGCCCCACGCCAGGCTGACGGCCGGCAGGCCGAGCTGCCGCCGGTACATCGCAAGCCCGTCGAGGAAGGCGTTGCCCGCCGCGTACGCCGACTGACCCGGCGAACCGAGCACACCCGCCACCGACGAGAACGCCACGAACAGATCCAGATCCAGCGACGCCGTCGCCTCGTGCAACAGCCAACCCGCCGACACCTTCGGCGCCAACACCGCACCGAGCCGCTCAGCGGTCAGCCCCTCCACCACACCGTCGTCCAGGACACCGGCGGTGTGCACCACACCCGCCAGCCGGCCCTCGGCTGCGATCTCGGCAACCAGCGCGCCGACCTGGTCCCGGTCGGTCACGTCACACGCGACCACCCGCACCGACGCACCCAACGCCGACAGCCGCTGCGACAGCTCGCCCGCACCGGCGGCCTCCGGGCCACGCCGAGAGACGAGCGCCAGCGACCGCACCCCGTGCACCGACACCAGATGCTCCGCCACCAGCGCACCCAGCGCACCCGTGCCACCGGTGACCAGCACCGTGCCGTCGCCCACGGCGGGCGTCTCTGCCGCCGAGGGGGCGAGCGCGCGCACCAGACGCGGCACGAACACCCCGCCGGAGCGCACCGCGACCTGACCGCCGAACGCCACCGGCTCGTCCGCCACCGCAGCCAGCACACCCAACATACGGGCGTCCACGTCACCGTCGACGTCCGCCAGGACGATGCGACCCGGGTGCTCCGACTGCGCCGAGCGCAGCAGACCCCACACCGCCGCACCGGCCAGGTCGGAAACCCGGTCCCCGGCGCCCACCGACACCGCGCCCCGCGTCAGCACCACCAACCGTGACTCCGCCAGCGCGTCCGCCGCCAGCCAGGACTGGACGACTGCCAGCACGTGCGACGTCGCCGCGCGTACCGCCTCGGGGTCGTTGTCGTGGCCGGCGTCCGCCGCGCCCGCGTTGTCGAGCCGCTGCGCGCCGCCCGCCGGCACCAGCAGCAGGCGCGGCGGCACGTCCGACGCCGCGGTCACCGCCTCGACGTCGGCGTACGCCGGCAGGTCGACGGCGGCCGGCGAGCCCACCAGCGCCCACCCGGAGGCCTCGCCGGTCGGGGTGACCTCCTGGGCCTGCCACGAGACCTCGAACAACGACCGGGCCGCCTCGCCCGGGGACGACACCCCGGTCAGCTCCCGCAGCGCCAGCGAGTCCACCGACACCACGGCCGCGCCCGACTCGTCGCACGCGACCAGCCGCACCGCCGAACCCGCGCGCGTCAGCCGCACCCGCAGCACCCGCGCGCCCGCGGCGTGCACCTGCACGCCCTCGAACGCGAACGGCACCCGCGGTCCGCCCGACTCCTCCGAGCCGGGCAGCAGCCCGATCGGGTGCAGGGCCGCGTCCAGCAACGCCGGGTGCACGCCGAACCCCGCCGCGTCGCCCGCCACCTCGTCTGGCAACGCGACCTCGGCGAACACCTCGTCGCCGCCGGCCCACACCCGGCGCAGCCCCCGGAACACCGGCCCGTACGCCAGGCCGCGCTCCGCCAGCGCCGGATACCAACCCGCCAGGTCCACCTCGGACGCGCCGGCCGGCGGCCACTCCCCCACGCCCGGCTCGTCGGCCGACGCCGGCTCCAGCACGCCCTCCGCGTGCCGGACCCACTCCGGGTCGACGGCCTCCTCCGGCTGGGAGTGCACGGTCACCGACCGGGTGCCGGACTCGTCGGCCGCGCCGACGCGCACCTGCACCCGCACCGCGCCGCCCTCCGGCAGCACCAGCGGCGCGGCCACGGTCAACTCCCGCACCCGCGACGCGCCCACCTCGTCGCCCGCCCGCACCGCCAGCTCGACCAGGGCGGCGCCCGGCACGATCACCACGCCGGAGACCGAGTGGTCGGCGAGCCACACGTGCGTCGACGTGGACAGGCGGCCGGTCAGCACCACTATGTCCTCGCCGGCCACGGAGACGGCCGCGCCGAGCAGCGGGTGCCCGGCCGCCCCGAGGCCCGCCCCGGAGACGTCCGTCCACCGGCCCGCCGGCTCCAGCCAGAAGCGCTGGTGCTGGAACGCGTACGTCGGCAGGTCCAGGTGCCGGCCGCCGGCCCGGTCGAGCAGGTCCGCCCAGCCGACGGTCAGGCCGTGCACGTGCAGCAGCGCGAGGGCCTCCAGGAGGGCCTGCGGCTCGGACCGGTCGTGGCGCGACACCGGGGCCAGCAGGGGCTCGGTCTCGTCCTCCGCCCGCTCGGCGAGGCAGTTCTGCGCCATGGCGGTCAGGACGCCGTTCGGCCCCACCTCCAGGTAGGTGTCGACCTCCTCGGCGCGCAGGCAGTCGACGGCGTCGGCGAAGCGCACCGTGCCGCGTACGTGCCGCACCCAGTAGCCCGGGTCGCAGAGCTGGTCGGCGTCGGCGATCCGGCCGGTCAGGTTCGACACCACCGGGATCGTCGGCGGCCGGTACGTCAGCCCTTCGGCGACGGCCGCGAACTCGGCGAGCATCGGGTCCATCCGCGCGCTGTGGAAGGCGTGGCTGACCCGCAGCCGGCGGGTCTGCACACCCCGCTCGGACCACACCCGCTGCACCTCGTCGAGGGCCTCGACGTCGCCCGCCACCACCACGGCGGCGGGACCGTTCACGGCGGCCACGTCGAGCCGGCCGGTCAGCCCCGCCAGTGAGGCGGCCACCGCGGCCTCGTCGGCAGCCACGGCGAGCATGCCGCCGCCCGCCGGCAGGGCCTGCATGAGCCGGCCGCGCGCCGCGACCAGCGCGCACGCGTCGGCCAGGGACAGCACCCCCGCCACGTGCGCCGCCGCGATCTCGCCGATGGAGTGCCCGGCCACCAGGTCCGGCGCGACCCCGAGCGACTCGACGAGGCGGAACAGCGCCACCTCGACGGCGAAGAGCCCCGCCTGGGTGAAGACCGTCTGGTCCAGCAGCTCCGCCTCGGGCGTGCCCGCCGCGGCGAACAGCACCTCGCGCAGCGCGCGCGGCAGCAGCGGGTCGAGGTGCCCGCACACCTCGTCGAGGGCGGCGGCGAAGACCGGGAAGGTCACGTACAGCTCGCGGCCCATGCCGGCGCGCTGCGCGCCCTGACCGGAGAAGAGGAAAGCCACCCGGCCGCGCGGGGCGGAGGCCCCGGTGGTCACGGTGCCGGTCGGCTCGCCGGCGGCGAGGGCCCGCAGCCCGGCGAGCAGGTCGTCCGCGTCGCCGGCCAGCACGACCGCGCGGTGCTCGAGCCCGGCGCGGCTGACCGAGGAGAGCGCGACGTCCACCGGGCGGACGGCGTCGACGCGGGCGAGGTGGTCGGCCCAGCGCCCGGCCTGCCCGGCGAGCGCCTCGGGCGTACGGGCGGAGAGGAACACCGGGGCGAGCGGGAGCGTCAGCGGGGCGTCGGCGACGGGCGCGGCCCCGTCCGTGGACGGGGCGTCGTCGACGGGCGCCTCCTCCAGGATGACGTGCGCGTTCGTACCGCTGATGCCGAACGACGACACGGCGGCCCGGCGCGGCCGGTCGGTGGCCGACCACGGGCGTGCCTCGGTCAGCAGCGAGACCTGCCCGGCGGACCAGTCGATGTGCGGGGACGGCTCGTCGACGTGCAGGGTGGCGGGCATGGTGCGGTGCCGGATCGCCTCGATCATCTTGATCAGGCCGGCGGCGCCCGCGGCGGCCTGGGTGTGCCCCAGGTTCGACTTGACCGAGCCCAGCCAGAGCGGCCCGCCGTCGCCCCGGTCCTGCCCGTACGTGGCCAGCAGCGCCTGCGCCTCGATCGGGTCGCCCAGCGTGGTGCCGGTGCCGTGCGCCTCCACCACGTCGACGTCGGCCGGCGAGAGCCGGGCGTTCGCGAGGGCCTGCCGGATCACCCGCTCCTGCGACGGGCCGTTGGGCGCGGTGAGCCCGCTGCTGGCGCCGTCCTGGTTGACGGCGCTGCCCCGGACCACGGCGAGCACGCGCCGGCCGTCGCGGCGGGCGTCGGAGAGCCGCTGCAGCAGCAGCACGCCGACGCCCTCGGACCAGCCGGTGCCGTCGGCGGCGGCGGCGAACGACTTGCACCGGCCGTCCGAGGCGAGGCCCCGCTGGCGGGAGAAGTCGGCAAAGGTGCCCGGGGTGGACATCACCGTCACGCCGCCGGCGAGCGCGAAGTCGCAGTCGCGCTGGCGCAGCGCCTGTGTGGCCAGGTGCACGGCGACCAGCGACGACGAGCACGCCGTGTCCACCGTGACCGCCGGGCCCTCCAGCCCGAAGGTGTACGCCACCCGCCCCGACACGACGCTGCCGGAGTTGCCGGTGCCGATGTAGCCCTCGACGCCCTCGGGCAGGTCCAGCACCCGCGACGCGTAGTCGTGGTACATCACCCCGGCGAAGACGCCGGTCCGGCTGCCGCGCAGCCGCTGCGGGTCGATGCCGGCGTGTTCGAACGCCTCCCAGGAGGTCTCCAGCAGCAGCCGCTGGTGGGGGTCCATCGCCAGGGCCTCGCGGGGGCTGATGCCGAAGAAGCCCGGGTCGAACTGCGGCGCGTCGTAGAGGAAGCCGCCCTGGTTGCTGGTCGACGTGCCCGGGTTGTCCGGGTCGACGTGGAAGAGCCGCTCCAGGTCCCAGCCCCGGTCGGTCGGGAAGTCGCCCACCCCGTCGCCGCCCCGGTCGACGAGGTCCCACAGCTCCGCCGGGCTGGAGACGCCGCCCGGGAACCGGCACGCCATCCCGATGACGGCCATCGGCTCGCGGTCCTTGGCCTCCACCTCGCGCACCCGCCGGCGCGCGTCGCGCAGGTCGGCAGTCGCACGCCGGAGGTAGTCGAGGAACTCTGCCTCAGTGGGCATCGGGCCACTCCGTATCGGGGTTCGAGGTGTGCGACATGCCGGATCAGGCCGAGCCGAACTCTTCGTCCAGCAGGCTGAAGATCTCTTCGGCGGAGGCCGACTCGAGGCTGGCGTCGTCGTCGGCGGCGGAGTCCGCACCGGACTCGGTGTAGGTCCACAGGGAGAGCAGTTCGCGCAGCCGGGCGCCGACGGCGGCCCGGTCGGTGTCACCGGTGGCCACCGCCCGCATGGCGTGCTCCAGCTTGTTCAGCTCGCCCAGCACCGTCAGCGCGGACGTGCTCCGCTCCGCCAGCAGCGCGCCCCGCAGGTACTCGACCAGCGCGGCCGTGGTCGGCCGGTCGTAGATCAGCGTGGACGGCAGCCGCAGCCCGGTGGCCGCGTTGAGCCGGTTGCGGAACTCGACGGCGGTCAGCGAGTCGAAGCCCAGCTCGACGAAGCCGCGCTCGGCGTCGATCGAGCGGATCGACGCGTAGCCGAGGACCGCGGCGGCGTGGGTGCGGACCAGGTCGGAGAGCACCTGGTCGCGGTCGGCCTCCGCCGTGGCGGCGAGGGTCTCCCGCAGCGCCTCGGCCGGGTCGCGCTCGGCGGCCCGCACCGCGCCGGTCGGCGCCGGCCGGACCAGCGACCGCAGCACCGGCGGCACCGCCGCCGGCCCGTGCCGGCCGATCAGCGCCAGGTCCAGGTTGACCGGTACGACCACCGGCTCGGCGAAGCGCAGCGCCTCGCTGAACAGGTCCATGCCCTCGTCGGCACCGAGCGGGACGAAGCCGCCCCGGTTCATCCGGGCCTCGTCGACGTGCCCGGTCTGGCCGTCGCCGGTGTCGTTGACCCACGGGCCCCAGGCCAGCGAGAGCGCCGGGAGTCCCCGGTCGCGCCGGTGCTGGGCGAGGGCGTCGAGGAAGCAGTTCGCCGCCGCGTGGTTGGCCTGCCCGGGGCCGCCGAAGAGGCCGGCCGCCGAGGAGAAGAGCACGAACGCGGCCAGGTCCAGCTTCTCGGTCAGCTCGTGCAGGTGCCAGGCCGCGTCGACCTTGGGGCGCAGCACGGTGTCGAAGCGGTCCGGGGTGAGCGCGGGCAGGACGCCGTCGTCGAGCACCCCGGCCGCGTGCACCACGCCGGTCAGCGGCAGGTCGGCGGGGATCTGGTCGACCAGCAGGGCGAGCGCGTCGCGGTCGGTGACGTCGCAGGCGACCACCCGGGCGGTGGCGCCCAGCTCGGCCAGCTCGTCGACCAGCGCGGCGACGCCCGGGGCGTCCGCCCCGCTGCGGCTGACCAGCAGCAGGTGCCGTACGTCGTGCCGGGTCACCAGCCGTCGCGCCACGAGCCGCCCGAGCAGGCCGGTCGCCCCGGTCACGAGGACGGTGCCGGCGGCCAGGTCGGGGCCGGGCGCCTCGGCCGGGGGCGGGCCGAGCCGGGTCAGCCGGGGCACCCGGAGCTGGCCGGCGCGTACGGCGAGCTGGGGTTCGCCCGTGGCCAGGGCGGCCGGCAGCAGCGCGGCGGCCGAGGCGTCGTCGTCGACGTCGAGCAGCACGATCCGGTCGGGGTTCTCCGACTGTGCGGAGCGCAGCAGGCCCCAGGCGGTGGCGGCCGGCACGTCGGCGATCCACTCGTCCGGGTCGACCCGGACCGCGCCGCGGGTGACCACCACCAGCCGGGCGGCGGCGAGGGACTCCTCGGCGAGCCACTGCTGGGCCAGCGCGAGCGTGCGGTGGGCGACCCGGTGCGCCTGGCGGGCCGGGTGCGGCTCGTCGGCGGTCGGTCCGGCGCAGCTCACCAGCACCGCGTCGGGCACCGGACCGCCCGCGCGCACCTCGGCGACCAGCGCGGAGAGGTCCGGGTGCCGGTCGGCGCCGGGCCAGTCGTCGCCGAGGGCGACGAGCCGGGACGTGCCGTCGGCGCGGCCGGTGGCGGGGGCGACCCAGTCGAGACGGTGCAGGGACCGGCTGGCCGAGCGGCGGGCGGCGCTGAGCTGCTCGCCGGAGATGGGCCGCAGCACCAGAGCGTCGACGGAGGCGACCGGCGTCGCGCCGGTGTCGGTGACGGTCAGGGCCACGGATCCGGCGTCGGTGGCGCGCAGCCGGATCCGCAGCTCGCGGGCGCGGGTGGGCCGGATGGTCACGCCCGACCAGGTGAACGGCAGGCCCGGACGGATGTCGGGGCCGCCGTCGGGGGTCGGCGTCGCGCCGCCGGCCGGGTCGGTGGCGCCAGCCGTGGCGCTGGCGCCGATGGCGTGCAGTGCCGCGTCCATCAGGGCCGGATGCACCGAGAAGGCCGTGGTGTCGGTGGACGCGTCGGCGTCCAGGGCGACCTCGGCGAGGATGTCCTGGCCCGACCGCCAGGCGGCGCGCAGCGCGCGGAAGACCGGGCCGTAGTGGTAGCCCTGGGCGGCGAGCCGGGCGTAGAGCCCGTCGAGGGCGATCGGCTCGGCGTCGGCGGGCGGCCACACGGCCGCCGGCGCGGGGTCCGGGTCGACGGTGTCGGCGAGCTGGCCGGAGGCGTGCCGCTGCCAGGCCCGGGAACCGTCGGGCGCGGTGTCGTCGTCGCGCCGGGTGTGGATGGCGACGGGCCGGTGCCCGGTCTCGTCCGGCGGGCCGACGCGGACCCGCAGGTCGATTCCGCCCTCGCTGGGGATCGCCAGCGGCGTCTCCAGGTTCAGCTCGGCGACGGTCGCCGCGCCGGCCTGCCGGCCGGTCCAGGACGCCAGCTCCACCAGGGCCGTCCCGGGCAGCAGCACCGTGCCGAGCACGGCGTGGTCGGCCAGCCACGGGTGGGTGGTGAGGGTGATCCGGCCGGTGAACAGCAGGCCCTCGTCGCCGGGCAGGTCGGCCACCGCGCTGAGCAGCGGGTGGTCGACCACGTCGAGGCCCACGGCGGGCAGGACCGAGCGGTGGGCGCCGGTGCGCTCCAGCCAGTAGCGGTGCCGGTCGAAGGCGTACGTGGGCAGGTCGACCGGCTCGGCCTCGGGCAGCAGCCGGCGGTGCTCCACCGCCAGGCCGAGGGTGTGCGCGGTGGCGAGGCCGGTCAGCAGCCGGGTGGCGGCGTCGCCCGACCCGCCGAGGGTGGCCAGGACGTGGCCGGTGGCGCCGGTCGCGTCGAGGACGGCGGCGACCCGGGCGGTCAGCGCCGGCTCCGGCGAGACCTCCACGAAGGTCACGTGTCCCGCGTCGACGGCGGCGCGCAGGGCGGCGTCCAGCCGCTCCGGGCCCCCGGTCTCGCCGCTCGGGCGGTCGGCTCCGGAGACGGCCGGGGCCGCTCCGGGGCCGGCCGGGTCGGCTCCCAGGGTGGTCGGGTCGGCCCAGTGGTCGGCGCCGAGGCCGGCCGCGTCCGCCCAGTCGCCGGTGACGGTGGAGGCCAGCCGGGCGGCACCGGGCTGCGGCACGATCCCCGCCAGGGCGGCGCGGAGGCCGTCGGGGTCCAGCTCGCCGGCGGCGGCCCGGGCCCGCAGCGCCACCGTCCGGGCGGCGTCGGGCAGGGACAGCAGGCCCGCCACATGGGCGGCCACGACCTCGCCGTCGCCGTCGCCGACGACCGCGGCCGGGGTGAGCCCGGCGTGCCGCCAGACGGCGGCGAGCGCCACCCCGACGGCGAACAGCACGGGCCGGGCCAGCTCCGGCCGCTCGGCCCAGGAGGCGTCGGCGCCGGTCAGCAGGGCGGCCGGGTCGACGTCGACCCACGGCGCGAGGGCCTGCCGGCACTCGGCGAGGGTGTCGTCGAAGACCGGGCAGCGGCCCACCAGGCCGGCCGCCGTGCCCGCCGGGGCGGCGGCCGGGAAGACGAACACCGGTCCCGCGCCGTGGTTGGCGACGGTGCCGGTCACCACGTTGCCGGCCGGGGTGCCGGCGGCGAGCGCGTCCAGGCCGGCCAGCAGCTCGCCGGGGGTCGCGCCGAGCACCGCGGCGCGCCGGTCGAACGCCGAGCGGGTCGCGGCGAGGGACCAGCCGACCGCCGCCGGGGCGAGGCCGGGGTGGGCCCGCAGGTGCCGGGCCAGCCGGGACGCCTGCGCGGCCAGGGCCGAGGTCGAGCGGGCCGAGACGGGCCAGGCCACCACGTCGGAGGCGAGCAGCCCGGCGGCGCGTTCCCCCTGCGCACCGTCGGCCGGCGGCACCGGGGCGTCGGCCGCCTCGGCGTCGGCGGGCGCGTCGGTGGGCAGCTCGACGACCACGTGGGCGTTGGTGCCGGAGATGCCGAACGAGGAGACCGCCGCCCGGCGGGGCCGGTCGACCGCCGGCCACGGCCGGGACCGGGTCACCAGCTCCACGTCGCCGGCGGACCAGTCGATGTGCGGCGACGGCGTGTCCGCGTGCAGCGACGCCGGGACGGTGCCCTCCCGCATCGCCAGCACCATCTTGATCACACCGGCCACGCCGGCGGCCGCCTGCGCGTGGCCCATGTTCGACTTGACCGAGCCCAGCAGCAGCGGGCCCGCGTCGCCCCGGTCCTGCCCGTACGTCGCCAGCAGGGCCTGGGCCTCGATCGGGTCGCCGAGGACGGTGCCGGTGCCGTGCGCCTCGACGACGTCCACGTCCGTGGTCGTCAGCCGGGCGCTGGCGAGCGCCTGCCGGATCACCCGCTGCTGGGAGGGGCCGTTGGGGGCGGTCAGGCCGTTGGACGCGCCGTCGGAGTTGACGGCGGAGCCGCGTACCACGGCGAGGATGCGGCGGCCCTGCCGCCGGGCGTCGGAGAGGCGCTGCACGAGCAGCATGCCGACGCCCTCGGACCAGCCGGTGCCGTCCGCCGTGGCGGCGAAGGACTTGCACCGCCCGTCGGAGGCCAGGCCGCCCTGGCGGGAGAACTCCTGGAACGCCGTGGGGGTCGCCATCACCGCCACGCCGCCGGCCAGCGCGAGGTCGCACTCGCCGCGCCGCAGCGCCGCCCCGGCGAGGTGCAGCGCCACCAGCGACGAGGAGCAGGCGGTGTCGACCGTGACGGCCGGTCCCTCCAGCCCCAGCGCGTACGCGACCCGGCCGGAGATCACGCTGTGCGCGGCGCCGGTCATCAGGTAGCCCTCGACCCCCTCGGGGACCTCGGTCAGCCCGGTGCCGTAGCCGGAGGTGGAGGCGCCCACGAAGACGCCGGTACGGGTGCCGCGCAGCGTCGCGGGGTCGACCCCGGCCCGTTCCAGCGCCTCCCAGGACGTCTCGAGGGTGAGCCGCTGCTGCGGGTCCATGGCGAGGGCCTCGCGGGGCGAGATCTCGAAGAAGGCGGGGTCGAAGTCCGCCACGTCGTAGAGGAAGCCGCCCGCCGGGGGGTGGGTCCCCTCCGCCGGCTCGGGGATCTCCCAACCCCGGTCGGTGGGGAACGGCGAGATGGCGTCCACACCGTCGGCGACCAGCCGCCAGAACGCCTCCGGCCCGTCGACGCCGCCGGGGTAGCGGCAGGCCATCCCGACGATCGCGACGGGCTCGTCGGCGTCGACGACGACGGTCTGCGGGGCGTCGGCCGGGGCGGCGCCGGAGACCAGCTCGCGCAGGTGCGCGACCAGCTCGGCGGGGGTGGGGTAGTCGAAGACCAGCGTGGTGGGCAGCCGCAGGCCGGTGGCGGTGTTCAGCCGGCCCCGGAAGTCCACGGCGGTCAGCGAGTCGAAGCCGAGGTCCTTGAACGGGCGTCCGCGCAGCTCGTCGGGCGTGGCGTGGCCCAGGACCGCCGCGGTCTGCTCGTTGACCAGCTTCAGCAGCTCCCGCTCCTGCTCCGCCGCCGGCAGCACCGCGAGGTGACGCAGCGGCGCGGCGACCGCGCCCGCGGCCGGCGCGGCGGCCTCCTCCTGCGCGACGAGCGCCCGCACCTGCGGCAGGTCGCCGAGCAGCGGGCTGGGCCGGGCCACGGTGAACGCGGGATGGAACCGGGTCCAGTCGACGTCGGCGACGGTCACGCAGGGCGTCGGGCGGCGCAGCGCCCGGTCGAGCGCGACGAGCGCCTTCTCCGGGTCGATCGGCGGCAGGCCCATCCGGTTGAGCTGCTCGGTGGCCACGTTCTCGGCGGCCATGCCGTGTTCGCCGCCCCAGGCCGTCCAGGAGACGGCGGTGGCCGGCAGGCCCCGGTCGCGCCGGTTGACGGCCAGGGCGTCCAGCAGGGAGTTGCCGGCGCCGTAGGCGCACTGACCGGCGCTGCCCCACACGCCGGAGATGGAGGAGAAGAGGACGAACGCGCCGAGTTCGCGCTCGGCGAGGCAGGCGTCGAGGTGCAGGGCGCCGAGCACCTTGCCCGCGACGACGTGGGAGAACTCGCCGAGGGTGGTGTCGGTCAGCGGGGTGAGCTGGTCGGTGCCGGCGGCGTGCACGACCGCGGTCAGGTCGGGCAGCGCGTCCACCAGGTCCGCCACGGACCGTCGGTCGGTGACGTCGCAGGTGGCGACGGTGACCCGCCCGTCGGCGCCGTACGCGTCGAGCAGGTCCGCCACGGCGGGGGCGGCGGTGCCCCGGCGGCTGGCCAGGACCACCCGCCCGGCGCCGCGGCCGAGCAGCCAGCGGGTGACGTGG
Organism: Micromonospora sp. DT178; assembly: GCF_049841695.1. NCBI lineage: Bacteria > Bacillati > Actinomycetota > Actinomycetes > Micromonosporales > Micromonosporaceae > Micromonospora > Micromonospora sp. DT178. The sequence continues at coordinate 142,591 of NZ_JBNCKV010000012.1, forward strand.
CCGCCGAGGGCCCCGGTGCCACCGGTGACGAGGACGGTGCCGGACCACCAGTCGCCGGCGGGGGGCTCGTCCGCCGCCGGCGGGGCCGGGGTCAGCCGGCGGGCCCAGGTCCCGCCGGGCCGCACGGCCACCTGGTCCTCGCCGAGGTGCCCGGCCAGCACGGCGGCGAGCCGCCGGGCGGTGGCGTCGTCGACGATGGCCGGCAGGTCGACCAGGCCGCCCCAGCGGTGCGGTTGTTCGACCGCCGCCGCCCGGCCGAGTCCCCAGACCTCGGTCTGGAGCGGGTGCGCGACCCGGTCGCCCGGGGCCGCCGCCACGGCGCCGCTGGTGACGCACCACAGCGGCGCCACCAGGTCCAGGTCGGTCATCGCCTGGACCAGGGCGAGGGTGTTGGCCGCGGCGAGGGTCACGCCGGGGTGCTCGGGCAGCAGCCGGTCCTGGCCGGCGACCACAGCGAGCACGCCGTCGACGGGCCGGCCGTCGATCTCCTCCCGCAGCCGGGCGGCGAGCGCCGCGCGGTCGAGGTCCGCCGCGCCGACGCGCAGCACCAGCGGCTCGGCGTCGCCGAAGAGCCCGGCCAGGCCGTCGGCCCACGCCGGCGCGTCGTCGGCCGGCAGCACGACCAGCCAGCGGCCCGCCGGGCCGTCGGTGTCCTCGACCGGCACGGGCTGCCAGGTCACGTGGTACGACCAACCGTCCACCAGGGAGCGTTCCCGCCGGGACCGGCGCCAGGACGTGAGCACGGGCAGGGCCGGCAGCAGCGCCCGCACCTGCTCGTCGTCGTCGCCCAGCTCGCTGCGGAGGGTGTCGACGTCCGCCTGCTCCAGTGCGGTCCAGAACTCGTCGTCGCCGTCGTGCGCGGCGCCGTCGGGGGCGGCGGGCGGCGGCTCGGGCCAGAACCGCTGCCGCCGGAAGGCGTACGCGGGCAGGGGCACCCGCGCGGCGCCGGCGCCGGCGAACAGCTCCGCCCAGCCGACCTCGACCCCGCCGACGTGCAGCTCGGCGAGGGCGGTGAGCGCGGACGCGGGCTCGGGGCGGTCGCGGCGCAGCAGCGCCACGGCGGCGGTGTCGTCGTCCGCGCCGGCCGCGGTCAGGACGTCGCGGGCCAGCGCGGTGAGCACCCCGCTGGGGCCGACCTCCAGGAACGTACGCACGCCCAGGGCGCGCAGCTGGTCGACGCCGTCGGCGAACCGGACGGCCTCCCGCACGTGCCGGACCCAGTAGTCGGCGGTGCGGATCTCGTCGGGGTCGGCGACCTCGCCGGTCAGGTTCGACACGATCGGCAGCGCCGGCGGGTGCAGCTCCAGCCCGCGCACCACGGCGGCGAACTCGGCGAGCATGGGTTCCATCAGCGGGCTGTGGAAGGCGTGGCTGACCCGCAGCGGCCTGGTGCGTACGCCCTGGTCGGCCCAGCGGCGTTCGAGTTCCTCGACGGCGTCGGCCGCGCCGGAGACGACCACGGCGGTGGGCCCGTTGACGGCGGCCACGGCGACCCGGTCCTCGACGCCGTGCAGGGCGGCCCGGACGGCGTCGGCGGGGAGCTGGACGGCCAGCATCGCGCCGCCGGCCGGCAGGGCCTGCATCAGCCGGCCTCGGGCCGCGACGAGCGCGGCGGCGTCGGGCAGCGACAGCACGCCGGCCGCGTGCGCGGCGGAGAGCTCGCCGATCGAGTGGCCGAGCAGGACGTCCGGGACGATCCCCCAGCTCTCCAGGAGCCGGAACAGCGCGACCTCGACGGCGAACAGGCCGGCCTGGGTGTAGAGGGTCTGGTTGAGCAGCGCGGCGGCCTCGTCGCCCTCGGGGGCGAAGAGCACCGGGGTGAGCGGGCGGGGCAGGTGCCGGTCCAGCTCGGCGCAGGCCTCGGCGAGCGCCCGGCCGAAGACGGGGAACGCGGCGGCCAGCTCGCGGCCCATGCCGCTGCGCTGGGCGCCCTGGCCGGAGAAGAGGAACGCGAGCTTGCCGCCGCGCGGGCCGGCGCCGGCGACCAGGCCGGGGGCGTCGCCGCCGGCGGCGAGCGCGCGCAGGCCGGCGGTCAGGTCGGCGCGGTCGGCGGCGAGCAGCACGGCCCGGTGCTCCAGGCTGGCCCGGGTACGCGCCGACGACCAGCCGACGTCGGTCAGCCGCAGCTCGGGGCGGTCGTCGAGCCAGTCGGCCCAGCGGGTCGCCTGCGCGGCCAGGGAGTCGGCGTCGCGGGCGGAGACCAGCACCGGCACGAGGCCGGCCCCGGTGACCGGGGCGGGATCGGTGACGGCAGCTTCGTCCGTCGCGGTGCCCGCGTCGGTCGCGGCGGCGGGGCCGTCCGGGGCCGGATCGGCGGCGGGCGCCTCCTCGATGATCACGTGGGCGTTGGTGCCGCTCATGCCGAAGGAGGAGATGCCCGCGCGGCGGGGCTGCTCCCCGGCGGGCCACGGCTGCGGCTCGGTCACCAGCGACACCGCGCCGGCCGTCCAGTCCACGTTGGGGGTGGGCTCGTCGACGTGCAGCGTCGCCGGCACGGTGTCGTGCCGCAGCGCCATCACCATCTTGATCACGCCTGCCACGCCGGCGGCGGCCTGGGTGTGCCCGATGTTCGACTTGACCGAGCCGAGCCAGAGCGGCCGGTCCGCCGGCCGGCCCTGCCCGTACGTCGACAGCAGCGCCTGGGCCTCGATCGGGTCGCCGAGGGTGGTGCCGGTGCCGTGCGCCTCCACGACGTCGACCTGCTCGGGCGCGAGCCGGGCGCTGGCCAGGGCCTGGAGCACGACCCGCTGCTGGGACGGGCCGTTGGGGGCGGTCAGCCCGTTGCTCGCGCCGTCCTGGTTGACCGCGCTGCCGCGCACCACGGCCAGGACGGGGTGACCGTTGCGCCGGGCGTCGGAGAGCCGCTCGACGAGCAGCAGGCCGACCCCCTCGCCCCAGGCGGTGCCGTCGGCGGCGGCGGCGAACGACTTGACCCGGCCGTCGGACGCCAGGCCGCGCTGGCGGCTGAAGCCGATGAAGGCGGACGGCGTGGACATGACGGTGGCACCGCCGGCGAGCGCCAGGGTGCACTCGCCCTGCCGGAGCGCCTGGCAGGCCAGGTGCAGGGCGACCAGCGACGACGAGCAGGCGGTGTCGACGGTGACGGCGGGGCCCTCGATGCCGAGCGCGTACGAGATCCGGCCGGACACGACGCTCGCCGCGGTGCCGGTGAGGATGTAGCCCTCGGTGCCGGGCGGCGGCTGCTGGAGCAGCCCCACGTAGTCCTGGCCGGTGGTGCTGGCGAACACCCCCACCTGGTGGCCGCGCAGCGCCGAGGGGTCGAGCCCGGCGTGCTCGAACGCCTCCCAGGCGGCCTCCAGCAGCAGCCGCTGCTGCGGGTCCATGGCGAGCGCCTCGCGCGGCGAGATGCCGAAGAACGCGGCGTCGAAGTCGGTGGCCGAGTCGACGAAGCCGCCCTCGGCGACGTACGACGTGCCGGGGTGGTCGGGGTCCGGGTGGAACAGCCGCGCCAGGTCCCAGCCGCGGTCGGCGGGGAACGGGGAGACGGCGTCCCGGCCGGAGTCGACGAGTTCCCACAGCTCCTCGGGCGAGCCCACCCCGCCCGGGAACCGGCAGGCCATGCCGACGATGGCGATCGGCTCCCGGTTGGCCGCCTCAAGCTCGCCGAGCTTCCTCCGGGTCTGGTGAAGGTCCGCCGTCACCCATTTCAGGTACTCCCGGAGCGTATCTTCAGTCGCCATTGACGCCACCTCTTCGGGCCGGAAAGAAACAGGCGACCCAATACCGTCCACAGACGCCACAAGCCGCGAAGATCTAAGCCCATTCAGCCGACCACGAATTGCCAGACAAAAAGCGTTTCAGCCCCCACCAGGTCTTACGCGCCGGACGAAAGGTAATTGTCGCCGGACGGCGGTCACAACCCCTAGCGTGCCCCTACGGGTGCCCCTAGCCCGTGTTTCGTAAGGGACCCCCGGGCGGGGAGGTAGGCCCAGCGTGGCGGTGATCGATAAGAGTGACGCTCCGGCAGATCGGTTAGCGACCAAGCGAATCGACCGACCGGAGACCTGGCGCCAGGGTAGCGGCTGGAGGCGGCATGACGTGAACGACGCCCGGTGGGCGAGGCTGCGGCTCGTCCAGCCTGCGGGTGTCGGGCCGAGGGCGTCCGCCATATCGGACGAAACGGAAGATCATCGACGGGGCCCGGTGGGCCGCCTCGCCGTCGTCCGGCTCGCCGGCCACCTCGACGCCGGCCATGCGACGGGTCCGGACCGGGCCCCAAGCGGGATGCGCCCGAGGTGTAGGTGCCGTGGCAGACCTCGTACCGCTGGTTCGGCCGCTGGCGTGGCGTTGCCACCAAGGCACGGTCTGGCCCGCGCCCCGGACGGTTGAGGAGCGGATCGAGGTGTACCGGGTTGGCAGCGGCCACCGAACTCGCCCGACCGGGTCCTGGCCGACGTGGCGTGAACATCGGCCGCGGCAACCGTGGGGTACGCCCGCCGAGGAAGGAGTCGGACGGGCATCCCGCGCAAGGCGGCTAGGACGCCGGAAGGCCAAGAAATCCAGAGGTGGGCGGGCGCCCCGCCTTGAACCGCCGTCGACTGGCGCCTGCGGCATGCCGCGGAACAGGCCATCACGTGTGGTTCGAAGCCACCGTCACTGTCGTCATCACCAGACCGATGGCTGCGAGCCCTGGCAACGGGATCACCACGGACACCCTCTAATACTGCATCACGCAATAGACGACAGTCGGGTGCGTGAATCGGTACCAGCGGTTCCACCGGTAGTCCCGTGTGCACCTTTTGTCGTTGGCGGCCCCTGGGACGATGTCGACGATGTGCACGGTGCCCTTTGCCTTGCACTTCGACGCACCGACGATCCAGCCATTGCCCTTTGGGAATTTGTAACAGTAGTTGCGCACCAGATGGCGCTCAAGACACAGGCGGTAGCCGTCTTCCGAGATGTACGCGGACTTGGGATCAGCGCACGCGCCCTGATCGTAATCCACCGACACCACCCGATAGGTGCCCCGCGTGCCGTTGCAGTTGCCGATATCCAGGAAGTCGCCGTCCTCGCTGACGACGATGCACTGCCCGATCTTCGCGGGCGGCGGTGGCGGGGCCGCCTCGGTCGTGGGGGGCACCTCAGGCGGAGAGGACGTCTCCTGCGTGGACGGTGGTGGGGGCGTCGTCGGCGACGGCACGGGAGAGGTTCCGTCCGCGACGGCCACCGGCCGGCCGTCGTCGCCCCTGTTGGCGACGACCAGCGCACCGGCCGCGACCACGCAGGTCCCGAGCAGGCACAGTGCCAGCACCCCGGCGATGACACCGATGATGAGAGGTCCGTTGTTCTTCGGCGGCACCGGCGGTGGTGGCGATGGCGGTGACGGTGGCGCGGCATCGCCGGGATCCGGTGGAGTAACACCCTGGTCGTCAGGGACATCGGACGTCGGGGGCAGCGTCACCCGGGAAGTGTGGCACAGCTCCACTGGGGACGGCCAGACTCCCGATCCGGGCCGAAGCTACCGCTGGCCGGCAGCCGGCGGGACCGAAGGGGAATCCGTCCTGAGATCGTGAATCCGCTGCCGCAGCGTATCTTCGGCCCCCGGCGGCGGCGGGTCACCCCGGTCGCGGCGCCATCTGGCGAATGCCAGGTCCAGTTGCGCGGAGTGCAGACGTTTCATCCGGGTGTAGGCCGCACGGTCGCCCCGCAGGAGTGCCTGTAACCGCATCCGGAGGCGCAGCGGTGGATTCACCAGTACGGGCACCTCGGCCGGGGTGATCGCGCCGCGCGGGTCGCACGCCTCACCCCGGAGGTGCTGGTGCAGTGACCTGGTTTCCTGACGCAGAGCGATGATGACGAGAAACAGCAGGATGGCGAAGGCCGGCCCCTTGAGGACGATGAGGTTCAGCGGCTGCACAACGAACAACTGGAGCAGGGAATTGCCGGACTCCCAGTACAGGCGGCCCATTGCAAAGATGTCCCAGATCAGGTGGGCCGCGATGGCGACGGCGAAGCCGCTACCAACGCAGACTGCCCGCCGCCGCCAGTCGTTGAACTGCATGGCGAGTCCGATGCCGGCGCCGATGATGCCCGTGTAGGTGGCATGGCTGACCAGGAGCCCGGTGACCTGCCGGTACCAGTGCTGGTAGAGCACGGCGCCGAAGTCCCCGGTCATGTATGACATCGACTCGGCGAACTGGAAGCCGATTCCGACGCAGGCGCCGATGACGATGCCACCGAGCATGCCGTCGACGCGCCGCCAGGCGAGCAGGACGATCACGAGGACCCCCGCGCCCTTGCCCAGTTCTTCGGGGACCGCGGCGGCGGCAGCGTGACTGAGGATCGCCGCGGTGCCCGGCATGAGCTCTGCCGTGATGATGACGTGCAGGATGCCCTCGACCATCTGGGCGAAGTAGGCGGCGACGAACAGGCCCCAGGCGAAGGCGGCCACGACCAGTCGCCTCGGTGGCTTGCGGTTGCGCTGCATCCGGCGGAACGTCCACAGCGCGAAGAGGGTCGTCGGGATGCTCAGCAGCGCGCCCCGCCAGGCGATTCCCACCTGCAGGAGGGTGAGAAGCACCGCCAGGAGGGCCGGCGCGGCGAACGCCAGGCCACCACCGATGGCCCAGGTCATGAAGCGGCTACGCGGCGAGCCACCCGTGGCAGAGGTCATGGCGACGACGACGGTGGCGATGCAGGCGATGAACAGCGAGACGCCGGCGGCCCCGAGACTGACCATGCCAAGGACGCGTACCCCGGTGCCGTCGTCCCGGATGACGGCGACCAACGACGCCACGGCGATCATCACCAGCAACGCCTCACCGGTGGTGAGCGCGGCGCCGAGCCGGTCGAGCCGGTACGCAGCCGCCACCGGGTCCGGTACCACCAGCCGGTTCACCGACCGGGGCGGCGGTGCGGGGCCGGGCCCGGATCCCTCCCGCGGGGCGCCACTCGGTTGCGTGGTCGTCTCCGTCACCGCTCGATCTCCACGTGCACCCAGACGAGTACCTCCTCCGCCCGGTTCCCCCGGACGGTGGCCAGCACGAACTGGTAGGTTCCGGCGGGTACGGCGGAGGTGGCGCTCAGCGGCACCGGACTGGCCCGTAGGTCGTCGAGATCCGGCAGGTCCACGCTGTTGGTCCGGTGGCCGAAGGCGTCGTACCAACTCGCCCGCGCGGGTCGCGTGGCTGCTGACCCGGCCACACCCTCGTCGATCGTGGCGGCCGGAATCTGCCCCTGTCGGAATCGCTTCTGCGGTCGATCGACGATGCTCGCGGTTGCCAGGTCGTACGCGTGCAGCCGGATCGGTAAGGCGGGGGAACGTCGTGGGGTGGTCGGCCAGGACACGGCCAGGACGACAGCCGAGGCGAGAACGACGAGCACCGCGATCAGGCCGAGGACTGTCATCACGCGCACCGGAAGGTCAGCTTCCGTGGGCTCGGCCCCGTCTTCCGTGGGCTCGGCCCCGTCTGACACGGCTTCCTCCGTCCACGGTGGTGGGTTAACCTAGCCTAACCCGAAGCGGCGTCACCCAAGTGCACGCGCTCGCGCCTTCACGTGGCTCAGTTCCGACGCTCGGATTGGGAGGCCATGTCTGCGGCGGTGTCTGTCAAGGTGCTGGCCGAGGGCGTACCCATCGACTGTGGCGGGATGGCCGACAGCCTCGCCGGCTGCTACGGAGCGGTCCCCGCCGTCGGCATCGCCGCGGCTGCGGTGCTCGGTGGTGCCGCCCTCGCCGGTTACACGGCGTTCGCCGTGTTCTTCCCACAGGTGCTCAATGCCCTCATGGGAATACCGGCGACGACGGATTCGATGGGCCGCAGGTCGGACTGGGCCGATGCCCGCGCACATCCGCAATCGCCGACCCGGCCGCCGGACTCGCAACTCGCCGGCGGCGACCCGGTCTACCACCGCCCCGGCGCCACGGCGATCGGCTACGACGAGTCGACCCTACGGAACTTCGATGCTGTCGCACCCGAGCCGGGCTACCACGACGTCGTGGTGCATGGTGAGCGCAACGGGTTGTTCCGGCCGGGCGTCATCGGGGCAGACGGTGCCGGCCATCCGTCGAACTACACCCACCCGGCGCAGATCGCCGAGGCGATCCACGGCAATCCGCACTACGGCGGCGGCCCGGTGCGCCTGGTGTCCTGCCACTCGGGCACCGTGGCGCCCGACGCGGGTGTCGCACCGCCGGCCCAGCAGGTCGCGGACGCGCTGGGGGTGACGGTCATGGCACCTACCGACGCGGTCGGTGTGAACCGGTATGGTCCAGCGGGGCAGGTTCCTCGGATCAGGAACGGCGGCCAGTGGGTGACCTTTTATCCCGGCGGGGGGACCGATGGGTAAGCCGGCATTGCGGTTCGCCGGGATGTTCCGCGAGCTGGGGCCCGTCGGCTTGGACCTGGTCCAGGAAAGCATCTTCGACAACGTCTCCGCCGAGGAGATGCCGGATGTCGACGAGGTCGTCCGTTACCTCAAGGCAGGATACGTCCTCATCGACATGATGGACCTGGCCGACGACCCGTTCGACTCGGCGCGACAGGTCATGAACGGGTCGACGATCCGCACCGACGGTGACTGGCTGTGGCGCGACGATCTGGCGTACTACGTCCACCGGCACCGGGTGGCCCTCCCCGACGAGTTCCTGGCGCTGATCCGCGAACGCCGCTACACCGTGCCGCACCGGGACGAGGAGCTGCTCCGCGAGAGGTCACTGGTGGCCGAAGAACTCGTGTTCTGACCACGACACCCTGGTCGAGGTCCGAAACGTCGGCGCTGGTGGGACTGCTGAACGGTCCTGCGCACCATCCTCGCGGGCCGTGGCCGGACGGGTGCGGCACCCCGCCCGACCACCGGCGGCGCGACCGCCGACAACGGTCGCGCCGGCCCATTCCTACAGCCCCGGCAGGCTGCCTCCGGGGCCACCCAGCTCGCGGTGGATGAAATCGAAGATCTCGGCGTCAGTGGCGTCGTCGAGGGTGTGCGTGGCCGGTTTCTCCTCGACGGGTCCGCGCTCGTCGCCCCACCGGGCGACGAACGCCTGCAACTGCACCAGCAGCTTCTGCCGGGTCAGCCGGTCCGGCGCGTCGGCCGCGAAGACCCCGTCGAGCCGCTCCAGCTCGGCGAGCAGCGGCGCGGCCGCGGCGGCGCCGTCCTCGACGAGCTGGTCGCGCAGGTGCCGGGCGAGCGCCGCGGGCGTGGGGTAGTCGAACACCACGGCGGCGGGCAGCTGGACGCCGGTGGCGGCGCGGAGCCGGTTGCGCAGCTCCACGGCCGTCATCGAGTCGAAGCCGACCTCGCGGAACGCGCGGTCGGGCTCCAGCCCTCCGCCCCCGGTGTGGCCGAGCACGGCCGCCGCCAGGTTGCCCACGAGCTCGACGAGGACGCCCTCCCGTTCGCCGGGGCCCAGCGGGCGCAGCCGCTCCCGCAGCGCGGTCGCCGCCTCGTCGTCCGCCGGCTGGCGGTCGTCGTCGGCGGGCATCGCCGCGCCCGCCTCGGGGACCCCGGTCAGCAGCGGGCACGGCCGCATCGACGCGAACGTCGGCACGAACCGGTCCCAGCGCACGTCGGCGAGCACCAGGGCCGCCTCCTCCCGCAGCGCCTGACCGAAGGCCTCGACGGCCAGCTCCGGGGGCAGGCCCGGCAGGCCCCGCCGGCGCAGCTGCGCCAGCTCGACCGACTCGGGGTCGTCGTCCCACGGGCCCCACGCCACGGCGGTGGCGGCCAGCCCGCCGTGCCGCCGGTTCGCCGCGAGCGCGTGCAGCAGCGCGTCGCCGGCGGACTGGCCGGCCCGGCCGCCCGCGCCCCACACCCCCGTGGTGGAGGTGCACAGCACGAACGCGTCGAGCGGCCGGTGCGCCAGCTCGTCGGCGTACCTCGGCACGTCGCCGACGGTGGCGGCCAGGTCGGCGGCCAGGCCGGCGAGGGTCAGCTCGGCCAGCGGCACCGAGCCGGTCTCCGCCGGTACGTGCACGAGCGCGGTCACCGGCCGGCTCTCGGCGTCGAGCTGCTCCATCAGGTCACCGAGCTTGCCCGTCGCCGGCTCGGCCAGCGGGAGCACCTCGGCGCCGTTGCGGCCGAGCCAGTCGGTCGCGTGCCGGGCGAGCGCCCCGGTCCGACCGGTGAGCAGGACGGTGCCGTTCGGCCGGTACCCGCCGCCAGCCGCCGGCCGTGCGGTGTCGCGGACCAGGCGCCGGGCGTGCACGCCGGCCTCCCGTACGGCGAGCTGGTCCTCCCCGTCGACGTTGACCAGGGCTGCGGCCAGGGCCGCGTACGCCGCCTCGTCCGGGCCCGCCGGCAGGTCGACGACTCCGCCGACGTGCCGGGGGTGCTCCAGGGCGGCGACGAGGCCGAGGCCCCACGTGGTGGCCTGCGTCGGGTGCACGACCGGTTCGTCGTCCACGGCGACGGCGCCGGTGGTGGCCAGCCACAGCGGCACGGCCGGGCCGGAGCGGCCGGTGTGCGCCTGCACGAGCAGCAGGTTCGCCGCCAGGCCGGTCGGCAACGCGGTCTGCTCCGGGTGCGGCGCCTCGTCCAGCGCCAGCAGGGAGAGCAGTGCCGTCGGCTGGTGCGCGGCGGCGAGCCGGTCGAGGTCGGCGGCCAGGCCGTCGCGGGTGGCCGTGGCCGGGTCGACGGTCAGCAGGTGCACCGTGGCGGCGCCGGCCGTGAGGGCGGCGAGCACCCGGTCGGTGACCTGGTGCGGCGGGGCCACCACCAGCCACGTGCCGGGGTCGGCGCCGGTCAGCGCCCGACGTTCCCAGGTGACCCGGTACCGCCAGCCGGCGAGGGTGCCGTCGAGCTGCTGGCGGCGCCGCCACGACTCCAGTTCCGGCAGCAGCTCACGCATCGGCTGGTCCGGGTCGAGGCCGAGGCGGCCCAGGTCGCCGTCGGTGACGGCCCGCCAGAACGCGTCGTCGACCGGGTCCGCGGCCCGGGTCGGGACCGCGTCGAGGGTCGGCCAGTAGCGCTGCGGCCGGAACGCGTACGTCGGCAGCTCGGGCAGCCGGCGGGGATCCGGACGGGGGCCGGCCAGCACGGCGAGCACCGCCGCCCAGTCGACGTCGCGCCCGGTGCCGTCCAGGACGGCCAGCGCGGAGAGCAGGGCGGTCGGCTCGTCGGTGCCGACGCGCAGCGCCGCCACGGCCGTCCCGTCGTCGTCGCCGGGCAGCAGGCCCGCGGTCATCGCGGTCAGCACCGCCTGCGGGCCAAGCTCCAGGAAGGTGTCCACGCCCGCGTCACGCAGCGCGGCGATCCCGTCGGCGTACCGGACGGCCTCCCGGACGTGCCGCACCCAGTAGTCGGGCGTACGGATCTCGTCGGGCCCGGCGAGCCGCCCGGTCAGGTTCGACACGATCGGCAGCAGCGGCGCGGCGAACGTCAGCCCGTCGAGCACGGCCCGGAACTCGGCCAGCATCGGCTCCATCAGCGGGCTGTGGAACGCGTGGCTGACCCGCAGCCGCCGGGTGCGTACCCCGCGCTCCCGCCAGAGCCGCTCCAGCCCGTCGAGGGCGTCGAGGGCCCCGGCGAGGACCACGGCGGTGGGACCGTTGACGGCGGCGACGCCGACCCGGTCGCCCAGCCCGGCCAGGGAGTCGACCACGGCCGCCTCGTCGGCGGCGACGGCGAGCATCCCGCCCCCGGCGGGCAGGGCCTGCATGAGCCGGCCCCGGGCGGCCACCAGCGTGGCGGCGTCCGCGAGGGACAGCACCCCGGCGACGTGCGCGGCGGTGATCTCGCCGATCGAGTGCCCGGCGACGTGCCCGGGCACCACGCCGAACGACTCGACCAGCCGGAACAGGGCCACCTCCAGCGCGAAGAGCCCGGCCTGGGTGAACACCGTCTCGTCGAGCAACGCCGCCTCGACGCTGCCGTCGGCCGCGAACAGCACCGGCTTCAGCGACTGCGGCAGCTGGTGGTCCAGCGCCGCGCAGACCTCGTCGAGGGCCGCCGCGAAGACGGGGAACGTGTCGTACAGCTGCCGGCCGGCGCCGGGGCGCTGGGCGCCCTGGCCGGAGAACTGGACCGCGAGGCCGCCTCCGCGCCGCCGGGCGGTGACCAGCGCGGGGTGTGCCTCGCCGCCGGCCAGCGCCCGCAGCGCGGCCAGCCGGGTCTCCCGGTCGGCGGCGACCACGGCGGCCCGCTGGCCGAGGTGGGCGCGGCCGTCGGCGAGCGCCCAGGCGACCAGGTCGGCGGGGTCGTCGCCCGTCGCGACCCGGTCGGCCAGCCGGCCGGCCTGCTCGCGCAGCGCGGGCAGGTCGGCGGCGGAGACCGGCCACGGCAGGGCCGTCCCGGGCCGTTCCCCGTCGGGGGCGACCGGTTCCGGCCGCTGCGGGGCCTGCTCCAGGATCACGTGGGCGTTGGTGCCGCTGATCCCGAACGAGGAGACGCCGGCCCGGCGGGGCCGGTCCTCGGCGGTCCACGGCCGTGCCTCGGTGAGCAGCGCCAGCGCGCCGGACGTCCAGTCGACGTGCGGGGTCGGCGCGTCGACGTGCAGGGTCGCCGGCAGCACCTCGTGTTGCAGGGCCAGCACCATCTTCATCAGGCTGGCGGCGCCCGCCGCGGCCTGGGTGTGGCCGATGTTCGACTTCACCGACCCGAGCCACAGCGGCCGGTCGGCGGAGCGGTCCCTGCCGTACGTCGCCAGCAGCGCCTGCGCCTCGATCGGGTCGCCCAGCGTGGTGCCGGTGCCGTGCGCCTCGACGACGTCCACGTCGCCGGGGGTCAGGCCGGCGTTGTCCAGCGCCTGCCGGATGACCCGCTGCTGCGCGGGCCCGTTCGGCGCGGTGAGGCCGTTGCTCGCGCCGTCCTGGTTGACGGCGCTGCCCCGTACGACGGCGAGGATCCGGTTGCCGTCGCGCTGGGCGTCGGAGAGCCGCTGGAGCAGCAGGACGCCGACGCCCTCGCCCCAGCCGGTGCCGTCGGCGGCCTCGGCGAACGCCTTGACCCGCCCGTCGGCGGCTAGGCCGCGCTGCCGGGAGAACTCCAGGAACGCGCCCGGGGTCGACATCACCGTCACGCCGCCGGCCAGGGCGAGGTCGCACTCGCCGCTGCGCAGCGCCTGCGCGGCGAGGTGCAGCGCCACCAGCGACGACGAGCAGGCCGTGTCGACGGTGACCGCCGGGCCGTGCAGCCCGAACGAGTACGCCAGGCGGCCGGAGACCACCGACGCGCCGTTGCCGGTCGCCTGGTAGCCCTCCACCTGGGACCGGGCGCCCAGCAGCAGGGTGGCGTAGTCCTGCCCGTTGGTGCCCATGAAGACGCCGGTGGCGGAGCCGCGCACCCGGTGCGGGTCGATGCCGGCGCGTTCGAAGACCTCCCAGGTGGTGTGCAGCAGCAGCCGCTGCTGCGGGTCCATCGCGAGGGCCTCGCGCGGGTTGATGCCGAAGAACGCGGCGTCGAAGCCGGCCACGTCGTGCAGGAACCCGCCGCTGCGGGTGTAGCTGGTGCCGACCCGCTCCGGGTCGCTGTCGAACAGGGCGTCGAGGTCCCAGCCCCGGTCGGCGGGCATCGGCGTGACGGCGTCCACGCCGTCGGCCAGCAGCCGCCACAGTTCCTGCGGCGAGGACACCCCGCCGGGGAAGCGGCAGGCCATGGAGACGATCGCGATCGGCTCGTCCGCCGGCGGCCGGGCCGAGACCACGCCGCCGGTGGCGGGGCCGCCGTCCGCGCCGACCACGATTTCGGTACGCAGGAAGCGGGCCAGTTCCGCCGCCGACGGATGGTCGAAGACCACGGTCGACGGCAGGGCCAGGCCGGTGACCCGGCCCAGCCGGTCGCGCAGCTGCACGGCGGCGAGGGAGTCGAAGCCCAGCTCGCGGAACGCCCGGCCGGCCGGCACCTGGTCGGTGGTGGGGTGGCCGAGGACGGCCGCCGCCTCCGCGCGGACGAGGTCGACCAGCAGCGCCTCCTGACCGGTCGCCGGCAGGGCCGCGAGCCTGGCCCGCAGCCCGTCGGTGGCGGCGGCGCTCTCCGGCCGCTCCGGCTCCTCGGCGACGGCGGGGGCGACCCGGTCGAAGAGGTGGCTCGGCCGCGCGGCGGTGAACGCCGTGACGAACCGGGACCAGTCGACGTCGACGATCACCGGCGCGGTCTCCGGGGCGTTCACCCAGCGGCCGAGCGCCGCGACGGCGGCGTCGGGCGCGAGCGGGGTGAACCCGCGGCGGCGCAGGCCGTCCGCCGTCTCGCCGGCGGCCATGCCGTCCTCCGCCCACGGGCCGTAGGCCAGGGCGGTGGCGGGCAGGCCGGCCGCCCTGCGGGCGGCGACGAGCGCGTCGAGCAGGGCGTTGCCGGCCGCGTAGCCGGCCTGGCCGCCGCCGCCCCAGACACCGGCGACCGAGGAGAAGACCACGAACGCGTCGAGGTCCCGGCCCCGGCAGGCGGCGTCGAGGTGGACGGCGCCGAGCACCTTGCCGGCCAGGGTCTCCGCAAGCTCGCCGTCGGTCACCTCGTACGCCGGGGTGGTGCCGCCGGACGCACCGGCGGTGTGCACGACGGCGGTCAGCTCCGGCAGCCCGGCCACCAACGCGTCGACCGCCGCCCGGTCGGTGACGTCACACGCCACCACCCGCACCGCACCCAACTCGTCGACCAGCTCCGCCGCGCCCGGCGCCGCCGGACCACGCCGCGAGGCGAGCACCACCTCGGCCGCCCCGTTGGCCAACAGCCAGCGGGCCACGTGCCGACCCAACGCACCCGTACCGCCGGTCACCAGCACCGTCCCGGCGGGCCGCCAACCCGCACCCGCGGGCGGCGCGGCCGGCACCAGCCGCCGGCCGAAGAGGCCGTTGCGGCGGACGGCCACCTGGTCCAGGGTGCCGTCGGCCAGGACCGTGACGAGCCCGGCGCGGGTGCTCCGGTCGGCGCGGTCGGGCAGGTCGACCAGGCCGCCCCAGCGGTCCGGTTGTTCGAGGGCGACGACCCGGCCCAGGCCCCAGGCCAGGGCCGCCCAGACGTCGCCGACCCGTTCCCCGGCCGTGGCCGGCATCGCGGTCCGGCTGAGCGCCCACACCCGGCCCGGCAGGCCGGTGTCGGTCAGCGCCCGGGTGAGGGTGAGCAGCACCGCCGTGCCGGCGGGCACCGCCGGGGTGTGCGTCAGCGGCCGGTCCTGGCGGGGCAGCACGCAGAGCACCCCGGCCCAGCCCTCCCCGCTGATCCGGCGCAGCCGTTCGCCCAGGTCGGCGCGGGCGAGGGTGGACGACACGGTGAGCGTGTCCACCCGGGCGCCCGCCTGGATGAGCGTCTTCGCCACGCCCGCGTCGGCACCGCTGTCGACGGTGACGACCAGCCACCGCCCGGACAACCGGGTTGCCGGGGCCGGCCGCACCGGCTCCCACCCGACCCGGTACGACCACCCGTCCAGGGCGGTGTCCCGGGACCGGTGCTGACGCCAGCGCGCCAGGAGCGGCAGGGCCGGGCCGAGCGCGTCCAGGTCCTCGGTGCCGTCGCCGAGTTCGGCGGCGAGGGCGGCCAGGTCGCCGCGCTCGACGGCGGCCCAGAACTCGGCGTCGCCGCCGTCCGGGGCAGCCTGCTTCGTCGGCGTGCCCTCCGGCCAGTACCGCTGGTGCTGGAAGGCGTACGTGGGCAGGTCCACCCGCCGCGCCCCGCTGTCGGCGAACCACGGCTGCCAGGTCACGGCAACGCCGTGCACGTGCAGCTCGGCCAGGGCGTGCAGCAGCGCCTGTGCCTCCGGCCGGTCCCGGCGCTGCGCGGCGACGGCCAGCACGCCGTCGTCGCCGGGCAGCACGTCGGCCGCCATCGCGGTCAGGACGCTCTGCGGGCCGACCTCCAGGAACGTGTCCACCCCGGCGGCCCGCAGCGCGGTGATCCCGTCGGCGAAGCGCACGGCCTCGCGCACGTGCCGCACCCAGTACCCGGCCGTGCGGATCTCGTCGCCGGCCAGCGCACCGGTCACGTTCGACACGATCGGCAGCAACGGCGCCGCAAAGGTGAGCCCGGACAGGACCGCACGGAACTCGTCGAGCATCGGCTCCATCAGCGGACTGTGGAACGCGTGACTCACCGTCAGCCGGCGCGTGCGGACACCCCGGTCCCGCCAGAGCCGCTCCACCTCGTCGAGGGCGTCGACGGCGCCGGAGACCACCACGGCGGCCGGCCCGTTGACCGCCGCGATACCGACGCGGTCGGTCATCCCGGCGATGGACTCGACCACCGCGGCCTCGTCGGCGGCCACGGCCAGCATGCCGCCGCCGGCGGGCAGCGCCTGCATCAACCGACCCCGCGCCGCCACGAGCGCGCACGCGTCGGGCAGCGACAACACCCCGGCCGCGTACGCGGCCGTGACCTCACCGATCGAGTGACCGGCCAGCAGGTCCGGCACGACCCCGAACGACTCCACGAGACGGAACAGCGCCACCTCGACCGCGAACAGGCCCGCCTGCGTGAAGACGGTCTGATCCAGCAGACCGGCCTCGGCGGAACCCGCCTCGGCGAACAGCACCTCCCGCAACGGACGCGGCAGCAACGCATCCAGGTGCGCGCACACCTCGTCCAACGCGGCGGCGAACACCGGGAACTCGCCGTACAGCTTCCGACCCATCCCGGCGCGCTGCGCACCCTGGCCGGAGAACAACAGCGCGAGCTGGCCGCGTACGGCGGCGGAACCGGTCACGAGGGCCCCGGAGGGCTCGCCCGTGTCGAGGGCCCGCAGCGCGGCGAACAGGTCGTCCCGGTCGGCCACCACGGCGACGGCGCGCTGCTCCAGCGCGGGCCGGGTGGTGACGGAGGACCAGGCCACGTCCAGCGGACGCGGGGCCTCGTCGGCGGCGAGCCAGCGCGCCCACCGGCCCGCCTGACCGGCCAGGGCCGCGTCGGAGCGCGCGGACAGCAGCACCGGCACGACCGGCGGCACGTTGTGGGCGACGATCTCGCCCTCGATCGCCTCGGCCGGCGGCTGCTCGATGATCACGTGCGCGTTGGTGCCGGAGATGCCGAACGATGACACCGCCGCCCGGCGCGGCCGGTCCACCGCCGGCCACGGGGTGGGCTCGGTCGCGAGGGCCACCGCGCCGGCGGTCCAGTCGATGTGCGGGGACGGCTCGTCGACGTGCAGGGTCGGTGGGACGAGGCCGTGCCGCATCGCCAGGACCATCTTGATCACGCCGGCAACGCCGGCGGCGGCCTGGGTGTGCCCGATGTTCGACTTCACCGACCCCAACAGCAGCGGACGGTCCTGCGGACGCTCCTGCCCGTACGTCGCCAGCAGCGCCTGCGCCTCGATCGGGTCGCCGAGGGTGGTGCCCGTGCCGTGCGCTTCGACGGCGTCCACGTCGGCCGGGGTCAGGCGGGCGTTCGCGAGGGCCTGCCGGATCACGCGCTGCTGCGAGGGGCCGTTCGGGGCGGTCAGGCCGTTCGACGCGCCGTCCTGGTTCACGGCCGTGCCGCGTACCACGGCGTAGATCTTCCGGCCCTCACGCTGGGCGTCGGAGAGGCGCTGCACCAGCAGGACACCCACGCCCTCGGACCAGCCTGTCCCGTCGGCGGAGGCGGCGAACGACTTGCACCGGCCGTCCTGCGACAGGCCCCGCTGCCGCGAGAACTCGATGAACGTGCCGGGTGTGGCCATCACCGTCACGCCGCCGGCCAGGGCGAGATCGCACTCGCCGCTGCGCAGCGCCTGCGCGGCGAGGTGCAGCGCGACGAGGCTGGACGAGCACGCCGTGTCCACGGTGACCGCCGGGCCCTCCAGGCCGAAGGTGTACGCGACCCGGCCGGACAGCACGCTGCCGGAGGTACCGGTCCCGACGTAGCCCTCCACCTCGGTCGGCAGGTCCATCAGTCGGGAGGCGTAGTCGTGGTACATGACGCCGGCGAAGACGCCGGTCCGGCTGCCCCGCAGCCGCTGCGGATCGAGACCGGCCGACTCGAACGACTCCCACGACGCCTCCAGCAGCAGCCGCTGCTGCGGATCCATGGCGAGGGCCTCACGCGGCGAGATCCCGAAGAACCCGGGGTCGAACTCGGCGGCACCGTAGAGGAAACCGCCGTGCCGCGTGTACGACGTACCGCTGCGGTCCGGGTCCGGATCGAACAGCGACTCCAGGTCCCAGCCCCGGTCCGCCGGGAACTCCGAGATCCCGTCGCCGCCGCCGGCCAGCAACTCCCACAGCTCGTCGGGAGACTCCACGCCGCCCGGGTAGCGGCAGGCCATGCCCACGATCGCGATCGGCTCGTCGGTGCCGACGACCGTACCCGCGACCATGTCTCCGGTGGACTGACGCACCCCGGCCAACTCCGACCACAGGTGGTCGGCGAGCACCGCCGGGGTCGGGTAGTCGAAGACCAGCGTCGAGGCCAACCGCAGCCCGGTGGCCGCGTTCAACCGGTTACGCAGGTCCACCGCCGTCAGCGAGTCGAAGCCCAGCTCCCGGAACGCCCGGTCCGCCGGCACCGCCTCCGCCCCACCGTGCCCGAGCACCTGCGCGACCAGGCCCCGCACCAGCAGGTCGACCTGGGCCCGGCCCTCGTCCTCGGTCAGCCCGGCGAGCCGGTCGGCCCAGCCGCCACCGCCCTGCCCCGCCTGGCGGCGGGTGCTGGTCACGCCGATCAGGGTGCGCAGCACGGCCGGCACGGGGCCGGCGGAGGTCGCCGCCCGCAGCGCGGGCACGTCGATCACGGCCGGCACCAGGGCCGCCCGATCGGCGGCCAGGGCGGCGTCGAACAGCTCCAACCCGACCTCGGCGCTCATCGGCGTCAGACCCGCCCGCGCCGAACGCGCCCGATCCGCCTCGTCGATGGAGGCGGCCATGCCGGGGGTGTCCCACATGCCCCAGGCGAGGCTGACGGCCGGCAGACCCAGCTGCCGCCGGTACACCGCCAACCCGTCCAGGAACGCGTTACCCGCCGCATACGCCGACTGACCCGGCGAACCGAGCACACCCGCCACCGACGAGAACACCACGAACAGATCAAGATCCAGCGACGCCGTCGCCTCGTGCAGCAGCCAACCCGCCGACGCCTTCGGCGCCAACACCCCGGCAAGACGCTCGGCGGTCAGCCCCTCGACCACCCCGTCGTCCAGAACGCCGGCGGTGTGCACCACACCCGCCAGCCGGCCCTCGGCTGCGATCTCGGCAACCAGCGCGCCGACCTGGTCCCGGTCGGTCACGTCACACGCGACCACCCGCACCGACGCGCCCAGCGCGGACAGCCGCTCCGACAGCTCGCCCGCACCCGCGGCCTCCGGGCCACGCCGCGACACCAGCACCAGCGACCGTGCGCCCCACGACGACACCAGGTGCTCCGCCACCAGCGCGCCCAGCGCGCCCGTACCGCCGGTCACCAGCACCGCACCGTCACCCACGGTCGGCGTCTCCGCCACCGTGACGCCGGCCCGGACCAGGCGCGGCGAGTACACCGCGCCGTTACGGACGGCCAACTGGCCGCCGGTCGCGGCGGGTTCGCGCAGCGCGCCCTCCAGGAGGGCCACCAGCGCGGCATCCAGCTCGCCGTCGACGTCCGCGAGGACGATGCGACCCGGGTGCTCCGACTGCGCCGAGCGCAGCAGGCCCCACACGGCCGCAGCGGCCAGGTCGGTCACCCGGTCCTCGTCACCGACCGACACGGCACCCCGGGTCGCCACCACGAGCCGCGACTCCGACAGGGCGTCCGCCGCCAGCCAGGACTGCACCGTCGCCAGCATCTCCGAGGTCGCCGCCCGGACGGACTCCGGCGTCTCCGCCGCCGATCCGGGGAACAGCGGAAGCAGCACCGCGCGGGGGACGGACTCCTCCCCCGCGATCGTCGCCACGTCGGGGTACGCGGGCATTCCGACCGGTGCCGCCAGCTCCCGGCCGCCGGTCACCAGCGCCCATCCGGAGATCTCCCCGGCAGGCGTGACCTCCACGGCCGGCCACCGCAGCTCGAACAGCGACCGCGACGCCGTGCCCGGCGCGGGCACGCCGGTCAGCTCCCGCAGGACGAGGGAGTCCACCGACACGACCGGCGCGCCCGCCTCGTCGTACGCGGCCAGCCGCAGGCCGGAGCCGTCGCGGGTCAGGCGCACCCGCAGTGCCCCCGCGCCCGAGGCGTGCACCTGCACGCCCTCGAACGCGAACGGCACCCGCGGCCCGCCCGACTGCTCCGCACCCGACAGCAGCCCGATCGGGTGCAGGGCCGCGTCCAGCAGCGCCGGATGCACCCCGAACCCGACGGCCTCCGTCGCGGCGTCGTCCGGCAGGACCACCTCGGCGTACACCTCGGCGCCGCTGGTCCAGGCACGCCGGAGCCCCTGGAAGACCGGCCCGTACGTCAGGCCGTGCTCCGCCAGCGTCGGGTACCAGCCCGCCAGGTCCACCTCCGCCGCGCCGACCGGGGGCCAGGTGACCGGGTCGGGCTCGTCGGCGGTGGACGGCTCCAGCACGCCCTCCGCGTGCCGGGTCCAGCCCGCCTCGGGGTCGTCGTCGGGGCGGGAGTAGACGGCGACGGGACGCTGCGGCGACTCCGACGTGGAAACCCGCACCTGGATCCGCACGCCTCCCGTTCCGGGGACGACCAGCGGGGCGGCCACGGTCAGCTCCCGCAGCCGGGAGAGGCCCACCTCGTCGCCGGCCCGCACGGCCAGCTCGACCAGGGCGGTACCCGGTACCAGCGTCAGCCCGGAGACCGTGTGGTCGGCCAGCCAGGGGTGCGTGGCCAGGGAGAGCCGGCCGGTCAGCACCATCTCGTCGTCGCCGGCCAGGTCCACCGCCGCGCCGAGCAGCGGGTGCTCGGTGCGGCCGAGCCCGGCCCCGGACACGTCGCCCGTACGCGCCCGGTTGGCGGCGGGCCAGTAGCGCTGGTGCTGGAAGGCGTACGTGGGCAGGTCCACCCGCCGCGCGCCCGTCTCGGCGAACCACTGCGTCCAGGACACGGGAACCCCGTGCACGTGCAGCTCCGCCAGGGCGTGCAGCAGCGCCTGCGCCTCCGGCCGGTCGCGGCGCTGCACGGCGACGGCCAGCACGGCATCGTCGTCGGGCAGCACGTCGGCCGCCATCGCCGTCAGGACGCTCTGCGGCCCGACCTCCAGGAACGTGTCGACACCGGCGGCCCGCAACGCCGTGACCCCGTCGGCGTAGCGCACGGCCTCGCGGACGTGCCGCACCCAGTACTCCGGGGTGCGGATCTCGTCGGCATCGGCCAGCGCACCGGTCACGTTCGACACGATCGGCAGCAACGGCGCGGTGAAGGTGAGCCCGGACAGGACGGTGCGGAACTCGTCGAGCATCGGCTCCATCAGCGGACTGTGGAACGCGTGGCTGACGGTCAGCCGGCGAGTGCGGACACCCCGGTCCCGCCAGAGCCGCTCCACCTCGTCCAGGGCCTCGACAGCACCGGAGACAACCACGGCCGTCGGACCGTTGACGGCAGCGATGCCCACCCGGTCGGCGAGCCCGGCGAGAGACTCCGCCACCGCCGCCTCGTCGGCAGCCACCGCCAACATCCCGCCACCCGCGGGCAGCGCCTGCATCAGCCGGCCCCGCGCGGCGACGAGGGCGCACGCGTCCGCCAGGGACAACACCCCGGCCACGTGCGCGGCCGTGACCTCGCCGATGGAGTGGCCGGCCAGCAGGTCCGGCACGACGCCGAACGACTCCACCAGACGGAACAGGGCCACCTCGACCGCGAACAGGCCGGCCTGGGTGAAGACGGTCTGGTCCAGCAGTTCCGCCTCGGGGCTGCCCGCCGCGGCGAACAGCACCTCCCGCAACGGACGCGGCAGCAGCGGATCGAGCTGCGCGCACACCTCGTCCAGCGCGGCGGCGAACACCGGGAACTGGGCCGACAACTCCCGGCCCATGCCGGCACGCTGCGCGCCCTGACCGGAGAACAGCAGGGCGAGTTGGCCGCGCTGGCCGGCGGCGCCGGAGACGACCGTACCGGTGGGGTCGCCGTCGGCGAGGGCGGTCAACGCCGCGATCAGGCCGTCCCGGTCGGCGGCGGTCACCACCGCCCGGTGCTCCAGCGCGGGCCGCGTGGTCACCGAGGACCAGGCGACGTCCAACGGACGCGGCGCCTCGTCGGCGACGAGCCAACGCGCCCACCGGCCCGCCTGCGCCGACAACGCCGCATCGGAGCGGGCCGACAGCAGCACCGGCACCACCGGACGCACCTCGCGGGCGACGATCTCACCCTCGATCGCCTCGGCGGGCGGCTGCTCGATGATCACGTGCGCGTTCGTGCCGGAGATCCCGAACGACGACACCGCCGCCCGACGCGGCCGGCCCACCTGCGGCCACGGCGTCGACTCGGTCGCCAGGGCCACCGCACCGGCCGTCCAGTCGACGTGCGGCGACGCCTCGTCCACGTGCAGCGTCGGCGGCACCAGGCCGTGCCGAATGGCCATGACCATCTTGATCACGCCGGCCACACCGGCGGCGGCCTGGGTGTGCCCGATGTTCGACTTCACCGACCCCAACAGCAGCGGCCGGTCCTGCGGACGCTCCTGCCCGTACGTCGCCAGCAGCGCCTGCGCCTCGATCGGGTCACCGAGCGTGGTGCCGGTGCCGTGCGCCTCGACCGCGTCCACGTCGGCGGCGGTCAGGCGGGCGTTCGCGAGGGCCTGCCGGATCACCCGCTGCTGCGACGGGCCGTTCGGCGCGGTCAGGCCGTTCGACGCGCCGTCCTGGTTCACGGCCGTGCCGCGTACCACCGCCAGCACGCGGTGCCCGTTGCGCCGCGCGTCCGACAGCCGCTCCACGAGCAGCACGCCCACGCCCTCGGACCAGCCTGTGCCGTCGGCCGACGCGGCGAACGACTTGCACCGGCCGTCCTGGGACAGACCACGCTGCCGGGAGAACTCGATGAACGTGCCCGGCGTCGCCATCACCGTCACACCGCCGGCCAAGGCCAGATCGCACTCACCCGATCGCAACGCCTGCGCCGCGAGGTGCAGCGCCACCAGCGACGACGAGCAGGCGGTGTCGACGGTGACCGCCGGCCCCTCCAGCCCGAACGTGTACGCGACCCGGCCCGACAGCACGCTGCCCGACGTGCCGGTGCCGACGAAGCCCTCGGCGTCCGGCGGCAGGTCCATCAGGCGCGAGGCGTAGTCGTGGTACATCACGCCGGCGAAGACACCCGTCCGGCTGCCCCGCAGCCGCTGCGGGTCCAGACCGGCCGACTCGAAGCTCTCCCACGACGCCTCCAGCAGCAACCGCTGCTGCGGGTCCATCGCCAGGGCCTCACGCGGCGAGATCCCGAAGAACCCGGGGTCGAAGTCCGCCGCACCGTACAGGAAACCACCGTGCCGCGTGTACGACGTGCCGCTGTGCTCCGGGTCCGGATCGAACAGGCTCTCCAGGTCCCAACCGCGGTCGGTGGGGAACTCCGAGATCCCGTCGCCGCCGCCGGCCAGCAACGCCCACAGCTGGTCGGGGCTCTCGACGCCGCCTGGATAGCGGCAGGCCATGCCCACGATCGCGATCGGCTCGTCGGTGCTGGCGGCGTGCACCGCCGTCTGGCGGGCGGTGATCTGCCCGGAGACCTGCTCGTGAAGGTGGTCGACGAGCACGGCCGGGGTCGGGTAGTCGAAGACCAGCGTCGAGGCCAACCGCAGCCCGGTGGCCGCGTTCAACCGGTTACGCAGGTCCACCGCCGTCAGCGAGTCGAAGCCCAGCTCCCGGAACGCCCGGTCCGCCGGCACCGCCTCCGCGCCACCGTGCCCGAGCACCTGCGCGACCAGGCCCCGCACCAGCACGTCGATCTGGGCGCGCGCCTCGTCGGGCGCCAGGCCCGCCAGCTGGTTGGCCCAGTCGCCGCCCCGCGCGGCCCGTCGCCGGGCCGCCGTCGACCCGATCAGGGTACGCAGCACGGCCGGCACCGGGCCGGCGCCGAGCGCTGCCCGCATCGCCGGTACGTCGATCACGGCCGGCACCAGGGCCGCCCGGTCGGCGCCCAGGGCGGCGTCGAACAGCTCCAACCCGACCTCGGCGCTCATCAGCGTCAGACCCGCCCGCGCCGAACGCGCCCGATCCGCCTCGTCGATCGAGGCCGCCATGCCCGCGGTGTCCCACATCCCCCACGCCAGGCTGACGGCCGGCAACCCGAGCTGCCGCCGCCACACCGCAAGCCCGTCGAGGAACGCGTTACCCGCCGCATACGCCGACTGACCCGGCGAGCCCAACACACCCGCCACCGACGAGAACACCACGAACAGATCCAGATCCAGCGACGCCGTCGCCTCGTGCAACAGCCAACCCGCCGACACCTTCGGCGCCAACACCGCACCGAGCCGCTCAGCAGTCAGCCCCTCCACGACACCGTCGTCCAGGACACCGGCGGTGTGCACCACACCCGCCAGCCGGCCCTCGGCTGCGATCTCGGCAACCAGCGCGCCGACCTGGTCCCGGTCGGTCACGTCACACGCGACCACCCGCACCGACGCACCCAACGCCGACAGCCGCTGCGACAGCTCGCCCGCACCGGCGGCCTCCGGGCCACGCCGAGAGACGAGCGCCAGCGACCGCACCCCGTGCACCGACACCAGATGCTCCGCCACCAGCGCACCCAGCGCACCCGTGCCACCGGTGACCAGCACCGTGCCGTCGCCCACGGCGGGCGTCTCTGCCGCCGAGGGGGCGAGCGCGCGCACCAGACGCGGCACGAACACCCCGCCGGAGCGCACCGCGACCTGACCGCCGAACGCCACCGGCTCGTCCGCCACCGCAGCCAGCACACCCAGCAAGCCGGCGTCCACGTCACCGTCGACGTCCGCCAGGACGATGCGACCCGGATGCTCCGACTGCGCCGACCGCAACAGACCCCACACCGCCGCAGCGCCCAGGTCGGTCACCCGGTCGTCAGCAGCAACCGAGACCGCGCCCCGGGTCACCACCACGAGCCGCGAATCCGCCAACGCGTCCGCCGCCAGCCAGGACTGGACGACTGCCAGCACGTGCGACGTCGCCGCGCGAACGGCGTCGGGGACGGCGGCCTGCGACGCGTCGAGCGTCAGCAGCAGACCCTTCGGCGCGACCGCCCGACCGGCGTGGACCTCGGCGACGAGCGTCTCGACGTCGCCGAACACCGGCAGGTCGACGGCGGCCGGCGAGCCGACCAGCGCCCACCCGGAGAGGTCCCCGGCGGCGGCGATCTCCTCGGCCTGCCAGGTGAGTTCGAACATCGAGCGGGACGCGGCGCTCGCCGCGGCCACTCCGGTCAGCTCGCGCAGAACGAGGGAGTCGACCGACACCACGGCCGCGCCCGACTCGTCGCACGCGACCAGCCGCACCGCCGAACCCGTGCGCGTCAGCCGCACCCGCAGCACCCGCGCGCCCGCGGCGTGCACCTGCACGCCCTCGAACGCGAACGGCACGCGCGGCCCGCCCGACTCCTCCGAGCCGGACAGCAGCCCGATCGGGTGCAGGGCGGCGTCCAGCAGCGCCGGGTGCACGCCGAAGCGCGCCGCCTCCGCCGCCGCCTCCTCCGGCAGCACCACCTCGGCGTACACGTCGTCGCCGCCGGTCCACACCCGACGCAGCCCCTGGAACACCGGCCCGTACGCCAGGCCGTGCTCCGCCAGCGTCGGATACCAGCCCGCCAGGTCCACCTCGGACGCGCCGACGGGGGGCCACTCCCCCACGCCCGGCTCGTCGGCCGCCGCGGGCTCCAGTACGCCCTCCGCGTGGTGGATCCACTCGGCCTCCGGGTCGCCCTCGGACTGCGAGTGCACCGCCACGACCCGGGTGCCGGACTCGTCGGCCGCGCCGACGCGCACCTGCACCCGCACCGCGCCGCCCTCCGGCAGCACCAGCGGCGCGGCCATGGTCAGCTCCCGCACCCGCGACGCGCCCGCCTCGTCGCCCGCCCGGACGGCCAGTTCGACGAGGGCGGTGCCGGGCACGATCGCCACGCCGGAGACGACGTGGTCGGCGAGCCACGCGTGGGTGGCGAGCGACAGCCGGCCGGTCAGCACCACCATGTCCGCGCCGGCGACGGTGACCGCCGCGCCGAGCAGCGGGTGCCCGGCCACGCCGAGGCCCGCGCCGGACACGTCTGCGGTACGCGCCTGACCCGCGCCGAGCCAGTACCGCTGGTGCTGGAAGGCGTACGTCGGCAGGTCGACCCGGGCGGCGCCGGCGTCGGTGAACCACTGCGTCCAGGTCACGGGGACGCCGTGGACGTGCAGCGCGGCGAGCGCGTGCAGCAGCGCCTGCGGGGCGGGCCGGTCCCGGCGCTGGACGGCCACCGCGAGCGCGTCCTCGGCGAGCAGGTCGGCGTTCATCGCGGTCAGGACGCTCTGCGGGCCGATCTCCAGGAAGGTGTCGACCCCGGTGGCACGCAGGGCGGCGATGCCGTCGGCGTAGCGGACGGCCTCCCGCACGTGCCGGACCCAGTAGTCGGCGCGGGTGATCTCCTGCGGTTCGGCGAGCGCCCCGGTCAGGTTCGACGCCACCGGCAGCAGCGGCGCCCGGAACGTCAACCCCGCCACAACCGCGCGGAACTCGTCGAGCATCGGCTCCATCAGCGGGCTGTGGAACGCGTGGCTGACGATGAGCCGGCGGGTGCGCGCACCCCGGTCCTGCCAGAGCCGCTCCACCTCGTCGAGGGCGTCGACGGCGCCGGAGACCACCACGGCGGCGGGCCCGTTGACGGCGGCGATGCCCACCCGGTCGGTCAGGCCGGAGATGGACTCCGCCACCGCCGCCTCGTCGGCGGCCACGGCCAGCATGCCGCCGCCGGTAGGCAGCGCCTGCATCAGCCGGCCCCGCGCCGCCACGAGCGCGCACGCGTCCGCCAGGGACAGCACCCCGGCGACGTACGCGGCGGTCACCTCGCCGATCGAGTGACCGGCGACCACGTCTGGCACGATCCCGAACGACTCCACCAGCCGGAACAGCGCCACCTCGACCGCGAACAACCCGGCCTGCGTGAACACGGTCTGATCCAGCAGCTCCGCCTCGGCGGAGCCCGCCTCGGCGAACAGCACCTCCCGCAGCGGGCGCGGCAGCAGCGGGTCGAGCTGCGCGCACACCTCGTCCAGGGCGGTCGCGAAGACCGGGAACAGGGCGGACAGCTCCCGGCCCATGCCGGCGCGCTGCGCACCCTGGCCGGAGAAGAGCACGGCCAGCCGCGTACGCGTCGTGCCGGTGCCGGTGACCACGGTGGCGGCCGACTCGCCGGCGGCGAGGGCACGCAGCCCGGCCAGCAGTTCGTCCCGGTCCGTCGCGGTGACCACCGCGCGGTGCTCCAGCACGGCCCGGCTGACCGTCGACGACCAGGCGACGTCGACGGGGCGCAGCTCCTCGTCTCCGGCGAGCCAGCGGGCCCAGCGGTCCGCCTGCGCCGCGACGGCGGCCTCGGACCGGGCCGACAGCAGCACCGGGGCCGGCAGCCCGCCGGACGTCGGGGCGCCCTCGCCCCGGGTCGGCTCCGCCTCGGCGGGCGGCTGCTCGATGATCACGTGCGCGTTGGTGCCGCTGACTCCGAACGACGAGATTGCCGCGCGGCGGGGCCGGCCCGCCGCGGGCCAGTCGCGCGCCTCGGTGAGCAGGGAGACCGACCCGGCGCTCCACTCGATGTGCGGGGACGGCTCGTCGACGTGCAGCGTCGACGGCAGCAGCCCGTGCCGCATCGCCATGATCATCTTGATGATGCCGGCCACCCCCGCGGCGGCCTGGGTGTGCCCGATGTTCGACTTGATCGACCCCAGCCACAGCGGCCGGTCCTCCGGGCGGTCCTGCCCGTACGTCGCCAGCAGGGCCTGCGCCTCGATCGGGTCGCCGAGCGTCGTGCCGGTGCCGTGCGCCTCGACGGCGTCCACGTCGGCCGTGGTGAGCCGCGCGTTCGCCAGCGCCTGCCGGATCACCCGCTGCTGCGACGGACCGTTCGGCGCCGTCAACCCGTTCGACGCGCCGTCCTGGTTGATCGCCGAGCCGCGTACCACCGCCAGGATCCGCCGGCCATCGCGCTGGGCGTCGGAGAGGCGCTGCACCAGCAGCACGCCGACGCCCTCGGACCAGCCCGTCCCGTCGGCGGAGGCGGCGAACGACTTGCACCGGCCGTCGGCCGACAGACCACGCTGCCGCGAGAACTCGATGAACGTCCCCGGCGTCGCCATCACCGTCACACCACCGGCCAACGCCAGGTCGCACTCGCCGCTGCGCAACGCCTGCACCGCCAGGTGCAGCGCCACCAGCGACGACGAGCACGCCGTGTCCACGGTGACCGCCGGCCCCTCCAGGCCGAACGTGTACGCCACCCGACCGGACAGCACGCTGCCCGAGGTGCCGGTGCCGAGGTAACCGCCCACGCCCTCGGGCAGATCCTGCACACCCGAGGCGTAGTCGTGGTACATCAGGCCGGCGAAGACGCCGGTCCGGCTGCCGCGCAGCCGCTGCGGGTCGAGACCGGCGGACTCGAACGTCTCCCACGAGGTCTCCAGCAGCAGCCGCTGCTGCGGGTCCATGGCGAGGGCCTCGCGCGGCGAGATGCCGAAGAAGTCCGGGTCGAACTCGGCGGCCCCGTACAGGAAGCCACCGTGCCGGGTGTACGACGTGCCGGGGTTGTCCGGGTCGGGATGGAAGATCCGGTCGAGTTCCCAGCCCCGGTCGGTGGGGAACTCGCCGATGCCGTCGGCCCCGGCGGCGACCAGGTCCCACAGTTGCTGCGGGTTCGTCACGCCGCCCGGGTAGCGGCAGGCCATGCCCACGATGGCGATCGGCTCGTCGACGGTGGTCGCCCGCACGGCGTGCTGCTGGTCGGCGACCTGGCCGGAGAGCTGCTCGTACAGGTGCTCCGACAGGGCGCCGGGGGTCGGGTAGTCGAAGACGAGCGTCGACGTGAGCCGCAGCCCGGTCGCGCTGTTGATCCGGTTGCGCAGCTCGACAGCGGTCAGCGAGTCGAAGCCCAGTTCCCGGAACGCCCGGTCCGCCGGCACCTGGTCGGCGCCGCCGTGACCGAGGACCTGCGCGACCATGCCGCGGACGAGCAGGGCCACCTGCGTCCGCGCCTCCTGCGGGTCGAGCCCGGCCAGCCGGTCGACCCAGGCTCCGGAGCCGGAGCGGCGACGCTTCGTGGCCGGCCCCACCAGGGCCCGCAGCATCACCGGCACCCGGCCCGCAGCGGTCTGCGCCCGCATGGCGGGCAGGTCGACCACGGCCGGCACCAGCGCCGCGCCGCCGTGGGCCAGGGCGGCGTCCCACAGCCCGAGCCCGACCGGGGCCGTCATCGGGACCAGACCGGCCCGGGTCACCCGGGCCCGGTCGGCGTCGTTGATCGACGCGGCCATGCCGTCCGTGTCCCACATGCCCCACGCGAGGCTCACGGCGGGCAGCCCTCGCTGCGCCCGCAGCACGGCGAGGGCGTCCAGGAATGCGTTGCCGGCCGCGTAGGCGGCCTGACCGGGAGAGCCGAGCACCCCGGCGACCGAGGAGAAGAGCACGAACAGGTCGAGGTCCAGCTCGGCGGTCGCCTCGTGCAGCCACCAGCCCGCCGTGACCTTCGGGGCCAGCACGTCCGCCAGCCGCTCGGCGGTGATCCCGCTGACCACGCCGTCGTCCAGGACGCCGGCCGTGTGGACCACCCCGGCCAGGCGATCCTCGTCGGTGATCGACCGGACCAGCTCGCCGACCCGGGCGCGGTCGGTCACGTCCGTGGCGACCACCCGGACGGCCGCGCCCAGCGCGGTCAGCCGCTCCACCAACTGGTCGGCGCCGGGGGCCGCCGGGCCCTGGCGGGACGCCAGCACCAGCGAACGCACGCCGTACGCGGTGACGAGGTGTTCGGACACCAGGGCGCCGAGCGATCCGGTGCCACCGGTGACCAGGACGGTCCCCCGGCCGAGGGTCGTCGGGGTGCGCGTGTCGCCGGTGGCGCGGACCAGCCGCGGCAGGTACGCCGTGCCCGCCCGCACCGCGAGCTGCCCGCCGACACCCGGGTCGTCGGCGGCTGCGGCGAGCAGGGCCAGCAGGTCGGGGTCCAGGTCGACGCCGGGTTCGAGGTCGGCCAGCACGATCCGGCCGGGGTGTTCCGACTGGGCCGAGCGCAGCAGGCCCCAGACCACCGCCCCCGCCAGGTCGGTGACGCGGTCGGTCGTGCCGGTGGCCACCGCGCCACGGGTCACCACGACCAGCCGCGAGTCCGCCAGGGAATCGGCGGCCAGCCACGCCTGCACCGCGCCGAGGACGTCCGCCGTCACCGACCGCGCCGCCTCGGGCACGTCCGCCCCGGCCGCCGCCGGAGCAACGGGCAGCAGCAGCGCCGCGGGAGCGTGGGCCGTTCCGTCCGTCACCGCCGTGGCCACCGCCGCGACCTCGGCGTACGCCGGAAGCTGCGGCGCGCCGTCGAGCGGGCGGTCACCGACCACGACCCAGCCGTACGCGCCGTCGGGTGCGGTGAGCTGCTCGGGCTGCCAGGACACCTCGAACAGGGAGCGGTGCGCCTCGTCGGAGGGCGCCGCCATGCCGGTCAGCTCGCGCAGCGTCAGCGAGTCCACCGACACCACCGGCGCACCCGTCTCGTCGACGGCGACCAGCCGCACCGAGCTGCCGGAGGCGGTGAGGCGGACCCGGAGCGTCCGTGCCCCGACCGCGTGGACCTGCGCCCCTTCGAACGCGAACGGCACCCGGGCCCCGCCGCCGGCCTCGTCGGCGGGCAGCAGCCCGACCGGGTGCAGGGCGGCGTCCAGCAGTGCCGGGTGCACCCCGAAGCCCGCCGGGTCCCCGATCACCTCGTCGGGGAGGGCGACCTCGGCGAACACCTCGCCCTCGGCGGTCCACGCCCGCCGCAGGCCCTGGAAGACCGGGCCGTAGGAGAGCCCGTGCTCGGCCACCGTCGGGTACCACCCGGTCACGTCCACCTCGGACGCGCCGGGCGGCGGCCACGCGCCCAGCGTGGGCTCGTCGGCGGTGGGGGTGCCGACGAGGCCGTCGGCGTGCCGGGTCCAGCCCGACTCCGGGTCGTCCTCGGGCTGGGAGTGCACGGTCACCGACCGGGCGCCGGTCCCGTCGACGGGACCGACCCGGACCTGCACCCGTACGCCGCCGCCGCTGGCGGGCAGCACCAGCGGGGCGAGCACGGTCAGCTCACGGACACGGGAGGCACCGACCTCGTCGCCCGCCCGGACGACGAGGTCGACCAGGGCGGTGCCGGGCACGATCACGGCGCCGGACACGACGTGGTCGGCCAGCCACGGATGGGTCGACACCGACAGCCGGCCGGTCAGCACCACCATGTCCTCGCCGGCGACCGACACCGCCGCGCCGAGCAGCGGGTGCCGCGCCACGCCGAGGCCCGCTCCCGAGACGTCGGCCGACTGGCCGACCGGCGGCAGCCAGTACCGCTCGCGGTGGAAGGCGTACGTGGGCAGGTCGACCCGCCGCGCGCCGCTGTCGGCGAACCACGGCTGCCAGGTCACGGCAACGCCGTGCACGTGCAGCTCCGCCAGGGCGTGCAGCAGCGCGTGCGCCTCCGGCCGGTCCCGGCGCTGCGCGGCGACGGCCAGCACGCCGTCGTCCCCGGGCAGCACGTCGGCCGCCATCGCGGTCAACACGCTCTGCGGGCCGACCTCCAGGAACGTGTCCACCCCAGCGGCCCGCAGCGCGGTGATCCCGTCGGCGAAGCGCACGGCCTCGCGCACGTGCCGCACCCAGTACCCGGCCGTGCGGATCTCGTCGCCGGCCAGGGCTCCGGTCAGGTTCGACACGATCGGCAGCAACGGCGCGGCGAAGGTCAACCCGTCCAGGACCGCGCGGAACTCGTCGAGCATCGGCTCCATCAACGGACTGTGGAACGCGTGACTCACCGTCAGCCGGCGCGTGCGCGCACCCCGGTCCCGCCAGAGCCGCTCCACCTCGTCGAGGGCCTCGACAGCGCCGGAGACCACCACGGCGGTGGGCCCGTTGACGGCGGCGATGCCGACCCGGTCGCCCAGGCCAGCGATGGACTCCGCCACCGCCGCCTCGTCGGCCGCCACCGCCAGCATCCCGCCACCTGCGGGCAGCGCCTGCATCAACCGACCCCGCGCCGCCACGAGCTGACACGCGTCCGCCAGCGACAACACGCCCGCGACATGCGCGGCCGTGACCTCACCGATCGAGTGACCGGCCAGCAGGTCGGGCACGATCCCGAACGACTCCACCAGCCGGAACAGCGCCACCTCGACCGCGAACAGGCCCGCCTGCGTGAAGACGGTCTGATCCAACAACTCCGCCTCGGCCGAACCCGCCGACGCGAACAGCACCTCCCGCAACGGACGCGGCAGCAACGCATCCAGGTGCGCGCACACCTCGTCCAACGCGGCGGCGAACACCGGGAACTCGCCGTACAGCTCCCGACCCATCCCGGCGCGCTGCGCACCCTGACCCGAGAACAGCAACGCGAGCTGGCCGCGCTGCCCGCCCGGGCCGGTGACCACGCCGATCGAGGGCTCGCCCGTTGACACGGCTTCGAGGCCCGCCAGCAGCTCGTCGCGGCTCGTACCGGACACGACCGCCCGGTGCTCCAGCACCGACCGCGACGCCACCGACGACCAGGCCACGTCCAGCGGGCGCGGGGCCTCGTGCCCGCTCAGCCACGCCGCCCAGCGGTCGGCCTGCGCCGACAGCCCGGCCGCGTCGCGGGCCGACAGCAGCACCGGCACCGCCGACGGCGTCCGGGACGGCTCGTCGCCGCCGTCCGGCTCGTCCCCGCCGGTCGGGGCGGGCGGCTGCTCCAGGATCAGGTGGACGTTCGTACCGCTGATGCCGAACGACGACACGGCGGCCCGGCGCGGCCGGTCCACCGCCGGCCATGCACGCGCCTCGGCCAGCAGGGACACCGCGCCGGCGGTCCAGTCCACGTGGGGGGTCGGCTCGTCGAGGTGCAGGGTCCGCGGGAGCAGGCCGTGCCGCATCGCCTGCACCATCTTGATCATTCCGGCGACACCGGCGGCGGCCTGGCTGTGGCCGATGTTCGACTTGATCGAGCCGAGCAGCAGCGGCCGGTCGGCGGGGCGGCCCTGGCCGTAGGTCGCCAGCAGGGCCTGCGCCTCGATGGGGTCGCCCAGCGTCGTTCCCGTGCCGTGCGCCTCGACGGCGTCCACGTCGGCCGTGGTGAGGCGGGCGTTGGCGAGGGCCTGCCGGATCACCCGCTGCTGGGCGGGGCCGTTGGGCGCGGTGAGGCCGTTGGACGCGCCGTCCTGGTTCACGGCGCTGCCGGCGATCACGGCGAGCACCTGGCGGCCCTGCCGCCGGGCGTCGGAGAGCCGCTGGACCAGCAGCACGCCGACCCCCTCCGACCAGCCGGTGCCGTCGGCGTCGGCGGCGAAGGACTTGCAGCGTCCGTCCGGGGCGAGGCCGCCCTGGCGGGAGAACTCGACGAAGGCGCCCGGGGTCACCATGACGGTGACGCCGCCGGCCAGCGCCATGTCGCACTCGCCGCCGCGCAGCGCCTGGGCGGCGAGGTGCACCGCCACCAGGGACGACGAGCAGGCGGTGTCGACCGTCACCGCCGGGCCCTCCAGGCCGAAGGTGTACGACACCCGGCCGGAGATGACGCTGTGGGCGCCGCCGGTGAGCTGGTAGCCGGCCAGCTCGGCCGGGGTGTCGGTGGTGCCGTAGCCCGACGGGGAGGCGCCGACGAAGACGCCGGTACGGCTGCCGCGCAGCTCGTCCGGGTCGATCCCGGCCTGCTCCATGGCCTCCCAGGACGCCTCCAGCAGCAGGCGCTGCTGCGGGTCCATGGCGACCGCCTCGCGCGGCGAGATGCCGAAGAAGCCCGGGTCGAAGGTGGTGGCGCCATCGACGAAGCCGCCCTCGCGGGTGTGCGACACGGGTTGCCCGTCGGCGTCGACGGCCAGCAGCCGGCCCATGTCCCAGTGTCGGTCCTCGGGGAAACCGCTGATCCCGTCGCGTCCGGTGGCGACCAGGTCCCACAGGTCGTCCGGGTTGGCGACGCCGCCCGGGTACCGGCAGCTCATGCCGACGATGACGATCGGGTCGTCGTCCACCGGCCCGGCGGGGCCCCAGGTGGTGACGGTGTCGACCTCGTGCAGGCGCAGCGTCGCCGACAGGTGGTCGGCGAGGGCGGCCGGGTTCGGGTAGTCGAAGACCAGGGTGGTGGGCAGGGTGAGCCCGGTGGCGGCGCCGAGCCGGTTGCGCAGCTCGACGGCGGTCAGCGAGTCGAAGCCCAGTTCCTTGAACGCCCGGTTCGCCTTGACCAGCTCGGTGCCGGAGTGGCCGAGCACGGCGGCGGTGTGCGTGCGTACGAGGTCGGTCAGGTAGCGGTCCTGCTCGGCGCGGGGCAGCGTCAGCAGGTGCTGCCGCAGCCCGCCGCCGGCGGCGTCCTCCGGTTCGGCGTCGACCACCCGCAGGGCGTCGCGGGCCTCGGCGATGTCGTCGAGCAGGGGGCGGGCGCGGGCGGCGGCGAACGCCGGGGTGAACAGGGACCAGTCGACGTCCGCCACGGTCACCGACGGCACGGCACGGCCCACCGCGCTGCGCAGCGCGTACACGGCCTGGGCCGGCGACATCGGGCTGAGGCCGCGCCGGGCCAGCAGTTCCTGGCCTTCGCCGCTGGCCATGCCGCCGTCGGCCCAGGGTCCCCAGGCCACGGCGGTGGCGGCCAGGCCGCGGGCTCGGCGCCGCTCGGCGAGGGCGTCGAGGAAGGCGTTGCCGGCGGCGTACGCGGCCTGTCCGCCGCTGCCCCAGATGCCGGCGATGGAGGAGAAGAGCACGAACGCGTCGAGCGGCCGGTCGCCCAGCAGCTCGTCCAGGTGCACCGCACCGGCGATCTTGCCGTCCAGCACCCCGGCCAGCCCGGCCAGGTCGGTGTCGGCCAGCATGTTCAGCTGGCCCACCCCGGCGGCGTGCACCACCGCCGTGAGCGGCGCCTCGTCGGCGTCGACGTCGCGCAGCAGCGCCTCGACCCGGGCGCGGTCGGCCATGTCGGCGGCGACCAGGGTCACCCGGGCGCCGAGACCGGTCAGTTCGTCGCGCAGCTCGGCCGCCCCCGGGGCGCGCTCGCCCCGGCGGCTGGTCAGCACGACGTGCGCCGCGCCGTTGGCCGCCACCCAGCGGGCCACGTGGGCGCCGAGCGCCCCGGTGCCACCGGTGATCAGCACCGTGCCCGACGGCTGCCAGCGCTCGACGGCGCCCACGGCCGCCGGCGTGGCGCGCACCAGGCGGCGCACGAACACGCCCGAGGGCCGTACGGCGACCTGGTCCTCGTGACCGCCGGCGGTCAGGACGCCCACCAGGCGGTCCCAGTCGTTCCGGTCGGGCCCGTCCGGCAGGTCGACCAGGCCGCCCCAGAGCTGCGGGTGTTCCAGCCCGGCGACCCGGGCCAGGCCCCACAGGCCGCCCTGGGCGACGCTGCGGACCGGGTCCGTGTCCCCGGTGCCGACCGCGCCCCGGGTCACCATCCACAGTGGCGCCGCGACGTCGGCCGCGTGCAGGGCCTGCACCAGCGCCATCGTGGCCGCCGTGCCGAGCGGCACCGCCGGCTGGCCGGGGTGCGGCCGGTCCAGCAGGCCCAGCAGGGAGACGATCCCGGAGAACCGGTCGTCCCCCACGGCCTCGGCCACCCGCGTCGTCACGTGCTCGCGCTCCGCCGTCGGGTCCACCGCCAGCCGGGACACCTCGCCGCCGGCGGCGGTCAGCGCCCCCGCGAGCGCCTCGGCCCATTCCGTCGCGGGCTCGTCGCCGGCCGGCTCCACCAGCAGCCAGCGGCCGGACGGGGTGACCGGCGCGGGGGCGGCGGTCCGCTTCCACACCACCCGGTACGACCAGCCGTCGACGACCGCGTCCCGCAGCCGGGCCTTGCGCCAAGACGACAGGACCGGCAGGGCCGGGGCCAGGACGTCCGCCCCGTCGTCGCCGAACTGCGCCGCCAGCGCCGCCACGTCGGAGCGCTCCACCGCCGACCAGAACTCGACGTCCACCACGTCCGGGCTGACCGGGCCGGTGACCGACGCCGGCATCTGCTCGGGCCAGTAGCGCTGCCGCTGGAACGCGTACGTGGGCAGGGCGACCGGGGTCGCTCCCGCGCCGGAGTAGAGGGCCGGCCAGTCGACGGGCACCCCGTTGACGTGCAGCTCGGAGAGGGCGGCGAGCAGGGCCCGAGCCTCGGGACGGTCGGCGCGCAGGACGGGCACCGCGATCACGGGGGTGTCGTCGTCGGCCGGTTCCTGCTGGCTCAGCGCGTCGCGGGTCATGGCGGTCAGCACGCTGCGCGGGCCGATCTCCAGGAACGCGTCGGCACCCGCCGCCCGCAGCGCGGTGATTCCGTCGGCGTACCGGACGGCCTGCCGAACGTGGCGCACCCAGTAGTCGGGCGTGCGGATCTCCTCGGCGTCGGCCAGCGCGCCGGTCACGTTCGACACGACCGGCAGCGTCGGCGCGGCGAAGGTCAGCCCAGCCAGGACGGCCCGGAACTCGTCGAGCATCGGCTCCATCAGCGGGCTGTGGAACGCGTGGCTGACGGTGAGCCGGCGCGTGCGGACGCCCCGGTCGCGCCAGATCCGCTCCACCTCGTCGAGGGCGTCCACGGCACCGGAGACCACGACCGAGGTCGGCCCGTTGACGGCCGCGATCCCCACGTCGGCCAGGGCGTCCAGCGTGACGAGGACGTCGGCCTCGGCGGCCGCGACGGCCAGCATCCCGCCGCCCGAGGGCAGCGCCTGCATCAGCCGCCCCCGCGCCGCGACGAGCGCACACGCGTCGGCCAGCGACAGCACCCCCGCCACGTGCGCGGCGGCGACCTCACCGATGGAGTGCCCGCCCACGAAGTCCGGGACCACGCCGAACGACTGCACCAGGCGGAACAGCGCCACCTCGACGGCGAACAGCCCCGCCTGGGTGAACACCGTCTGATCCAACAGCCCCGCCTCGGCGGAACCCTCGGCAGCGAACAGCACCTCCCGCAGCGGACGCGGCAGCAGCGGGTCGAGCCGCCCGCACACCTCGTCCAACGCGGCGGCGAACACCGGGAAGCCGGCGTACAACTCCCGACCCATGCCGGCGCGCTGCGCGCCCTGGCCGGAGAAGAGCACCGCGAGCGGGCCCCGGTCGGCGGCCTGCCCGGCGACCACCGCGCCGGACGGCTGCCCGGCGGCGAGGGCGCGCAGGCCGGCCAGCAGGTCCTCGCGGTCGGTGGCGGTGAGGACCGCGCGATGCTCCAGCGCGGACCGCGACACCACCGACGACCAGCCGACGTCGACCGTGCGGAGGGTCTCGTCGGCGTCCAGCCACCGGGCCCAGCGGCCCGCCTGCGCGGTCAGCGCGGCCTCCGACCGGGCGGACAGCAGCACGGGCACCGCCGGCAGGGCGGGGGCCGGGCCGGCGTCGGCGGGGGTCGCGGCGTCGGCGTCGGGGGCGGGCGGCTCCTCCAGGATGGTGTGCGCGTTGGTGCCGGAGATGCCGAACGACGACACCGCCGCCCGCCGGGGACGGTCGGTCACCGGCCACGGCCGGGCCTCGGTCACCAGCGACACCTCGCCGGCCGACCAGTCCACCTTCGGCGTCGGCTCGTCCACGTGCAGGGTGGACGGGACGAGGCCGTGCCGCATCGCCATCACCATCTTGATCACGCCGGCCACGCCCGCGGCGGACTGGCTGTGACCGATGTTCGACTTGATCGAGCCGAGCAGCAGCGGCCGGTCGGCGGGCCGGTCCCGCCCGTACGTGGCCAGCAGCGCCTGTGCCTCGATCGGGTCGCCGAGGACGGTGCCGGTGCCGTGCGCCTCGACGGCGTCCACGTCGGCCGTGGTCAGCCGGGCGTTGGCGAGGGCCTGGCGGATCACCCGCTGCTGGGCCGGCCCGTTGGGCGCGGTGAGGCCGTTGGACGCGCCGTCCTGGTTGACGGCGCTGCCGGCGATCACGGCGAGGACGGGGTGCCCCTTGCGCTGGGCGTCCGACAGCCGCTCCACCAGCAGGATGCCGACGCCCTCGGACCAGCCGGTGCCGTCGGCGGCCGCGGCGAACGACTTGCACCGGCCGTCGGGGGCGAGCCCCCGCTGCCGGGAGAAGCCCACGAACGGGGCGGGGGTGGCCATCACGCAGACGCCGCCGGCCAGGGCCAGGTCGAAGTCGCCCTGCCGCAGCGCCTGGCAGGCCAGGTGCAGGGCGACCAGCGACGACGAGCAGGCGGTGTCGACCGTGACGGCGGGGCCCTCCAGGCCGAGGGCGTACGCGATCCGCCCCGAGACGATGCTGGTGGCCGTGCCGGTCAGCAGGTAGCCCTCGTCGGTGCCCTCGACCTCGGTCTGCGGGCCCACGCCGTAGCCGTTGGCGGCGGTACCGACGAAGACGCCCACCTTCTGCCCGCGCATGGAGGCGGGTGCGATCCGGGCCTGCTCGAACGCCTCCCACGACGTCTCCAGCAGCAGTCGCTGCTGCGGGTCCATCGCCACGGCCTCGCGCGGCGAGATGCCGAAGAACTCGGCGTCGAAGTCGGCCGCGTCGTAGAGGAAGCCGCCCTCGCGGGTGGTGGAGTGCCCGGCCCGGTCGGCGTCCGGGTCGTACAGGTTGTCCAGGTCCCAGCCCCGGTCGGTCGGGAAGCCGCCGATGGCGTCGCCGCCGGAGGCCACCAGGTCCCAGAGCTGCTCGGGGCTGGCGACGCCGCCCGGGTAGCGGCAGGACATCGCGACGATCGCGATGGGCTCCCGGGCGGCAGCGGTCAGCTGCTGGTTGAGCTGGCGGAGGCGGCCCGTCTCCTTGAGCGAGGCGCGCAGCGCCTCGACGACCTTGTCTGCGGACGTAGACATCATGAGCTCCGTACTGGGGACAACGGTCAGGAATCGGTTCCGTCAAGCGCCAGCCTGACGAGGGCGTCGGTGTCGAGGTCGTCGAGGTCCAGGGCCTCGTCGGTGGACTCGTCACCGTCGCCGCCGTCGGCGTCGGCGAGGTTGAGCAGCAGGTCCAGCAGCCCGGCCTCCCGCAGGCGGGTCAGCGGGATCGCCGCGAGCGCCTGCCGGACGGCCACCTCCGCCGGGTCGCCGTCGTCCGCCTGTGCCCCCTCGGGCAGCAGGCCGTCGAGCAGGTTCTCGGCGAGCACGGCCGGGTTCGGGTAGTCGAAGACGAGGGTCGCCGGCAGCGACAGGCCGGTGGCCCCGGTCAGCCGGTTGCGCAGCTCGACCGCCGTCAGCGAGTCGAACCCGAGCTCCTTGAAGGCGCGCTGCGGCTTGACCCGGTCCGTGCCCGAGTGCCCGAGCACGGCGGAGGCGTGGGTACGGACGAGGTCGACCAGGTGCCGGACCCGCTCGGGCCGGGGCAGCGTGAGCAGGTGCTCCCGCAGGGCGTCGACGGCCCCGCCGGGCTGCTGCTCCCCGGGCTGGGCGTGCAGCGCCTCGCGGGCCTCGGCGATGTCGTCGAGCAGCGGCCGGGGGCGGGCCGAGGCGTACGCCGGGGCGAAGACCGCCCAGTCGACGTCCACCACGGTCAGCGCCGCCCGGGGCAGGCCCACGGCGTACCGCATGGCGTGCACGGCGTCGGCCGGCGCCATCGCGGTCAGGCCGCGCCGGGCCAGCAGCTGCTGGGCCTCGCCGGTGGCCATGCCGCCGTCGGCCCACGGCCCCCAGGCCACGGACGTCGCCGGCAGGCCCCGCCCGCGACGCTGCTCCGCCAGCGCGTCCAGGAAGGCGTTGCCGGCGGCGTACGCGGACTGCCCGCCGCTGCCCCACACCCCGGCGATGGAGGCGAACAGCACGAAGGCGTCCAGCGGCCGGTCGCCGAGCAGCGCGTCCAGGTGCAGCGCGCCGGCGACCTTGCCGTCGAGCACGCCGGCGAACGCGGCCAGGTCGGTGTCGGCGATCAGGCCGGGCTCGCCGGCGCCCGCCGCGTGGACCACGGCCGTCAACGGCGCGGGGTCCTCGTCCAGCCGGCCCAGCAGTGCCGCCACCTGGTCGCGGTCGGCCACGTCGCAGGCGACGACCGACGCCCGTACGCCCTGTGCGGTCAGCTCCTCGCGCAGCTCCACCGCGCCCGGGGCGCGCTCGCCGCGGCGGCTGGTCAGCACGACGTGCGCCGCGCCGTTGGCCGCCGCCCAGCGGGCGACGTGGGCGCCCAGGGCGCCGGTGCCGCCGGTGACCAGCACCGTGCCGGAGGGCCGCCACCGCTCCGCCGTGTCGGGGGCGGCGGGTGCCGACCGGACCAGGCGACGGACGAACACCCCCGAGGGGCGTACGGCCAGCTGGTCCTCGTCGCCGGAACCGGTCACCACCCGCGCCAGCCGGTCCCACGCCGTCGCGTCGACCTGGTCGGGCAGGTCCACCAGTCCGCCCCACAGCTGGGGGTGTTCCAGGCCCGCCACGAGCCCCAGGCCCCAGAGCCCGCTCTGGGCGACGCCGTGCACCGGGTCCCCGTCGCCGGTGCTGACCGCGCCCTGGGTCAGGCACCACAGCCGGGTCGTCGTCCCGGTGTCGTGCAGGGCCTGGAGCAGCAGCAGCGCGGCGGCCGTCCCGACCGGTACGGCCGGGTGGGCGGGGTGCGGCTGGTCGCGGAGGCCGAGCAGGGACAGCACGCCGGTGACGGGCCCGTCGGCCAGCGCGTCGGCCAGCCGGCGGGCGAGTTCCGCCCGGTCGGTGCCGACCGGGTCGACGGTCAGCCGGACCACGTCGGCGCCGACCTCGGCGAGGGCCTTGGTGACCGCCTCCGCGCGGGTGCCGTCCGTCAGGTCGTCCTCCGCCGTCACGAGCAGCCACACGCCGGGCCGCGCCGG
Source organism: Micromonospora sp. DT178 (assembly GCF_049841695.1). NCBI lineage: Bacteria > Bacillati > Actinomycetota > Actinomycetes > Micromonosporales > Micromonosporaceae > Micromonospora > Micromonospora sp. DT178. The sequence goes on from NZ_JBNCKV010000012.1 coordinate 183,184, forward strand.
CTCGGCGGTGATGTCGGTCCGCTTCCACCCGACCCGGTACGACCACGCGTCCACGACCGCCCGCCGCGTACGCGCCCGGTGCCAGGTCGACAGGACCGGCAGGGCCGGGGTGAGGGCGTCCAGGGCGGCGCCGTCGTCGCCGAACTGCGCGGCGAGGGCGCTCAGGTCGCCCTGCTCGACGGCGGCCCAGAAGTCGGCGTCGCCGCTGTCGGTCACCCTCGTACGCGGCCTGCTCGCCGGCTCAGGCCAGTAGCGCTGGTGCTGGAAGGTGTACGTCGGCAGGTCGACCCGCCGCGGCCCGCTGTCGGTGAACCACTCCTGCCAGGTCACCGGCACGCCGTGCACGTGCAGTTCCGCCAGCGCGCCGAGCAGCGCCTGGGCCTGCGAGCGGTCCCGACGCTGGACGGCGACCGACAGGACGTCGTCGTCCGGCAGGATGTCCGCCGCCATCGCGGTCAGCACGCTCTGCGGGCCGATCTCCAGGAAGGTGTCCACCCCGGCGGCCCGCAGGGCGGTCACCCCGTCGGCGTAGCGGACGGCCTCCCGGACGTGGCGCACCCAGTAGTCGGCCGTGCGGATCTCGTCGGCGTCGGCCAGTGCACCGGTCACGTTCGACACCACCGGCAGCGCCGGCGCGGCGAACGTCAACCCGTCCAGGACCGCCCGGAACTCGGCGAGCATCGGCTCCATCAGTGGGCTGTGGAACGCGTGGCTCACGGCGAGCCGGCGGGTACGCGCGCCCCGGTCCCGCCAGTCGCGCTCGATCTCGTCGAGGGCCTCCACCGCGCCGGAAACGACGATCGACGTCGGCCCGTTCACCGCCGCGACACCGACCCGGTCGGCCAGGCCGGCGATCGACTCCGTCACCGCCTCCTCGGCGGCGGCCACGGCCAGCATCCCGCCGCCGGCCGGCAGCGCCTGCATCAACCGGCCCCGCGCGGCCACGAGGGCGCACGCGTCGGCCAGGGACAGCACCCCGGCCACGTACGCCGCCGTCACCTCGCCGATCGAGTGGCCGGCGACCATGTCGGGCACGATGCCGAACGACTCCACCAGCCGGAACAGCGCCACCTCGACGGCGAAGAGCCCGGCCTGCGTGAACACCGTCTGGTCCAGCAGTTCCGCCTCTTCCGTACCCGCCTCGGCGAACAGCACCTCCCGCAGCGCACCAGGCAGCAACGGGTCGAGGTGTCCGCACACCTCGTCCAGGGCGGCCGCGAACACCGGGAACGCCTCGGACAGCTCCCGGCCCATGCCGGCGCGCTGCGCGCCCTGGCCCGAGAACACCAGCGCCAGCTGGCCCCGGGGCCCACCCGGCCCCGCGAAGACCCCGCCGGACGGCTCGCCCGCCGCCAACGCCGCCAGGCCCGCCAGCAGCTCGTCGCGGCCCGTCCCGGCCACCACCGCACGATGTTCCAGCACCGACCGGGACACCACGCTCGACCACGCCACGTCCAGCGGACGTACGCCGCCGTCGGCCGCCAGCCAGCTCGCCCAGCGGCCCGCCTGCGCAGCCAGCGACGCGCCGTCGCGGGCCGACAGCAGCACCGGCACCAGCGGCGGTACGTTCCCGGCGACGATCTCGCCCTCGACCAGTTCGGCCGGCGGCTGCTCGATGATCACGTGCGCGTTCGTGCCGGAGATCCCGAACGACGACACCGCCGCCCGACGCGGCCGATCCACGGCCGGCCACGGCGTCGCCTCGGTGGTGAGAGCGACCGCCCCGGCCGACCAGTCCACGTGCGGCGACGGCTCGTCCACGTGCAGCGTCGACGGGACGACGCCGTGCCGCATCGCCAGCACCATCTTGATCACACCGGCCACACCGGCGGCGGCCTGGGTGTGCCCGATGTTCGACTTCACCGACCCCAACAGCAACGGCCGATCCTGCGGACGCTCCTGCCCGTACGTGGCCAGCAGAGCCTGCGCCTCGATCGGGTCACCCAGCGTCGTGCCCGTCCCGTGCGCCTCCACCGCGTCCACGTCGGCCGGGGTCAGGCGGGCGTTCGCCAGCGCCTGGCGGATGACCCGCTGCTGCGACGGGCCGTTCGGCGCGGTCAGGCCGTTCGACGCGCCGTCCTGGTTGACGGCCGTGCCCCGGACGACCGCGTAGATGCGCCGGCCCTCGCGCTGAGCGTCCGACAGGCGCTGCACGAGGAGCACGCCGACGCCCTCGGACCAGCCCGTGCCGTCCGCCGACGCGGCGAACGACCTGCACCGACCGTCGGACGACAGCCCCCGCTGACGGGAGAACTCGATGAACGTCCCCGGCGTCGCCATCACCGTCACACCACCGGCCAACGCCAGATCGCACTCACCCGACCGCAACGCCTGCACGGCCAGGTGCAGCGCCACGAGGCTCGACGAGCACGCCGTGTCGACGCTGACCGCCGGCCCCTCCAGGCCGAACGTGTACGCCACCCGACCCGATAGCACGCTGCCCGAGTTGCCGGTGCCGACGTAGCCCTCGACCTCGCCGGCCAGCTCCATGAGCCGCGTCGCGTAGTCGTGGTACATCACGCCGGCGAAGACGCCGGTCCGGCTGCCCCGCAACCGCGACGGGTCCAGCCCGGCGGACTCGAACGTCTCCCACGACGCCTCCAGCAGCAACCGCTGCTGCGGGTCCATGGCGAGGGCCTCGCGGGGCGAGATGCCGAAGAACGCGGGATCGAACGCGCCGGCGTCGTACAGGAAACCGCCGTGCCGGGTGTACGACGTCCCGGGGTGGTCCGGATCGGGGTGGAAGAGCGTGTCGAGGTCCCAGCCCCGGTCGGCCGGGAACTCGCCGACGCCCTCCCCGCCGGTGCTGACCAGCTTCCACAGCTGGTCGGGAGACTGGACGCCGCCGGGGTAGCGGCACGCCATGCCCACGATCGCGATCGGCTCGTCGGCGTCGCCGGCGGCCGGCTCGTCGGAGACGACGGCGGCGAGCCGTTCGCCGACCAGTTCCGCGTACACGTGGGCGGTCAGGGCCTGCGGGGTCGGGTAGTCGAACACCAGGGTGGAGGCCAGCCGCAGGCCGGTCGCGCCGTTGACCCGGTTGCGCAGCTCGACGGCGGTCAGCGAGTCGAAGCCCAGCTCCCGGAACGCCCGGTCGGCCGGCACCGCCTCGGCGCTGCCGTGCCCGAGCACCTGCGCGACGAGGCCCCGCACCAGCTGGTCCACCTGGGTGAGGCCGTTCTCCTCGCTGAGCCTGGCGAGCCGGTCGGCCCAGCCGTCTCCGCCCTTGCCCGCCTGGCGGCGGGTGTTCGCCGTGCCGATGAGGACCCGCAGCATGGGCGGCACCGTCCCGCCGGAGGCCGCCGAGCGCAGCGCGGGCACGTCGATCACGGCCGGCACCAGGGCCGCCCGGTCGGCGCCCAGGGCGGCGTCGAACAACTCCAGACCGGTCCGGGCGTTCATGCCCCGGAGGCCGGCGCGCGCCGAGCGGGCCCGCTCGACTCCACCGATCGACGCGGCCATACCAGCGGTGTCCCACATTCCCCACGCCAGACTGACCGCGGGCAGACCCGACCGCCGCCGCCACACCGCCAGCCCGTCCAGGAACGCGTTGGCCGCCGCGTACGCCGACTGACCCGGCGAGCCCAGCACCCCCGCCACCGAGGAGAACACCACGAACAGGTCCAGATCCACCGCGAGGGACGCCGTCGCCTCGTGCAGGAACCAACCCGCCGACACCTTCGGCGCCAACACCCCCGCCAGACGCTCGGCGGTCAACCCCTCCACGACACCGTCGTCCAGGACACCGGCCGTGTGCACCACACCCGCCAGGCGGCCCTCGGCACCGATCTCCGCCACCAGGCCGAACACCTGGTCCCGGTCCGTCACGTCACAGGCGACGATTCGCACGTCGGCGCCCAGCGCGGTCAACCGCCCGGTCAGCTCGCCGGCACCCTCGGCCTCCGGGCCGCGCCGCGACACGAGCACGAGCGAGCGCACGCCGTGCACCGACACCAGGTGCTCCGCGACCAGCGCCCCGAGCGCGCCCGTACCACCGGTCACCAGCACCACGCCGTCACCCACGGCCGGCGCCTGCGCCGACGCCGGCACCACCGCGCGCACCAGACGCGGCACGAAGACCCCGCCGCCACGGACGGCCACCTGGCCGCCGGTCGGGTCCGCGGCGTAGCGGGTCAGGGTGCCCAGCACGCTCGGGTTCACGCCACGGTCCACGTCGGCCAGGACGATGCGGCCCGGGTGCTCGGACTGCGCGGAGCGCAGCAGACCCCACACCGCCGCCGCGGCCGGATCCGTCACCTGGTCCTCGTCGCCGACGGACACGGCACGTCGGGTGACCACCACCAGCTTCGAGTCCGCCAGGACGTCGGCGGCCAGCCACGCCTGCACGAGGCCCAGCACGTCCGACGTCATGGCCCGGGCCCGCTGCGCCGCATCGACGTCGCCGGCGTCCGGCCCGGTCGGCGTGAACAGCAGCCGGCGCGGCGGCGTGGTGCCGGTGTCGATCGCGGCCAGCAGCTGCCTGATCGTCTCGGCGGAGGGACCGCCGGGAACGCCGGGCAGGGCCGGACCGCCCAGCACCGCCCAACCCGACACGTCGTCGACCGGTTCGGTCTCCTCCGCCTGCCAGACCACCTCGAACATCGACCGGGACGCCACGCCCGGGGTGGCCGTGCCAGCCAGTTCGCGCAGGACGAGGGAGTCCACCGACACCACCGGCGCACCCACCTCGTCGCACGCCACCAGGCGAACCCCGGAACCGCTGCGGGACAACCGGACCCGCAGCACCCTGGCACCCGAGGCGTGCACCTGCACACCCTCGAACGCGAACGGAACCCGTGGCCCGCCCGGCTCCTCGCCCAGCAGCAGAGCGACCGGGTGCAGGGCCGCGTCCAGCAGCGCCGGGTGCACCCCGAAGCGGTCGATGCCCGCCACCGCGTCGTCCGGCAGGACCACCTCGGCGTACACCTCGCCGTCGCCCACCCAGGCACGTCGCAGGCCCTGGAACACCGGCCCGTACGCCAGGCCGCGCGCGACGAGCGCCGGGTACCAGCCCGCCAGGTCGACCTCGGTCGCGCCGGCCGGCGGCCAGGTGCCCGTCCTCGGCTCGTCCGCCGTCGCCGGCTCCAGCACACCCTCGGCGTGCTGGAGCCAGCCCGCCTCGGGGTCGTCGTCGGGGCGCGAGTAGACGGCGACGGGACGCTGCGACGGGTCGCCCGCCGACACCCGGACCTGGATCCGCACGGCGCCCGCGTCGGGGAGCACCAGCGGCGTCAGCACCGCCAGGTCACGCAGCCGGGACAGGCCCGCCTCGTCGCCCGCGCGCACGGCCAGCTCCACCAGCGCCGTACCAGGGACCAGCGGCACGCCGGAGATCACGTGGTCGGCCAGCCAGGGGTGGGTGGCCAGCGACAGCCGGCCGGTCAGCACCACCTCGTCGTCGCCGGCGAGGTCCACCGCCGCGCCGAGCAGGCCGTGGCCCGCCACACCGAGGCCGGCGCCGCTGACGTCACCGGCCCGCAGCCGCCCCAGCGCCGGCCAGAACCGCTGCCGCTGGAACGGGTACGTCGGCAGGTCCACCGGGCGGGTCGCGGTGCCGGTCAGGAGGTCGGTCCAGGTGACCGGCACGCCGTGCACGTGCAGCTCCGCCAGCGCGTTCATCAGCGACACAGGTTCCGGGCGGCCCGGGCGCAGGCTCGCCACGACGGCCGCCGGGAGCGTGTCGCCGTCGTCGGGCAGGCAGCCGCGCACCATGCCGGCGAGCACCGCGTCGGGGCCCAGCTCGAGGAAGACCCGGACGTTGCGCGTACGCAGGCTGGCGACCCCGTCGGCGAACCGGACGGTCTCGCGGACGTGCCGGACCCAGTAGTCGGGGGTGCCGATCTCGTCGGGGTCGGCGATCTCCCCCGTCAGGTTCGACACGATCGGCAGGGTCGGCCAGCGGAACGTCAGGGTGTCGAGCACCTGCCGGAACTCGCGCAGCATCGGCTCCATCAGCGGGCTGTGGAAGGCGTGGCTGACGTTCAGCCGGCGGGTGCGTACGCCCCGGTCCTGCCAGGTCCGCTCCACCTCGTCGAGGGCTCCGACCTCGCCGGAGACCACCACGGCGGTCGGGGCGTTCACCGCCGCGACGCCGAGCCGGTCGGTGAGCCCGGCCAACGACTCCACGACGGCCTGCTCGTCGGTGCCGACCGCGAGCATCCCGCCGCCCTGCGGCAGGGCCTGCATGAGCCGGCCACGGGCCCCGACGAGCGCGCAGGCGTCGGCGAGACTGAACAGCCCGGCGACGTGGGCGGCGGCCACCTCGCCGATCGAGTGCCCGGCCACCAGGTCCGCCCGGACGCCGAACGACTCGACCAGCCGGAACAGGGCCACCTCGACGGCGAACAGCCCGGCCTGGGTGAAGACGGTCTGGTCCAGCAGCTCCGCCTCCGGCGTGCCCGCCTCGGCGAACAGCACCTCGCGCAGCGGACGGGGCAGGTGCTGGTCCAGGTGCCCGCACACCTCGTCGAGGGCGGCGGCGAAGACCGGATGGGCGGCGTACAGCTCGCGTCCCATGCCGGGACGCTGGGCGCCCTGGCCGGAGAAGAGGATCGCGGTGCGTCCGCCGCGGGCCACGCCGTGGACGACGGCGGCCGAGGGCTGCCCCTCAGCGACCGCGTCGAGGGCGGTGAGCAGGTCGTCGCGCTCCCGGGCCAGCAGCACCACGCGGTGTTCGAAGGCCGTGCGGCGGGTGGCGAGCGCGTGGGCGACGTCGGCGAGCGTCAGGTCCGGTTCGTCGTCCAGCAGGCCCCGCAGCCGGCGGGCCTGCTCGCGCAGGGCGGCGTCGTCGCGGGCCGAGAGAACGCAGGCGACGAGGTCGACGGGGGACGCCGCGGGCGGCCCGGCGGGCGGCGGGACGAACTCCGGCGCCTGTTCGATGATCGTGTGCGCGTTGGTGCCGCTGATGCCGAACGACGACACCGCGGCCCGGCGCGGCCGGTCGACGGCCGGCCACGACCGGGCGCCGGTGAGCAGGGCCACCGAGCCGGCGGTCCAGTCGATGTGCGGCGACGGCTCGTCCGCGTGCAGGGTCGGCGGCAGCACACCGTGCCGCATCGCCAACACCATCTTGATCACCCCGGCGACGCCCGCCGCCGCCTGGGCGTGACCGATGTTCGACTTGATCGAACCGAGCCACAGCGGCCGGTCCTGCGGCCGGTCCTGCCCGTACGTGGCCAGGAGGGCCTGTGCCTCGATCGGGTCGCCCAGCGCGGTGCCCGTGCCGTGCGCCTCGACGGCGTCGACGTCGCCCGGGGTCAGCCGGGCGTTCGCCAGCGCCTGCCGGATGACCCGCTGCTGCGCGGGACCGTTCGGCGCGGTCAGGCCGCTGCTGGCCCCGTCCTGGTTCACCGCGCTGCCCCGCACGACGGCGAGGACGCGGTGGCCGTTGCGCTGCGCGTCGGAGAGGCGCTCCAGCAGGAGCATGCCGACGCCCTCGGCGAAGCCGGTGCCGTCGGCGCCCGCGCCGAAGGCCTTGCACCGACCGTCGGGCGACAGGCCGCGCTGCCGGGAGAACTCGGTCAGCATGCCGGGGGTGGACATCACGCTCACCCCGCCGGCGAGCGCGAGCCGGCACTCGTCCTGTCGCAGCGCCTGGGTGGCCAGGTGCAGCGCGACCAGCGACGACGAGCAGGCGGTGTCGACGGTGACCGCCGGACCTTCGAGGCCGAACAGGTACGAGATGCGTCCCGAGGCGACGCTTCCCGCGCTGCCGTTGCCGACGTAGCCGTCCACCTCGTCGGTGGTTCCGGCGGCCTGGGAGGCGTAGTCGTGGTAGATGAGCCCGACGTAGACGCCGGTGCTGCTGCCCCGCGCCGAGTGCGGGTCGATCCCCGCCCGTTCGAAGGCCTCCCAGGACGTCTCCAGCAGCAACCGCTGCTGCGGGTCCATGGCCAGCGCCTCCCGGGGCGAGATCCCGAAGAAGGCGGCGTCGAACTGGGCGGCGTCGTGCAGGAAGCCGCCCTGGCGGGGTACGGACGTGTCGTCCTCGCCGCTGGCCCGCAGGTCGTCCAGGTCCCAGCCCCGGTCGGTGGGGAACGGCGAGATGACGTCGGCGCCGTCGGTGACCACCTGCCAGAGCTGCTCGGGGGTCTGCACGTCTCCGGGGAAGCGGCAAGCCATGCCGATGATGGCGATCGGCTCGTCGAGCGCGGCGGCCGTGCCGACCACGGCCGGCCGGGCGGCGTCCGATCCGCCGCCCAGTTCCCGGTCGAGGAAGTCGGCGAGCACCGCGGGGGCCGGGTGGTCGAACGCCACGGTCGCGGGCAGCCGCAGCCCGGTCGCGGCGGAGAGCCGGTTGCGCAGTTCGACCGAGGTGAGCGAGTCGAAGCCCAACTCCTTGAAGGCGCGGTGGGGGTCGACGTTCTCCGCGGAGCGGTGCCCGAGCACGCTGGCGACGTTCGCGGCCACCAGGTCGAGCAGGTGGTTGCGCCGCTCGGCCGGGCTGAGCATCGCCAGGCGGTCCCGCACCGACGCGGTGTCGGCCGGGCCCCGACCCACCGCGCGGCGGGCCGGAGCGGAGGCGCGGACCAGGTCACGCAGCAGGCTGGGCACGGTGCCGCCGGCCGGGCGCGCCGTCGCCGGCGGCAGGTTCATGAGTACGAGGTGGGCGCCGCCGCGCTGTCGTGCCGCCTCGAAGAGCGCGACGCCCTGCTGGTCGGTCAGCGGGGCGCTGGTGGCGCGGATCGCCTTGCGGTGGTCGTTGCCGTGCAGGTGCGCGGTCATGGCGCTGCTGGTGGCCCACAGTCCCCAGGCGAGGCTGGTGGCGGGCAGCCCCTGCTGCCGGCGGTGCTGCGCGAGGGCGTCGAGGAACGCGTTGGCCGCCGCGTAGTTGCCCTGCCCCGGCGAACCGAGGGTGGCCGCCACCGAGGAGAACAGCACGAACGCCGACAGGTCCAGGTGCGCGGTCGCCTCGTGCAACGCCCACCCGGCGTCCACCTTCGGCGCCATCACCGTACGCAGGGCGGACTCGTCCAGCGAGCCGATGGTCGCGTCGGCGATCGCCCCGGCGGTGTGCACGACCGCCGTCAGCGGGTGCGCCGGGTCCACCAGTTCCAGCAGCCGGGTCACCTGCCGGGGGTCGGTCACGTCGGCGGTGCCGACGGTGACCCGGGCACCGGCCTGGGTGAGCTCATCGACCAGGTCCTGGTACTGCTCGGGGCCACGGCGCGAGGCCAGCAGCAGGTGCCGCGTCTGACCGGTGGCGACCAGGTGCCGGGCGAACACCCGGGCGAGGGCGCCTCCCGCGCCGGTGAGCAGCACGGTGCCGTCGGGGTCGGCGGGCGCGGGCACCCGCAGGACGACCTTGCCGATGTGGCGGGCCTGGCTGATGTGCCGCAGCGCCTGCCGGGCCTGACGCACGTCCCACGCCCGTACGGGCAGCGGGCGCAGCGCGCCCTGCGCGAACAGGGCGAGGATCTCGGTGAGCATCTCGCCGATCCGCGGGTGTCCGGCCTCGTTGAGGTCGAACGCGCGGTAGGTGACGCCCGGGTGGTCGGCGGCGACCGTCTCCGGGTCGCGGACGTCGGCCTTGCCCATCTCCACGAACCGGCCACCGCGCGGCAGCAGCCGCAGCGACGCGTCGACGAACTCGCCGGCCAACGCGTCGAGCACCACGTCGACCCCCGCGCCGCCGGTGGCCACGCCGAAGGTCTGCTCGAACTCCGTGGTCCGCGACGACGCGATCCGCTCCCCGGCCACCCCGAGGCCACGCAGCACACCCCACTTGCCGGGGCTGGCGGTGGCGTACACCGTCGCGCCCCAGTGCCGGGCGAGCTGAATGGCGGCCATCCCGACGCCACCGGCGCCGTTGTGGATCAGCACCGACTCACCGGCCCGCAGCCCGGCCAGGTCACGCAGCGCGTAGTACGCGGTCAGGAACACCACCGGCACCGACGCGGCCTGCGCGAAGGACCAGCCGTCGGGGATCTTCGCGACGAGGTCGCGGGCGGCGACCACCTCGGGGGCGAAGGCCGGCTCGAACATGCCGAGCACCCGGTCACCGGGCGCCAGGTCGGTCACGCCGGGGCCGACCTCGACCACGACACCCGCACCCTCGCTGCCCATCACGGCCGCCGGATCCGGGTACATGCCCAGGCCGATCAGCACGTCGCGGAAGTTCACGCCGGCCGCGCGCACCGCGATGCGCACCTGGCCGGCGTCCAGGGCGACGGGCGTGGCGGGCACCATGCCGATCCCGTCGAGGGTGCCGGGGCTCACCGCCCCGACCTGCCACAGCCCGGCCGGCGCGACGAGTTCCTCGGCGGCCGGACCGGCGGGCCGGCCCAGGCGCGGGGTGCGCACCTCGTCGCCGCGTACGGCCACCTGGCCGCCGGTGGCCGACGGGTCCTCGGCCACCGCGGCCAGCACCGCGAGGACCGCCGGGGTGAGCGCGCCCTCGACGTCGGCGAGGACGATCCGTCCCGGGTGCTCCGACTGCGCCGAGCGCAGCAGGCCCCAGACCGTCGCGCCGGTCAGGTCCCGCAGCGCGTCGGCCGGTACGGCGAGCACCGCGCCGCGGGTCACCACCACCAGCTTCGTGTCGGCCAGGGCCTCGGCGTCCAGCCAGGACCGCAGCACGTCCAGCACCTGGGCGGTGACCGTGCCCACCAGGTCGGGCAGCCCGGCATCCGGCGTGTCCGCCCGGACCGGAAGCACCAGCGCGCGGGGCGCCTCGACCACTCCGCCGGAGATCGCCGTGACGAGGTCGTCGACAGTCGGGAACACCGGCGTGGACAGGTCCGCCGGCACCTCGGTGTCGCCGAGCAGCATCCAGCCGGTGACGTCGCGCGCCGGCGTGACCCGCTCGGGCTGCCACGTCACCTCGAACAGCGCCCGCTCGGTGGGGTCCTGGCCGGCGGAGGCGGTCATCTCCCGCAACGCGAGCGCGTCCACCGACACCACGGGCGCGCCCGACTCGTCGCCGGCCACCAGCCGCACCCGGGAACCCGTCCGGGTCAACCGCACCCGCAGCACCCGGGCCCCGGAGGCGTGCACCTGCACGCCCTCGAAGGCGAAGGGCACCCGCGGCCCACCGGAGCGGTCCGCCAGCAGCAGCCCCACGGGGTGCAGCGCGGCGTCCAGCAGCGCCGGATGCACGGCGAACCGGTCGGTGTCGGCGATCGCCTCGTCCGGCAACGCCACCTCGGCGTACGCGTGGTCGCCGGCGGCCCACAGCCGGCGTAGCCCCTGGAACGACGGACCGTAGGTCAGGCCCCGCTCCGCCAGCGCCGGATACCAGCCGGCGAGGTCCACCTCGGGCACCCCGACGGGCGGCCAGGCGCCCACCTCCGGCTCGTCGGCGGCAGGCTCCAGCACACCGTCGGCGTGCCGCGTCCACTCGGCCTCCGCGTCGCCGTCGGGCTGCGAGTGGACCGCCACCGACCGGACGCCGGAGCTGTCGGCCGCGCCGACGCGTACCTGCACGCGGACGGCACCGGAGGCGGGCAGCACCAGCGGCGCCGCCACCGTCAACTCGCGTACCCGCGAGGCACCCATCTCGTCGCCGGCGCGCACCACCAACTCCACCAGCGCGGTGCCCGGCGCCAGCACCGCACCGCCGACCACGTGGTCGGCCAGCCACGGGTGCGTCGACACCGACAGCCGGCCGGTCAGCACCACCTCGTCGTCACCGGCGAGGCGTACCGCCGCGCCGAGCAGCGGATGTCCCGCCGCCCCCAGGCCCGCGCCCGACACGTCGCCGCCGGCGGAGTGGTCCACCGCCGGCCAGAACCGCTCCCGCTGGAAGGCGTACGTCGGCAGGTCGACGCCGGCGGCGCCGGAGCCGGCGAACACCGCCGCCCAGTCGACGGGCACCCCGGCGACGTGCAGGTCACCGAGACCGGTCAGCATCTGGTGCGGCCCGTTCTCGTCGCGGCGCAGCGAACCGACCACGACGCCCGCGTCGACGGCGCCGGTGGCCTTCTCCAGCGCGTCCTGGACCACCACCTTCAGCACGGGGTGCGGGCTGACCTCGACGAAGACCCGGAAGCCCTGGTCGATCAGCTGGTCCAGCACCGGCGCGAGCCGGACCGGTTCCCGCAGGTTGCGGTACCAGTAGCCCGCGTCGAGCTCGGCGGTGTCGATCGGCTCGCCGGTGACCGTCGAGTGGAACGCCACCCCGGTCGAGCGGGAGTCGACCGTGCCGAGCGCGGCCACCAGGTCGTCGCGTACGGCGTCGACGTGGCCGCAGTGTGAGGCGTAGTCGACGGCGATCGCGCGGGCCCGGATGTCCCGCTCGGCGCAGTGCGCGAGCAGTTCGGCGACCGACGCCGCGTCACCGGAGACCACGGTCGCGGCGGCGCCGTTGAGGGCGGCCACGGAGAGGGTGCCCCGCCACTGCGCGATCAACTGCTCGGTGTCGGCGGCCGGCAGCGGGACGGAGACCATGCCGCCCCGACCCGAGATGGCCAGCAGTCCACGGCTGCGCGCCACGACGAGCCGCACCGCGTCGGCGAGGGTCAGCGCGCCGGCCGCGCAGGCCGCGGCGATCTCACCCTGCGAGTGCCCGACGACGGCGGCCGGTTCGACGCCGCACGAGCGCCAGAGCTGCGCGAGGGACACCATGACGGAGAAGAGCGCGGGCTGGACCACGTCCACCCGGTCCAGGGGCGGCGCGCCGGGCGCCTCCCGGAGCACGTCCTCGAGGGACCAGTCGACCAGCCGGGACAGTTCCTCGGCGCACTCCGCCATCCGCTGCCGGAAGACCGGCGAGGTCTCCAGCAGGTCCAGCGCCATCCCCTGCCACTGGGAGCCCTGGCCGGGGAAGACGAAGACGACCTTCGGCGCGGCGTCCACGCCGGCCGGCGAGCTGTCGGCGGAGGCGAGGGCGGCCAGCCGGGTGACCGCGTCGTCGCGGTCGGCGGCCACGACGACCGCGCGGTACGGGTGGTGGGCCCGCTGGGTGGCCAGGGAGAACCCGAGGTCGAGCGGCTCCGCCGCGGCGTCGCCGGCGAGCAGCTCGCCGAGGCGGGCGGCCTGCGCCCGGAGCGCGCGGGGGCTCCTGCCGGACACCGGCAGGGGCACGGCGGCGGGCCCGACCAGGCCGGGAAGGTCCCCGGCCGGCGGGGGCGCCGCCGGGGTCGCCTCGTCGGGCGCCTGCTCGATGATGGTGTGCGCGTTGGTGCCGCTGATGCCGAACGACGACACGGCGGCCCGGCGCGGCCGCTCCACCGCCGGCCACGGCCGGGCCTCGGTGAGCAGGGCGACCGCCCCGGCGCTCCAGTCGACGTGGGGCGAGGGCTCGTCCACGTGCAGGGTGGGCGGCAGCACGCCGTGCCGCATCGCCAGCACCATCTTGATCACGCCGGCCACCCCGGCCGCGGCCTGGGAGTGGCCGATGTTCGACTTGATCGAGCCGAGCCAGAGCGGCTCGGCGGCGGCGCGGTCCTGCCCGTAGGTGGCCAGCACCGCCTGCGCCTCGATCGGGTCGCCGAGGACGGTGCCGGTGCCGTGCGCCTCGACGGCGTCCACGTCGGCCGGCGTCAGCCGCGCGTTCTCCAGCGCCTGCCGGATCACCCGCTGCTGCGACGGGCCGTTCGGGGCGGTCAGCCCGTTGGACGCGCCGTCCTGGTTGACGGCGGAGCCGCGCAGCACGGCCAGCACCCGGTGCCCGTTGCGCCGGGCGTCGGACAGGCGCTCCACCAGCAGCATTCCGACGCCCTCGGACCAGCCGGTGCCGTCGGCGCCGGCGGCGAACGCCTTGCACCGCCCGTCCGGGGCCAGGCCGCCCTGCCGGGAGAACTCGGAGAACATGCCGGGCTGCGCCATCAGCGCCACCCCGCCGGCCAGGGCCATGTCGCACTCGCCGCCGCGCAGCGCCTGGGCGGCGAGGTGCAGCGCCACCAGGGACGAGGAGCAGGCGGTGTCGACGGTGACCGCCGGGCCTTCGAGGCCGAACGTGTAGGCGACCCGCCCGGAGGCGACGCTGCCCGCCGTTCCGGTCAGCAGGTGCCCCTCGAGGCCGTCGAGGTCGTCGCGTCCGCTGGTGGCGTAGCCGGAGGAGGCCGCGCCGATGAAGACACCGGTGGCGGTGCCGCCGAGCGCGGTGGGGTCGATGCGGGCGTACTCGAAGCTCTCCCAGGCGGTCTCCAGCAGCAGCCGCTGCTGCGGGTCCATGGCGAGGGCCTCGCGGGGGCTGATGTTGAAGAAGCCGGCGTCGAAGTCGGCCGCGTCGTAGAGGAAGCCGCCCTGGTCGGTGACGGTGCCGCCGGCCTGGTCGCCGTCCGTGCCGTACAGCCGGTCGAGGTCCCAGCCGCGGTCGGTGGGGAACCCGCCGATCGCGTCGGACCCGGAGGTGACGAGCTGCCACAGCTGCTCGGGGGTGGCGACGCCGCCGGGGTAGCGGCAGGCCATGCCGATGATGGCGATCGGTTCGTCGGCGTCGGCCGTCACGACGGTACGGACCGTGGTGCCGGCGCCGGTGGACGGGCCGAGCTGCGCGAACAGGTGCTCGGCCAGCCGGGCCGGGGTGGGGTGGTCGAAGGCCAGCGTGGCGGAGAGCCGCAGCCCGGTCGCGGCGCCCAGCCGGTTGCGCAGCTCCACCGAGGTCAGCGAGTCGAACCCCAGGTCCTTGAAGGCCCGGGCGGCGGGGACCGCCTGCGCCGAGGCGTGACCCAGCACCGTGGCGGCCTGTCCGCAGACGAGGTCCACCAGCGCCTGCCGGGCGTCCGCCTCGGAGAGGCCGCCGAGGCGGTCCCGCCACGACGTCCCGGCGGTCGGCTGGTCGGTGGCGGTGCGGCGTCGGCCGCCGCCGCGCAGCAGGTGCCGCATCAGCGGCGGTACGTGGCTCGCCTCGCCGGTGACCTGGAGCCGGGCCGCGACGACGACCGGTTGGACCGCCGGCAGGGCGGCGTCGAAGAGTTCGGCGCCCTCGGCCGGGGAGAGCCGGCTCATCCCGACCCGCCGCAGCCGCTGCTGGTCGTCGCCGTCGAGGTGTGCGGTCATCGTGCTGTCGGTGGCCCACATGCCCCAGGCGACGCTGGTGGCGGGCAGCCCCTGCTGCCGGCGGTGCTGCGCGAGGGCGTCGAGGAACGCGTTGGCGGCGGCGTAGTTGCCCTGCCCCGGGGAGCCGAGGGTGGCCGCCACCGAGGAGAACAGCACGAACGCCGACAGGTCCAGGTGCCGGGTCGCCTCGTGCAGCGCCCAGCCGGCGTCCACCTTCGGCGCCATCACCGTACGCAGGGCGGACTCGTCCAGCGAGCCGATGGTCGCGTCGGCGATCACCCCGGCGGTGTGGACGACGGCGGTCAACGGGTGCGCCGGGTCGATCCCGGCGACCAGCTCGGTGACCTGCGCGGGGTCGCCGACGTCGACCGTCACGGCGGTGACGGTGGCGCCCGCGTCGGTCAGTTCCCGGACCAGGGTGGCGTAGTCGTCGGCACCGTCGCGGCCGGGTGCGCGGCGGGAGGCCAGCAGCAGGTGCCGCGCCTGGCCGGTGGCGACGAGGTGCCGCGCGAGCACGCCGGCCAGGGTCCCGGCCGCGCCGGTGAGGAGCACGGTGCCCTCGGGGTCCACGGGCGCGGGGACGCGCAGCACCACCTTGCCGACGTGGCGGGCCTGGCTGACGTGCCGCAGCGCCTGCCGGGCCTGACGCACGTCCCACGCCCGTACGGGCAGCGGCCGCAGCGCGCCCTGCGCGAACAGGGCGAGGACCTCGGCGAGCATCTCGCCGATCCGGGTGCTGCCCGCCTCGTTCAGGTCGAACGCGCGGTAGGCCACGCCCGGGTGTTCGGCGGTGACCGCCTCCGGGTCGCGCAGGTCGGCCTTGCCCATCTCCACGAACCGGCCGCCGCGCGGCAGCAGCCGCAGCGACGCGTCGACGAACTCGCCGGCCAGCGCGTCGAGCACCACGTCCACCCCGGCGCCGCCGGTGGCCGCGCCGAAGACCTGCTCGAACTCGGTGGTCCGCGACGACGCGATGCGCTCCTCGGCCACCCCCAGGCCCCGCAGCACGCCCCACTTGCCGGGGCTCGCCGTCGCGTGGACGGTGGCGCCGAGGTGGTGGGCGAGCTGGATGGCGGCCATGCCGACGCCGCCCGCGCCGTTGTGGATGAGCACCGACTCACCGGCCCGCAGCCCGGCCAGGTCACGCAGCGCGTAGTACGCGGTCAGGAAGACCAGGGGGACGGACGCCGCCTGGGTGAAGGACCAGCCGGCGGGCATCCTGGCGATGCGCTCCCGGTGGGCGACCGCCTGCGGGCTGAACCCGAGCTCGAACATGCCCATCACCCGGTCGCCGGGCGCCAGGTCGGTCACGCCGGGGCCGACCTCGACCACCACGCCCGCGCCCTCGCTGCCCATCACCGCCGCGGGATCCGGGTACATCCCCAGGCCGATCAGCACGTCCCGGAAGTTCACCCCGGCCGCGCGCACGGCGATGCGCACCTGCCCCGCCTCCAGCGGCCCGGGCACGGCACGGACCGGCCCGATTCCGTCCAGGGTGCCGGGCGTGACGGGGGCGAGGTGCCACGGCCCGGGCGGCGGGGTCAGCTCGTCGCCCACCGGCCGCACCAGCCTCGGCACGAGGGTCCGCTCGCCCCGCACCGCGAGCTGGCCGCCGGAGACCGACGGGTCGGCCGCCGCGCCGGCCAGCACGGCGAGGGTCGCGGGGGTCAGCCCGCCGTCGACGTCGGCGAGGACGATCCGGCCCGGGTGCTCCGACTGCGCCGAGCGCAGCAGGCCCCAGACCGCGGCGGCAGCCAGGTCGGTGACCCGGTCGTCGTCCCCGGCTGCCACGGCGCCCCGGGTCACCACCACGAGCTTCGTGTCCGCCAGCGGCTCGGCGGCGAGCCAGGACCGCAGCACCTCCAGCACATCGTTGGTGACCGCCCGCACGGCCTCCGGCACGGCGACGCCGGGATCGCCGGCGGGCACCGTCAGCAGCACCCGCCGGGCCGTGGCCCCGCCCGCCGCCAGCGCCGCCACGTCCGCGAAGACCGGCAGCTCCGGCAGCGCGGCCGACGCCGGCCGGCCCAGCGCGGCCCACCCCGCAACGTCGTCGACGCCAGCGATTTCCTCGGCCCGCCAGGCCACCTCGAACAGCGACCGGGCGGCGGCGCCCCGGGTCGCCGTACCGGTCATCTCCCGCAGCACCAGGGAGTCCACCGACACCACCGGCGCGCCCGAGCCGTCGCAGGCGACCAGCCGCACCCCGGAGCCGTCCCGGGTCAGGCGCACCCGCAGCGTCCTCGCCCCCGAGGCGTGCACCTGCACACCCTCGAACGCGAACGGCACGCGCGGCCCGCCCGCCGCCTCCGACGCCAGCAGCAGCGCCACCGGGTGCAGCGCGGCGTCCAGCAGCGCCGGGTGCACCCCGAACGCGCTCGCGTCCCCGGCCGCCCCGTCCGGCAACGCCACCTCGGCGAACGCCGCACCGTCGGCCGTCCAGGCCCGCCGCACGCCCTGGAACACCGGCCCGTACGACAGGCCGTGCTCCGCCAGCTTCGGATACCAGCCGGTCAGGTCCACCTCGGTCGCGCCCACCGGCGGCCACGCGCCGACGCCCGGCTCGTCGGCCGACACCGGTTCGAGCGCACCGTCGGCGTGCCGCACCCACTCGCCGTCGCCGTCGTCCTCGGGCTGGGAGTACACCGACACCGAGCGGACGGCGGAGTCGTCGGCCGCGCCGACGCGCACCTGCACGCGTACCGCGCCGGACTCCGGCAGCACCAGCGGCGCCGCCACGGTCAGCTCCCGTACGCGCGACGCGCCCACCTCGTCGCCGGCGCGCACCGCCAGCTCGACCAGCGCGGTGCCCGGCACCACCACGGCACCGCCGACCACGTGGTCCGCCAGCCACGGGTGCGTCGACGTCGACAGCCGGCCGGTCAGCACCACCTCGTCGTCGCCGGCGAGGCGCACCGCCGCACCGAGCAGCGGGTGCCCCGCCACGCCCAGGCCGGCGCCCGACACGTCGCCCACCCGCCACGGCACCACCTCGGGCCAGAACCGCTCCCGCTGGAAGGCGTACGTGGGCAGGTCCACCCGGCGCGCCCCGGTGTCGGCGAACCACTCCTGCCAGGTCACCGGGACCCCGTGCACGTGCAGCTCGGCCAGCGCCGCCAGGAGCGCCTGCGCCTGCGGCCGGTCCCGGCGCTGGGCGGCGACGGTCAGCACGTCGTCGTCGGGCAGGACGTCCGCCGTCATCGCGGTCAGCACGCTCTGCGGACCGACCTCCAGGAACGTGTCGACCCCGGCGTCGCGCAGGGCCGCGATCCCGTCGGCGTAACGCACCGCCTCGCGCACGTGCCGCACCCAGTAGTCGGCGGTGCGGATCTCCTCGGCGTCGGCGAGCGCCCCGGTCAGGTTCGACACGATCGGCAGCGCGGGCGCGGCGAAGGTCAACCGCTCGACGATGCCGCGGAAGCGCTCCAGCACCGGCTCCATCAGCGGGCTGTGGAACGCGTGGCTGACGGTCAACCGGCGGGTACGCACACCCCGCTCCCGCCAGGTCCGCTCCACCTCGTCGAGCGCGTCGACGGCGCCGGAGACCACGACCGAGGTCGGGCCGTTCACCGCCGCGACGCCGACCCGGTCGGCCAGCCCGGCGAGCGACTCGACCACCGCCGCCTCGTCGGCGGCCACGGCGAGCATGCCGCCGCCCTCCGGCAGCGCCTGCATCAACCGGCCCCGTGCCGCCACCAGCAGGCAGGCGTCCTGGAGGGACAGCACCCCGGCCACGTGCGCGGCGGCGATCTCGCCGATCGAGTGCCCGCCCACGAAGTCCGGCACCACGCCGAACGACTCGATCAGCCGGAACAGCGCCACCTCGACGGCGAACAGCCCGGCCTGGGTGAACGCGGTCTGGTCGAGCAGCTCCGCCTCGGCGGAACCCTCCGGCGCGAACAGCACCTCCCGCAGCGGGCGCGGCAGCACCCGGTCCAGGTGCCCGCACGCCTCGTCGAGGGCGGCGGCGAAGACGGGGAACTCGGCGTACAGCTCCCGACCCATGCCGGCGCGCTGCGCGCCCTGGCCGGAGAAGATCACCGCCAGCGGACCCCGGTCCCCGGCCTGGCCCGTGACCACCGTGCCCGACGGCGCTCCCGCCGCCAGGGACTCCAGGCCCGCCAGCAGGCCCGCGCGGTCCTCGGCGAGCACCACCGCGCGCCGGTCGAGCGTCGACCGGGACACCACCGACGACCACGCCACGTCGAGCGGGCGCGGCTCCCCGTCGTCGCCCAGCCAACGGGCCAGCCGCTCGGCCTGCGCGGACAACGCGGCCGGCTGCGCGGCGGAGAGCAGCACCGGCGCGACGACGGGACGGCGGGACGGGGCGGCCTCGTCGGCAGCCGCGTCGGGGGCCGGGGCCTGCTCCAGGATCAGGTGGGCGTTCGTGCCGCTCATGCCGAAGGACGACACGGCGGCCCGGCGGACGTGGTCGCCGCCCGTCCACGGGCGGGCCTCGTCCAGCAGGGACACGGCGCCGGTCGACCAGTCGACGTGCGGGGACGGCCGGGCCACGTGCAGGGTGGGCGGCAGCACGCCGTGCCGCATCGCCATCACCATCTTGATGACGCCGCCGGCGCCGGCGGCGGCCTGCGGGTGGCCGATGTTCGACTTCAGCGAACCCAGCCACAGCGGCCGTTCGGCGGAGCGTCCCTGACCGTACGTGGCGAGCAGCGCCTGCGCCTCGATCGGGTCACCGAGCCGGGTACCCGTGCCGTGCGCCTCGACCACGTCCACGTCGGACGGGCTGAGCCGGGCGTTCTCCAGCGCCTGCCGGATGACCCGCTGCTGCGAGGGACCGTTGGGAGCGGTCAGGCCGCTGCTGGCGCCGTCCTGGTTAACGGCGCTGCCCCGGATCACCGCCAGGACGGGGTGACCGTTGCGCCGGGCGTCGGAGAGCTTCTCGACGAGCAGCATGGCGACACCCTCGGACCAGCCGGTCCCGTCGGCGTCGGCGGAGAACGCCTTGCACCGGCCGTCGGAGGCGAGCCCCCGCTGGCGGGAGAACTCGACGAAGGCGCCGGGCGTGGCCAGCACGGTCACGCCGCCGGCCACGGCGAGGGAGCACTCGCCGTCGCGCAGGGCCTGACCGGCGAGGTGCAGGGCGACCAGCGACGAGGAGCAGGCGGTGTCGATCGTGACGGCCGGGCCCTCCAGCCCGAAGGAGTACGCCAGCCGGCCGGACATGACGCTCGCGGCGGTGCCGGTGAGGACGTAGCCCTCCGTGCCCTCGGGCAGTTGCCGAAGGACCGACGTGTAGTCCTGCCCCGCGGTGCCGACGAACACCCCGGTACGGCTGCCCCGCACCGACGCGGCGTCGATGCCGGCCCGTTCGAAGACCTCCCAGGTCACCTCGAGCAGGAGCCGCTGCTGCGGGTCCATGGCCAGCGCCTCGCGCGGCGAGATGCCGAACAGGGTCGGGTCGAACAGGCCGGCGTCGCGCAGGAAGCCGCCCCGGTTGCTGTAGGTGGTGCCGGGGTGGTCCGGGTCGGGGTCGTAGAGCCCGTCGAGGTCCCAGCCCCGGTCGTCGGGGAACGTGCCGGTGGCGTCCACGCCGCCCGCGACCAGGTCCCAGAGGTCCTCCGGCGAGGTGACCCCGCCGGGGAAGCGGCAGGCCATGCCGACGATCGCGATCGGCTCGGCGTCCTCGTTCTCCAGCTCGGTCAGGCGACGGCGCGCCAGGCGGAGCTCGGAGGTCACCCACTTCAGGTGTTCGAGGAGCTTGTCTTCGTCCGCCATGACCCACCCGCCCAGAGCTTGCTATCGATCGGAATCTGCCGATTCGTTGACCACACCACCACCGACGGACCGGCTTCGTGCACAGGTGGGTGGAGACATGGCCGCTCGGCTCACGATCCCGACACCTGTTCCCGATTCCGGTTGTCGTGCCTGCTCAGGAGCCCGCCACGCCGGGCCGTCCCGCCGACACATGCCCGCCACCGTGACTGGACGGTACTGAGCGCCCATCACGCGCCCAACCCCTAGAGAACCCCTGATCGACCGGCCCGCTCGGGCCGTCGCGGCGGGCCCCCGAGGCAGCGGTGACCAGCGTCGCGAGGACCACTCAGGCGGGCTGTCCGGCGACCGCCGGCAGGATGCGGCGCAGCCGCCCCGGAGGCGTCGAGCGGCGACGCCACTCCCGTGGGTAGCCCACCGAGACCTCTTCGAACCGGACCCCGTCGTACCAGGTGGTGCGCGGGATGTGCAGGTGGCCGTAGACGGCGACGCGGGCGTCGAACCGGACGTGCCAGTCGGCGGTGGCCTCGGTGCCGCACCACTGCGCGAACTCCGGGTACCGCAGGATCCGGGTGGGTTCGCGGACGAGCGGGAAGTGGTTGACCAGGACGGTGGGCAGCCCACCGCGTTCCGCGGTGAGCCGGCGCTCGGTCAGGGCCAGCCGCGCCCGGCACCAGGCGTCGCGCGTCGGGTACGGGTCCGGATGCAGCAGGATCTCGTCGGTGCAGACCACGCCGACCTCGTGCGCCCGCGCCAGGGCCTGCTCCCGGGTGTACGTCCCGGCCGGCCGGAAGGTGTAGTCGTAGAGCACGAACAGCGGGGCGATCAGGACCGGGTCGTCTCCCTGCGGGTCCCAGACGGGGTACGGGTCCTCCGGAGTCACCACCCCGAGCCCGCGGCACAGCTCCACCAGGTGCTGGTAGCGCGCGTCTCCCCGCAGCTGGATCGGGTCCTCGCGGGGGGTCCAGAGCTCGTGGTTGCCGGGAGCCCAGATCACCTTGGCGAACCGGCGGCTGAGCAGTCCCAGCGCCCACTCGATGTCGGCGACGAACTCGCCGACGTCGCCGGCGACGATGAGCCAGTCGCCGTCGCGCTCCGGCCGCAGCCGTTCCACGATGGCCTTGTTCTCCGCGTGGACCACGTGCAGGTCACTGATGGCGAGCAACTGAGGCAGGCCGGATCCGGCCATGCGGACCTCCCGTCCATCCGGGGTACCGCACGCACCCACATCCGTACCGCTCGGCTGCCGGTGGGCAGGGCGAGACGGCCTGACGGGCTTTGACCCTACGGAGCCGGGCCCGCACAGGCACACCCCTAGACGGGCGCCGCGCACCCCTAGGCGACCGTGGGCCTGGCCGCCGCCGGCCAGCTCACGGCGTACGCGTCGAGAGGCGCCGACCGTCCGTTCAGGACTTGCCGAACTCCCGCTGGATGATGTCGAAGAGCTCCTCCCGGCTCGCCGACTCCAACTCCTCCCCGGCGGCCGGCGCCGGCGTGGCGGCGGGTCGTCCCCGCCACCTGGCCACCAGATCCTCCAGCCGGCCGATGACGGCGTCGTCGACCTGGTCGCCCGGCAGCCCGCCGAGGAGCTTGTCGAGGCGCTCGATCTCCGCCGCGATCGGCAACGCCGGCTGCTCGGGCACCAGCTCGGCCCGCAGGTGACCGGCGAGCGCGGCCGGCGTCGGGTGGTCGAAGACGAGGGTGGCGGGCAGCCCGATGCCCGTCGCGGCGGTCAGCCGGTTGCGCAGCTCGACGGCGGTGAGCGAGTCGAAGCCCAGTTCGAGGAAGCCGCGGGCGGGCCTGATCCCGCTCGGCGTGGCGTGGCCCAGCACCGCCGCGGCGGTGCCGCGGACCAGGTCGAGCAGGATGCGGTCGCGCTCCGGCCCGGAGGCGGCGGCCAGGCGCTCGCGCAGCGCCGACGCCGCGCCGCGGTCCTCGCTCTTCGGCGCCTCCTCGCCCTGCGCGGGCTGTGCTTCGGGGATGTCGGTGAACAGCCGAGACGGACGCAACGCCGTGAACGACGGCACGAACCGATCCCACCGCACATCCGCCACCACCACCTGACCCTCACC